>JAOPYQ010000015.1 GCA_025964555.1 Thermoleophilia bacterium | reverse complement strand
CGGCTGCGAACCGTCGCGCTGCTGCGTCCTCGGAAATCGACGGACTACCGTCCGCCTCATTCCTCGTCCTTGCATCGCTCGGTTCTCGCCGCCTCGCCACCGCGACGTTGTGGCCACAACCTCTAGCCCGGGCCGGTCTCGACCGCATTGCCGGACTTCGACCACTCCGACCACGAGCCGTCGTAGACCGCGGCGCGGGCACCCGCGCCGGGAGCGAGCAGCTCGAGCGCGAGCAGCGGCACCGAGGCGCTGATGCCGCTCCCGCACGACGCCACGATTCGCGCGGGAGGATCCTCGGGATCGATTCCGGCGCGGCGCAGCACCTTCGTGAGTTCTTCGCGCGCGCGCACGAGGCCGTCGTCACCCACGAGCTCGGTGTACGGCACGTTCACCGCGCCCGGGATGTGCCCGCCCACCGGATCGTTGCCGGTGCCCGCGAACCTCGCCCGCGAGCGCGCATCGAGCAGGACGACCTCGTCGTCGCGCTGCGCGACCTGGTCGAGCGTCCAGCGAAGCTCTGCTCGCGGCCGGGCCGTGAACGTCGCCGGCTCGGGCGTCGCGTCGGCGGTGGAGGTCGGGCGCCCGTCCGCGAGCCACGCAGTCCAGCCGCCGTCGAGCACTCGCACGCGGTCGTGGCCCATCGCGCGGAACGCCCACCACAGGCGCGCGGCGAAGACGGAGTGGTAGTCGTCGTAGGTGACGACGATCGTGTCGTCGTCGATGCCGAGGCGCGACGCCGCTGCCGCGAACCGCTCGGGATCGGCGAGCTGGTTGGCGACCGGATCGTCGACCGCGATGAAGTCGACGTTCCACGTCACGAACGAGGCGCCGGGAACGTGGCCGTCGTCGAACGCCGAGCGCAGGGAGATGGGAGCGTCGCCCGGAGCGGGGACGCGGCCGCGGGTGTCGAGGATCCGCACGCGTGGGTCGTCGAGGTGCTGCTCGAGCCACGTGCCGCTCACGAACGGGCCCTCAGGGACATCCAAGGTTTGCGTTTCGTTCGGCATACGCGAAGTCCTTGCAGGATTTCCAGTTTCGTGGTCCGATGGTGGTGGACACCCGTCGACCCGTGGCATGCATCCCCCAACCGCCTGCCACGAACACCCCCCACGACTGGCAGGAGCCCCCATGTCCAACGTCGGATTGAACACGCCCAGCGCCCACCTCGGCGGCTGCGGAGCCACCCCACCCCTCGGCGGTGCGCTGCCCGCGATCCCTGGCCGCGTCGCCCCCGGTGGCTTCGCGATCCCCGGCATCAACTTCCCCGGCGTTCCCGCGGCAGCGATGGCTGCTCCCGAGCGCTTCGCGAGCTCCCAGGCAGGCGGCGTGATCCTCGGCAAGGACGGCGCGCCCGCGGGTCGCATCCCGGCCGGCTCGTTCGTCGACACCAAGGACGGCACCATCTTCGGGCCCGACGGCAAGTCGATCGCACTGCCCGAAGGCGCCACCGCCGACTTCTTCGACCTGCCCGACATCAAGGAGCTCGTCGAGATGACCCGCACCGCCGGCGCACGCGCCGACCGGCTCGCGGAGCTGCAGAAGGCGATGGCGGCCGAGGGCGGCGGCAAGACCGCATCCGGTCCCGACGCGAAGGGCAGCGAACACGCCTCGATGATGCAGTCGTTCGTCGACGGCCAGTGGGGCCCCGGCGGCGTGACGCCCATCAAGGGCGGTGGCATGCCCGGCTGCGACATGGATCACGGTCCGGCGACCAAGGCTGGCGGGGCGACCGCCACTGGCGCGGCCACCGCGACCGGAGCCACGACCGCATCAGGAGCCACCACGGCAGTTGCCGGCGCATCCGGCGGCGGCGCAGTTGGCTCGCTCGAGGCCCTCACGACCCAGATCAACGCGGTGATGGAGCAGCTCAAGCGCCTCACACCGACCCCGACCTCCGGTGGCGGCGGCACGCTCGTCGCTGCGAGCGGCGCCTCGACGCTCGGCTCCACCGATCCGTTGCGGCTGTCGGTCAACGACCTCGTCGGCGTGATCGCGCAGCTCAACGTCGCACTCGAGCGCGTCGGCATCCGCGGCGGCGGTCCCCACCAGGGCCCGCTGCAGTTCCCGCTGCCGCCCACGAAGCTCCCGCCCACGGTCCCGACCGTCGAGCCCCCGAAGACCGAGGTGCCGAAGGTCGAACCGCCGAAGACGGAAGTGCCGTCGACGTCGTCCGGCTCGGGCAGTAACACCACCGCGCCGCCAGCCTCCGGCTCCAGCTCCAGCTGATCGCACTGACAGCGCACCCGCACTCGCACGCGTGACCGACCCCGCATGCGGGAAGGGGTGACGCATGGAACCCGCGACCGCTGCGCCTGCCCCGACCTCCTCCGATTCAGGACCCTCCGCGCGCCTGCGCCGCGACGTGCGCATGCTCGGCGAGCTGCTCGGCCGCGTGATCGTCGAACAGCGCGACGAGCACCTGCTCGCCGTGGAAGAACGCATCCGGCTGCTGAGCCGCGACCTGCGCACCGCCGACACCCACGCCGGCGACGGTGATGCCGCAGCCGACCGCACGGAGCTGCACGAGCTCGTGCAGGGCCTCGACTCGACCGCCCGCGCAGACGTGCTGCGCGCGTTCTCACTGTATTTCCAGCTCGTCAACCTCGCCGAGCAGCTGCACCGCATCCGCCGACGCCGAGCGCACGAACACGACGGCCACCCGCCCCGCGAGTCGCTCGCCGACGCCGTCGCGCAGCTCGCCGAGGCCGGCATCTCCGGCGACGAACTGCGGCGCCTCGCCGAACAGGTTCGGGTCGAGCTCGTGCTCACCGCGCACCCGACAGAGGCCACCCGCCGCGGTGCGCTCGCCGCGCAGCTGCGCATGGCGGACCTGCTGCGCCGCCTCGACGAGCCCGACCTCACCCCCGCCGGTCGCGCGGGCGTCGAGCGTGGTCTGCTCGAGGAGATCACCACGCTCTGGCAGACCGACGAGGTGCGCGAGCGCCGACCGCGCGTGATCGACGAGATCCGCCACGGCCTCTGGTTCTTCGAGCGCGTGCTGCTCGACGACGCGCCCCGCGTCGAAGCCGAGCTGCGCCGCCTCGTGCCCGGCATGGCCGACACGTGCGAGCCGCTCGCGTTCGGCACCTGGATCGGCGGCGACCAGGACGGCAACCCCAACGCCGGCCCCGACACCATCCACGCCGCGCTCGCCTACGCACGCCGCCTCGCCGCGACCCGCTACCGCGACGAGGTGCGCGACCTCGCCCGCGCGCTGTCGGTTTCCGATCGCCTCGCCGACGTCACCCCCGAGCTGCTCGAATCGATCGAGCGTGACGAGCGCGAACTCCCCGGCTACGCCCGGCAGATCGGCGACCAGAACCTCGGCGAGCCCTACCGTCGCAAGCTCAGCTTCATCTGGCGCCGCCTCGACCTGCTCGCCGGAGCCGAAGCACTCGGCCACGCTGATGCCGCCTACCGCGACGCGGCGTCGCTGCGCGACGACCTCGACATCGTCGATCGCTCGCTGCGCGCCGGCCGCGGCGAACGCATCGCGGACGGGCGACTCGCCGCACTGCGTCGCCGCGTCGCGCTGTTCGGCCTGCATGTCGCGAAGCTCGACGTACGCATGCACGCACGCGACCTGCACGCCGCCGACGAGATGGCGTCGCCCGGCCCCGGCGGCAACGTGTGGCCCACCCTCAAGGCCGTCGCCGACGAGCAGCAGCGCCACGGCAACCAGAGCGTCGACACGCTCGTCATCAGCGGCACCACGAGCGTCGACGACGTCACCCGAGCGCTGGACCTGATCGAGGCGTCCGGCGCCGACCTCGTGCCGGTCCCGCTGTTCGAGACGATCGAGGACCTGCACGCCGCGCCGGCGACCGTCCGCGCGATGCTCGCCCACCCGCGCTACGCGGACCTCGTGCGCAACCGGCGCCGCAACCGCCTCGAGATCATGGTCGGCTACTCCGACTCCGCCAAGGACGGTGGCTACCTCGCCGCGCAGTGGCACATCCACCGCGCACAGGTGGCGCTCGCCGACATCGCCCGCGATGCCGGGCTCGACCTCATGGTCTTCCACGGGCGCGGCGGCTCTGCGGGTCGCGGCGGCGGCCCCACCCATGCCGCGATCCTCGCGCAGCCGCCCTCGCATCCCGCCGGGCGCCTCAAGCTCACGGAGCAGGGGGAGACGATCTCGTTCAAGTACGGGCTCCAGGGACTCGCGCGCCGCAACCTCGAGGCGGCAGTGGCCGGCGCGCTCGTCGCCACGGCGCCCGACCGGCTCGGCGCGCGGGGCGCCACGACGTCTCCCGATCCCGCGCACGCCGCCGCGATGGACGAACTCGCCGCCACCGCCGAGGCCGCGTTCCGCGCGCTCGTCGCCGGCGACCCCGGCTTCGTGGACTTCTTCCGCGCGTTCACGCCGGTGGACGAGCTCGCGCTGCTCAATGTGGGCTCGCGCCCGGCCAAGCGCCCCGACTCGGATCGCTACCTCGACGGCCTGCGCGCGATCCCGTGGGTGTTCGCCTGGACGCAGAACCGCTGCCTGCTCCCGAGCTGGTACGGCTGCGGTGCCGCGCTCGCGCCGCTCGCCGCGACCGACGACGGACTCGAGCTGCTGCGCGACATGCACGCGCGGTGGCCGTTCTTTCGCGCGCTCGTCTCCAACCTCGAGATGACACTCGCCAAGACGAGCATGGAGATCGCGCGCACCTACCTCGACCTCGTGCCCGCAGGCGCCGACCGTGACCGGATCTGGTCCGCGATCGAAGCCGAGCACGCTCGCGCGGTGGAGGCGGTCCTCAAGATCGTCGACACGACCGCGCTGCTCGACTCGCAGGTCGTCATCCAGGAATCGATCCGGCTGCGCAACCCGTACGTCGACCCGATGAACCTCATCCAGGTCGAACTGCTCACCGAGCTGCGCGCCCTCACACCCGACGACCCCTCCCGCGAGGACGCCGCCCGCCTGCTCGCGCGCTCGATCGCGGGCATCGCTGGGGCGCTGCGTAATACCGGCTAGGCCGAGGCAGCGGAACCGCGCGCGAAACCGGGGCGGTAGGCTCCCGAGCGCTGTCACTTGGTTCCACGATCGGAAGGCCCCGAGCATGCGTCGCCTGCGCCCCGCGTTCACCTTTGCCAACGTCACCTCCATGGTCGCGCTCTTCGTGGCACTCGGCGGGACGAGCGCCGCCGCAGTGGCGATCGTGAAGATCCCCCGCAACAGCGTGGGCGGCGTCCAGATCAAGCCGTTGTCGGTCGGCAACACCGACCTGGGAGACGGGTCCGTCGGACCGACGAAGATCAAGAACGGCTCGATCAGCGCATCGAAGCTCGCCGGCGATGCAGTGACGGCCGCTGCCGTGGCGGACGGTACGGTCGGTTCGGCCGAGTTGGCCGACGGTTCGGTCGCAACGGCTGACATCGCCGATGGCACGGTCGGGACGGCTGACATCACTGATGGCACGGTCGGCGCGGCTGACATCACTGATGGCACGGTCGGAACGGCTGACATCGCGAACGGGGTCGTCACCGGTACGGATCTCGCTGACGCGACGGTTGCCATCGCCGACCTCGCGCCAAACGCGGTCGATGGCACGAAGGTGCTCGACGGCTCGCTCACGGCCGCCGATGTCGCCGCCGGCGAGTTCCTCGACGGGACCCTTTCGACAGTGTTCTTCCAGGCCCCGGCGGACCTGGTCGACGGAGCCAATCAGTCGTACGGCGTGTTCTGTCCGGCAGGCAAGGTCGCGATCAGTGGTGGCGGGCGTGGCGACGACACGCTCTCGGAGCAGACCATCCTCACGAACACGCGCCCGGCGATCAGTGCCGCCAACACCGAGCCGCCCCTCGCAGGCCAGTCATATACCGGGTGGCGCATCACGATCGTCAATCCGGCGGGTGGGGCTGCTTCCGGTGTCCGCCCCGAGGTCTGGGTCACCTGCGTCGGCTAGCTGCTACGCCTCCCTGACACGCCGCACGGCCACGCCCGCGGCCGGTCCCGGCCCACGCCTTGCGCGCCGGGTACAAGCATGCTTCGGGAATCGTCAGGGTTCGGTGTATGCAGCTTGCTCCCGTGAATCCGTCCGCGAAGTTCGTCAACGTCACGCCGCTCCCGGCAGCGACCGGCCCGGTGCCGACCATCACGCCGATGCCGTGGGACCACACGCCTGAAAACGAGAGCGGCCTCGTGTCGGTCAAGTACTTCGGGACGACGTCTGACCACGACAAGCGCCAGTTCACCGTGCGCAACGACCACGAGTTCGCGAGCGAGCAGTGGTCCGAGGTGCAGGGCAGCTTCGACGATGCCGTCCGCGCCGCCCGCACGCTCGCCGTGGTCGAAGGCTTCGACGACGACACAGCCACGGGCGTGTTCGGCCGCTCCTCGGTCGCCGTGCTCGAAGCCGAGCAGGGCATCTGGAACCTCATCCCGATCAAGTACACCGAAGGCTTCGGCGACGGCATGGACGCCGTCATCTCGATGCCGATCGACCCGGCTGTCACCGCGACCGGCTCGGAGGTGAGCGTCCCGTTCGGCGCGAACGGCGAGGACGGCTTCGACAAGGCCGACAAGGTGCAGGTGCGCTTCGACGACGCGCGTGTTGCAGCGCTCGTCGGCGTCGACTCGATCGCCGTGGCGCCCGGGCACTGACACGCCCACGCATCGAGTGGGTAGACGATCGTCGTGCCCCCTCGCTCCGAGCTCATCGACGATCCCGTCACCTCGCCGTCCGCGATCGCCCCTGCGCTGCGTGACATCCCGGCGGTCGGCGAACACGTCAGCCGCTGCGTCGCCTGCCCGCGCCTGGTCGAGTGGCGCGAGGGCGTCGCGCGCGACAAGCGAGCCGCCTACGCCGACCAGGAATACTGGGGGCGACCCGTGCCGGGATTCGGCGACCCCGAGGCTGGGGTGCTCGTGGTCGGGCTCGCGCCGGCCGCGCACGGCGCGAACCGCACCGGGCGCATGTTCACCGGCGACCGCTCCGGCGACTGGCTCTTTCGCGCACTGCACCGCGCTGGCCTCGCGAGCCAGCCGGAGTCGGTCGACCGCGAGGACGGGATGCTGCTCGACGGCGCGTTCATCACCGCGGCCGCGCGCTGCGCGCCGCCTGCCAACAAGCTGCAGCCCGACGAGGTCGCGAACTGTCAGCCGTGGATCGAGCGCGAGCTCGACCTCCTCACGCCGCACCTGAAGGTCGCCGTGTGCCTGGGTGCGGTCGGCTTCCACGCGCTCTGGAAGGTGCTCGGGGCTCACCCGCTCGGCGCGCCCGCGCTGCCGCGCCCGCGCCCGAAGTTCGCGCACGGGCTCGAGGTCCGGCTCGAGTCGGGCCTCGTGGTCCTCGGCTCGTTCCACGTGAGCCAGCAGAACACGTTCACCGGGCGCCTCACCGAGCCGATGCTCGACGCCGTGTTCGCGCGAGCAGTGGAGCTGGCCTCGTAGGCGAGCGCCGGATCGGACAGGCATCCCGGGCCACAGGTCGAAATGGTCAAACTCGTCAAGACCTCTTGACGGACATCGATCGTCAAGCTATCTTGACGGATATGCACCCGCCTCGCTCCGACCTCACTCCGATCCCCGAAGACGGCCGCGCCGCGGTCCATGGCCTCGACGAGTTGCTCGGCTCGATGATCGCCGCCGATCGTCCCATCGACGCACTCGCGACGATCCGTGCCGTGGGTGACGTACTCACGGCTCGCTCGCCCGAAGCCGCGCAGGCCTCCATCGGCGGATCCGGCTCGTGGGTCGCCGTTGGCGAGGCGCTCGGCGTGTCCAAGCAGGCCGCACATCAACGCCTCGGCGCGAAGGTCCGTGAAGTTCGCGAGCGCCTCGACGCGGCCGAGGCCGCCAAGCACGCCAAGATCGCGGCGAAGTACGCGAAGGGGCGCGCCGCCGTCGACGAGCACGACCACCCGCTCGTCGCCGAGAAACTCGACAAGGTCCGCACCAAGCTCGACCGGGCCGAGCTCAAGGAGCACGCCAAGCTCGCGAAGAAGACCGCCGCGGTGCGCTCGAAGCTCGACCGGCACCTGGGTCCGCCGGACGCCTGACGGTGAGTAGTTCCCCGCTCCCGAACACCTGTTCGCGCGCGTGGGTACCATAGGGGGAATGGATCCCAGCCATACCGGCATCCCCGACGTCGACGTCGTGCTCGACTCGTTCCACCCGGCCGTCGCGGCGTGGGTGCGCGAGCAATTCGACGCGCCGACCGAGGTGCAGCTGCGCGGCTGGGACGCGATCGGCCGCGGCGGCAACGTCCTGCTCGGCGCTCCGACGGGTTCCGGCAAGACCCTCGCCGCGTTCCTGAGCGGCATCGACCAGCTCTTCCGCGCCCCCGAACCGGCCGCGGGTGAACGGCTGCGCCTGCTCTACCTGTCGCCGCTGCGCGCGCTCAACTACGACATCGAGCGCAACCTGCGCGCACCGCTCCAGGGCATTCGCCGCCACGCCGATCTGCTCGGCCTCGAGGTCCCCGAGATCCGCGTCGGCGTGCGTACCGGCGACACGTCGCAGTCCGAACGCCAGAAGCAGAAGCGCAACCCGCCCGACATCTTCATCACCACGCCCGAGTCGCTCTACGTGATGCTCACCTCGGGCACCCGCGAGCTCTTCGACCACGTGCGCTGGTGCGTCATCGACGAGATCCACGCGCTCGCCTCCAACAAGCGCGGCACGCACATGGCGTTCACGCTCGAACGCCTCGCGATGCGAGTGCGCGAGGCCGCCGAAGATCGCGGCGAGGATCCAGCGACACGCGAGGTGCAGCGCATCGGCCTGTCCGCCACGCAGCGCCCGATCGAGAAGATCGCCGCGTTCCTCGGTGGCGTCGGCCGCGAGGTCGAGGTCATCGACACGCCCGGCGCGAAGGAGCACGACCTGCAGGTGGTCGTGCCGGTCGAGGACATGACGGCCGTCGGCTCCAAGATCGTCGCCACCGAACTCTCCGACCTGGACACGCCCACCTCCAACAACGACAGCTACTCGATCTGGGGCGCGCTCCACGCCGAGCTGCTCGACCACGTCGAACACCACACCTCGACGATCGTGTTCGTCAACAGCCGTCGCCTCGCCGAGCGACTCGCCACGGCGCTCAACGAGCTTGCGGTGCGTCGCCAGCTCAACCGCCTCGTGGACGCGCAGCGCGCGCGTTACGAGGCCGAGGGCATGGAGTGGACCGACGACACCCAGGTCGACATTCCGGACGACCTGCCGTCGCCGCAGGTCGCGCGTGCGCACCACGGGTCGATCAGCCGCGAGGCGCGTACCGAGATGGAGGAGCTGCTCAAGGCCGGACAGCTGCCGTGCATCGTCGCCACCTCGTCGCTCGAGCTCGGCATCGACATGGGCGCCGTCGACCTGGTGCTGCTCGTGGAGAGCCCGCGCTCGGTCGCGAGCGGCCTGCAGCGCATCGGTCGCGCCGGCCACAACGTCGGAGACGTGAGCCGCGGACGCATCTATCCCAAGCACCGCGCCGACCTCGTGGAAGCGGCAGCGGTCACGCGCCTCATGAAGCGCCGCGAGATCGAGCCCGTGCACATCCCCGAGCTGTGTCTCGACGTGCTCGCGCAGCAGATCGTCGCCACCTGCGCCGAGCGCACCTTCACGGTCGACGAGCTGCTCGAGATCACGCGCCGAGCCTGGCCGTGGCGCGACATCAGCCGCGACCAGTTCGAGAACCTGCTGAGCCTGCTCGCCGGCTACTTCCCGGTGGACGAGCTTGCAGACATCAAGGCTCGCGTGATCTGGGACCGTGAGACCGGCGAGGTCAGGACCCGAAGCGACGCGGCGAAGGTCGCCATCACCAATGCCGGCACGATCCCCGACCGCGGCATGTATGGCGTGTTCGCAGTCGGCGGCGGCGGGCGCGTCGGCGAGCTCGACGAGGAGATGGTGCACGAGACCCGCCTGGGCGACGTGATCGTGCTCGGTTCGACGAGCTGGCGCGTGGAGGAGATCACGCGCGACCGTGTCAATGTGAGCCCGCAGCCAGGCGCCGTGGGCAAGCCGCCGTTCTGGCACGGCGAGGGACTGGGACGCACCGTGGAGCTCGGCCGGGCGGTCGGCACGCTCGTGCGCACCGTGGCCGACGCGTCGCCCAACGCGGCGAGCGAGGAGGATCCGCAGCGCGCGGCGCTCGTGGACGAGGAGGGTGAGGACGCCGAGCTGGTTGCCACGATCGAGACCGAGTACCTGTGCGATCGTCGCGCGGCGCGCAACCTCATCGCGTTCGTGCGCGAGCAGGTCGCCGCCACCGGAGCGGCGCCCGACGACCAGACGATCGTCATCGAGCGCTTCCGAGACGAGCTGGGCGACTGGCGCATCTGCATCCTGACGCCATTCGGCAAGCCCGTGCACGCGCCGTGGGCGATGGCAATCGAGGAGCGACTGAGCGCCGACTACGGCCTCGAGGCGACCGCGATGTGGAGCGACGACGGCATCGCGCTGCGCCTGCCCGACATCGACGAGCTGCCGCCCATCGAGGCGCTGCTGCCAGACCCCGACGACATCGAGGACCTCGTCGTCAGCCAGGTCGGCTCGAGCGCGATGTTCGCGTCGCGCTTCCGCGAGGTGGCCACACGCTCGCTCGTGCTGCCGCTGTCGAGCTTCCGCCGGCGCAGCCCGCTGTGGCTGCAGCGATTGCGCTCGGCCGACGTCCTGCGCGTGGCGCAGCAGCAGGCGAGCTTCCCGATGATCCTCGAGACCTACCGCGAGATCATGCGCGACGTGTTCTCGCTGCCGGAGCTGTGCACGCTGCTCGGCAAGGTGCACGATCGCAGCGTGCGCGTGGTCGAGGTCGAGACGCGCAGCGCGTCGCCGATGGCGGCATCGCTGCTCTTCGACTACACCGCGAATTTCCTCTACGACGGAGACCAGCCAGGCGCGGAGCGCAAGGTGCAGGCGCTGTCACTCGACCAGGCTCTGCTGCGCGAGCTGCTCGGCACCGGCGACCTGCGTGACCTGCTCGAGCTCGAGGCGATCGAGGAGGTGCGGGCCGAGCTGCAGCGCACCGCCGACAACTACGGCGCCAAGACCCAGGACCAGCTGCACGACCTGCTGCGCACGCTCGGCGACCTGTCCACGATCGAGCTCGCCGCGCGCATCCAGCCGCCCGAAGGCACGGAGGCCGACGCGCTCGAGCAGTGGCTCGCGGAGCTCAAGCTCACCAAGCGCATCGCCACGATCCGCCTCGGCGGCGAAGAGCGCTGGATCTCGATCGAGGACACGGGCGACTACGTCGCCGTGCTCGGCGTGCAGGCGCCGCGCGGCGTGCCCGGCGTGTTCCTGGATGCGAGCGAGGATCCGCTCGGTCGCCTCGTCGGGCGGCGCTCGCGCACGATCACGCCGTTCACGACCGGCGAGCTCGCCCAGCGCTGGGGCATCTCCGCGGCGCTCTTGGAACCGAAGCTCGATGCGATGCGAATCTCGGGGACGTTGCTGCACGGCGGGTTCCTGCCGGGCGGGCACGAGGAGGAGTGGTGCGACGCCGAGGTGCTGCGCCGCGTGCGCCGTCGCACGCTGGCGCACCTGCGACGCGAGATCGAGCCCGCGGACAGGTCCGCCCTCGCGCGCTTCCTCGCGAACTGGCACGGCCTCGGCTCGCCGCCTGCAGGCAGCGCCGCGACCACGCGCGACGTCGTGATCCAGCTCGAGGGCGTGGAGGCCTCTCCGGCGCAGTGGGAGCGCGACCTCGTGGCTCCGCGCATGAGCAGCTGGCGCGCACAGTGGCTCGACGAGCTCGTGAAGACCGGACAGGTCACGTGGATGGGGCGCGGCGTCAAGCACGCCTCGATGCAGGTCGCGCTGTTCGCGACACCACACGTGGAGCTGCTCGCGCCGCCGCCGGACGACCTGCCCGACGATCCCGACTGCGTCGTGCTGCGCGACTGGCTCGAACAGCGCGGCGCGAGCTTCGTGCGCGACATCGTCGCGGGCACCGGCATCCCGCACGAGCGAACGCTCATCGCGCTGTGGCGCCTGGCCGCGGCCGGCTGGACCACCAACGATTCGTGGAGCACGCTGCGCGCCGGCGCGGCAACGCCCGCGCAGCTCGCCAAAGCCGCGCGTGAAGCAGACCGCGCGGCGCTCGGCGGAGTCGAGCCCGACGCCGGCACGCCCGACGCGCCGTTCGGCACGAGCCGTCGCTCGGGCCTGCGCACCGGGCGTCGCGCGACGCGTCGCCTGCCTCGCCGCGGCCCCAACGCCGGGATCCCCTCCGGGGAGGTCGACGTGCGCTTCCAGGGACGCTGGAGCCTGCTGCCCACCATGCGCGCGTCCGAGGACGAGCGCGTCGCCGCGTTGTCGGAAGCGCTGCTCGACACGTTCGGCATCGTGACGCGCCACGCTGTCCAGGCGCGACCGGTGCCCGGCGGCTTCGCTGCGGTCTACCGCGCGCTCGCGGTGCAGGAGGAGATCGGCCAGGTACGGCGCGGCTGGTTCGTCGAAGGACTGGGCGGCGCGCAGTTCGCGCTCCCCGAGGCAGTCGATCGCCTGCGCGCGGTGCGTGAACCCACGGGTGGCACCCCGCCGCTCATCGTGCTGCGCGCCAACGACCCCGCACAGCCGTTCGGTGCGATCCTCGCGTGGCCCGACCACCCGACCGGGGCTGCAACCCCGCGACGCGATGCGAGCAGCTACGTCGTGCTCCGCGACGGCGACCTGCTCGCCACCGTCTCGCCCGGCGGGCGCCGCCTCGTGGTGTGGAACCGCGAAGCGCTCCCCGACATCGCCCGCGCGCTCGCCAAGCTCGTCGAGCAGCGCCGCGTCGACCGCCTCGCGATCGAGCAGCTCGACGACGGCCACCTCGACCCCGAGACCGTGCTCGCGTTCGCCGACACCGGCTTCGTGCGCACCCCGCGCGGCGTCCGGGCCACGCCCACGACCGTTGCCGAGGTACGCGACCAGATCCGCTCGTCGCGCCGCGTGCGCGTGGGCGACGTCGCGCTTCCCACGCACGGTCGCCTCCCCAACGAGCCGACGCCGTAGCGAGCTGATCCGGTGCCCGAGGGTCACACCATCCACCGCGCCGCCCGCCGCCTCGCGAGCGTGCTCAAGGATCGCCGCCTCGAACGCGTCGAAGTCCGCGGCCAGCACCTCGTCGCCGCCAAGGCCGAGCAGCGCCTGCGCGGCGCGACCGTCACCGACGTCGAGGCGCGTGGCAAGCACCTGCTCGTGCACACCGACGCCGGCTGGAGCATCCACTCGCACCTGCGCATGGACGGCGTGTGGCACCTGTACCGCCGTGGCGAGCGCTGGCGCAAGTCGCGTCGCCGCGCGTGGCTCGTGCTCGGCGCGGGGGAGTGGGACGCCGTCAACTTCGACGGACCGATCCTCGAGATCCATCCCACCGACGAGCTGCTGCGCAGCCGCGTGCTGACGGAGCTCGGCCCCGACGTGCTCGTCGACCCGTTCGACGACGACGAGTACGTGCGCCGCATGCGCCGCGACAGCGATCGCGAGCTGGGAGACGCGATCATGGACCAGCGCAACATCGCCGGCATCGGCAACATCTACAAGGCGGAGTCGCTGTTCCTCGCGAAGGTCGATCCGTGGCGTCGCATGCGCGACGTCAGCGAAGAGCAGCTGCTCGAGACCCGCCACGTCGCAACGCGCATCATGCAGGACGGCGTCCTGGACGCACGCGCGATCACCTTCAACGGTCCCGGTCCGCCCGGACAGTGGGTCTACGGCCGCGCCGGCAAGGCGTGTCGACGCTGCGGTACCCAGATCCAGGCACGTGCGCAGGGCGAGAACCAGCGCACCACGTACTGGTGCCCGACCTGTCAGGCGCCGTGATCGACAGCGTCGATCAGTGCTTCGCAGCGGCCGGCTTCGCAGCGGCCGGCTTCGCCGCCGCGGCCTGCTCGGCGTGCACCTTCGCGGCCCACTTCTTGCGCATTTCCGGACCCATCACGACCGGCTGGCGCTGACCCGAGGAGTTGGTCGACCCGTCCGCAGACGTCATCGCGGCCGAGCGCGCGCCCGGCGGCGTCGACGCGATCATCTCTGCCTGCGCCTGTGCCTGCTGCTGCTCGGGCGTCATCGTGTGGAACTCGCCCTCGGGCTGCTTCGGCTTCTTGAGCAGCGCGAGCACCGCGCCCACACCCGCACCGACGATCGCGCCGGAGAACAACCCGAGCGGCAGGAACGGAATGAGGCCGAACGCCGCACCGGCTGCGGCGCCGATGCCCGCGCCCTTGAGGATGCGACCGATCGTCGACGGCTGCTCGACCTGCGCCGGAGCCTGGCCGAGTGCCTGGGCGAGCATGCCCTGCGACACCGGAATCGCGCCGGGCGGCAGCTGCGACATCGAGTTGAAGTACACGGGCTGCTGCTGCCCGTACATGCCGCCGTAGGGAGACATCCCGCCCAGCATCTGCTGCGGCATCATCCCGGGCATCATCTGCTGCTGGGGCATCATCTGCTGCTGCATCATGCCCGGCATCATCTGGGGCATACCGTACGCTGCAGTCATCGGGGACATCATCGCCATGGTGGATTCCTCCGGAACTCCTGTGCGGGCACCACCACCTCCCAGCGGTCATGCTCACTCTCCGTCCGTACTTCCGATCCACGCCGCTCCCGGCCCGCAGTTCCGCGGCCCTGCTGGCCGCCCCGGGCCACGCACGGGCCACCACCGGCCACGCCCGGCCCCGCCCGGCACGCCCGGCCCAGCCCGCGCCGCCGGCCGCCCACCACCCGCCCACCGTCCCACTGCGTCCAGTGATCCCGGCCACGACCCCGGAGCTCCGGACGAAGTCGCAGCGCCGGCCCCACTGCATCCAGTGATCCCGGCTACAACCCCGGATCTCCGGACGTAGTGCCGGCGTGCCACCACCGAAGACGGCCGGGGCGCCGTCCTGATGGACGACGCCCCGGTGGGTCCGTTGTTCAGTTCTCGAGAACGGATCAGCGCGGGATGAGCGCGACCAGCTTCTTTTTCGCGTTCGAGAGCTCCTTCTTGAGCTCCTTCGACAGCATCGACTCGAGTGACTTGATCGTGTCGTCCACGACCTTCGTCATGTCCTTCTGCAGTTCCTTGCCGAGCACCTGGGCACTCTGCACGCGCTTCGTCGCACCGACGACGCCCTTGGCGACCTGCTTGCGCTGCTTCGCCGGGAGCTTGCCGACGGCAGTTGCCGCCGCGCCGAGCGCCCGACCCTGCACGTTCGACACCGTGCGGCGGGTCGAGGAGTTCGCACGCTTGCTGCTCGTCTGCGCCTTGCGCTTGAAGCGGTAGTAGTGCTGCTGGATGTTCGAAGCGGTCATCTTCCGCTCCTTGGCCACGATCGTGAAGGCGTCCTTCGCGGTCTTGCCGGTCGCGACGACCTCCTCGACGCGCTTGTAGACCTGCTCGCCCAGGCTGGCCGAAGCAGCCTTCACGCGCGCGCTCGTCGCCGAGCGGCTCGTGGTGGCCTTCTTCGCAGCGGGCTTGCGTGCGGTCGTCTTGCGCTTGGCGGCCGTGGTGGTGCGCTTGGCCGTCGTCTTCTTAGCAGCCGTTGCCTTCTTGGCAGCCGGCTTCTTGGCAGCCGTCTTCCTGGCGACCGTCTTCTTCGCCGTGGTCGCCTTCTTGGCTGCCGGCTTCGCGGCTGCCTTCTTGGCGACGGGCTTCTTGGCCGTGGGCTTCTTCGCGGTCGACTTCGTGGCGGTCGACTTCGTGGCGGTCGACTTCTTGGCCGTGGGCTTGGTGGCCGTCGACTTCTTCGCCGGCGACTTCTTCGCTGCCGGCTTCTTCTTTGCGGTGGTGCCGACCTTGATGGTGGTCGACGCGCCGCTCGCCTTGGAAGCAGCCTTCGCGCGCGGCTTGGAAGCGGTCTTCTTCTTCGTGGTGCCGGTCTTGGCGACGACCTTCTTGGCGGTCGTCTTCTTGGCGACGGTCTTCTTGGCCGCCGGCTTCGCTGCCGTCTTCTTGGCTGCGGGCTTGGCTGCCTTCTTCGCCGCCGGCTTCTTGGCGACTGCCTTCTTCGCCGTGGTCGCCTTCTTCGCTGCCGGCTTCGCGGCTGCCTTCTTGGCGACGGGCTTCTTCGCGACAGCCTTCTTCGCGACCGGCTTCTTGGCGACAGCCTTCTTCGCGACGGTCTTCTTGGCGGTGGTCTTCTTCGCCGCCGTTGCCTTCTTGGCCGGAGCCTTCTTGGCGGTGGTCTTGGTGCCGGTCGCCTTCTTGGCGGCGGCGGTGACCTTCTTGGCGGGCTTCGCGACTGCCTTCTTGGCGGTCTTGGCGACCTTCTTGGCGGGCTTCACGACTGCCTTCTTCGCGGTCGTCGTGGCCTTCTTGGCTGCCGGCTTCGCGGCTGCCTTCTTGACCGGCTTCTTCGCGACGGGCTTCTTGGCGACGGCCTTCTTCGCGGTGGTCTTCTTCGCCGTGGTCGCCTTCTTGGCGGCCGGCTTCGAGGCTGCCTTCTTCACGACGGGCTTCTTCGCCACTGCCTTCTTGGCGACGGGCTTCCTGGCGACCGTCTTCTTCGCGGTGGTCGCCTTCTTGGCTGCCGGCTTCGCGGCTGCCTTCTTGGCGACGGGCTTCTTGGCGACAGCCTTCTTCGCGGTGGTCGTCTTCTTGGCTGCCGGCTTCGCTGCTGCCTTCTTGGCGACAGGCTTCTTCGCGGCCGGCTTCTTCGCCGTGGTCTTCGTGGTTGCCTTCTTCACGGGTGCTGCCTTCTTCGAGGTTGCCTTCGCCGCGGGCTTCGCCGCAGCCTTCGTTGAAGCCGCAGCGGACGCTGCGACCTTCTTGATTGGTGCCTTGGACGACGGGACCGTCGAAGCCGCTGGCTTCGCAACCGTCTTCGCGACCGGCCTGACCGTATTTCGAGCCGGAGCCTTGGTCGCCTTCTTCGCCACCTTCTTCGCCTGGGTACCGATCGTCGGACGTGCCGGTGCTGCAGCGCGTGGAGGCGCTACGCCCGAACGCTGCACGACAGTGCCGTCCTTCTTCACGGTCTTCGGCGCCTGGGTCGCGAGTGGCGACCCGAGCGAAGTGCTGCCGCTGACCGGCAGCTGCTTCGCCTTGGCGTCTGGGAGGTTGGTCATGTGGTCCTCATCGTCGAGGGTGTTGGTGTGGTGACGTCGAAACTCGTTCGCGCCACCCGTGTCACACGCGTGCCTGCCCGAGAATCTGCGATGTCAAACGCCTGCAAAACGACGTCAGTCGAGCACGATAGCAAAGTTGTCAGTGGGCGCACCGCGCCAACATCGTCAGAACCTCCTGACACTTGAGGGTCAATTCGCGCATCAGTGTCGGTCGCGCATCGCTACCGATGGGTGTCAGTCGCTCGACTCGAGGGGTGCGGCACGCGGTTGGATTCGTGTTCGACGGGGCAGGCCGAACGCGTGTCAGCAGACCTCGTCAGCCCCACCTACACCGACGCACTCGACGGAGTCGCTCCCGCGTCGCTGCGCGGATTCTTCGTCGGCTGGCCCGATCCGCCGACACCGCAGACACACCTGCGCCTGCTGCATTCCAGCTACGCAGCGATCGTCGCGATCCACGACGAACGCGTCATCGGATTCGTCACTGCGATCAGCGATGGCGTGCTGAGCGCGTACATCCCGCTGCTCGAGGTGCTGCCCGAATTCCAGGGGCACGGCATCGGCATGGAACTCGTGCGCCGCATGCGCGACCGACTCGCCGACCTCTACATGGTCGACCTGCTCTGCGACGACGACGTCGCACCGTTCTACGAACGCGTCGGCGGGTTCTCGCCAGCGCGCGGATTCTCCGTCCGCACCTACTCCATGCAGTCCGGGGCCGCGCACGACTCATGACGACCACCACGCCACACCTGTACGACCCCGCGCTGCACGAACCGCTCGTCGAGCATGCATGGGAGACGACCATCGCACTTGGCGGCGCGAGGGAGATCGCGCTCGACGCGCTCGACGCTGGTCGCGATGTACTGTGGCCGATGCATCCCGACGACGCAGCCGACGACGACGGATTCGACATCGCGACCTGCCTGTACTTCGGTGCGGCCGGCGTCGCGCTCGCCCTCGACTGGTTGGCGCGCGAGATCGACACGCCTCGACCTGCGACCGTCCCCGACCTGTTCGCACGCATCCGCGATGCGCACGCGGCGAATCCACCCTTCACGCCGAGCCCGGCGTCGTGGCTCATCGGGCGCAGCGGGGTCGCCGCCGCGATGAGCGTGCTCGACGACGGATCGATGGACCGCGTCCTCCACGAGACGGCGACCGTCATCGACAATCCATCCCACGATCCGCTCTGCGGGGCCGGACACGCACTGCTCGGACTGCTGTCGCTCATCGGACTGCACCCGGGCGACCAGCGACTCGTGGACCTGTTCCGCAGCGGCGTCGCGCACGAACTCGCGGAGCTCCAGGCAGGCCCGGCCGATTGTGAGATGTGGCACGTCGACCTGTACGGCAACATGCAGTGGATGGTCGGCGCCGGACACGGCGCAGCCGGCACGCTGCAGCCGATGCTCCGCGGCGCGCACCTGCTCGACGCCGCGACGAACGACCGCGTCATCCGCGTGGCGCGCGAGCTCGTCGCCGCAACCGTGCTGCGTGACGGCGGACTCGCCAACTGGCCACCTGCGTGCGCCTCCGACGACGTCAAGCGCCCGGTGCAGTGGTGCCACGGCGCGCCCGGCATCATCCTTGCGCTTGCCGACGCGGCCCGCGACGACGCCGCGACTCGTGACCTGCTCCTCGCCGGCGGCGAACTCACCTGGCGAGCCGGACCGCTCATCAAGGGATCCACGATCTGCCACGGCACAGCGGGCAACGCGCTCGCGCTGCTGCAGCTGTTCGACCTCACCGATGACGAGCTGTGGCTCGATCGCGCTCGTCGGCTGGCGCTGCACGCGCTTCACCAGGTGCGTCGTCGTCGCGACGAGGTCGGCCGTGGCCGCTACTCGCTCATGACCGGCGACCTTGGAGTCGCCACCTGCCTCGTGCAGTGCGAGCGCGCCCGAACGGGAATCGTCGGGCTCGACCTGTTCTGAAGACGTCGGGCCGACCCTCGCCCGCGCGTCCGTGTGCGCGTGCGAGAAGCCGACCCGACTTCGGTGCGAGGTGTGTCGTTACGGGATGCGCGTCACGCGCTCGGCCAGGAAGCGTCCTCCTCTCGCTGTGCGTCACGCTGCGCCTGCTGCGCGGTCTCCCACTTGGCCGTCGAGGCGTGGACGCGCGTGGTGGTTCCGTCATGCTCGATCCGGACGTGGTCGCCGACCTTGATCGCCGACAGCTTCGCGATGGCGCCATTGCGCCCGATGGTGACCGTTCCGTCGACGGTGACTTCGACGGTCTCGTAGGTCTCGTCCGCTGTGCCTTCCTTGATCGTCAGCGTCGACCCGCTCACCTCGGTGACGGTGCCCCGGTCGCTCGTCAGGGTCACGAAGCCGGAGCCGTCAGGATCGGCTACCACCGATTCCGAATGCACGCCCCCATGACCAGGTCCACCGTGCCCGCCGCGTCCGCCATGTCCGCCGGGGCCGCCCGGCCCACCGAAACCGAAGCCGTCGGCGGGCTGCGTCGCGGTCGCCGTGATCGCGGTCTTGGTGGCGGCGGAGCTGCTCGCCACGCCGGACAACGCGGTGCCTCCAAGCGCGCAGATCGCACAGGCGGCGAGCGAGGGGAGGAGCATCTTCTTCTTCATGGGTGACCTTTCATGTCGGGGTTCGAATCCGTGGCGACCGGAGTGGTCGATCGCACATACAGAGCATCCCGCCGAGCCGTGAGAGGTCCGTGAGCGTTCCATGAGCGCTCCATGAGAGCGCGCGGCACTCGAGGTGCCGGACATGAAGAACGAGAGCCCCCGCCGAAGCGAGGGCTCTCAACAACCTATGGACCTGGCCGGGTTCGAACCGGCGACCTCCTCGATGCGAACGAGGCGCGCTCCCAACTGCGCCACAGGCCCAAGGTGCGCCGGGAGCATATCACCTCCGGCGACGGGCCACCATGATCCCGAGCAACGCCAGCAGCGTGCCCGCGACCCCGATCCGCCAGCGGCGCGAATCGCGCAGCGAACGGCCGTCGGCTCCCGAATCCTGCATCGCCTCGACCGCGGTGTCGCTCTCCTGCAGCGCGGCGACGAGGGATTCCTCGGCATCGCGCACGACCTCGTGGTCGTCCAGCAGTTCAGCGTTCAGCTGCGTGCGACGACGTCGAGCCATGCGATCAACCCACGTTCGCGGCAGCGGCAGCGGCTTCGGTGTCGGCCACGAGCACGCGTGCTGCGACCTCGGCCTCGCCGAGCAGCTCGGCGCTGCGCTGCATGACGGACGCATCCGTCGAGAAGCGATGCACCTGCTGCGCACGCTGCACGAGGTCAGCCAGGTCCGAGCCGGCTCGATCGAACAGGTCACCGACGGTGCGCACCAGCGCTTCGTCGAGCGGGCGGCGCTGCGCAACGGCAGCACGAACCTGGTTGATGCCAGCGAGCAGCTCACGGCCGACCGTCGGCTCGAGCAGGCGCACGCCGGTGATGGCGTCCTCGGCAGTCGCCTCGAGCCACCCGGCCGCGAGGTGCTGGCCGAACCGGCCATCAGCGTTGCGCGACGCGGCGACGCCGGCCACGAACGCGTCCTTCGCCGCGACGAGCGACTGGCCACCGACGCGCTCCTTCGCACCCGGGATCAGTCCCGAGCCGACGAGCAGCGTCACTGCCTGCTTGGCAGCCTCGTAGCCGCGGTAGTACATGCCGGCCTTCGGCACGAACCACTGCACCGGCAGCTTGCGCGTGTTGTCGATCGCATGATCGAAGTTCGTCATCGCGAGGACGGCCTCGTCGAGGCGCGTCGCGCCGTCGCCGGCCTTGATTGCCGCCTGGGCATGGAGCGCAGCACCGACGCCGTGCTCCTTCACCAGGGTGACGGCCGCAGCCCACGATGGAAACAGGTTCTTGCCAATTCCGAGCTGCATGGTGCGATTCCTCCCGATATGCGTCCTGCAAGCGGCGCAAGGCTACCAAGCACGCGCGTCGCGGGGCGCACCTTCAGGTCTTCGTAGCACCCGCTCGGGAGAGCATGACGCGCGCGTATGCCCGACATGGGCGTCCGATAAGCCGGATGTTTGGACTTGCGAAAGAAGACTCAAGCGGTTTTTGGCAGGGCCGAGTCATGGGGCATGGAAACTCGCACCGCCACTCTCCAGCGGCCGCGTCGATCGAATCGCATCGCCGCCGCACTCGCCCTGCTCACCATCGCGACCACCGCGCTGCTCGGCACCACCGCCAGCGCCCAGGCCGCGACGATCGATCGCACCGAAGCGACCGAAGTGCGCATGATCAACCAGTTCCGCCGCTCGCACGGCATGCGACCGCTGCGCATCGACGGCACCCTCACCCGTGCCGCCGGCTGGGTCGCGCTCGACCTGGGCCGCACCGGCCGCTTCTCCCACACCGACAGCCAAGGCCGCGACCCGTTCGATCGCCTCCGCGCATTCGGCTACCCGAGCGGCGACACGTACCGAGGCGAGAACCTCGCCGCCGGCAACGCCGCGCCGCGACCCACATACCTGCAGTGGCTCAACTCCCCGCCGCACAAGGCGAACTGGATGAACCCGCGCTTCCGAGCCATCGGGATCGCCCGCGTGCACGTCAACGGCTCGCCTTACCAGTGGTACTGGGCGACGACCTTCGGCTCGCGCTGGACGAACGCCGCCGGCTGAGCCGCCCGCGCCAGCCGGCGCGCGACAACCGAACCTCTCGCGCACGAGCGCGCTCGCACCAGCGGGCGCGCTCGCGTGCGAACCCGGGGAGGCCCTTTGGTAGATTGTCGGCATGATTCGCCGCTTCGCACCGCTGATGCTCGTCCTCCTGTTCGCCACGCTCGTCGCCGCCGGCTGTGGCGAGTACGGTCAGCGCTACGAAGGCGACGACAACTCCAAGGCCGCCTCGAGCAGCGAGGAGACCCCCGTCTCCGACGATCCGTGGAACGACGAGACGCGCAAGCGCGACGGCTGCACGGACGTGAAGGAGTACGAGAGCGCCGGCCGCAACCACACCGACGGGCCCTACACGTACGAGCAGAACCCGCCCGTCAGCGGTGACCACAACGCGGTTGCCAAGGAATGGGGCCTGTACGACACGACCCAGCCCGACGGCAACGTCGTCCACAACCTCGAGCACGGCCACATCGTCATCACGCACAAGGGCCTCTCCCAGAAGGAAGAGGACGAGCTCCTCGACCAGGCACGCATCAACCCGTACCACCTGCTCGTGATGCCGCGGAAGAAGAATCCGAAGGACGGCGTGTACTACTCCGTGTGGACCGCGCAGGTGTACTGCAAGAAGCCGAGCGCCGCTGCGCTGCAGTACATGATCGAGGAGTGGCGCGACCAGGGCCCCGAGCTGTTCACCGAGGACGCCTCGATGGGAACCGGCGCGTAGACGCCGCTTCGCGCCCCGGTCCCGCCGCGTCCGAGGTAGGCCGCACCCGTGGCCGCGAGTGGCGCACCGCTCCCTGAACCTCGCCGAACCGGATCTGACCGCTGCTACCATCGCGGCGAGACACCCCCGGAAAGAAACAGGGAGCACGAATTTCATGAGCACCGCCCGATCGGCATTCACCGAGGCAATCGAGGAGCATCTCGCTCTGAAGAAGGCGAACGTGAGCCTCGAGACTGCCATGCCGCTGGCGCGCTACGACGTCGGTGATCCGCTGGATCGTTACCCGGGCGGACCCAACCGCGCGGCCGACGGCTCGACCGTGGTGATCGCCGATGACGTCGACGCGCCCGGCTCCGAGCACGAGCTGCCGTCAGCCGACGCCACGCAGATGCTCGTCGGTCCGTCGCCCGAGCAGGCGATGGAAGCCGCGATCGCGCTGGAGCCTGCCTTCGCCGACCGCCCCTTCGAGCCGCTCAACGGCATGATCCCGATGCTCTCGCTCGTCGAGGACATCGACGGTGAGGATTCCATCGAGATGCCGGCCGTGAGCGTCGAGCCCACGAGCGCCGACGTGCTGCGCTTCCCGGGCGGCGTTGGCCCGCGTGACGAGGCCGTCGCCACCGACGAGCCCGTCGGCGACGCCCAGCTGCCGATGGAGACGCACGCGTTCAACGCGCCTGCCCAGACCGTCGCAGCCGGCACCGCCGACCACGACGCCCTCGCCTTCGACGCGCCGACCGGCGAGCAGCCCGTGCTCGTGATCGACGCCGACGAGCCGCTCGCGACCTCCGGCTTCGACGAGCCGATCGAGCCGTCACGCGGCTCGCGCAAGCCCAAGCCGCGCTTCTTCGGCCTGGGCCGAGGCAAGAAGGCCGAGAAGTCCGAGGCCGACGGGTGGTTCACCGACGGTCCGCGCGACTTCAACTGGGATTGATCTCCCCAGCGACGATCGCTTGACGAACGAGGGGCCCGGACGCGATGTCCGGGCCCCTCGTCGTTTTGGTCCGCTCGCGCTCGAGGCGCGGCGTACTCAATGGCTACTCGTTGGCACCCAGGAACGAGAACGCGAAGTACGCGAGCTGTGCGACTGCGGCGAGCGCTGCGGCGACGTACGTCAGCGCGGCAGCACTCAGCACCTTCTGCGCGCCGACGGCTTCCTGGCCGCCTGCGGGCAGCAGCGTCAGCTCCTGCAGCTGGCCCTTGGCGCGACGCGATGCATCGAACTCGACCGGCAGCGTCACGAGCTGGAACAGCACGCCGAATGCGAACAGCACGATCGCGGCGAGGAACGCGTACGTCCCGATCGAGGTCTGGCCTAGGAACATGAGCACCATGCCGGCGAGGAACAGTGGCATGAACGACGCCGACCCGAACGACGCGACCGGGAACAGCGCGCTGCGAATCGCGAGTGGCGCGTATGCCTTCTGGTGCTGGATCGCGTGCCCGACCTCGTGCGCGGCGACCGACACCGCCGCCACCGAGTTGGAGCCGAACACGGGCTCGCTCAGGTTGATCGTGCGCTTGCGCGGGTCGTAGTGGTCGCTCAGCGCGCCGGGCGTCGCGAGGACCTCGACGTTCTGCAGGCCGTTGCGATCGAGGATCGCACGCGCGATCTCGGCGCCGGTGCGACCGGTCGAGCCGCGCACCTGCGACCACTGTTCGAAGGTCCCGGTGACGCGTCGCTGTGCGACGAAGCCGAGGATGACGAAGGGGATGACCATCACGAGATAGAGAATCATTGTGTCCCCAGTATGCCCGTCGGGTCGGGAGGGTTCACGCTCGCGCGCGCGTAAGCGGACGGAATCGTCACGACGTCTCGGGCGTTCCGTCGAACGAGGGCTGTCGACGTTCCAGGAACGCTGCGATGCCTTCTGCAAAGTCCGAATGTCGGGCGTTGCTCGCGAACGTGGCGATCTCGTCGTCGAGCTGCGCCGCGAGCTGCTCCCGCGATGCCTGCCGCAACAGCCGCTTGCCGCTGCGCAGCGCCTGCTGCGGACCGCGCGCGACCATCCGCGCGAACTCGAGCGCGTCGGCGTCCAGCGACGCGTCGTCCACGACGCGAGTGACGATGCCCAGCTCGCCGGCGCGCGCCGCGTCGAAGCGCTCGGACGTCAGGTACAGCTCGAGCGCGCGTCGATACCCGATGTCGCGCACGAGGAACCAGCTCGCGCCCGCATCGGGCGAGGTCGCGATCATCGAGTAGCCGAGCGAGAACGTCGCGGTCGTCGACGCGAACACGACGTCACACGCACCCATGAACCCGATCGCGCCGCCACCGACCGCGCCCCGCACTGCGCAGACCGTGATCTTGTCGCTCTCGTGGAGCGTGAGCGCGGCGAGGTTCACCGAAGGTCCGATCTCCTCGAGCACGTCGCCCGAGCGCTCGCCTTCGGTGGCGAACATGCGAACGTCGCCACCGACGGAGAAGTGCGGGCCGGCCGAACGCACAAGGATGACGTTCGCGCCCTCCAGCCCGTCGGCCTCGCGCATCGCGGGGCCGATGCGATCGAGCATCGCCCGATCGAGCGCGTTCTTGCCGTCTGCCGATGCGAGCGTGACGATCGCGACCTGGCCGTCGAGCTTGACATGGATGCCATCCTGCATTTCGTCCTCCTGTTCGGTGGGGCCTACCCGGCCTCGGGTAGAACCAGCTTCGAACGACCGAACAGGTTTGCGACGGATCCGCATCGGATCAAGGCTGATACGTGATGCACAGGGGGAGCATTGCTGCGTGGAATCGCACGACCTGCATATCGACCTGCGTCGTATCACCGCTGCGGTGTCGCTGCTTGCCGGCATCGTCGAGGGCTCAGAGGACGCGATCATCGCGAAGGACCGGACCGGAGCGATCATCAGCTGGAACCCGGCAGCCGAGCGCCTGTTCGGCTACACCGAGGAAGAGGCGATCGGTCGCCATGTGAGCATGCTCGTGCCCGAGCATCGGCGCGGCGAGGACACCGACGCCTTCGATCGGATCCTCGCTGGTAAGCGGGTCGAGCACTACGAGACCGAGCGGATGACGCAGTCCGGTGACGTGATCGAGGTCGCCGTGACGGTCTCGGCGCTCCGCGGCGCCGACGGGACGATCCTGGGCGCGTCCAAGATCGTGCGCGACGTGACCGACCTGCGTCGGGCGCGCGCAGCGCAGGAACAGCTGGCCGCGATCATCGGCGACTCCGACGACGCGATCATCTCCAAGGACCGTGAAGGTCGCATCACCAGCTGGAACCGGGCGGCCGAACGCATCTTCGGCTACACGGCGGCCGAGGCGGTCGGCCAGCACGTGTCGCTCATCTTCCCGGAGGACCTGATCGGTCGCGAGCGCGACATCCTGGGCGAGATCCTCTCGGGGCTCAAGGTCGACCACTACGAGACGCGACGACGCACCAGGGACGGGCGGGTGATCGAGGTGGCGCTCACCGTCTCACCGCTGCGCGGTGCCGATGGCGAGATCATCGGTGCATCCAAGATCCTGCGCGACGTCACCGACCAGAAGCGTGCGCAGGCGCGCGAACGGCACGCCGTCGAACTGGCGCGGGCCAACGAGCGACTCGCCGAGGCGGACCGCGCCAAGGACGAGTTCCTCGCCATCGCCAACCATGAGCTGCGCACGCCGCTCACTGCGATCGCCGGCTTCACCGACACGCTCCTGCACCGCGACGTGAGCGAGGACCAGCGCCGCGAATTCCTCGAGATCATCGATCGTCAGGCGGCGCGACTGACGCGGCTCGTCGACGACCTGCTGAGCCTCACCAGGCACCACGTCGACGATGCCTCCGCGAACGCGATGAGCGTGCCGGTGCGCGCCGTCGTCGAGCGGATCCTCCACGAGCAGGATCGCGACGACATCGAGGTCGCTGGTGACGACGAGCTCTTCGCGTGCGTGGACCCGGAGCACCTGCGCCAGATCGTCCTCAACTACGTGGACAACGCGACCAAGTACGGTGCCGGGCGGATCGGTGTGGAGGTGTGTCGATCGGGGGCGAATGCGATCGTCAGCGTCACCGACGATGGCGCCGGCGTTCCCGAGGAGGTCGTGCCGCGCCTATTCGATGCGTTCACGCGATCGCAGGAAGCACGCGACGCGCAGGTGCCCGGCACGGGCCTTGGGCTGTCGATCGTGCGGACCCTGGCGCGCGCTCACGAGGGCGAAGCCTGGTACGAGCGCGGGTCGTCCGGCGGCTCCAGCTTTCGCGTGAGCCTGCCGCTCGCCTCGGTCGACCAGGATGCCGCTCCGCAGCCCGAGCACGCTCGTGCCGCGTCCTCGGGCTGACGGGGTTCTTCCGCGAATCCGCGACCTCATGTACGATACGGCGTATCAGGGGGTGTAGCTCAGTTGGGAGAGCGCGTGCTTTGCAAGCATGAGGTCGTCGGTTCGATCCCGTCCACCTCCACCTGGTGAAAATCCTCGCCTCCGGCGGGGGTTTTCTCGTTCCAGAGGCGTGGCGCTACGGGTTGGCTGCGAGGTGTGCGGCGACGAGGCGGGCCACCGTCTCCGGTGCCTCCTCGGCGATGAAGTGGTTCACGCCGTCGACGAGCTCGATGTGCAGGTTCGGTACGTGCGCTTCGAGCCCGTCGAGCATCGCGGGGCGCAGCACGGGATCGCTCGTCCCGTGCACCACGAGGGTGGGAGCGAGCACGCGCAGGTCGCGGTACCGGCCCGTGCTCCAGCGGGGTGCCTCGCGGGTGAGGAACGTGCGGTACAACGCGACACTTGCCGCGACGCGCGCGGGGTCGTCGAACTGCTCCACGAAGGATCGCGACGCGACCTCCGTCCATGTTCCCGAGCGTCTCATGGCTGCGGCGACGATGGGCACCATCGCGCGGCGCACGAAGGCCGCGCCGGTGACCGGCATCGAGATCATCGACTGGTAGGGGAGGATGCGCCAGGCGTTCCGGAAGCCGCCGCCCGCAGGCCACAGGTGCCCGGTGTTGAGCGCAGCGAGGGTGCGAACGCGTTCTGGGTGGGCGGCTGCGACGAGCCACGCAACAATGCCTCCCCAGTCGTGCCCGAGCAGGTGCGCCGATTCCACGTCGAGCGCATCGAGCACGCCGACCACGTCATCCGCGAGGGTCTCCTTGTCATATCCCCGGCGCGGGGCGTCGCTCCAGCCGAACCCGCGCATGTCCGGGCAGACCACCCGCACGTCGGGTGCGAGCCTGGGGATGAGCTCGCGAAAGCAGTACCAGTGCTGGGGCCAGCCGTGGAGCATGACGAGTACGTCGTCGCCGTCGGGGGGACCGGCCTCGGCGACATGGAGGGTGATCCCGTTGGCTTCGACGAAGCGATGTCGCACGCCGCGTACGGGCGGCAGCTCGCGTCCCTCCTCGGTACCTGCAGGTGTCGTCGTCGGCATCGTAAACGGCGATACCCGCGAGCCCGGGGGATACGCCGGGCGCCTCACGCCGGCCGGTATCGCATGGCGACCGCCCCTGAGCGGAACTCCTTGCGGTCCACCAGCTCGAGCTGGATGCGCTCGCGCAGACCAGCGAGCAGCGTCGGCCCGTGTCCGGCAAGGACCGGTTGCACGACGAACTCGTACTCGTCGATCAATCCCAGATCTGCCAACGCCAGGGGGAGCGTCACGCCTCCGACCCAAAGACCCTCGCCTGACTCCTCCTTGAGCTGCTGAACCGCTCGAGCCACGTTGCTGCGCACCAGCTCGGCATTCCAGTCGACCGCGCCCAGCGTGCTCGACACGACGTACTTCTTCGCCTGATCGATGGTCTCGGCGAACGGGATCTGCCGCGCATCCATCCAGTCCGGCCAGTCGCCCGAGGTCGGCTTCCGCCAGGCCGATTCCATCATCTCGTAGGTCACCCGCCCGAACAGCAGGGCGTCGGCTCGCTCCAGCTGCGCGGTCCAGTACTCCATCGACTCGTCGTCCGGGGGAAGCCCTGCTTCGTGGTGGCAGCAGCCGTCGAGGGTGACGTTGATCGAGTATCGAAGTGCTCTCATCTCTGTGCTCCCGGTGCATGCGACCGCGCTGCCGTATCGTGACTACCCTAGCGCTGCGTGGATCTCCGATTCGCGCGTAGGTCAGCGGGGTGTAGGGTCCACGGATGCGCATCTCCACGACGTCTCGATTCCTCATGTCGATCACGGCCTGCACGCTGGTGTCGCTGCTCGCCGTCTCGGCAGCGTCTGCCGCGAGCTTCCAGGGATCGGATCGCCTCGTTCGCAACCACCGGATCGTCGGCCGTGTGGCATCGGTCCTCATTCAGGACAACACCACGAGCGTGGCGGTCGACGCGCAGGTGAGCGACTTCACGGCGCCCACCGTGCCCGCCACGTATCGGGCACGTCTCGCGGTCAACCTCACCTGTGCGGATCGCGGTTCGGAGGTGACGGATGCCGACCACCCGTCGCACGTGCACCACTTCCAGTTCAGGGGAGCCTGGAGGGCGAACAAGGTCGACGCCACTCGCAAGCACCTGCTTGCCGAGCCACTGTTCACCAAGTGCCCCGCGGGCCAGGTCATCGAGCTCTATGAGGTTCGCTTCCAGGCGATCGATCCGCGCGGCTCGCTGGTCGGCCTCGCGTTCGTCGCGCCCTCGACGCCCCTGCTGTAACGGTCGCCTGTTGCCGCTCTAGTTGGTGACCATGACGTAGCCGATCGCGTCCCAGTTCTTGTTGACGGGGTTCGCGCCGAGGTTGAAGGCGCATGGCGCGATCTCCCAGGTCCCGGCCGGCACGTCGGCGTCGGTAGCCGCGACGCTCGCGGTGGTGCGCGCCGTGGAGATGTCGATGACACTGTAGTCGTTCCCGATGTAGGACATGGTCGAGCTGCCGGTGGCGCGCCTGCACAATCCGAAGCGGATCTGAGTCGCAGTGGCGGTGACGCCGAGCGACCCGGTGATCACGCCGGTCAGTCGCTGTCCTGCCGCGACAGTGACCGTCACCGGCTCGCTGATGAAGATGAGCGGCGATGATCCCGGGAGGGTCAGGATCGGCTTGACGATCGACGTCGTCGTCACGATCCCGGTTGCTCCGGTCGGGCCGACTCCTCCGGCAGGGCCCGTCGCGCCGGTCGCGCCGGTCGCCCCCGTCGCACCGGCCGCTCCCCGAGCGCCGCGCAGCGCCTTGCGCGCCACGAGCGACAGGTCGGTGACTCCGAGGCTCGCGTTCTTCACGTCGATCCCGGTGACCGAGCCATTGCGGATGTTCGCGCCGGAGACGGTGACCGCAGCCCAGCTCACGCCGGCAAGTGAGACGAACAAGGCGATGCACGCGACGACCATGGCTGCGGAAGGGCGGAACGTGCGCATGGGGATCCTTTCGGTGTGCCGCGGCGCGACACTGTACGTCGGTCGAACCTACCGGGTGTTCGCTCGTCGCGAGTAGGGTCGCGCCATGGCCTTCACGCACAAGAACCTCAAGCGCGACCTCGAAGACGTCGGCTCCAACTTCGATGGCCCACCCGGGCTCCAGTTCCACCTGGCGACCGACGCGCTCGAGCTCGAACAGTCCGGGCTGTGCCATCAGCGCATCCCGCCCGGCGTTCGCTTTCCCTACGGGCACACGCACAAGACCCAGGAGGAGGTCTACGTCGTCGTGCGCGGAAGTGGCCGAGTGAAGGTCGACGACGAGATCCTCGAGGTGAGCGAATGGGACGCGGTTCGCGTGCCGCCCGGGTCGTGGCGCGGCTACGAGGGGGGCCCTGATGGTCTCGAGCTGCTCGTGATCGGCGCACCCAGTCTGGGAGACGACCGGCGCGGCGACGTCGAGGGCGCGCGCGACTGGTGGAGCGACTGACGAAGTGCAGCGCCTCGGCGCCATGTGGTTGGATCGGTACGACGACCGAACCACGATCGCTGGAGCCCCATGACCAACTTCCTCTTCTTCGCCCACATGTTCGGCTTGGCGATGCTCGCTGCAGGCGTTGGCGTCGCCAACTACTCCGGGATCATGGCGGGCACCTCGAAGCGGTCGTCTGACATCGCGCTGTGGAGCGGCGTCAACCACCGCATCGAGTTCATCGCCACGCTCCCCGGCGCGCTCGTCCTGCTCATCAGCGGCACGCTGATGGTCGACGACCGCGGGTTCTCGTACGACATGGGCTGGGTCACTGCCGCCTACGTGCTGTGGGTCGCCGCGGTCGTGCTCGGCGCCGGCGTGCTCGGACGTCACTCCAAGAGGGTCCACCGCTCCGCCACCGAAGCCGTCGCCGCCGGCCGCGAGACCGACGAGGCGCTCATCCGCCTGTCGAGCGGCAAGCTCGGGCCGATCGTCGGCAATCTGCTCAACCTCATCATCATCGCGTTCCTGTACGTAATGGTCTACAAGCCGGGCATGTGACGTCGGGCGCGTTTCGGCGCTCGATGTCACATCATCGAAGCATTGATATTTCGCGGGTTTGGACGCCCGAGATGTTTCCATCCGACCCTCCCGGACACGATTGAGGCAGTACACCGCTGTCAACGCGTTCCCGCCCCGACGGCCGTGTCCGTTGTCGGTTGAAGGGATCTGAGCGATTTGACCGAGCGGCCTGACGAGGACGACATCGCCTCGCTGCGAACTGCGACGGGCGCCGCCCGCGTCGCTGCGCTCGACATCCGGACCGCGACCGACTGCGCCGTCGAGGTCACCTCCGACATGCGCGAGGCCACGGGAGACGCCCGGCTGGCGATCACCGAAGCCCGAGTGGCGACCGAGACGACTCGCACCTCCGAGGCGAGCGCCCGCCACGTCGACACCGAAACGCGTCGTTCATCGGCGGACGCGCGAGATGCGACCGCGAACACGCGCGACGCCACGGCCGACACACGCGAAGCGTCAGCCGATTCGCGCGACGCGACCGCCGACACCAGGGAGGCGTCGGCGGACACTCGTGAGGCAACAGCAGACACGCGCGAAGCTACCGCCGACTCACGCGACGCAACCGCCGACAGTCGCGACGCTACCGCGGACACCCGCGACGCGACCGCCGACACCCGCGATGCCGCGGCCGACACGCGAGACGCGACCGCCGACACTCGCGACGAGCACGCGAACCGACTGCTTGCCGAGGAGCTGCAGCGATCGAACGAAGAGCTACGTCGCCTGGACCAGCTCAAGAGCGAGTTCGTGGCCATGGCATCGCACGAACTTCGAACGCCGCTTGCGTCGATCACCGGCTTCTCCTCGACGATGCTCACCATGTGGGACACGATCCCCGAAGCGGAGAAGCTCCGCTATGTCGGGATCATCGACGTCCAGTCCCAGCGCTTGGCTCGTCTGGTCGGCGACCTGTTGTCAGTAGCGAACATCGAGAGCGGTGGCATCAAGACCACGCCGGTCAATGTCAACATCGGACGAGCCGTCGCCCAGACGATCCAGGAGCTGGGCGTGGATGGGGTCGATGTCGACTGTGACGTGGGCGCCGAAGCGTTCGCCGATGCCGATCACGTCCAGCAGATCCTCGTCAACTTCATCTCCAACGCGGTGAAGTACGGAGCCGCGCCGATCACGGTGGATACCGCCTATGAGGACGAGTGCGTGTGTATCCGGGTGAGCGATTCCGGTGATGGCGTACCCGAGCAGTTCGTACCGCGCCTGTTCGACCGCTTCGCCCGCGGCCGGGGCGACGGCTGCTCCGACGGGACCGGCACGGGACTCGGGCTGTCGATCACCGACGGGCTCGCACGCGCCCAGGGCGGCTCCGTATGGTTCGAGCCCAACGAGCCGGTCGGCGCCCGCTTCACCGTCCGGCTTCCGCGCGCACGCATCGCCTGACGCGCGACATCGCCCCGTCTGCACGATCGGGCATTCGCTCCAGTGCCGCTTGATCGAGATCGGTCAGGGCCGATAGCTATCGCAGGGAAGCTGGGAGGGGAGGCAGGCGATGGGCGACACGATCGGATCGATGCTCAACGACCTCGGCGCGCTGCGAACCCGGCTCATGACGCCGGTCACCCGCACCAGCGGCGGCGCCGCGAATTCGTCCGCAGGCTCGTTCGCGGCGCAGCTCGACGCGAGTTTCAGGGCACGCGCCGAGCAGCTCGGACTCGAGCTCCCGGCCGCGCCAACAGCCACCGGCACGCCCGATGGCGACGCGGAGGATGTCGAGGCGATCTGGAAGCGTGCGCAACTGCAGTCAGCGGCGCTCAACGGAACCGGTGACGCCCTCATGCAGGCCGTCGGAGATGCCGCCGATGCTCGCTGGGACAAGCGTCATCATCGGGGCGCTCCCGACCTGTTCGACATGTGACGCCAGCTCCGCCGGCTGAATCCCCCGATTCGGCCCGTCCACCGTAGCGCCGAATCGCTGTCGCGTGGCAACATGTCCCCATGCCCTCCGGAAATCGTTCCATCAGCTGGTGCTTGCGTGCCGCCCTCGCCCTCGTCACGTTCCTGGTCGCGACTGCCCTCACCGGTCCTGCACCAGCCAACGCCGAGGAGCCCCAGTTCAATCCGGTGGGCGCCCAGCGTGCGCTCGTGGTGCTCTTCGAGAAGCAGGTCGTGCGCGCTGACGAGTGCAGCGACTTCGACGTGCTCAAGCTGCACACCGCGCCGCGAAACACGGCTGCGGAATGGCAGGCGATCATCAATGCCGACAGGTTTTATCCGCGTGCCACCTACGGGATGACGAGCCTTCAGGTGCGCGTGCTCGCCAATCCCGCGTCCAGGAACGGCTGGTGGAAGACGCCGCACACCAACGTCGAGTACTGCCGCAACGCCCAGCTTCGCGAGAAGACGGACCGGCTCGGCAACTTCTATGGCGACGCCGCGATCGTCCAGGACGCGGCGGAGACGATCATCCCTCGAGCGATCGCAGCCGGCGTGATCACCAAGGCCGAGGTCGCGACCTATCATCGCCTCATCGTCATCGACAACTACCACGGCCACGGCGGTCAGGCGCGCGGGTCAGTCACGTACAAGGCCGGCGGATCCACCGCCCGGAAGTTCTCGGCCCACGTCCAGGGGGAGCACTGGAGCAACAAGCGGGCGCTGCAGGTGATGGAGCACGAGTTCGGACACCAGCTCGGGCTGCAGGACTACTACGGCTCCTGCGAGTCATTCGCGGGAACGAAGGATCCCGAGTGCACTGGGCCGTGGGATCCGATGGGCGTGGCCGAGTGGGACTCATTCTTCAACGCCTACTCGCGCATTCGCGCAGGTTGGATCGGCACCGCCGAGGCGAACGCCAATACGCTCGAGCCCCTCAACGAGGAACCGTTCGCCAACTCGACCTCCCCCTACTCGCGGACGGTGACGATCGGGCCGCTCGCCGACCCGACCGCCACCAACCGCGTCCTGCGCATCCCACGCACGAGCGGCGAGGGCTACGACGGCTGGGTCGTCGAGTGCCGACGCAAGTATCTCGGCGACGTCCCGCTGCTCCCCGCCGGAGGCGTCGTCATCTACCGCATCGACGAACGTCTCCAGAACCCGCGGCACCTCACGGAGCGCCCGACAGTTCGTCGCGACGTCCCCTCGAACGCGGCACTGCAGCCAGGCGAGCGCTGGCAGGGCATGTACTCGCTCTTCGGCGCGGTCCCGAACCTGCAGGTGAGATTCGATGCGGACGTGCCACGATCCTCGATCATCACGCGGGTGGGAGGAATCAAGAAGGTCATCGATCGCCCGCCGGGGTGTCGCGTCACTGTCAGTCGCCCGACGGTCGAGTACCAGGTGGTCGGAACGTCCGTGCGCACCCCCAAGGCGACGGTCGGCGCGGAGACCTTCGTCGCCCCCAGCCCGGACGTCTGGGTCGACAGCCCGATGAACGGTCTCGGCGAGACCGCGGAGGCGCCCGTCCAGGTGCGCACGGCGCGTCCGGCGAGCGGCACGGCGCGGGTTGCACTGCCGGTCGGCGATCCGCCGTGGGTCGGGCGAGAGAACCTCGTCCGCTTCCGAGTACGCAACTCCGGGACGACGACGCTCACCGACGTGCGCGTCAGCGTGGACGCGATCCAGATCGGGCCCGGCGGCGGGTGCCGTGAGCGTGAACGGATCACCATCGGGGACCATGTCATCCCGTCGATCGCTGCGGGTGCCACCGCCCTGGGATCGGTGCCGTGGGTGCCGCCAGTGCGGGCAAGCGGGTCATGGAGCGTGCGCATACACGTGCCCCAGGTCGCCGGCGAGGAGGATGCCGAGGACAACATTGCAACCACGACAACGCTACCGAGCGTCGGCGGCGCGACCGCGGCCGGCTCGCTCGTCACCGACCTGCCCGACGGAGCTTCCTGCACCGCGGGCGCCGACGATCCTGCAGTGCTCGACGTGCCACGAGGCTGGCGGGTCAGCCTGTCTGGCGCGCGGGTTCGTCCAGCACCCGGAAGTGCACTCACCCGTGTCACTCGGCTCACGGTCGTGCCGCCGCGAGGCTCGCGACCAGGCGCAACCGCGCGGATCGTGCTGGGCTATCGCAGCGACACCGCATCTCCTGCACAGGCGCCGACCGGAGCATGGCGTCTGCAGCCGCCCTTCCTGCAGGATCGGGACGGCGAGCCGCTCAACGCATTCGTGGTTCTCGTCGGGCTCCGTGGGAGCGCGACGATCGGCACCTCGTGCGGCGGAGGTACCGCCATGTCCGCCTCATCGCTCGTGACCGGACAACTCCTCCCGGTGCACGCGGATGTGCCAATCACCGTCGAATACGTCGGACCGAACGGACGTACGGTGCACGCCACGACGAAGTCATCGAGCGACGGCTCATTCGCCAGTTCGGTCGCGCTCCCAGTCGCGGGCGGCTGGACCGCGCAGGCGTGGTGGCAGGGCGACCGCGATACCCTCCCTGCCCAGTCGACCACCTGCTCGATCTCGATCGCCGAACCGCCGCCGGCGCCTCCCGCGCCGCGTGGGACCACCACGATCTCGTTCTCGTGTCCGTCGCAGGCGATGGCGCCGGGCATCCCGATTTCCGGGTCGATTGCGCCGGCACACGCCGGCGCAGCCGTCGCGGTCACGTGGACGTCGCCGCAGCAGCAGGGCTCGATCGTGCGAAGCATGACCACCGATGCCAACGGCCAGTACGGCGAGACGTTCGCGCCGCCCTTCTCCGGACAGTGGACCGGGCAGGCTTCCTGGGCAGGCGACGCCGATCACTTCGGCGCCACCTCAACTCCCTGTGCGACGGCGTACACAGTGCTGCAGTAAGTCTCCTGCGAGACTCCTCACATGCAGAGCATCCTCACCTTCAGGTTCCGCACGACGATGTCCGACGACGAGCTCATCGAGCGCATGGAATCGCGACTGTCGATCTTCCGCGAGGTGGAGGGGCTGCTGCAGAAGTACTACTGCCGCGAAGCCGAGACCGGCGCGTTCTGCGGCGTGTACCTGTTCGACACGCCCGAACACGCCACCGCCTACCGTGCCGGGAAGGTCATCTCCGGGATCCCCGAAGCGCTGCAGCTCGATGGTGAGATGCGCGTGGAGCAGATCGACCTGATCATGGCGCTGCGCGCAGACCAGTACGTGGCGCAGGCGGGCCGCTGACTACTCGAACAGCGTGATCGTCGCGAGGATGACGTACGTCGCGACGAGCGCGAGGCCCTCGAACATCGTCGCCTCGCCGTCGCTCGTGATCTGCCACATCGCGATCGCCGTGAACGCCAGCGCAGCGGCGTAGATCGGTGCCATGGCGAATGTCAGGGTCGTCGCGAAAAGCAGTGACACCAGGACGAGGGCGGGGAACAGGAACACCGCGATCTGCGCGACGGAGTTCTTGACGACGGACATCGCGAGGTCGGTGTTGCGCTTCGCGGCGAGCACGAGCGCCGTCGTGTTCTCCACCGCGTTGCCGGCGATCGCCACCACGACGAGTCCGGCGAACGCCTCCGACAGGCCCATCGCGTCCATCGCGGGCTCGAGCGCGGAGATGAACCACTCCGACACGAACGCGGCGCCGACACCCGCTAGGGCGAGCGTGACTGCGGACACGGCGACAGGCAGGCGCGGCGATTCGCGGTGCTCCGGATCGCCCTTGCCGTCGGAGCGCAGGTACGGAACCACCCAGGAGACGTAGACGATCAACAGGCAGATCGCGCCGACGATCGAGATCGTCTCGGCATGATGGCTCGCGGGGTCGGAAGTCTGCGCGGAGATCGCGGTCATCACGATGATGAACACGGCGACGAACAGCAGGGTCGCGGTGTCGTTCGGCAGGCGCTTGGTGAAGCGCATCACGCCATCGGAAGAGGCGCGCGCGCCGACGAAGATCGTCAGTCCGAGTACGAGCAGCGCGTTGGCGAGGATCGAGCCGACGATCGAGGTCGTGGCGACCGTCACCTGGTGCGCTCTGAGCGCGAACAGCACGACGAAGAACTCGGGCAGGTTGCCGAGCGTCGTCTGCAGCACGCCGGTCACGGCCGGACCGAACGACTCGCCGAGCTGCTCGGTCGCGAAGCTCACGAGCCACGCCACGCCGCACAGTGCTGCCGTGGCCGCGATGAACGCGAGCGTGCCGGGCTCGCTCGAGGCGAAGTGCAGGAAGCCGGCGATCGCGGTCGTCACAGCTACAAGGAGGAAGCCGAGCCGCTCGCGTGAGGAAAGTCCAGTCATGGAGGAGGCGTTACCCACGCGTCGGGATCGTGACCCCTCTATCGGCGACGCCTAACGGCTCGGGCTGCGGACACCATGGTTCGTATGGAAGAACGGATCGTGGTCCACGGCGCCCGTGCCAACAACCTGCAGTCGGTGTCGCTCGAGGTCCCCAAGCGCCGGCTCGTCGCGTTCACCGGGGTCTCCGGATCCGGCAAGTCGTCGCTCGTGTTCGACACGATCGCTGCGGAAGCCCAGCGCCAGCTCAACGAGACGTTCTCGGCGTTCGTGCGACAGCGCCTGCCGCACTACGGCACGCCCGACGTGGACTTCATCGACGGCCTGTCCACGGCGGTGATCGTCGACCAGAAGCGACTCGGCGGTGGCGCACGCTCCACCGTCGGCACCGTCACCGACGTCAACCCGCTCGTGCGCCTGCTGTTCTCGCGCGTGGGATCGCCCACCGCGTATCCGTCGAACGTGCTGTCCTTCAACGACCCCGACGGCATGTGTCCGCGCTGTCACGGTACCGGCGTCACGAAGGAACCCGACCCGGACCTGCTGGTGGATCGCTCGCTGTCGCTCGACAAGGGTGCGCTGCTGCACCCCACCATGAACGTGGGCACCTGGCCGTGGCGCATGTACGCGCGCGCGGGATTCGACCGGCGCCGCCCCGTGAAGAGCTGGTCGCGGGCCGACTGGAAGTTCTTCCTGTACGCCGACGAGCCCGAGTTCGAGGGGCTCATCACGCGCTTCGAGCGGATCTACCTCAAGCGCGACCCGAGCGAGGTGTCGGAGGCGTACCTGCGCAGCTTCGACCGCTTCGTCCGCACGTCGGTGTGCAGCATGTGCGACGGCGCCCGGCTCGGTCCGGTGGCGCTCGCGTGTCGCATCGACGGGCGCAACATCGCGGACTGGTGCTCGATGGACATCGAGGCGCTGCGACCGGTGGTGCGCGCGGTCCGTGACCCCGAAGCGGCGACGATGGTGGAGGAGATCGACGAGCGCCTCGGCCAGATGGAACGCATGGGGCTCGGCTACCTCACGCTGGAGCGCCAGACGAGCTCGCTCTCCGGTGGCGAGTCGCAGCGCATCAAGATGGTGCGGCACCTCGCGAGCAGCCTCGTCGAGCTCATGTACGTCTTCGACGAGCCGACCGTCGGGCTGCACCCAGCCGACGTGGACCAGGTCATCGAGCTGCTCGTGCGCCTGCGAGATCGCGGCAACACCGTGCTGGTGGTCGAGCATGACCGCGACGTGATCCGCGCGGCAGACCACGTCGTCGACGTCGGGCCGGGCGCGGGCAGCGGTGGCGGGACGATCGTCTACGAGGGTGCGCCCGGTGGGCTCGCCGCTGCCGGAACGCCCACGGGCGAGCACCTGCAGCGTGCGGTGGAGCTCAAGCAGCAGGTGCGACCGTCGAGCGGTGTGCTGCGCGTGCGGCGGGTGACGGCCAACAACCTGAAATCGCTGAACGTCGACATCCCGGCTGGGCAGCTCGTCGCGATCTCGGGAGTCGCGGGGTCCGGCAAGTCGACGCTCGTGATGGAGGGGCTCGTCGCGCAGCATCCCGACACGGTCGTCGTCGACCAGTCGCCGGTCGGCACGTCGATCCGGTCGTGTCCTGCGACCTACACGGGGCTGATGGACCACCTGCGCCGTGCGTTCGCGCGTGCCAACGATGTCGACGCATCGCTGTTCAGCTTCAACTCCGACGGCGCGTGCCCCGAGTGTGAGGGGCGAGGGTTCCAGTCGACGGAGCTGTCGTTCCTCGATCCCGTCGTGCGTGCCTGCCTCGTCTGCGACGGTGCGCGCTTCCGTCAGGACGTGCTCGAGCTCCAGCTCGACGGACGAAGCATCGCGGACGTGCTCGCGCTGACTGCAGACGACGCACTGACGGCGCTCGAGGGCGAGCCGATGCTGCGGCGCGTGCGCAGCCTCGTCGACGTCGGCCTGGGCTACCTGTCGCTCGGCCAGCCGCTCAGCACGCTCTCAGGTGGCGAATGCCAGCGCATCAAGCTGGCCACGGAACTGGGTCGTCGCGGATCCACGTTCATGCTCGACGAGCCGACCACCGGGCTGCACATGCGCGACGTGGCGCGCCTCATCGCGCTGCTCGATCGGATCGTCGACGCGGGCAACTCCGTGATCGTCGTCGAGCACAACCTCGACATGGTCGCGCACGCGGACTGGGTGATCGACATGGGGCCGGGCGGCGGCCAGCGCGGCGGCACGGTGATGTTCGAGGGCACGCCGCATGACCTGAGCCTCGATCGCCGTTCCCTGACGGGTCGTGCGCTGCACCGCGCGCTCGAGACCACCCCACGCGTCCGACGACTTGCATCGGTGTCCTGAGAACGCCGTCATGCGAGCGGGAACTGCGTCGGGTGAGCGCCGAGCGAGTGACAGCAGCCAGGCCCGTCGATGGGCGGCGGCGGCACCGGTGACGGCATCGGCAGCGGCATCGGGTACGGCTTCGGCGCAGGCATCGGAATCGGCATCGGCATCGGCATCGGGTGCGGCATCGGGTGCGGCATCGGGTGCGGCACGGGTCCCGGCGTCGGCGGCTTCGGCGTGGGCGGCGTGGGCCCGGGCTTCGGGCCGTCGATGGGCGGCATCGGATCGCTCGGATTAAAGCCCGGCAGGTGTCCGCCGAACGCCTCGTCGAGCGGCTTGTCGAACCAGACGTGCATGAGCGGGTAGCCGCCCGCATCCTCCGCGTGCTGGTGCCACGCGCCCGCGCCGAAGTCGACCTCGCCCTGCGGTGCGCGGAGCATCACGCCCGTGATCGCGCCGTTCTCCACGACGACCGAGAACGGCCGGCTCAGGTCGTCCACCCCGCCGTCGATCGACGGATCCTGGTTGGTGTAGCCACCGAGCGTGTAGTGCACCGGACCATCGATGTCGGTGCGCGTCGGCACGTACCCGGCTGCCAGGAGCGAATCCACGTTGGGGAAGCGCGACTGGACCGTCGACCGGATGAGGTCCTGGAAGTACTGCGCGCGATCGGGGTCGCGCACCTCGTGTTCGCCCGCCGGCTCCTGGGGCTCGAAGCCCGGGCTCGATGGAAGCTGCGACGAGGACGTCAGCGCTGCCGTGCCCGTGGTGCCCAGTCCGTGTGCCGTGTGCATTCCCGTGATCGCCATGGTTCCGTTCCCCCGAACGTCCCTGTATCGGTTCCTTGCACCCATCGGACCACGCCGCTCGGGGCGGTCGTGTGAGGTAGCTCACAAAGCGGGTCCTCACCGGGCCAGCGCCGGGGAACATCCGGCCCCGCGCGTCGGCGAACCGTTCGGGTTCTGGACCGACGCGCGACATGATCGCCCTTCATTAGTGCTCACAAACAAAGGAATCCTCCCGTCATGACCGCGCTCGCCGCTCCCGCAACTCCCGCCACCAACGACGTTGCCGTCCAGCTCAAGGGCTGGGCCAAGCCCGTGCCGGTCGCCGGCGCCAACGCCGGCGAGTTCGGCGTGCAGACGCGCGTCGACGTCGGTCCCGCCTCGCTGCAGAACCGCCTCGTCGGCTACGGCCAGGTCGGTCCCGACAAGGTCCTCGTCCGCGGTGAGAAGGAAGCCGTGCTCGAGGTCGGTCCGGTCGAGGTCGCAGGTCGCGTCCGCGGCACCGGCATCGCCACCACCGAGAAGCTCTTCGCCGAGGGTCGCACGAGCGGCTCCGTCACCGCTGGCCCGGTTGCGGTCGATGGTGCGGTCGAAGGTCGCGCGAGCGTCGGCTTCAACGGCGTGCGCGTCAGCGGCGATGCCACCGGCAACGCCGGTGCGGGCGCCGTGGCGCTGCAGGGCAAGGTCGCCGGCAAGGCCGGCGTCGGTCCCGACGGGCTCGAGCTCGGTGGCTCCGCCGCTGGAACCGCGAACGTCGGCTCCGCCGGCATCGGCGGCTCGCTCGCCGGCGCCGCCGCGATCACCGGCAGCTCCGCGAAGGTGAGCGCGTCCGGTTCCGCCGACGCCCACCTGGGTGCATACGTCGTTTCGCTCGCCGCATCCGGCAGCGTCAAGGTCGACGGTCACTTCCCGTTCCTGCATGTCGACGCATCCGTGTCGGTCGAGGCGCACAAGAACGCCTGACGCACGAACACCAGATCACGTCGAAGGATCGCCCTGCGGGGCGGCCCTTCGCGTCTTCGCAGGTCACGGCCGGAAGTGCTCGATGTCGACCGTGACGAACATGCCGCGTCCCTCGGCGACCACCACGTCGGTCGCGTCGACGAGCTCCGCTTCGAGGTGCACCTTTCGGCCGTCGATGCCGGCGCATCGAGCACGCAGGTCGTACGACTCCTCGAGCACGACGGGTCGTCGATAGTCGACCTCGAGGTGCGCGGTGACGAACATGCGCTGCACGAGGAAGCTGACATAGCCGCATGCGTCGTCGAGCACCGCAGCGACCATCCCGCCGTGTGCGTAGGCCGGAGCGCCCTGATGGCGTGCGTCGAAGCGGATCGTTGCGCCGACCTCGTCGTCGGCGCGCACGCAGAAGCGCTCCAGCAGGGGCGAGGTTGCGCTCGAGCTGCCGCAGACGATGCAGTCGTCGTTGTGCGACGGCAGCTCATCGCCCACGTTCCACGCGTGCCGCGCGATGTCATCGTCCCAGGTCATGTCAGTGCCGGATCGCGTACCGATGCAGCGTGACGCCGTCCTCGAACTGCGCCTGCTCGAGCAGGTCGCACTCCACGGGTACATCGAGCGAATCGAACAGCGGCCGGCCAGAGCCGAGGATCACGGGATGCGTGACCAGGAACAGTTCGTCGAGCAGGCCGTGCTGGAGCATCTGTGTCGCGATGCCGGCGCCGCCCACGCCGATGTCGCCGTCGGTCTCCTCGCGGATGCGCGCGAGTTCCTCCATTGCGCGTCCGTCGTTGCCGATGACACGCGTGTTGTGGTTCGCCTCGCTGCGGGTGCGCGACACGAGCACCTTCGGCTGCTCCGTCCAGATGCGGCCGTACTCGCGCAGCACGTCCTCGAGCGAGTCGTCGTCGATCGCCGCGGGCCAGAAGCCCTCCATCGTCTCGTAGATGACCCGTCCCTCGACGGCGAGCACGAGCTGGCGCGCGCGATCGTTGAATTCCTGGTGCAGCGATTCGCTGATGCGCATCCAGCTGCCGCCGCCTTCCTCGCCAGGATTGCGCTCGATGAGCAGGTCGAGGGAGACGTTCATCCAGTACACGGTGCGGCCCATGCGACGTGCCTACCCGCTCGCGGCGATGTCACATCAGCTCGAGGATGACCTCGACCAGGTCGCCCTCGCCGACGTCCTCCGCCCTGCGCACGTCTGCCTTGACCGGCAGCAGGAAGCTGCCGTCGTCGTCCGGGAAGATCGACGTGCTCCACGTCGTGTGCCCGACCGTGGCCTCGACCTTGAGCGATCCCCAGCGCCCGCGCATGCCGGCGCCGGACGCGATCTTGGCGAGTTCCTCGCCCAGGTCGAGTGGCAGCTGGATGAAGTGCCAGGCGCCGGCGCCCTGTCCCTTCACCACTTCGCCGTCGAACGTGAACTCGAGCATGGGGGCAGGATAGCGCCCGTCGACTACGGGCGGATCGTGCCCTGCTCGCCGAGGTCCTTGCCGCTGCCGTGGCCGGTCGCGGCCTTGGCGAATCCGATGAGCTGCGTCAGCTTCGAACCCGAGGACTCCCAGTAGTCCGCGCGATCGACGTCCACGGAGAGCACCATGATCGACGGATCGGTGCGACCGTTCGGCCACCACGCGCGGTGGGCAGGTGACCACAGCTCCTCGATGAGTGCCTCGTCGCGTGCGATGCGCGCTCGGCCGTGGACCGACACGTAGGTCTGCGCCTTCGTGTCGGCGTAGGCGACGAGCACCTGGGGATCGCGTTCGATGTCCTCGACCTTGTGCGAACCGCGGTCCGTCAGGAAGTGCAGCGTGCCGTCGAAGTCCATCTTCTGCGTCGACATCGGGCGGGCATGGAGCTGGCCCGAACCATCGATCGTCGTGAGCATGCAGAAGTCGATGTCCTCGAGCAGTTCGCCAAGGTGCGTCACGTCATCCGTGTGATCAGTCATGGGAGCCATGTTCCGCATCGGCGATCCGATACACCGAACGAATCGTGAATCACAGGTTCACGATCATGCGCCAACGGACGCTTGTGGTTCATGGAGGGTGGCCCTATCGTTCTCGCCGACAACCGCACTCCCCAACGACAGGATGTCCCCATGAACACCATCGTCCCCGCAGCTTCCCGAGTCGTCGCCGCACCCGCAGTCCCCGCGTGGCCGTCGCGCGACTGGTCGACATGGGCGCCGACGCACGACCACTTCATGGCGGAGCGCCCGATGGAGCTCATGCAGGCTGCCCCGATCGCCCCCAATGCTCAGGCCGTCGCGCAGGCGGACTTCGCCTACGGCGGCAACTACATGGCGCACGGCAGCCTCGACGTGTTCACCGGCGCGACCTTCGGCACGTTCGATGATCGCGCCGGCGCGTTCGCCGCGGCGCAGGCACTCAAGGGAGTGCACGGCATCGTCGGCGTGTTCCGCGACCAGGACCAGTTCCAGGTCCGCGAACTGCTCGTGTCCGGCACGAGCCACCGCGGCCCCGGAGACGACTACCGCGACGAGCGGCCCGCGCCGCGCGCTCGCCCGACCAAGCTCATCCAGCTGCGCGACGTGGGCACGCCCAACGGCAGCTGGGGGCATGGCGACTACCGAACGCTCTCGGCGCTTCGCTTCGTCGACGCGGACCTGCTCGGCTTCGTGCGCGGCACCGACCAGGTCGCGCGCTAGCGCCGAAGCTCGAACGGCGACAGGTCGATCGTCGAGCGGCCCGACACGAGCCGCTCGGCGATGGCCTCCCCGATCGCCGCCGAGTGCTTGAACCCGTGCCCGCTGCACGGCGAGACGACGAGCACGCCGGGCAGCTCCGGATGCTCGTCGATCACGAACCCCGAATCCGGCGTCACGGTGTACAGGCACGTCGCGCTGCGCAGCGCGTGGTCGTCAACCGCCGCCATGCGCCCTCGAATGCACCGCTCGTACATCGACTGCTGCTCCTCGACTGACACGTCGCGCTGCACGTCGTCGGCGGTCGTCGCCTCGCTGAACTGCTCCGTCGCGACCTTCACGCCGCCCTCGGCCCCATCGAGCGCCGGGAAGCCGTAGAAGAAGTCAGTGGCTCCCGCGCCGAACGACCACAGGTAGACGGGCAGCTGCTCGACCGACACCCGGTCGACCCACGCTGGCGCGACGTCGAACCAGTGCAGCACCTGCCGATACACCGTGAACGTCGCTCGCAGCTCAGGTGAGGCCAGGAACGACGGCAGCCACGCGCCCGCGCTCAGCACGACGCGCTCCGCCGCGAAGCTCGTGCCATCGGCGGTGTCGATCTCGACCCCTGCATCGGTCGACCGCAGCGCGGTGACCTCGGTGTCCAGGTGCAGGCGTGCGCCGTGTCGCTCGGCGAGCATCAGCTGCGCCGCGACCGCGGCCTCCGGCCGAACGAACCCGCCGCCCGGCTCGAAGTACGCGTGCGCCGCGTCGTCGAACGCGAACATCGGATAGCGCGCACGCGCCGCCGCGCCGTCGAGCACCTCGTGCTCGATCCCGAAGCGACCCGCCAGATCGATCGTCGCGCCGACCCAGTCATCGGTGCCGTGCATCGAACCCATGCCGGATCCCGGCCCGACCATGAGCACGCCGCACGCCGTGAACAGGTCGCTGCCGGTTGCGCGCTCGATCTCGCCCCACAGCTCGTGCGAGCGCATCGCGAGCGGCACGTACGCCGCTCCCTCCGCGCATGCCGCGCGGGTCACCCGCGTGTCGCCGTGTGTCGACCCGTGCACGTGCGGAGGCGCGTATCGATCGAGCCCCACGACATCCACGCCGCGCGCAGCGAGCTGGAACGCAGTCGCGCTTCCCATCGCACCCAGTCCCACCACGATCACGTCGGCCCGCTCCACGACGGGAGCGTACCCACCAGCGTTCGTTCGCCTCTCTCTTCCCGAACCTCGCCGCCGAGCCTGCGCTAACGTGGCGCGATGTCAGCCGGCACCGCCACCCCTCCTTCCGCCACGCTCGGACCGCTCGTCGCGTTCCTCACCTTCGGTGCCTTCGCCGGGTGTTGGGCGGCGATGTTCCCGGCGTTTCGTGACCACGCCGGCGCCGGCGCGGGCGAGCTCGGCGTCGCGCTCCTGCTGTCGAGCCTCGGTGCCGCACCCGCGATGCTCGTCACCGGACCGCTGCTCGATCGGTTCGGTCCGCGCGTCGTGGCGATGACCGCCATCGCGCTTGGCGTGGCGACGTTCGTGACCGCCTTCGCGGGTTCGGTCCTCGCCCTCGTCACCGCGTTCATGCTCGTGGGCTTCACCAGCGGGGCAATGGACATCGCCATGAACGGTGCGGTTGCGCACGTCGAGGCGGGCACTCGACCGCTCATGAACATCGCGCACGCGACCTTCTCGATCGGCGCCGTGGTCGGAGGCGCGCTCACGGGCGTCGCGCGCGATGCGGGATGGAGCAGTCCGGCGATCACCGGCTCGCTCGGAATCGTGCTGGCCGCGTCCGCTGCCTGCAACCGTGGCGGGATCGAGGCGTGGCACGGGGACGACGTCGTGGCGAACGCGCCGATCCCGAGCTCGAAACCCATGTTCACGCCGTTCCTGGTCGTGCTCGGCTGTCTCGTCGCGCTCTCGTTCGTCGTGGAGGCGACGGCGTTCTCGTGGGCGGCGATCCACGTGGAGGACACCTTCCATGCGAGCGCCGGCACCGCCGGACTCGCCGTCGCGGTGTATTTCGCCGGATCGGTCGTCGGCCGGGTCGCGGCGCACCTGTGGGGCGCGCGCGCCTCGGCTCGAGCCCTGGTGTGCGGGAGCGGGCTGATCATTGCTGCCGCCGCTGCCACCGTCGCGGCCTCGCCTGGCGTCACGCTCGCGATCGTCGCGCTTTTCGCGCTCGGGCTCGGCACCGCCACGGTGGCGCCCACGCTCTACAGCGTCGCCAGCGCGAGCGCCGGGACGCGGCGGGGTGCCGCGCTGGCGACCGTCGCGATGCTCGCCTACGTCGGCAACCTCGCCGGCCCCGCACTCGCCGGGCTCGTCGCCGAGGCAGCGTCGCTGCGCGCAGCATTCGCGGTGACGTCCGTGGTCGGGCTGGTGCTGCTGGCCGGCGCGCTCGTCGCGCTCCGCCGCACCGGCGCCGTGCAGCTCGACGCGAGCGTGGGCGACGTTCCCGACACGCTCGGCGCGGGCATCCACCACCCTGACTGACACGACCGAGAGGACGACCCATGGCTGGATTCGTGATGTTCGGCACGTTCCGTGCCACGCCCGGCAGGCGCGACGAGCTGCTGGAGCTCATGCTCGCCGAACAGCAGCCGATGCCCGGCTGCGAGCTCTACCTGGTCGGCCCCTCCGGCGACGATCCTGACGCGATATGCATCGTCGAGCGCTGGACGGACGAAGCAGCCCACGCCGCATCGCTCACGCTGCCGAACGTGCGCGCCACGATCGAGCGCGCGATGCCGCTCAGCGCCGACATGTCCGGAACGAAGTTCGAGCCAGCTGGCGGCATCGGGCTGTGAGCGCGCGAGCGCCTGAGTGGCCCGGCTACCCGGCGCGTGCGACTGACGACGTCACCGATGCACGTGTGCGCGCTCGCGCACTCAGCGTGCGCGGATGCGCGTGACCGTCGCCTCCGCCGCGTCCTCGATACGCGCGGCGACCCCGATCGCGGTCGCGCCATCGGGCACGTCCTTGACGACCACCGCGTTCGCTCCGACACGCGCGCCGTCGCCGACTCGCACCGGGCCGAGCACGCGTGCACCGGCGCCGATCAGCACGCCGTTGCCGATCGTCGGGTGGCGTTGGCCGTCACGCGCGTCGCGGCTGCCCAGTGTCGAGCCGTGGTAGAGCAGCACGTCGTCGCCGACGACCGCCGTCTCGCCGATCACCACGCCCATCCCGTGGTCGATGAAGCAGCGCCGTCCCAGCCGCGCGCCCGGATGGATCTCCACCCCGGTCACGGCTCGCGTCACGGTCGAGAGCACCCGCGCGGGAAACCGCAGCGACTCGCTGCGATCCCACATCGCGTGCGCGACCCGATACGACCAGATCGCGTGCAGGCCCGGGGAGTTCACCACGGCGTCGAGCGTCGAGCGCAGCGCCGGGTCGCGATCCTTGGCGGACTCCACGTCCTCGGCGATCGCCCGCGCGATGCGCGACGCGATGGTCCAGGGAGGAGCCATCAGTCGACGAGCCCCTCGAACAGCGGCGTCGACAGGTAACGCTCACCGAAGGAGGCGAGGACGACGACGATCGTCTGGCCGGCGTGCTCGGGGCGTGCCGCGACCTGTGCGGCAGCCGCGAGCGCCGCGCCGGAGGAGATGCCTACGAGCAGTCCCTCCTCGCGGGCAGCGCGACGCGCCCACTCGATGGCGGTCTCCGCGTTGATGTCGATGACCTCGTCGTAGACCTCGGTGTCGAGGATCTCGGGAATGAAGTTCGCGCCGATGCCCTGGATCTTGTGCGGTCCGGGCTTCCCGCCGTTGAGGATCGCCGATTCCTCGGGCTCGACCGCGTAGACCTTGAGGTCGGGGTTGCGCTCGCGCAGCACCTGTCCGACGCCGGTGATCGTGCCACCGGTGCCGATGCCGGCGACGAGCACGTCGATCTGCCCACCCGTGTCGCGCCAGATCTCCTCCGCGGTGGTCTCGCGGTGGATCTGCACGTTCGCCGGGTTGGCGAACTGGCGCGCCAGGATCGCGCCCTCGCGCTCGGCGGCGATCTCCTCGGCCTTCGCGACCGCGCCCTTCATCCCGAGCGCCGGATCGGTGAGCACGAGCTCTGCGCCGAAGCCCCGCAGCAGCGCGCGGCGCTCCTTCGACATCGACTCGGGCATGGTCAGCACCACGTCGTAACCACGGGCGGCGCCGACCATCGCGAGTGCGATGCCGGTGTTGCCGGACGTGCCTTCCACGATCGTTCCACCCGGCTTGAGCGAACCGTCGCGCTCGGCGGCGTCGATGATCGCCACACCGATGCGGTCCTTGACGGACCCGGCGGGGTTCTGGAATTCGAGCTTCGCTGCCACCGTCGCACCGCTCGAGGACGTGTCGATGATGCGGTTGATGCGTACGAGCGGCGTGTTGCCGACGACGCTGGTGATGTCGGGATGGATCGCTGCTGCGATGGTGGGCTCGACGCTCATGCGGAAGCTGCTCCTGGTGCTGATCGTTGTGGGGTCAACCAGTAGCACAGCACGTTCTCGTACCAGTTGCGAATCGATGGGCCTTCCAAGCGGCTGGCAGGAGCGTTCGTGCGCGAGGCGAACCAGTCCACATGTCCCTGTTCGAGATCCTCCTCATCGTGCACCTGCTCGCCGCCATGATCTGGATCGGAGGCGCGCTGGTCGGCATGCTCATCGGGATCTTCCTGTCCAAGGGCGACGACGCGAACGCGATGGCGAAGTTCTGCACGGCGTTCGCGACGATCGCGGGACCGGCGTTCGGTGGCTCCTCGCTGATCGTCGTCGCGACCGGAATCTGGATGGTCGCCGAATCCTCGATCGAGTTCAGTGCGCTGTGGGTCAGCCTGAGCTTCGCGGGATGGCTCGTGTCGATGCTCATGGGCGCCACGATCGTCGGCATGACCTGGGCGAAGGTGGGCAAGGTCCTGCGCGAAGGTGCCACCCTCGACGGTACTCGGCCGCTCATCTCGCGTGCGGTACGCCTCACGTGGCTCGACCTGGCGATGCGCGTCGCGGTCGTCGTGCTCATGGTGACGCGGCCCGTCTAGGTCAGCTCACGCGGTGCCGAAGCGCCTCGCGGAGCGCTCGCGCGCCTTCGCCGCCTCGGCCTCGCGATCCTTGGGGTTCGCGGTCGTCACCAGTGAATCGACGAGCTCGCGCGTGGCCGCATCGATGGCGTGGATCGCACGCTCGAAGGCGGCTTCGTTCACGTGGGAGGGCTTGGTGAAGCCGCTCACCTTGCGCACGTACTGCAGCGAGGCGGCGTGCACCTCCTCGTCGGTTGCGGGCGGGTCGAAGTTGAAGAGCGTATGGATGTTCCGGCACATGCGGGTGCCGTACCCGCTACTGCCGCACGTGGCACTCGCTCCCGGCTACGATCCTCCGGTCAGACGCTGCGGACCTGCCGCAGCTCGGTTGCCGGATCGAAGAGGGGCGTACAGATGGTCGACGAGTCGGAGGCAGCGACGGTCGTTCGCAGCGCGACCGACTGCGCCGTGTGCCGTCGTTCCGTCCTCGTCGGAGAGCCGCTGACGCCGTTCCACGACGCCCGCGGCGACCGGCACGTGGCTGTCTGCGAGCTGTGCCGCGACCGGGCCCGCTCGCGCGGCTGGGCCCACGCCGGCGACGCCGTGCGACGCCGCGGCAGCACCCGCGTGCGCGTCGAGCACGTCGGTGGCAACGACGGCCCCGCCACAGCCCTCGCGCTGGCGCCCGACCCCGAGGCTCCTTTCACCGCACCACAGGCTGCGATCCTGGAGCGCGCGATCGGACTCGACGCGCGCCCGGTCGATCCTCCCGCGCCTGCCCGCGACCTCCTGGATCGACTGCGACGCCAGGACGTCGAGCTCGAGCGGTTGCGGCGCGACCTCAACCCCGCTCGACGCGCGGAGGAACAGCGCATCGCCGAGCGCCAACAGGCGCAGATCCGCGAGCTGCGTGGCGAGCTGCACGCTCGTGACCGCCGCATCGAGCAGCTGCAGCGCGCCCGTCACGACGAAACGAGCCCGATGCGCATGAGCGGTCACGCGCTCGACGCCTTCAACCAGTCCAAGGACCTCGAGCGCATGGCGCGCATCGCCCGCACGCTGGGTTCGCCGGTCATCAACGTGCACGACGAGGGTCCTGGGATCCCGCGCCGCGTGCGCATCACGCTGTCGTGGGACATCGCCTGGTACGAGTTCACCGTGAAGCTCGACATCGGTGCCGGACGCGCGAGCGTGCACGAGACTGGCACGGGCGGCGAGCCGTCGGTGCTGCCGCTCGAGCGACGCCGAGCGAACGCCTGCTGGAGCGGCAGCGGCCTCAAGCTCTCCTAGTCGCGTCGAGGGGTGGTCTCGCGGCCGCACCGTCCACGATCCGTGGCCAGAAGCGGCCGGCACTCCACCGAACTTCTCGCCCCCGAATCTTAGCGTCCGCTAATATTAGCGAGCACTAAGTAAGCGGAACGCCGAGACAAGGATGTCGAGAGCATGCAGGTCCTGCCGAACACCACCCAGAAGTTCGAGCCGATCGCCCTCCGGGCCGAGGGCCAGCTGCGCGTCGGCCAGCTCAACGCGCACAACCTGTTCGACACGCGTGACGACAAGTCCACGCAGGAGCCGATCTCCGATCGCGTTGGCTACAAGGAGCACATCTCCAAGCTGGCGACCGCGATCCGCGACGCGCTCGGCGGGCCCGACATCATCACGATGCAGGAGGTCGAGAACCTCAAGGTGCTCCAGGACCTCGTCAAGGATCCTGCTATCAAGGCGCTCGGCTACACGCCGCTGCTGCGCGAGGGCAGCGACCCGCGCGGCATCGACAACGCGATCCTGTACCGCAACGAGGCCGTGGACCTGGTCCAGGTGATGCAGGTCGACCCCCAGCGCATGAACCCGAAGGACCGCGGCACCAAGCTCTTCACCCGACCGCCGCTCGTCGCCCAGTTCGTCATCCGCGGTCGCGAGCAGGCGAGGCAGGGCGTGCAGTCGCTCTGGGTCCTCGCCAACCACTTCACCTCCAAGCTCGGTCTCGAGGACGCCGCGCTCAAGCGCGCGGAGCAGGCAACGACGGTCGCGCACTTCGCCCAGGGCCTGCAGGCTATCGATGCACGCTCGGCCGTCATCGTCGCCGGCGACCTGAACATGGAGCGCAGCGAGCCGGAGTTCGCGCCCCTGCGCCAGACCAAGCGTGGCGCCGCGCTCGTCGACGTCACGAGCGAGATCCCGTCCCAGAAGCGCTTCTCGTGGCGCGACGGGCGAAAGCACGTGCAGTTCGACCAGATGCTCGTCTCTGCCAACCTCGCCAAGAAGGTCGAGACGGTGCAGATCCCGCACGTCTCCACCCGCTCGCTCAAGACGCTGCACGCCGACCCCGTGCGCGCCGAAGGATTCTCCGACCACGATCCGATCGTGACGACCTTCGAGTTCTGACGCGCAGCCCGAGCGCCGGCAGGTCACTCCTGTCGGCGCTCGCTGCCGTACAGCTGCAGGTAGAGCGGGTTGCGACGCTCGGCGAAGAACCCGATCGTCGCCAGCCCGATCGCGAAGCCGGCGAAGTGCGCCATGTAGGCAACGCCGCCATCGAGCGCCGCCGGAGCGAACAGGCTCTTCCACGTCGCCAGGAACTGGAGGAGACCCCAGCCCCCGGCCACGACCCATGCGCGCATCCAGAAGGGGAACGGGATCGGCAGCACGATCGTCAGCACCTTCACGCGCGGGTAGAGGAACAGGTACGCACCGATGACCGCGGCGATCGCCCCGCTCGCGCCCACGGTCGGAGCGACGGCGCTCGCCGCCACCAGCACCTGTGCGACGCCCGCGGCCATGCCGGCGAGCAGGTAGAAGCCCAGGAACCCGAGCGGGTGCATCGCGTCCTCGACGTTGTTGCCGAACACCCAGAGGAACAGCAGGTTGAACGCGAGGTGCAGGAAGCCGCCGTGCAGGAACATGCTCGTGATGAGCGTGAGCGCAGGGGCGTGCTGGTCGACCTGGGCGCTCACCTGGCGCGGCTGCGGATCGAGCAGGCCACCGTCGACCACCACGACCGCGTCCTGGTTGGCGCAGCGTCCACTCACCTCGCAGGGGATCGTGCCGTACTCGACCAGCCACACGTCGTGCTGGCTGATCTGGCGCGTCGAGCCCTGCGCCTGGCGGTCTGCCGGCAGGTAGCCAAGCGCGAACACCAGCACGTTCACGAGGATGAGCGCGATCGTGACGATCGGCACTCGACCGGTCGGCAGCGCGTCCTTGAGCGGCAGGAACATGCCGAGCCTGCCTCGCTGGTCGCCTAGCCCTTGTGCTGCAGGGCGATCGGCTTGTGCTGCCAGCTCGTGCGCGCGCGTCCGGTGTAGACGTCGGCGATCGGGCGAACCATCGCGATGCGCTCGAGTGCGACCTTCTCCGCGGCCCGGTGCGGCGGGATGCCGAGCTCGTCGGCGAGCGTGAAGACGCGGGTCAGGTTGTCGTAGATCTTCTCGACGCGCTTGCGAGCCTGGTCGATGTTGTAGCCGCCCAGCTCCTCCGACACGTTGATGAGGCCACCCGCGTTGATGACGTAGTCGGGGGCGTACAGGATGCCGCGGTCGTGCAGCAGCTGACCGGTCGAATCGTGGTCGAGCACGTTGTTGGCGGCACCCGCGATGATCTTCAGGTCGCCCGATGCCATGAGGCGATCGAGGTTCTCGGGGTTGACGATGCCACCGAGCGCGCACGGCGCGAAGATGTCAGTCGGCACGTCGTAGATCTTCTCGGGTGACACGCTCGCCGCACCGGACGCGCTCGTGACGCGCTCGATGTTGTCCTCGTGGATGTCAGTCACCGTGAGCACCGCGCCGGCTTCGGCAAGGTGCTGCGCGAGGTAGGTGCCGACGTGGCCGCAGCCCTGCATCGACACGCGAAGTCCTTCGAGCTTGTGCGTGCCGTACGCCTTCTTGGCGGCGGCGCGGATGCCCTGGAACACGCCGAGCGCGGTCATCGGCGACGGGTCGCCCGAGCCGCCGGCGGCGTCGATGCCCGTGACGAACGGCGTCTCCATCGCGACGTAGTCCATGTCCTGCGTGGCGGTGCCGACGTCCTCGGCTGCGATGTAGCGGCCGTTGAGCGTATCGACGAAGCGGCCGAGCGCGCGGAACAGCGCCTCGGACTTGTCCTTGCGCGGGTCGCCGATGACGACCGTCTTGCCGCCGCCCAGGTTGAGGCCGGAGACCGCTGCCTTGAACGTCATGCCGCGCGCCAGGCGCATCGCGTCGACGATCGCCTCGCGCTCGTTCTGGTAGGGCCACATGCGGATGCCGCCGAGCGCCGGTCCGAGCGTCGTGTTGTGGATGCAGATGATCGCCCGCAGGTTCGTGTACGGCTCGTGGCACATGACCACCTGCTCGTACTGGTACTCGTTCATCAGGTCGAACAGCTCGAGGCCGGCCGCGTCAGCGGCCTGCGCGATCTCGGTGGTCGAGGTCGGCGTGATCGTGCTCATGAAGAAGAAACCTTCCTGAAGAGAGGCGACTGACATTCCTGTCATAAACCGGGGGCGGACAGAGCGCCGATGCGCATGTTCGCGTGGAATCACGGCGCCTCGGGCAGCCGCTCGATGCTAGCATACGATCGATGTACGACCGTACCGGCGATCGCCGAATCGGTCCTCGTTCGACGGGAGAACCAGCGTGTCAGGAGCGCAGACGCGCGCCGGCCGCGGAGCCGGAGCGGTCGCGGCGGGCCATGAAGCCGTCGCCCGAGTGGGCGCCGACGTGCTCGAAGCAGGCGGAAATGCCGTCGATGCGGTCGTCGCGATGGTCGCGGCGGGCTGCGTGTGCGAGCCGACCCTGACGTCGTTCGGCGGCGGCGGATTCCTGATCGTGGGCGGCGGAACGAACGACCTGGCTCCCGTGCTCGTGGACTTCTTCTCGCGCCAGCCGGGACTCGAGGCCCGCCCGACGCTCGCCCCGTGGGAAACCCACGCGCTCGAGCTCGACGGCACGGTGCTTCGCTACGGAACGGGGCCGGCATCGGTGGCGGTGCCCGGGGTGTCGCGCGGCATCGCGCACGCGTCTCGGCGGTTCGGGCGGATCCCGTTCGCCGAAGCCTTGGCGCCGTCGATCGCACTCGCTCGAGACGGCGTGGAGCTCACCCGCACGCAAGCCGGCGAACATATCGCCAACGGACCGCTCATCGCGCGCGATCCGCACGGCAAGGAGATCTGGTACCCGGGCGGCACGATCCGCGGCGAGGGCGACATCTTTCGCCAGAGCGCGCACGCCGCCGCGATCGAGGACCTCGCCGCCACCGACGGCGAATCGCTCTACACCGGGGCCCTCGCCGACGCGCTCATGGAGTGGAGCGACACGCGCGGCGCTCGGATCTCGCGCACCGACCTGATTCGCTACGCCGTGCACGAGCGGGTGCCCGACATGCTCTGCGTCGGCGACGTCTGCATGTACGCCAATCCCGAGCCGTCGATGGGCGGCGGCATCGCGGTGCGCCTGCTGCAGGAGATGCTCGACGCCCGCCCGGACCCCGCGCTCGCGGCAGGGGGTCGTCGACCCTCGCGGGACCTGGCGGTCGGTCGCGCGCTCGTGCGCGTCATGCGTCAGCTCGACCCGCCGCGCACGCGCGTGCCCGAGCACGGCGAGGAGGTCGTGCCGTCGCGGCTCGGAGGCGATCGTCCCGACTCGGTGCGTGACGCGGTCGCCGATGCGTTCCACGACCGCGGTGGCGCGCCCGACGCCGATGCCGACGGCGGCGGCTTCGCGCGTTCGCCCAACACCACCCACGTCTCGGCGATCGATGCGGACGGGCTCATGTGCGGCGCCACGACCACGGTTGGCTACGGCGCTGGCGACTTCATCCCCGGCTCGGGCATCCAGCTCAACAACATGCTCGCCGAGTACGACCACACGATCGTGCGCATGGCGGGCAGCACCGTGCCGAGCATGATGACTCCCGCGATCCTCACGAGCCCGCGCACGCTCGTGCAGCTCGGCTCCGCGGGCAGCGATCGCATCCCGCACGCGATCGCCCAGATCCTCGAACGCATGTGGCACGGAACACCGCTCGAGGAAGCGATCCGCGCGCCGCGATTCGCGTGGGACGGTCGCGTGCTGCACGCCGAACCCGGTCTTGACGACGCTGCACTCGACGAACTCGCGAGCGAATTCGAGCTCGTGCGATGGCCGGTTCGTGACTCGTTCTTCGGGACGACCAACGGAACCGCCCTGCGGGGTGGGCGTCCGTTCGCCGCCGGCGATCCGCGGCGCGAGGCGACCGGCATCGTGCTCTAGGGATTCGCGATCGACCCCGGAAGAACACGATGGCCGGAGCCCCCGGAAGGGATCCGACCATCGTGACCTGAGGGGCATCTCGCCGGACGGTGCGTTGACCGACGAGGACCCGTGCCGTCAACCGGCAAGGTGTGTGTACTAGCCCTGGAGGAGCTGGAGGACGCTCTGGCTCGACTGGTTCGCCTGCGCGAGCATCGCCGTGCCGCTCTGCTGCAGGACCTGCAGCTTGGTGAAGTTGGTCATTTCCTGCGCCATGTCCACGTCGCGGATGCGGCTCTCGGCAGCCATGAGGTTCTCCTGGTAGATGCCGAGTGCGTTCACGGTGTACTCAAGTCGATTCTGGATCGCGCCCATCTGTGCGCGGGCAGTGGAGATCTGCGTGACGAAGGAGTCGATGTCGTCGAGCACGTTGCCCGTGCCGCCCGTCATGTTGCCCGCGACGAAGTTCGCCATGGTCGTCGCCAGCGGGTTGTTCGGGGCGGAGGTCGAACCCATCGCGGTGAGGTCGAGCAGGTTGAAGACGAGCTGGTCGGTTGCGGTTGCGTTCGGCCCGACCTGGAGGGTGATCGCCGCCGGGTTGTTGAGCAGTCCGGTGCCGTTGAAGTTGGCCCCGGTGATCATTCGCTGCAGCTCGGCGTCGAGCTGCTGCACCTCGGTGGTGATCGCCATGCGGGCCTCAGGGCCGTTCGTATCATTGAGGTACTGGACCGCGAGCTCTCGAACCCGGTGGAGGATCGAGTGCAGCTCGGTCATCGAGCCTTCAGCGGTCTGCACCATGCTGATGCCGTCCTGGGCGTTGCGCTGAGCCTGCGCCACACCGCGGATCTGGCTTCGCATCCGCTCGGAGATACCGAGACCTGCTGCATCGTCGCCGGCGCGGTTGATGCGGAAGCCCGAGCTGAGCTTCTCCATCGACTTCGCGATCTTGGCCGAGGTTCCGGACAGGTTGCGATGTCCGTTGAATGCCTCGATGTTGGTGTTGATGCGCAGACCCATGACGGTCGTCCTCCGTGACGATGGTGACCTCTCGGTTCAACCGAGAGTGCGAGACAGCTTCCTGCTGTCGCGTCACCAGCCACATCGGACAAGCTTCACAGTGTCTTGAGCGAAGGAATGCAAGTTGTCAGATCTGCAAAAACCCTCGCATTGGGCGAGGGGGGCCGGAGGACGGGGTCACGATCACGTCGCTGCGTGATCGTGACCCCTCGGAGACCGGCCTTACTGCAGGAGGCTCAGGATGCTCTGGCCAGACATGTTCGCCTGGGCGAGCATCGCGGTGCCGCTCTGCTGGAGGACCTGCAGCTTCGTGAAGTTCGTCATCTCCTGCGCCATGTCAACGTCTCGGATTCGGCTCTCGGCTGACATGAGGTTCTCCTGGTAGATGCCGAGCGCGTTGACCGTGTACTCGAGGCGGTTCTGCACCGCGCCCATGTTGGCGCGCTGGGTCGACACCTGGTCGACGAGCAGGTTGATGTCGTTGAGCAGCGTCGTGGTGGTGCCGGCAACGAAGTCCGAGATCACCGCGGTGTAGACCTGGCCGCCAGAAGGCGCCGTCGCCATGTCGCCGAGCGCGAAGTTCAGCACGTTCGTGCCGCCTGCGTTCGGTCCGACCTGCAGGTTGATCGACGCCGCGCCGGTCAGCAGGTTGACGCCGTTGAACTGCGAGCCGGTCACCATGCGCTGGAGCTCGAGGCCGAGCTGGTTGACTTCGGTGGTGATCGCCATGCGCGATTCCGGGCCGTTCGTACCATTGAGGTACTGGACCGCGAGCTCGCGGACACGGTGCAGGATCGAGTGGAGCTCGGTCATCGCGCCTTCCGCCGACTGCACCATGCTGATGCCGTCCTGGGCGTTGCGGGATGCCTGGGCGACGCCACGGATCTGGCTGCGAAGCCGCTCCGAGATGCCGAGTCCGGCTGCGTCGTCTCCGGCGCGATTGATGCGGAAACCCGAGCTGAGCTTCTCCATTGACTTCGCCATGCGGTTCGACGTAGCCGAGAGATTTCGATGCGCATTGAACGAATCGATGTTGGTGTTGATCCGAAGACCCATGGTGGTCGTCCTCCGTGACGATAAGTGTCCCCCCCGATATCCCCCGAGGGAGTGGCGCAACATCCTGTCGCTCCAACGAAAGGCGCATCGGCACACCTCGCCAAGACCTTTATAGCTAATCGCCAAATCTGCAAAAGTGACTCGCAAGGGTACGCATGAGCAGGTGGGTTCGATGCGTCGCATGCCGGGTAGGCGCTGCGGGATATGTCGCATTCCAACGACGAATTCCTCACGGTGAACGAGGCCGCGCAGATCCTTCGGGTCAGCGCGACGACCGTTCGCAACTGGGCAGCCGACGGCAAGCTCGAAGAGCAGCGGACGGCCGGTGGCCACCGTCGTTTCCGTGCGAGCGAGGTCCAGCGCCTGGCACGGACCGTGATGCCGAACGCGAAGCCGGCCGTACTCGTGATCGATGACGACCCGTCGATTCGCTATGTCCTGCGCGAGGCGTTCTCGGCGGTCGGGTTCGACGTCGCCGAGGCCGAGAGCGGTCTGCTGGGGCTCGATTCGCTCGACCAGTCGCCACCATCGCTCGTGCTGCTGGACATCATGATGCCGGGCATCGATGGCTTCCAGGTCATGAAGTACCTCTCACAGTTCGGCGTGAAGGTGCCAGTGCTCGCGATGAGTGCACTTGGTCCGCGAGTCGAGGAGCGATCGCGCGAACTCGGCGCAGACGCGTTCATCGCCAAGCCGTTCGACATCCGCGAGCTCGTCGTCACCAGCCGGCGCCTCATCGAGCAGCATGCGGCCGCCGCGGCGGCTGCCGCTCGCAGCTGAGCGACCGCCGGCCTCGTCGACCCGCCCCTCGGCACAGCTCTGACGCAACCCACTTCACGCGCGCGCGTGCGCGCGCACGCGAGGCACGGTTCCGCCGATCGCGTAGTCCGGGCCAACGCGTGGCCCTCGTGAAACGCCGAACGGCGTCGAGTGCGACAGCAGGGTACAGGTCAACTGAGGAATGGAATCCGACATGGCTCACTCGCTCACGATGCACTACCGACGCCGACGCATGCAGCGCTGGCTCCGCCGAGAGGCTCTCCTCCTGGCGCGTGAATCGCGGGCGTTCGACTGTGTCGAAGCCACTTCCGAGGCGCAGCGCCTGGTGGAGATCGTGGAGGGCCGGGACGGCTTTCTCTACGAGCTGACTGCCTAGGCCGACCTGCTGTCCGTGGCTGGACTCTGAATCGTCGTGCAGGATCATCAGCGAGCTAGCTCGCACGAGCCGCCGACGGTTTCACGGCCGTGAGCAATCACGGTCACACGTGGTGGTGTGGCGGGGGTGTCGTTCTCAGCGAACGACGCCCCCGTTCGTAATTCCGGCGCGGTTTCAGCGGTTCGATGGCATCGCTGGCGAGTGTGGAAACCGGTGAAACGACAATCGCGTCGGATGCGACACACAGGTGATGCGGAACGGCCGCGCGGCGTCACGGGGGTGACGACCACGACTACCGGTCAGTTCCGCGAGGGAACCGAGGGGGAAGACCGGATGACGAACTCCGTCGCTGGCAGCACGCAGACGCTGCCGATCAACGTGAGCACTCCAGCAGCGGGCGCGCAGCCGCCGGCAGCCGGTTCTGGTTCATACGTCGACGCGGCACTCGCCGATGTCCTCGGCTCGAGCGTGACTGGCGGCGGCGCTGATACGCCGTCGTCGGACCCAGCCGCCGGGATTCCTTCGTTCGTGCAGCGCTTCCTGCCCAAGGACACGGGCGCACCGATGCCCGATTCCGTGGATGGCGCGCTGCAGCAGCAGGCGCCCGGCAAGGCGGCGTACGCGCCCCAGGTCCAGCAGGGGTGGGCATACATCGGGTGCGCTCCGAACGTTCCGCAGGCCCCGCAGGCTCCGTCGCAGCAGCCGGTCGACCAGACGCCGACGACCCCGCCGCCCGGTACCAGCACACCGCCGCAGTCGCCGGTGGACCAGACTCCGCCGCCCAAGGGTGGCATCCCGACGCCGCCGCCCGGAGACACGCTGCCGCCGCCTCCCGGCAAGGACGAACTGCCGCCTCCGCCTCCGGGCAAGGGCGAGCCGCCGTCCAAGGGTGAGCCGCCGTCCAAGGGTGAGCTGCCGCCTCCGCCTCCGAGCAAGGGTGAGCCGCCATCGAAGGGTGAGCCGCCGTCGAAGGGTGAGCCGCCGTCCAAGGTCGATCCGCCGAGCAAGGTCGACCAGACCCCGCGCGGCCGCGGCACCCACACGGTTGGCAAGGGCGAGTACCTGTCCGCCATCGCGCCGAAGTACGGCGTCACGTGGCAGCAGCTGTACTGGGCCAACCGCGACACGATCTCGCACCCCGACCTGATCCAGCCGGGCCAGGTGCTCAAGGTCCCGTCCAAGGACCTCAAGGTTCCGGACTTCGACTACAAGCCGATGTTCACGGGGCCCGCCAAGCCCTACACGCCGGGTACGCACACGCCCGGCGCGCCGACCAAGCACGACGGTCCGCCCAAGAAGGACGGCCCGCCCAAGAAGGACGGTCCGCCGAAGAACGATGCACCGCCCAAGAAGGACGGTCCAGGCAAGAAGGACGGTCCGACGACGCTTCCGCCCAACACGGACGATGGCCCTGACAAGCCCACGAACACGGGTCCGAAGCCTCCGGGCTGGCCGAACCCGAATGGTGAGCTTCCGCCCCCGCCGCCCGTTCCGGACGGCTCGGGTGAGCTTCCTCCGCCACTCCCCGGCTGACATGACTTCATCGAGATCCCCCTGGGACACCCTGACGCCTTAGTCAGGGATGGGACGAGCACGCACTACGGGGTCGCCTTCGGGCGGCCCCGCGTGTGCGTGCGAGCAGAACGAGCACGCCGGGTGCCCCTTGGGCGGGAGTCGCCTTCGGGCGGCCCCGCGTGTGCGTCCGGGGTCAGCTCGCGCGGGTGAACGCGCCGTAGGCGGCCGCCGCCGCGCCAACGACCGACCAGACCAGTCCCTGGCCGAACGCGCCGTACGCGAGAGCATCCGCGATCGGATACGCCAGCATGCCCACCGCGGCGGCGACCATGGCGCCGCGCGCGAGGACAGGATCTCGATAGCCGCCGCTCGCCCGACGCACGACGTTACCGGTTGCGGCTCCTGCGAAGAACGCGAGGATGATGCCGATGAACGGCACCGGGACGAGGTAGAGAATGGTCCCGAGCACCAGTGCGACGATCACTCCCGCGAGGACGCCACGCGCGATCCGCTGCGCAGGAATCACGCCTCGCGCAGCGCGTGACACGCGTGAGCACTCCGGGCACTTGATGCCGACCGGACCGTGATTGGCGCAGTCGACGCAGATGGGCCGATCACAGGAGAGGCACCGCAGTGCGGTCTCGACCGAGGGGTGCCGGTAGCACCGGTACGTCTCGTCGTCGTCTTCATCGTGACCGGCATGCATGGCGCGATCGTATCCGACGCGCGTGGGCTCAGGCCGCGAGCGTCGCGGGCAGGAACTCCTGCTGCTCGACGACCTCGAGGATCTCGATGCCGTACTCGCCGTCGACGACGACCAGGCGTGCCGTGGCGTAGCGGGTGCCGTTGACGTAGACCGACACCGGCTCGTTGACCATCTGGTCGAGCGTCAGCACGCTCTCGGCGGCCAGGTTGGTGATGTCGCGAAGTGCGAGGTCGGCTCGACCCAGCTCCGCGGACAGCTCGACCTCGACGCCGCTCAGCAGCTCCGTCCAGCGTCCGGTGGGGGTCTGCTCGGCAAAGCTCGGAAGCTCGGCCGCGGCAACGTTCGCGCGTGCGGTCGCAGCGTGCTGCGCGGCGATCGCGGCGACGGCATCGGCCTCGGCTCGCTCCTGCGCGGCGAGCATCGCGTCGAACTCCTCGACGCCACCGCTCGTGGCTGCGCCTGCGCCACCGAAGGCGAGGGCGCCGTCGGCGAGCTCGCCGATCTGGCCGTCGCCAAGCTCGAGGCGACGCTCGTCCTCGCTCAGCCCGATCGAATCGCCCAGCTCCAGCTCGACGCCGGCCGGAAGGAACCCGGCTTCGGTGGCGAATGGATCGGCGATGCCATGGACGAAGCACGCAGCCGATTCGAGCAGGCCGGTGCCGAGGACCATCTGGACCTCACCGGTCGGCAGCTCGAGTCCGTACGTCGCTTCGAGGTACAGCGCGTCGACCTGCTCCAGCGCCTCTTCGGACGTCTCGTACTCGACCGCGTCAGCGATGGAGAACTGGCCGAGGGGGCCGTGCTGGTCCGGAGACGTCGGCAGGTCGAGCGCCGTGATCGTCGCGGTCGCAACCGCCTCGATGACGGGGCGCACGGCCTCTTCCTTGAGCGAGGTGATGAAGACCATCACGTCGCGAAGGGGGCGGTGATAGGTGACGATGATCGCGCGCAGCGGGACCGGTCGTCCGATCACCATCTCCTCGGGATCGCCGCTGGTGGCGATGCCGAGGTCGACGTTGGTGCCGATAGCCGAGCTCGCGGCATCCGCCGCAGCCTGGCCGATCGTCTCGGCAAGCATTCGATGCTCCGACCACGGGGTCGGCTGCGGGGCCGGGGGCGTCATCGCACACCGCCGTCATGATCGATGCGATCGACGATGCGAACCGCGACGCGGTTGCCGTCGCGTCCGGGCATCGCGCTGTAGGCGCGCGTGTTGCCGATCACGAGGCGTACGCCATCGTCGACGCGGCGACCGAGCGGCACGACGTCTCCGGGCTGCAGGCCGAGCACGGTTTCCACGGGTACCCTGGTCGCGCCGATCTCCGCGCGAACGGGCATCGACACTCCCTGGAGCGAGGCGAGCAGCGCAGCACGGTTGTCGGGCGAATCCTCGCCGCTCGAGAAGTAGCGATGCGCAGCGAGGTCGCCGACGACCGGCTCGATCGAGCGATAGGGCAGGCAGATCGACAGCGAGCCGGTGGCCGTGCCGATCGACAGCTCCATGATGATGAGCACGCTCGGCTCCGACGCCGGCACGATCTGTGCGAACTGCGCGTTCATCTCGATACCGCGCAGTCGGAACTCGACGGGAACCAGGTCGCCCCAGGCGCCGCTCAGCTCGTCGAGCAGTCGCTCCATGAGGTTCGACGCGAGGCCGGCCTCGATCTCGGTGAGCTCGCGCACACGGGAGACGTTGGTGCCCGGGCCGCCGAGCATGCGGTCAATCATCGCGAACAGCAACGGCAGGTCGATCGACGCCATCGCGTTGGTGCCGAGCGGCGAGACCTCGAGGACGCTCGTGAAGGTCGGTACCGGCAGCGACGACACGAAATCGCCGTACGGGATCTGCTCGGCTCCGGTGACGGAGACCTCGACGAGCGATCGCACGGTGCCGGACAGGTAGGTGGAGGCGCGTCGGCAGAACGCTTCGTGGAGCATCTGCAGCGTTCGCAGCTGGTCCTTGTTGAACTTGGAGGGACGGGCGAAGTCCATCTTGCGGACGTATCGGTGGCGCGCCGTATCGCGGCTCGTTCCCGGGGTCGTGGGAGTCGGAGCACCTGGCGCAGCATCGCCTTCGCCGCCCGACGACGCGGGATGCTCCGCAGCCATCGCGAGCAGCGAATCGATGTCGCTCTGTGAAAGGGCTTCCGCCACCTGTTCCCCTGGCTCTGGTGTCCGTGGGGCATCCCCGTCAACTCGACAGGATGCGCCGTACTGCACGCATCGGCGCTCCCATGCGGTGCCTTGAGGCTTCCTCGCATGTTGCACGTATCGCAACGGCGTCGCTTTCCAGACGGATCGACTCTTGTCAGATCGTCGAAGCTGGTGCACCGTGGAATGGAGGAAGCCACGCCGACGCTGCATGCCACTGCACGTATCGGCTTCCTCGCGGGCGCACGTGAGCCACCACGAGCGCACCAACTTTGGGGGGAAACGCCGATGACACCGACCATCAGTCCGGTCACGGGCGCGCTGCCACAGCAGCCTGCGCCGGTCGACCCCAGCTGCGCGACGCCTCCTCCGCCGCTGCAGGCATCCCCGCTGACGACGACCTCGCCCGCGAACGCCGTCGGCGGAGGCACGCTCCAGGCCGCGCAGGGCGCGGCGAACGTCTCCCCGGAACAGCTCATTCCCGCGATCCAGTCGATCATCGCGTCGGTCACCGACCTCATCGCGAAGCTCCAGGGCGGCGCCGTGACGGCTGGCGGCGCGCCCGGACCTGCACCTGGGCAGGTGGCGCAGCAACCGGGACAGGTCGGTCAGTGCGGCATGCCGGGCTGCACGATGAACCACGCCGCCGAAGGCGTCACGCAGCTGGGCGCGAACGCCGCACCAACGGCTCCAAGCGCCGAGCAGCACGCGAACTCGGCGCCCGCCGCGACCCAGGCACCCGCCGCATCACCCGGCGCGGGGCTCGTCGATCCCTCCTCGGTCAAGGACAAGTCCGGCACCGGCGGGCTCAGCGCCGCCGCGAAGCGCGGGCTCGAGGAAGCGCACAGGTACGGCCTGCCGCTCGTGAGCGGCAAGCGCGAGGGCAACGGCACGTCAGACCACGATTCGGGCAACGCGACGGACGTCGGCACGCTGCCGATCGGCGTCGCGGCCTCGGACGGCGCCACGCCGACGATGAAGGCGTTCGCCGAGCACATGCGACAGCAGGGCAAGGCCGGGCAGCTCAACGTGAAGTACGTCATCTCCGACGGACGCATCGCGTCAGCCACCAACAACTGGGAGTGGCGCGAGTACACGTATCCGGACAAGACCCGTGCGCAGCTCGAGGCGCTCAAGTCGTCCAACCGCGGCGAGTACAACCGCCTGCAGCACTTCGATCACGTGCACGTGTCCTACCGCTAGGTCGCGTCGCGCGCAGGAGCCACGCTTCGGGCGCCGAACTTCGAGTGTGGGCGTCCACGCCCGACATCGATCATCGAGCGACGCGGAGACGAGCATGGCGACCCCTGACATCGGCAAGTCGATCAGCGAGGGCTACGGACGCGGCATGGACCGCGTCGGCTCCTGGCTCCCAACGCTCGCGGTGTTCGCCGGGCTGTCGGCACTGGTGGCCGGCGTGTCCGCGCAGGTCCAGGCGTCGCTCGTTCCCGACGCCGAGGACGTGTTCAAGGCGATCTTCGACGGCGGCTTCGATGCGGCCGACCTGCGAACGCTCACCCTGGTCGGCGCCGTCAGCACCGCGCTCAACATGCTCATCGGATTCGGCATCTACGTCGTCCTCGGTGGCGCGCTCCACCGCGAGCGACACGGCGCCGACGGCAGCATCCCCGGCCCCGGCAGCGCGATCCCCGCGCTGCTCGCCGGCATCGGCGCGCTCATGCCCAAGGCCGCCATCCTCGTGGCAATCATGTTCGGCGCGCAGGTGCTCGGCGTCGTCATCGGCACGCTCGGAACGCTCATCGGACTCGTGCTGTGGATCGCCTACATCATGCTGGCGATCCGATGGATCTACGCGCCGATCATCGCCGGTGGCGGCGAGGCGACCGGCGATGCGGCGTTCGAGCGCAGCGAAGGCGTCGTGAAGGGCAGCTGGTGGGGGACCTTCGGCAGCTTCATCGTCATCGGCCTCGCGACCGTGGTGCCGTTCGTCATCGGTGGTCTCATCGTCGGCGCGATCGTGCCGGGCGCGTTCCTGTCTGCGGCTGCGTCCTCGTTCGTCATCGCGCTCGTCGGCATGCCGATCTTCGCGTCGGCGCTCGAGAGTGCGTGGTCGCAGGTCGAAGGTGGCGCCGGAGGCGACATGCCGCCCACGCCGCCACTCGCTGGCGAGCACCTGCCGCCGACCCACCCGTCCGTGCAGCCGCCCGCCAACGAGCCGCCGACAGGCCCGTTCGTCTGACGATCAGGCTTTCGCCGCCACGCGGGGCGTGAGCGTCAGCTCCGTCGACTCGGGGCCGGCGACATCCACCACGATGGCGTCGCCGGGTACGAACTCCCCCGCGAGCAGTCGCTGCGCGAGCGGGTTCTCCAGCAGCCGCTGGATCGCGCGCTTGAGCGGCCGGGCACCGTACACGGGGTCGTAGCCCGCGCGAGCGATGACGTCCTTGGCGGCATCCGACACGTCGAGCGCGAGGTCGCGTTCGCCGACGCGGCGCGCGAGGCGCTGCAGCTGGATGTCGACGATCGAGCGCAGCTGGTCGGGGCCGAGCGGCTCGAACAGCACGATCTCGTCCAGGCGATTGAGGAATTCCGGTCGGAAGTGGCCTCGCACGTCGGCGAGCACCGCCTCGCGCTCCTCGTCACCCATCACACCGAGTGACAGGTGTGACGAGCCGAGGTTGCTCGTCATGCAGATCACGGCGTTGCTGAAGTTCACCGTGCGGCCCTGGCCGTCGGTCAGTCGACCATCGTCGAGCACCTGCAGCAGCACGCCGAACACGTCGGGGTGTGCCTTCTCGAGCTCGTCGAGCAGCAGCACGCAGTACGGGCGGCGGCGCACGGCCTCGGTGAGCTGGCCGCCCTCCTCGTAGCCGACGTAGCCGGGTGGCGCGCCGATGAGGCGGCTCACCGCGTGCTTCTCCATGTACTCGGACATGTCGATGCGGACCATTGCCTGGTCGTCGTCGAAGAGGAACTCGGCGAGCGATCGCGCGAGCTCGGTCTTGCCGACGCCCGACGGTCCCAGGAACAGGAACGACCCGATCGGTCGCTGCTCGTCGGAGAGACCCGCGCGCGAGCGACGGATCGCGTCGCTGACGGCGCGCACGGCATGGTCCTGCCCCACGACGCGACCGTGGAGGCGATCCTCCATGTGCAGCAGCTTGTCGGCTTCGCCCTCGAGCAGCTTCGTGACGGCGATACCGGTCCAGCGGCTCACGACGCCCGCGATGTCGTCGGCGTCGACCTCCTCCTTGAGCAGTTCGGAACCCTCCTCGCGGATCGCCGCGATGCGCTCGCGGCACTGTGCGAGCTGCTTCTCGATGTCCGACGCGTCGCCGTAGCGAAGGCGTGCCGCCGTCTCGTAGTCGGCGACGCGCTCGGCCTGCTCGGCCTCGAAGCGGACGCGTTCGAGACGCTCCGTGAGCGCTCCGATCTCATCCATCAGGCCCTTCTCGCCCTCCCACTGCGCGCGGAGAGTCGATGCGGTCGCGCGCAGCCCGAGGATCTCCTCGTCGAGCTTGACGAGCCGCGCCCGCGAAGCGTCGTCGGTCTCGCGCTTGAGCAGCTCGGACTCGATCATGAGCTGGTCGATGCGGCGCTCGGCGCGGTCGAGCTCCTCGGGGCGCGAATCCGCCTGCATGCGCAGCGTCGCGGCGGCCTCGTCCATGAGGTCGATCGCCTTGTCGGGCAGCTGACGGTCCGAGATGTAGCGATCCGACAGCGTGGCTGCTGCCACGAGCGCGGAATCGGTGATGCGGATCTTGTGGTGCGCTTCGTAGCGCTCCTTGAGGCCGCGCAGGATGCCGACGGTGTCCTCGACGCTGGGCTCGCCGACGAACACGGGGGAGAAGCGTCGCTCGAGCGCGGCGTCCTTCTCGATACCGGTCCGGTGTTCGTCCAGCGTGGTTGCGCCGACGACGCGCAGCTCGCCGCGGGCGAGCATCGGCTTCATGAGGTTGCCCGCGTCCATCGCGCCCTCGGACTTGCCGGCACCGACGATGACGTGGATCTCGTCGATGAACATGACGACGCGACCCTCGGCCTCCTGCACCTCGCGCAGCACTGCCTTGAGACGCTCCTCGAACTCGCCGCGGTACTTCGCGCCCGCGAGCAGCGCACCCATGTCGAGGGACCAGAGCATGCGGTCCTGCAGCGTCTCGGGAACGTCGCCCGCCGCGATGCGTCGTGCGAGCCCCTCGGCGATCGCCGTCTTGCCGACACCGGGCTCGCCGATGAGCACCGGGTTGTTCTTCGTGCGGCGCGACAGCACCTGGATGACGCGTCGGATCTCCTCGTCGCGGCCGATGACCGGGTCGAGCTTGCCCTCGCGCGCGAGTGCAGTGAGGTCGCGTCCGTACTTCTCGAGCGCCTGGTACTGCTGCTCGGCGTCGGGCGAGTCGACCTTGCGCGAGCCGCGCAGCTTCTGGATCGCGGCGAGCAGCTCGCCGTGGGTCGCCCCCTGCTCCGCGAGCAGCGACTTCACCGGAGAGGACACCTCGGTGAGCGCGAGGAGCAGGTGCTCGCCGGCGACGTAGCTGTCGCCCCACGCCTTCGCCTGGCGCTCCGCGGCCGAGAACACGTCGCGCGTCGCGCGACCCATCGTCGGCTGGTTGTTCGTCGCCCCGGTGACGCTCGGGAGCTTCCCGGCTGCCTCGTCCGCTGCAGTGCGCAGCGCCGCCACGTCGACGCCGCTTGCGGTCAGCGCGTCGCGCTCGATGCCGCGCTCGAGGTCGAGCAGTGCGAGCAGCAGGTGTGCTGGTGCGAGTTCCTGGTTGTCGCGGGCCTCGGCGTGGCGGATCGCTGCCGACAGGGCCTCGCGTGATCGTGTGGTGTATCGCTCGGCGTCCATGGTCGCCTCCTGTTCATGTCACTCTTCGTTGCGCCAGCGAGGACTTCGTCGCGGTCGTGGTACATGCACGAGCTCGAGGGACATCGACGTGCTGACGACCTGCTGCGAGGTGTGCGCCACGCCCGATTCGAGCTCCGCGATCCGATTGCGTGCCCGGCGCAGTTCGTCCTCGAGGCCGAGCACGTAGCGCACGCCGGCGAGGCTCAGGCCCTCGGATGTCAGTCGCTGGATGCGCGCGAGCCGGTCGACCTCGGCCTGACCGTAGCGGCGCGTGCCGCCGGGGGTGCGCTGCGGCGCGACCAGGCCCTGGCGCTCGTACTCGCGCAGCGTCTGCGGGTGGATCCCCAGCAGGGTCGCGACGTGTCCGATCGAGTGCAGCAAGGTCACGGTCCTCACTTCTTCCGGAACCACTTCGTCCGTGGGTCGGAGCTCGTGGCGCGCTGGTAGGCGCGCAGGGCTTCTTCCTGGTCCTTGTTGAGCTTGTTGGGCACGGCGATGCGCACGCGGGCGAGCAGGTCGCCGCGCTCGTCGCCCTTCGCGCGCGCGATCGGGGCGCCGCGCCCCTTGATGCGCAGCAGCTTGCCGTCCTCGGAGCCTGCAGGGATCTTCACGGTGACCTGTCCGCCCTCGGGCGTCGGCACCTTCACCTGCTCGCCGAGGCCGGCCTCCGCGAGCGTCACCGGCACGTCGACGATGAAGTCGTTGCCGCGCCGCTCGAACAGCTCGCTCGCCTCGACCTCGACGCGGACGATCAGGTCCCCGGCGGGCCCGCCGTGTTCTCCGGGCTCGCCCTTGCCCTTGAGCCGCACCTTGGACGCGTCCTTCACGCCGGCGGGGATCTTCACGCGATAGCGGACGACCTTCGTCTGGTGTCCGGATCCCTGGCACGTGGAGCAGGGCGTCTCGACGATCGAGCCGGCCCCGCCACAGGTCAGGCACGGGGAGCTCATCGCGAACGGGCCCTGGCTCTGCGTGACCATGCCGCGGCCGTCACAGGTCGGGCACTCGCGCCGGTTCGTGCCAGGCTTCGCGCCCGATCCGTGGCATGTCGCGCAGTCGACCTCGCGCTCGACCGGGATCTTCACCTCGACGCCGTCGAGTGCATCCTCGAACGACAGTCGAACGCGCGCCGCGATGTCGTGTCCGCGCGTGGCGCGCCGTGGCTGCTGCCCGGCCGTGCCCGCGCGCGAGAACAGGTCGCCCAGGTCGCCGAGGTTGATCCCGCCGCTGCCGAACAGCGTCGAGAAGTCGAAGCCACCAGCCCCGCCTGGCCCCGCCGCCCCGCCGAAGCCGCCGGGGAAGCCGCCGCCCGGGAATCCGCCCGCGCCGCTCGGGAACCCACGCGCAGCGTTGCCACGAACGCCCAGGTCGTAGAGCTTGCGCTTCTGCGGATCCTTGAGCGTCTCGTAGGCCTCGGCGACAGCCTTGAACCGATCTTCGGACTTGGGGTCGTCCGGATTGCGGTCGGGATGCAGCTCGCGCGCCTTCTTGCGGTAGGCGGTGCGCAGGTCATCCTCGGAGGCACCCTTCGGCACGCCCAGCAACTCGTAGAAATCGGACGTGCCTGCCATGTCACCCCCCTCCCGCAACGATCACCCTCGCGTGACGCAGCACGCGCTCGCCGATCGCCCAGCCCGACTGCAGCTCCTGGAGGATCGTGTCGTCAGCCTCGCCATTCGGCGCCGCCTGCACCATCATCGCCTCATGCAGCTTCGGGTCGAACGTGCCCGACGTGTCGATGCGCGTCAGGCCATGCGAGCCCACGACCGACGTCAGCCGCGACCGCACGGTCTGCAGCCCGTCGATGACGGCCTCCTTGGCGGTGTCTTCCCTCGCGGCGTGCTCGAGCGCGCGTTCGGTGTCATCGATGACGGTGAGCAGCTCGCCCAGCAGTCGCGACTCCGCCGCGGCCGATGCCTGTTCGCGCTCGCGTGCCGCGCGCCGCTTGTAGTTCTCGAAGTCGGCCGCGACGCGCTGCAGGTCGTTGCGCATCGCGTCGCGCTCTTCGGTCAGCTGCGCGACGGCGACGTCGAAGTCCGCCTTCGCGACGTACTCCTGTCCGGGCTCCATCGGCAGCGGCTCGGTCGGGACGCCCTCCACGGGCATCCCGGCCGCAGCCGCCGCGGCGGCCTCGGCGAGGCCACCGGCGCCGTCTCGGGCGCCGGTGGTCCCGCCGGGACCTTTCCGCGAGTGTGTGTTGTCAGCAGACATGTGTCAGTCCTCGTTCGGGTGACAAGCGGGCTAGGCCTTGGCCGCCGGTTCGTCCTCCTCGATGACCTCGACGTCCTCGACGTCCTCGTCCACCGGCTCGGCGTTCGCTTCGGCAGCGCCGTCGTCACCATCCGTCGATGCACCCTGGTCGGCGTACACCGCCTTGCCGAGCTCCTGCGAGGCTTCGGCCAGCTTCTCGACCAGCGGCTGCAGCTCGTCGGGCGTGGTGGCCGTCTCGATCGCGTCCTTGAGCTCCTTGAGCGCGTCCTCGATGCCCGACTTGATCTCGTCGGTGACCTTGTCACCGTGCTCCTTGAGCGCCTTCTCGGTCGAGTAGGCGAGGCCCTCGGCCTGGTTCTTGGCCTCGACGAGCTCCTTCGCGGAACGCGCCTCGTCGGCATGCGCCTCGGCGTTCTTCATCATCTCCTGGATCTCGGCCTCGTCGAGACCTGAGCCGCCGGAGATCTTGATCGCCTGCTCCTTGCCCGAACCGTTGTCCTTGGCCGTCACGTTGAGGATGCCGTTCGCGTCGATGTCGAACGTCACCTCGATCTGCGGCAGGCCACGCGGCGCGGGCGGGATGTCACTCAGCTGGAACTTGCCGAGCGTCTTGTTGTAGGCCACCATGTCCGACTCGCCCTGCGCGACGTGGATCTCGACGCTCGGCTGGTTGTCCTCGGCGGTCGAGAACACCTCGCTCTTCTTGGTCGGGATCGTCGTGTTGCGCTCGATGAGCCGCGTGAACACGCCGCCCTTGGTCTCGATGCCGAGCGACAGCGGCGTCACGTCGAGGAGCAGCACGTCCTTGACCTCGCCCTTGAGCACGCCGCCCTGGATCGCAGCGCCGATGGCGACGACCTCGTCGGGGTTGACGCCCTTGTGCGGGTCCTTGCCGGTGATCTCCTTGACCTTCTCCTGCACGATGGGCATGCGCGTCATGCCGCCGACGAGCACGACGTGGTCGATGTCGGAGGCCTTGACGCCCGAGTCCTTGATCGCGGTCGTGGTCGGCTTGACCAGTCGCTCGAGCAGGTCGCCCACGATCTCGTTGAGCTTCGCGCGCGAGAGCACCGTGTCGAAGTGGCGCGGCTCGCCGTCGACCTGCGTCAGGTACGGCAGGTGGATCTGCGTTGACTGCGCGGAGGAGAGCTCGATCTTCGCCTTCTCGGCGGCGTCGAACAGGCGCTGCAGCGCGACCGGGTCCTTCGAGAGGTCGGTGCCCTGGTCCTTCTTGAACTCCGCGATCATCCAGTCGACGAGCGCCTTGTCGAAGTTGTCGCCGCCGAGGTGGTTGTCACCGCTCGTGGCCTTCACCTCGAACACGCCGTCGCCGAGCTCGAGCACCGACACGTCGAACGTACCGCCACCGAGGTCGAAGACGAGGATCGTCTGGTCGTCGTCGTCCTTGTCGAGGCCGTACGCGAGCGAGGCCGCGGTCGGCTCGTTGACGATGCGCAGCACGTTGAGGCCCGCGACGCGACCAGCGTCCTTCGTGGCCTGGCGCTGTGCGTCGTTGAAGTACGCCGGCACGGTGATGACCGCATCGCTGACGTCCTCGCCCAGGAATTCCTCGGCGTCGGCCTTGAGCTTCTGCAGGATCATCGCGCTGATCTCCTGCGGCGTGAACTCCTCGTCGCCGACCTTGATCACGGCGTCGCCGTTCTTGCCCGAGGTCACCTCGTACGGGACCATGGTCTGCTCTTCGGCGACCTCGCCCTTCTTGCGGCCCATGAAGCGCTTGGCCGAAAACACGGTGTTCTTGGGGTTGGTGACGGCCTGGCGCTTGGCCGCGGCGCCCACGAGGCGCTCGCCCGTCTTGGTGAACGCGACGACCGACGGCGTCGTGCGCGCGCCTTCCGCGTTCGGGATGACTGTGGGCTCGGTACCTTCAAAGACAGCCATGCAGCTGTTGGTGGTTCCGAGGTCGATGCCGATGGTCCTGCCCATGGTGGTGCTCCTGTGGTTCTCGTGGGGGTCTCGGGTACCGGGGCAGATGCCCATCGGTGCCGAATCTGAGTGTGGTGCGCGCAGGTCGTGGCCTGCCAACACGCTTCACTGTAGACCTTGATTCCCCGAGGCGCAAATTCGGTTCACGCAAACCTGCGTGTGTCTCGCTCAGGTCGCGGAGCGGCGATCTCGGCCTCGTGCCGCGCCCGATGCGCTGCACGAGGGATCCGAGCCGAGTGCGCGTGCGTGGCACGGCGCGCCCGGGTCACCAGCGTTGCGATCAGCGCAACGCTGGTGACATCAGCGCCGCGCCGATGTCGCTCCGGTGCCACGCCCCGTCGAAGTGCACACGCGAGGCCGCGGCTGTCGCCGCTGCCCGCGCCGAATCGACGTCGTCACCGAAGCCGACGACCGTCACCACGCGACCACCGGCCGTCCGCAGGGCGCCATCCGCGTCGAGCGTCGTCCCGGAGTGGAAGACGATCGCGTCGCGCGTATCGCGAGGAACATCCCCCAGCGAGATCGCATCGCCCGTTCGCGGCGCGAGCGGGTAGCCCTCGGCCGCCACGACCACGCCGACCGCGACTCGATCGTCCCACTCGAACGCTGGGGCATCGGCCAGCTCGCCACGTGCGGCGGCCTGGAGCAGCAGCGCGACGTCGCCGCGCAGGCGGGGCAACACGACCTGCGCTTCCGGGTCGCCGAAGCGCACGTTGAACTCGATGACGCTGGGTCCGTCCGCGGTGAGCATGAGGCCGGCGTACAGCACGCCGCGATAGTCCACGCCGCGGCGCACCAGCTCGTCGACGACCGGGCGAAGCACCTCGCGCTCGACCAGCTCGAGCAGGTCGTCGTCCGCGTCGGCCGGCGGGCAGACCGCGCCCATCCCGCCGGTGTTCGGTCCCATGTCGCCGTCGTGAGCGCGCTTGTGATCGCGCGCGGGCGCGAGCACTCGAATGTCACTGCCCGACACCAGGGCGAGCACGGACAGTTCTGGCCCCTCGAGGCACTCCTCGAGCACCACGCTCGCTCCGGCGGCGCCGAAGCGCGCATCCAGAAGCGCCTCGCGCAGCGCCTCGACGGCCGTCTCCACATCGAGCGCGACGACGACACCCTTGCCCGCCGCGAGCCCGTCCGCCTTCACCACGATCGGCGCGCCCACGGCCTCGACGAACGCGCGAGCGTCTTCGAAGTCGGTGAAGTGCTGCGCCTTCGCGGTCGCCACGCCCGCCTCGAGCAGGAGCTCCTTGGCGTGCCACTTGCTGCCTTCGAGCTGCGCGCCGTCCGCGCCGGGTCCGAACACGTCGATGTCAGCCGCACGAAGCCGATCGGCCAGACCGCCCACGAGCGGCACCTCGGGACCGATCACCACGAGGTCCGGCGCCTCACGCCGCGCGAGGCGCTCGAGGTCATCGACCGAACCGTCGGTCGCGATGCACCGCGCGAGCTGCGCGACCCCCGGATTGCCGGGCGCGCACACGACCTCGCTGCACGAGGGCGATGCACTGATCGCGGCAACGAGCGCATGTTCGCGACCACCACTGCCAATGACGAGGACCTTCATCTCGAGCTCCTGGGGAGTGGGGATCGTTAGTGCCGGAAGTGGCGCACGCCGGTGAACACCATCGCGATGCCTGCCGCATTGCACGCCGCGATCACGTCGTCGTCGCGCCGCGAACCACCCGGCTGGATGATCGCCGCGATGCCCGCTTCGGCCGCGAGCTCGATCGAGTCGGGCATCGGGAAGAACGCATCCGACGCCAGCACGCTGCCACGCGCCTTCGCGCCCGCCGCCTCGATCGCCAGCTTCGCTGCGCCGACGCGGTTCATCTGCCCGGCGCCGATGCCGAGCGTGCGACCCTCGCCCGCGAGCACCACCGCGTTCGACGTGACGTGCTTGACCACGCGCCACCCGAACGTCAGGTCCTCGCGCTGCGCCGCGGTCGGCGCGATCTTGGTGACGACCTGCAGCTCCGTCGGCGCGATCATCCGCACGTCGCGCTGCTGAACGAGCATGCCGCCCGCCACGGTCGACGCGTCCGGGCGTTCCGCGCCCCCCGGTGCCTGCGCAACTTCGAGCTCGAGCACACGCAGGTTCGGCTTCGTGGCGAACAGCTCGAGCGCTGCCACGTCGTAGCTCGGCGCGATCACGACTTCCAGGAACAACTCGCACAGCGCCGCCGCGAGCTCCACGTCAACCGGGCGGTTGAGCGCCACGATCCCGCCGAACGCCGACACCGGATCCGCTGACAGCGCCGCGTGCCACGCCTCGAGCGCCGTGGTCCCGGTCGCGATCCCGCACGGGTTGACGTGCTTGACGACCACCGCGGCGGGCGCATCGAACTCCCGCGCGATCGCGAGCGCTGCATCGGCGTCCGCGATGTTGTTGTACGACAGCTCCTTGCCCTGGTGCTGGACCGCGTCGACCAGCGACCCTCGCGTGCCCCCCGCGCGTGCGTAGAACGCGGCCGGCTGGTGGGGGTTCTCGCCGTAGCGGAGGTCCTGCACCTTGTCGAGGGTGATGGTCAGCTGCTCGGGGAAGTCCTCGCCCGCGAGGCCCGTCAGGTGCTCGGCGATCACCGCGTCGTATGCCGCGACGTGCCGGAACGCCTTCGCCGCAAGCGCCGTGCGCTCGCGATCGGCGAGCGGCTCTTCGCCCGACGCCGCACGCACGAGCCGCGCGTAGTCGGCCGGCTCGACCGCCACCGTGACGTGCGCGTGGTTCTTGGCTGCCGCGCGAATCATCGCCGGCCCACCGATGTCGATCTGCTCGATCGCCTCGGCATCGGTCACGTCGGGCCGGGCGATCGTCTCGCGGAACGGATACAGGTTGACGACGACCCAGTCGATCGGTGCGCCGCCCAGCTCGGCGAGCGCCGCCATGTCGCTCGGCACGTCGCGCCGCGCGAGCAGCCCGCCGTGCACGCGCGGATGGATCGTCTTGACGCGGCCGCCCATCACCTCGGGCTGGCCCGTCACCTCCGCGACGTCGAGGCACGCGAGGCCCGCTTCGCGCAGCAGGGTCGCGGTACCGCCGGTCGAGACGAGCTCGACGCCCGCGTCGACGAGCCCGCGAGCGAGGTCGACGATGCCGGTCTTGTCGGAAACGCTGAGCAGTGCGCGGGACGTCGTCTTCATGTGAGCTGGGCCTCCAGGTGGCGTGGGGTGGGAGTGGCAATGAGTGCGGCAAGCGCCGGCGGGAAGATGCGGTGCTCGACCGCGTGGATGCGCATCGCGAGCGAGTCGCGGTCGTCGCCGGCCACGATCGCGATGGCTTCCTGCGCGACGATCGGTCCCGTGTCGATTCCGGCGTCGACGAGATGGACGGTCACGCCGGTGCGGGTCGCGCCCGCGTCGATCGCGTCACCGATCGCGTCGCGTCCCGGGAACTGGGGCAGCAGCGAGGGGTGCACGTTGAGCGTACGACCTTCGTATGCCGCGAGGAACACCGGCCCGCAGATGCGCATGTAGCCGGCGAGCGCGACGTGCTCGACGTCCCGCTCGCGGAGGGCGTCCACGATGGCACCCTCGTGCGCATCGCGGTCGACGAAGTCGGTGCGGTCGAGCACCAGCACGTCGATGCCTGCGGCGCGGCCACGTTCGATGATCGGTGCGCCTGGTCGGTCACACACGATGCATGCGAGGCGGGCGGGAATCTCGCCGCGCGCCGCGGCGGCGGCGAGGGCGAGCGCGTTCGATCCCGTGCCGCTGGCCAGGATGGCGAACGCGGTGGAATCGGACGCGGAGCCCATCACGGGGTGGCACCCACCAGCTCGACGCCGGCGCGATCCGGCGTCACCGCTCCGATGTGCCAGGCCCGCTCGCCTGCGCTCGTGAGCGCGTCGATCACGCCGTCGGCCGCATCGGCCGCCACGACGAGCACCATGCCGATGCCCATGTTGAACGTCCGGTGCGCGGCGTGGACGTCGAGCTCGCCGTCCGTGACGAGCGCGTCGAACACAGCCGGACGCTCCCACGAGGTCGTGTCGATGCGCGCACCCCAGCCGTCGGGCAGCACACGCGGGACGTTCTCCACGAGCCCGCCACCCGTGATGTGCGCGGCCGCCCGCACCGGCAGGCCGGCGTCCACGAGCGATCGCAGCGCGCGCACGTAGATGCGCGTCGGCTCGAGCAGCTCCTCGCCGAGCGTGCGCCCCAAGCGCCCGTCGAACTCGTCGTAGGTGCGCCCCGGCAGCTCGAGCAGCACGCGGCGCGCGAGCGAGTACCCGTTTGAGTGCAGCCCGCTCGATGCGATGCCCACGAGCACGTCGCAGGCCTCGACGTTGTGCGGTCCGAGGCGCTCGTCGCGCTCCACGACGCCGACCGTGAAGCCCGCCAGGTCGAACGACCCGGGTGCGTACATGCCGGGCAGCTCCGCGGTCTCGCCGCCCACGAGCGCGCAGCCCGCGTCGACGCAGCCGTCGGCGATGCCCGCGACCAGCTGTTCGACCTGGCTCGGATCGAGCGCGCCGGTCGCCACGTAGTCGAGGAAGAAGAGCGGCTCGGCGCCGCAGCACGCAATGTCGTTGACGCACATCGCGACGAGGTCGATGCCGACCGTGTCGAGCCGTCCCACCGCCTGCGCGACGAGCAGCTTCGTACCGACACCGTCGGTCGCGCTCACGAGCAACGGCGCGCGCCACTTCGCCGGATCGAGCGCGAACGCCGCCCCGAACCCGCCGAGTCCCCCGACGACCTCCGGCCGCGTCGTGCGTGCGGCGTGCGGCGCGATGCGACGCACCGCCTCGTCGCCCGCGGCGATGTCCACGCCAGCGGCCGCGTACGGATCAACCATCGTTCCTGCGTCAGCTGACACCGACGAGCCCCCGTTCGAGTCCGAGCTTGGAGGCAGTCAGTTCGACTTCCACCGGATACTTCCCCGTGAAGCATGCGTTGCAGTGTCCGCGTGCCGGCACGTCGCCGACCTCGTCGAACGCGCGCATCATCACGGGCTCGTCCAGGAACGCGAGCGAATCCGCGCCGATGTGCTCGCGCAGTTCCTCGACGGTCGAGTGCGCCGCGGCGAGCTCGTCGTACGTGCTCATGTCGATCCCGAAGAAGCAGGGGTGCTTGACCGGCGGACACGCGATCCGCACGTGCACCTCGGCCGCGCCGGCCTCGCGCAGCATCCGCACGATCCGCATGGATGTCGTGCCGCGCACGAGCGAGTCGTCGATGAGCACGACCCGTTGCCCGCCGACCACGCCGCGCACCGCGTTGAGCTTCATGCGCACGCCGTTGGTGCGCAGCTCGGGGCTCGGCTCCAGGAAGGTGCGCCCGATGTAGCGGTTTTTGACGAGGCCCATCTCGTTCGGGATGCCCGACGCTTCCGAGTACCCGGTCGCGGCCGACACCGAGGAATCCGGAACGCCCACCACGACGTCCGCATCGACGGGGGCGACCTCCGCGAGCAGGCGGCCGAAGCGCTTGCGCACCGTGTGCACGTTGTGGCCGTCCACGTCGGAATCCGGTCGTGCGAAGTAGATGTGCTCGAACGTGCAGAGCGCGCGCTGCTCGGCCGCCTCCGCGAACCGCGACAGCACCAGCGATCCGTCGGGCTCGAGCACGAGCAGTTCGCCGGGTTCCACGTCGCGCTCGAACGTCGCGCCGATCACGTCGAGCGCGCAGCTCTCGCTCGCCACGCACCACGCGCCATCGGGCATCCGCCCCAGCACGAGGGGTCGCAGGCCGTGCCGGTCGCGACAGGCGACGAGCCGGTCGTCGGCGAGCAGCACGAGCGCGAATCCGCCTTCGACGTCGGTAAGGGCGCCCCGGATCGCGTCGGTCATGTCCGGCTCGGGCGATCGTGCGACCAGGTGCGCGACGACCTCCGTGTCGGACGTCGTCTGGAAGATCGCGCCGGTCGCCTCGAGCTCCGCGCGGATCGTCGCAGCGTTGGTGAGGTTGCCGTTGTGGGCGAGCGCGAGGTTGCCGCGTGCGAAGGAGAACACGAGCGGCTGGGCGTTCGCGAGGCTGCTCGAACCGGTGGTCGAGTAGCGCACGTGCCCGACGGCGTTGCTGCCGGCGCGCAGGGGCGCCAGGTGCTGCGGCTTCACGGCCTTCTCGACGAGTCCCATGCCGCGATGGTGGTACATCCCGCCGATCCCGTCGGTGGTGACGATCCCTGCGCTCTCGGGGCCACGATGCTGCATCGTCACGAGCGCGAGGCGCGTGACGTCCGCCGCCATTGCACCGTGTCCCGCGATGCCGAACACGCCGCATTCCTCGTTGAGCTTGCGCTCAGGGAGCACGATGCCCGGGTCGCAGCCCGTGTCCGAGCACGAACCCTTCGGCGTGTCGGAGATGGTGGCGAAGGTTCGCATCAGGCGTGGGGCTCCGAGTTCATTAGCGTGGGCAGTGCAGTGGTCCAGGCGTTCGCGAGTTCCGTCACCGGAATCCGCAGCAGCGGCGCGTCGTCGCGCGTGAGCACGAGGTCGTCCCCGCCGGTTCGGCCGAGCTGCGTGAGCGGTGCATCGTGGCGCGCCGCGATGTAGGCGAGCTCCTCGATCCGGTCCGCGTCGACCTCGACCACGATGCGCGATGCGCCCTCGCCGAAGAGCAGCTCGTCGAGGCGCAGGTCGCGCGTGGCGAGTGCGCCCAGGTCCAGCGTGGCGCCCACCGAGCCGGCGATCGCCGACTCCGCGAGCGTGACCGCCACGCCGCCGTCGCTGCAGTCATGTGCCGAACGGACGAGCCCTGCGGCGATCGCCTCGAGCACGCAGGCCTGCACGCGAGATTCGAGTGCCAGGTCGATCGGTGGCGCGCCGCCCGCGACGAGGTCGTGCTCGGACACGAGGAACTCGGACCCGTCGAGCGCCACGTCGGTCGCGCCGAGCAGCAGCACGAGCGATCCGGCGGTCGTCCACGCCGAGCGCGTGACGTGCGCGAGGTCCTCGATCACGCCGACCGCACCGACGACGGGCGTGGGGTGCACGTCGATGTCGCCGCTGCGGTTGTACATCGAGACGTTGCCGCTCACGACCGGCGTGCCGAGCGCGCGACACGCGTCGCCGAGTCCGGCGACGGCCTGCTCGAGCTGCCACGCAACGTGCGGCACCTCGGGCGAGGAGAAGTTGAGGCAGTCGGTCACCGCGAGCGGGCGGCCGCCCGAGCACGCCACGTTGCGCGTCGCTTCGGCCACTGCATGGGCTGCGCCCGCGCGCGGGTCGAGCGAGCACCAGCGACCGTTGCAGTCGATGCTTGCCGCGATCGCACGATCCGTCCCGTGCACCTTCACGACCGCCGCATCGCTGCCCGGACGGATCATCGTCGCCGCGCCGACCATCGAGTCGAACTGGTCGTGGATCCAGCGCTTGGACGCGATCGTCGGTCGCGCGAGCAGCCGCAGCAGCGTCTCGCCCGCGGCGCCGGCCGCGAGCTCGGGCACCGCGGCCAGGTCGAGCTTGGGCAGTCGGCTGTCGTCGCGCTCGACGGGCCAGCGTCGCTCGGGCAGGTCGTCCACGAGCATCGCGAGCGGCAGTCGACAGACGACCTCGCCCGAGGCGCGAAGCACGATCTCGCCGGTGTCGGTGACCGTGCCGACCTCGGCGCAGTCGAGCTCCCAGCGCTCGAAGATCTCGCGCGCGACGTGCTCCGTGCCGGCCTTGACCACCACGAGCATGCGCTCCTGCGACTCGCTCAGCATGAGCTCGAACGGCGCCATGCCGGGCTCGCGCACGGGGACGAGGTCGAGGTCCATCTCGATGCCGCTGCCCGCGCGCGCCGCCATCTCGACGGAGCTCGACGTCAGGCCGGCAGCGCCCATGTCCTGCACGCCGACGACCGTGTCGGTCGCGAACAGCTCGAGGCACGCCTCGATGAGGAGCTTCTCGCGGAAGGGATCGCCGACCTGCACCGCGCTGCGCTCGCGCCCGTGCGGGTCCTCGATGCTCGCGAACGTCGCACCGTGGATGCCGTCGCGACCGGTTCGCGCGCCGACGTAGAGCACCGGGTTGCCGGTACCGGTCGCCGCCCCGAGCTGCAGCTCTTCGTGACGCAGCACGCCGATGCACATCGCGTTGACGAGCGGGTTGCGCGCGTACGCGGCATCGAACACGACCTCGCCACCAACGGTCGGCACGCCGACGCAGTTGCCATATCCGGCAATGCCTTCGACGACGCCAGCCATGAGCCGTCGCGTGGCGTGCACGTCGGCGCCATCCCCGTCGATGGGGCCGAAGCGCAGCGAGTCGAGGATCGCGACCGGGCGCGCGCCCATCGTGAACACGTCGCGCAGGATCCCGCCCACGCCGGTCGCGGCGCCGTGGTACGGCTCGACCGCGCTCGGGTGGTTGTGGCTCTCCACCTTGAACGCCGCGGCCCACCCGTCACCCAGGTCGACGACGCCGGCGTTCTCGCCCGGTCCCTGCAGCACGTGCGGGCCCTCGGTGGGCAGCGTGCGCAGCAGGTGCTTGGAGCTCTTGTACGAGCAGTGCTCGCTCCACATCACGCCGACGATGCTCGCCTCGGTCCACGTCGGGCGACGGCCGAGCATCTCGCACGCGCGGACGTACTCGTCGTCGCGCAGGGCCGCGTCGCGCCACAGGGCGCCGTCGGCGATCTCGTCGGGCGTGGGCTCGCCGACCGGGACGACGGGGAGGGTGTCAGTGGGCACCGGTGAGCTCCAGTTCGGACGTGTCGTTCATGTCAGTCGAGCCAGCGGCCAGTGTCAGTCGCAGCGACTCGAAGAGCAGGGCGCCGTCGTCGGAGCCCATCCACGCGTGCACCGCGCGCTCGGGGTGCGGCATCATGCCGACCACGTTGCGCTCGGCCGAGCACACGCCCGCGATCGCGCGCGCCGACCCGTTCGGGTTGTCGCCCGCGTACCGCACGACGACCCGGTCGTCGCGCACGAGCTCGTCGAGCACGGCGTCGTCCGCGTGGAAGCGGCCCTCGCCGTGCGCGATCGGCAGCTGCAGCGTGCGACCCGGCGCGATCGCGCGCGTCCACGGCGTGTCGCTCGAGGCCACCTCGACCGGCACCTCGTCGCACCTGAAATGCAGGTGGTCGTTGCGCAGCAGCGCGCCGGGCAGCAGCCCGGCCTCGCACAGCACCTGGAAGCCGTTGCAGATGCCGAGCACCGGCACGCCACGCCCGGCAGCGACACGCACTGCACCCATCACCGGCGCGAAGCGCGCCAGCGCACCCGTGCGCAGGTAGTCGCCCCACGAGAACCCGCCCGGGAGCACGATCGCGTCGATCCCGTCCAGCGACGTCTCCGCATGCCACGCGAGCGTCGCGGTGCCCGCCCCGAGCACGTCGTCCAGCGCGCGCGCCGCGTCCCGGTCGCAGTTGGATCCAGGGAACACGATCACGGCGACGCTGGTCACGCGCTCGCTCCCGCGCCGACGCCCACTACGATCGCCGACGCGTCGACGAGCTCGACCTCGCCGTACTCGACCACGTCGTTGACGAGCAGGTCGGCGCACATGCGCTCCGCTGCCGCCAGCGCGTCGGCCTCGTCGTCGAGGTCGAGCACGAGCTCCACGACACGCCCGACGCGTGCGTCACGCACGACGTCGTGGCCGAGCATGCGCAGCCCGCGAACGACCGCCTCGCCCTGCGGGTCGAGCACCGCTCGCTTCGGCATCGTGCGGATGCGAACGCCGATCATGCCGGCACGCCCGTCGCGCCCAGGCGGTCGAGCAGCAGCTGGTAGGCCGGCGTCGCGTCGCCCAGGTCGTGGCGGAACAGGTCCTTGTCGAGCTTGTCGCCGGTCGCCGTGTCCCAGAACCGGCACGTGTCAGGCGAGATCTCGTCCGCCAGCACGAGCTCGCCGTCGGCCGTGTGTCCGAACTCGAGCTTGAAGTCGACGAGCGTCACGCCGCGATCGACCATGTGCGAGCGCAGCAGCTCGTTGATGCGCAGCGCGCGAACCTCGAGCTCCGCGACCACGTCGGCCGGCGCCAGGTCGAGCACCTCGATGTGCGACCTGGTGAGCAGCGGGTCGCCCAGGTCGTCGCGCTTGTAGCTGAACTCGACGATCGGGCGACTGAGCGGCGTACCCTCCGGAACCCCGAGTCGGCGCGTGAAGCTGCCGGCCGCGATGTTGCGCACGACCACCTCGAGCGGGACGATCTCCACGTCGCGCGCGAGCAGCTCCGTCTCCGACAGCTGGCGGATCACGTGCGTGGGAACGCCGTGCTCCTCGAGCATCGCCATGAAGATCGAGGTGGTGGCGCAGTTGATGCGCCCCTTGTCGCTGATCTCACCCTTGCGCTCGCCGTTGAAGGCGGTTGCCGCGTCGGTGAACTCGATCACGCACTCGCCGGGGGTGCCCGTGCGGTACACCCGCTTGGCCTTGCCCTCGTACCTCAGGACTCGCTCCGCGCCGCTATGCATCGTTCGCATTCCTTTCGGACCCGTGCGAGCGACGCGACATGCGCTACCCGCCGGTGGTTGTCGTGGGGGTTGGTGAACCTGGCGGATCGGCCGCGAGCTGCTCCTGCACGCGCGCGTCGGCGGCCTCGACGCCCGCAGGGAGCGCCTCGACGTAGGCCTCGAGCCGGGCGCGGACGTCCGCGTCGGCGAGGGCGAAGATGCGGACCGCGAGCAGCGCGGCGTTGGCGGCGTTGTCGATGCCGACGGTGGCGACCGGGATGCCGCGGGGCATCTGCACGATCGCGTGGAGCGCGTCGGTGCCGCGCATCGGGCCCGCGCTGAGCGGTACGCCGATGACGGGAAGGATGGTGACCGAGGCGACGACGCCCGGCAGGTGTGCGGCAAGTCCAGCGCCCGCGATGATCGCGCCGTAGCCGCGGTCGGCGGCGGTGCGTGCCAGCTCGATCGTGCGGTCGGGAGCTCGGTGTGCGGAGGAGACCCGCAGGTCCCACTCGATGCCGAAGTCGGCGAGCGTTCGGGCGGCGGCCGTCATCGTGGCGGCGTCACTGTCGCTGCCACAAAGGATGAGGACGGAGAAGGGGGAGGCGCCTGCCATCTGTGCCCACAACCTAACGGGGCCACCGGCGTCGCGTCTACCCTTTGATGTCAGCCGAGCCGACTGACACCTGTTCAGGAAGAACGACGAAGGGCCCGGAAATCCCTCCCCCAAGGGAGATCCAGGCCCTGCGTCACCGTACTGAAGTTCTGTAATTCCGTTGATCGCACCCCACGCACGTCGTCGGCAAACTCCAGTCGACATTCACCTGTGCGTACACCGTCACCCCCATGAAGGCGTTGGCACGTATGGCGATGATCCGTCCGTGGACCGAATGTCTATGTTGGGCTGGCGGGACCGAGTAGATTCGGTCTCCCGCGTTGCCTTACACCCTTTGTACGACAGGGTTTGGCGTCTGTAAACCCCCAAATGACGAACTCGTTCCGCGTCGCTTTCGCGTCGGTTCGGGTGACGATCGCCGGATGGACCACGACCCACGCACCCATGCGGAATTCCAAGCCGAGCCCGCTGCCGGGCGCGGTTCGTTGCTGCCCGTGCTCGCGGTCGTGGCCATGACCGCGATCTGGGGTTCGACGTTCGTCATCATCAAGGACGCGGTCGACGACCTCGCGATCGGCAGCTTCCTCGCGATCCGATTCGCGATCGCGGCCGCCGTGCTGCTGGCGATCCGGCCGAGCATCGTCCGCAGCCTCGATCGCGACGACCTGCGCATCGGCATCGCGCTCGGCCTGCTCTACGGCGTCGGCCAGGTGCTCCAGACGTGGGGGCTCTCGTTCACGTCCCCGTCGGTCTCGGGATTCGTCACCGCGCTCTACGTCGTGTTCACGCCCCTCATCCTCGCGGTCATCCTGCGTCGCCGCGTCGGCGGTGTCGCGTGGCTCGCGGTCGTGATCGCCACGATCGGGGTCGGCGTCCTGTCGCTGCGCGGCTTCTCGCTCGGGCGTGGCGAGTGGCTGACGATGCTCGCCGCGTTCGTCTACGCCGCGCACATCGTCGCGCTCGGCGCGTGGTCGCGAGGCCGCGACGCGCTCGGGCTGTCGTTCGTGCAGCTCGTCGTGATTGCGCTCGTCTCGGTCGCGTCGATGCCCATCGACGGGCATGTCGAGCTGCCCTCGGGCAGCGACGAGTGGTTCGCCGTGCTCTACACCGCGGTGTTCGCCGGGTCGCTCGTGCTGCTGCTCCAGACCTGGGCGCAGGCGCGCATCGCGCCCACGCGCGCGGCCGTGGCGATGATGCTCGAGCCGGTCTTCGCCGCCGGGATCGCTGTCGCGGTGGGCGTCGACGACCTCACGCTGCGCATGGTGATCGGCGGCGCGCTCGTGCTCGTCGCCATGTACGTCGTCGAGCTCGGCCCCCGCGCTGGCGCCGACGCCGACGTCGTGCACCCCGGCCCCGTGTGAGCTTCTGCCCCGCTCCACGGCATGTGCGTCATGTTCGTCACGAGGGGTGTGACCCGGATGACGCACATCGTCCACGGCTTCAGTCGCGCACCCTTGCGCGCACGAACGCACCCTCGCGCTCACGCACGCGCGCGAGAAGCAGCCCGCTCCGCGCCGCACCCATCCCGACGATGCTTCGCAAATCGCACGCCCTGTAGGGACACGTGCGGCTCGACGCCGCCCTGAGCGGGCATAATCCCCGCGTGGACAGTCTCCAGCGTATTCGCGATGGCTACGAGGTGGGCGGACGTCGCATTGCGCGACGGGTCGCGCGCACGCTGCTGCGCCCGATCGGGTCCATCAACCCGAACGCCGTCACCTTCACAGGGTGCCTCCTCAATGGCGTCGCTGCATACCTGGCCTTCCACGAATGGTTCCTCGCCGCAGCGGCGGTCTTCCTGCTTGGAAGCCTGCTCGATGCCATGGACGGGGCGATCGCGAAGGTCACCGGGCGCGTCAGCGCGTTCGGCGGCTTTCTCGACTCGACCCTGGACCGGGTCAGCGAGGGACTCGTCCTCGGAGGCATCTGCCTCATGTTCGCCAACAGGGCCGAGGTCGACCTGTGGCCGGTGGCATCTTCATTCGCCGCCGTCGCTTGCTCGTACCTCGTCAGCTACACGCGCGCCAAGGCCGAAAGCCTCGGCGTGCAATGCAAGGGGGGCCTCGCGTCGCGTGTCGAACGCGTCGTGGTCCTCACTGCAGGCCTCCTGCTGGCGAACTGGTGGGAGGTTTCCATCGAGGTCGCAGTGCACGTGCTCGCCGTCACCGCAGCGTTGACGGTCGTCCAGCGCGTGATCCACGTACACAGGGCGCTCCCCGACGGACGCAAACCCCGTCGCGAGCGCTCCACTCAAAGGAGCCACCGCAATGTCCAGCCAGATCCAGAACCAGTCGGGGAACCACCCCCGACCTAAGGTCCGCGTCGCAATCGCCGGCATCGGCAACTGCGCCTCGAGCCTCGTCCAGGGCGTCACGCACTACTTCGACGCCACCGAAGAGGTCCCGGGCCTCATGCACCACACCGTCGCCGGCTACCACGTCAGCGACATCGAGTTCGTCGCAGCGTTCGACGTCGCAGCCGCCAAGGTCGGCCTCGACATCGCCGACGCGATCTTCGCCGGCGAGAACAACACGGTGAAGTTCAGCGACGTCGCACCGACGGGCGTGCTCGTCCAGCGTGGACCCACGCTCGACGGCATCGGCAAGTACCTCGGCGAGGTCGTCGAGCTCTCCACGGAGGAGCCGGTCGACGTGGCCGCGGTCCTGCGCGAGCGCAAGGTCGACGTGCTCATCAACCTGCTGCCGGTCGGCAGCGAGGAAGCGGTGAAGTTCTACGCCGAGCAGGCCCTCGCGGCCGGCACCGGCTTCGTGAACTGCATCCCGGTGTTCATCGCCGGCAAGCCCGAGTGGCGAGCTCGCTTCGAGGAGGCGAACCTGCCGATCATCGGTGACGACATCAAGAGCCAGGTCGGCGCGACGATCCTGCATCGACGCGTCGCGCAGCTGTTCCGTGACCGTGGCGTGAAGGTGCTGCGAACGAGCCAGCTCAACGTCGGCGGCAACTCCGACTTCCGCAACATGCTCGAGCGCTCGCGCCTCGACAGCAAGAAGGTCTCCAAGACCAACGCGGTGACGAGCGTGCTCCCGTACGAGCTCGATCCGAAGAACATCCACGTCGGTCCGTCGGACTACGTGCCGTGGCTCGAGGACCGCAAGTGGGCGCACATCCGCGTCGAGGGCGAAGCCTTCGGTGGCGTGCCGCTCAACATGGAGATCAAGCTCGAGGTCGTCGACTCGCCGAACTCGGCCGGCATCACCATCGACGCCGTGCGCATGGCCAAGTACGCCATGGATCGCGGCATCGGCGGTGCGCTTGTGTGGTCGAGCGCCTACCTCATGAAGTCGCCGCCGTGGCAGCACGACGACGACCTCGCCAAGGAGCACCTCGAGGCGTTCCTGGCCGGCGGCACCGCCGGTCGCTCCCCGGAGGAGCGCTCGAGCGAGGAGCGACGCGCCGATGGCGGTGTCGATCATCACCTCGGCTTCGGCCACGACGTGGTCCCGGCGGAGTTCGTCGCCGAGACCGCATCGCACGAGCACGCGCCTGCCTGAGCAACGCAGGACGATGCATGTCTCCGAAGGGGTCGCGACCACGCCGGTCGCGGCCCCTTCGCGTTGTCGTGAACGCGACCTTCGAAACCCATGGCCGCGGGCCAACTATCCGGCCCCGTAACGTCCGCTCGGCGCCGCATGGAAAGCGAAATTCCCGGGCAGTTCGGCCTACGTCGTTCGCGTTCCGAGGGGGAACCGCGTGGAGGTCCTGCCCAGCACACCTGCCAGTTCCGGGGTCCTGTCCCGGCGTCGCCTGACCGAGCTCGCACCCGAGCCGGCATGGACGACGCCCGAGGCCAGCCCCGAACTGCTGCTCAACTCGTCAGCCGCACTGCCGCGCCTGCTCGATGCCGTGCGCGGCGCGAAGCAGGTCGTCAACATCTCCATGTACGGCTGGCTCGACTCCGGCTCCGGCGCGGAGCTCGCTCGCGCCGTCGAGCAGAAGGCGCGCGAAGGCGTCGAGGTCAACATCATGCTCGACGGTCGCGGCAGCATGGTCGGTCCGTTCCTGCGTGGCACCAAGCTCGTCGCCTCGATGCGAGCCGCCGGCATCAACGTGATCGTCAACGACTCGCTCATCCCGATCGTCGACGGCCCGGTCGACCACTGCAAGCTCTACTCGATCGATGGTCGCGTCGGCTTCCTCGGCGGCATGAACCTCTCGAAGACCTACGACACGTGGAACGACGCCATGGTCACCCTCGATCGTGACGGCGCGGTCAACGCCGGCCGCGACTTCCTCGCCCGCTGGGTCTCGCGCGGCGGCACCGTGAGCGCGATCAACGAGCGCCTCATCGTCCACCCCACGCAGGAGCCAGCCCGTGACGGCACGCGCATCCTCGCGAACCACCCGGGCGCGTCAGCCCCGATCACCGACGCCTACTACGCGGCGATCGCCACCGCCAAGCACCGCATCTGGGTCGAGACGCCGTTCCTCGGCAGCCAGGGTCTCGTCGACGCGCTCAAGGCAGCCGCCCTGCGCGGCGTCGACGTGCGCCTCGTCACCAACGGCCTCAAGACGAACGACGCGGTCCCGGGCGCCAACCTGCTCGCCGCCGGCTTCTACGCCGAGCTCATGCGCGCCGGCGTGAAGGTGTACCAGCAAGCGCAGATGACCCATTCGAAGATCATGCTCGCCGACGACGTCGCCACCGTGGGGTCCTTCAACCTCACGACCCGATCCGAGGGCAAGCACTTCGAGATCGCAGCCCAGTCGTCTGCCGCCTCGCTCGTCGCCTCGGTCGGCTCGATGTTCGATGCGCACATGGGGGCCGGCTACCTCGTCACTCCCGAGGACCTGGCCAGGCCGTCCCAGCGCTTCCTGACGCTCCTGCGTACCGCCCTGAAGATCCAGTACTGATCAGGCCGACGCGGCGTCGAACCTGGACACCGTGTCGTTGACGTAGTCGTGGCCGAACCACCGGTCGCCGTGCTCGAGCAGCCACTCAACCACCGAGGACTCGCCGGTCGCCGGCGCCCGTGACACGAGCAGCTCGTCACGAAGCCCCCACAGCTCCTCGGGCGTGAGGATCGTGTCGCGCAGCGGCACCCCCGCCAACCCGAGTGCCGCGAGCATGACCCGCGGGGGCATCCGCAGCAGCTTCGGCGACCTCCCGATCGAGCGCGCCAGCACGCGGATGTACTCGTCGAAGCCCAGGACGTCCGGGCCAGCGGCGTCCACGACGTCCTCGATGACCGACTCGACACGCTCGACGAGCAGTCTCGCGACGTCGTCGATGAGCACCGGCTGCAGGCGATACCCCGCGCCACGCGGCACCGCGATCGCCGGGAACCGACGAAGGAACCAGGCGATGTTGCTCGTGAGCACGTCGCGCGGCCCGACCACGAGCGTGGGCCGCACGATCGACCAGCTCGGACCTGCCGCGCGCAGCGCTTCCTCGACCCGCGCCTTGCCCGAGTAGTACGCGAGCGGCGAATCGAGCGAGGCGTTGCTGACGCTCACGTGCACGATCCGTTCGACGCCGGCCTCGCGCGCCGCGTCGAACAGCAGCGCCGAGCGCTCAACCGCGTGCTCGAACGTCGCTCCGCCATGCGGGAAACGGATCCAGTACGTGTTCACCAGCACCTGTGCGCCGCGCAGCGACGCGATGAGGTGGTCGCGATCGAATCGCAGCGCATGGCGCTCGATGCGGGGGTCGTCCCCATCTGCTGGGACCCGGTTCGTGAGCGTCGACACGTCGTGTCCGCGCGCGAGCAGCTCCCGGGCCGTCGCCGAGCCGATGTTGCTGAACGCTCCCGTAACCATCACGCGTCGACCCGTCATGCAGCCGATGCTAGCGCCGGGAGGCCGACGCTGCCGGTAGGGTTCGTGCAATGGCTTCTGCCCGTCGCATCCTGCTCGCAACGCCGTATCCGTGGACGACGCCGCATCCCGTCAACGACCACGTGACCGACATCGCCGACGGCCTGCTCGAGCTCCGCGAGGCGGGAGACGAGAACGCGCCACTGCCGGTCGTCGTCGCTCCGAGCGCCGGTGGCTACGCGCGACGCACCACCCGCCGCGCGCTGCGCGAGCTCGCCCGCGGCGTCGATCCCGCCGAGCTGTTCGCCCCTGGCGGCGAGATCGACATGTCAGCCGCCGCCGCCGGCGTGCGACGCCCCCGCGAGGCCGCGCACGAGTGGCCGCTCGTCGCGCTGCCGATCGCCGTCGGCCCTGCGTCGGTCAGCCTGCGCGCAGCGCTGCGGGTGCTGCTCGAACGCGGAGACTTCGACCTCGTCCACGCGCACGATCCGCTTGAAGACGACCTCACCCGCTTCGTCGTGCGCCGCTGGACCGGCCTCACGGTGGCGACGTTCCATGCCGCGCCGCCCGCCACGGTCGCGGCTGCCCTCGCCGCCCCGCTGCGCGATCGCGTTGTCGATGGCGTTGATCGTTGGCTCGTCGGCGCCGATGCCGACCGCGCGATCCTCGCCGAGACCCTCGACGACAAGCTCGATGCGGGTGTCGTCCCCACCCGTGCGACACCGACCCGCGCGAGCGGCGGCGCCGGCCCGGTCATCGTCGTCGGTCGGGGCGACGACGACGATGCCGTCGTGCGCGACCTGGTCCGCGATCTCGGGCCGCTGCTCGACAGTCGTCCGGAGCTGACGCTGACGATGCTGTCGCGCTGGGGCACCCACCACCGGCCGACCACCCCGCGCGCCCTGCGCGGGCGGCTGCTCACCGTCGAGGCGCCCACGCGCGAGCAGGCCGACGCCGTGTTCGCCGGCGCCGGTGCCTACCTCGCCCTGCCGGGCACCCACGCGCGCAGTCGCGACGAGGCGCTCGCGGCCCGCGTGCCGGTGGTCGACATCACCGCACCCGCCGACAGCGGCTCGGATCGAGACGTCGAGGCGCTGCACGTGCTCATCTCCGAGGCGCTCGCGACGGGCCCGGACGGCGTCGCCGACGCCGACGCGCTTCCCGACGCCGCAGCGCTCGCACGTGCGCACGTCAACGAGTACGACGCGCTCCGCGAACGCATCCAGGTGCACATCCCGGCACCGACCGCGTCCGAGAAGAACTGCGTCATCGACCTGCACATGCACACCTCCCACTCGTGGGACTGCGCGACCGATCCCGAGGCGCTGCTCTACGTCGCCAAGCAGGTGGGACTCACCGCCGTCGCCGTCACCGACCACAACGAGATCTCCGGCGCGCTCGCCTGCGCCGAGCTCGCGGAGGAGTACGGCATCCAGGTGATCGTCGGCGAGGAGGTCAAGACATCCCAAGGCGAGGTCATCGGCCTGTTCCTGACCGAGCGCATCGAGCCGGGCCTCAGCTGGCACGAGACGCTCGAGCAGATCCGTGCGCAGGACGGCCTCGTGTACGTGCCGCATCCCTTCGACCGGCTCCACACGATCCCCGACGTGCACCTGCTGCGCGACACGCTCGACGAGATCGACGCGTTCGAGACCTACAACGCGCGACTTCCGTTCGACCAGTACAACCGCGACGCCGAACGATTCGCGCGCAAGTACAACCTCGTCGAGGGCGCCGGCTCCGACGCGCACGTCGTGCAGGGCCTCGGCACCGCGGCGGTCCACATGCCGGCGTGGGACGACAAGGAGAGCTTCCTCGTCGCGCTGGGCCAGGGCGAGATCCTCAAGCGTCCCAAGAGCCTGTTGTACCTGCAGGGCCTCAAGTGGGTCAACGACCTCACCGGCCGCTCCAAGAAGCTGCCGCCCGAGGCCGTCGGCCGCGACTGAAGACCGGGGCGCCGGCAGGACTCACGGGTCGTTGCGCCGAATCCACTTCGGGCATGGCGCACCTGCACCCGAACCGAGCCGACGACGACCAGGTCTTCCAGAAATACCTGGACCGGGCGATCGTCGACATCCACACGTTGGGTGACGACATCGCCGCGTGCGGCATGTGCGAACACGACGAGGGCTCAGCCCGCGTGCTCGGCACCGGCCATCCGCTCGCCGACGTCATGCTGCTCAAGTGGACGCCGACCGCCGCGGAACTCGACGAGGGTGTCGCGTTCCACGGACGCACCGGTGACGCGATCCGTCGCAGCGTCGAGCGCCTCGCGGTCGATCCGCTCGACCTGTACGGCACCAACGTCGTCAAGTGCGCCTCGCATCCCACGAGCTGCATGCGCGAGCGCTGCCCCGAATGGCTGCTGCGCGAGATCAGGATCGTCGAACCCAAATTGCTCGTGGTGATGGGCACGCAGCCGCTCGACGCCGTCAACGCGCTCGAGGTGCCGGATTCCTCGCGCCTGGTCGCCGAGCCCGGCAACGTGCAGCGCTGGACCCACGCCTGCGAGGCGATCTGGTGTCCCGACATCGATGAATCGCTCGACCGGCCCGCCTCCAAGCAGGCGTTCTGGCGTGCGTTCCGGGTGCTCGGCGACTGGTACCTCGAGAAGCCCCCGTTCTGATCCGCGCAGCCGTGACCCGCCGACCACAGCTCGCGGCGCTCCTGCTCGCCATCCTCGCCGCGCTGCTGCTCGTGCTGCCGCACCTGCCCGCACCCAACTCGAACACCGACATTCGCGTCGCCGTCTACGCCAGCCACGCCGCATGGTTCGCCTGCATCGTCGCCTTCACGATCGTCGTCGCCGGCGCATGTGCCGCGACGCCCACGCCGCGCATCCTGCTCGCCGTCGCGGCGCTGCTCGCCGTGGTGATGGCACTCAACGTCGCCGACATCGACGTCGCGAGCGACCTCGCGAAGATCGCGTTCGGCACGCTCGCCGGGATCGCGTTCGTCCGCGCGATCGAGCGACCCTGGTGGCTGCTGCCGATCTGCGTACTCGTCCCCATCGCCGATGCGTGGAGCGTGTTCAGCTCGCGCGGCGTCACCCACGCCGTCGTCGAGGCATCGCGCGAGGAGCCACGCTGGCTCGACTGGCCCACCATCGCAACGCCCATCGCGGGCGTCCCCTACGAGGCGTTCGGTCGCCTCGGCATCGTCGACGTGCTGTTCCTCGCCCTGTTCGTGGGCGCCACCATCCACTGGTCACTCGGCATCCGTCGCGCGGCCCCGGCGCTCGCACTCGGACTCGTCGCGACCTCCGTCATCGTCGTCGAGGGCGTCGACGTCGCGATCCCCGCACTTCCGCTGCTGTGCGTCGCGTTCCTGATCGCCTGCGCACCGGCCCTGATTCGCGACGCACGCGCTGCGATGCGCACCTGACGTCTGCTAGCGTCGATCCAATGACGACGAGCGAGAACAACGGCATCGAAGTACGCGGACTGGTCAAGCAGTTCAAGAAGGGTCCCAAGGCCGTCGACGGCATCGACCTCGACGTCGCACCCGGCGAGATCTACGGCTTCCTCGGACCCAACGGCGCAGGCAAGTCGACGACCGTCAACATGCTCGTGACGCTGCTGCCGATCACCGCGGGCCGAGCCACGGTCGCGGGCTGGGACGTCGCGACGCAGGGCGCCGACGTGCGCAAGGCGATCGGCGCCGCCCTCCAGGCCGTCGCGCTCGACAACTTCCTCACCGGTCGCGAGCACCTGCGATTGATCGCCTCGCTCCAAGGCATCACCGGCAGCCGCGCCGATGCGCGCGCCACCGACCTGCTGCATCGCGTCGGACTCGAGGAGGCCGCGGACCGCAAGGTCGGCGGCTACTCCGGCGGCATGAAGCGGCGCCTCGACCTCGCACTCGCCCTCGTCCACGAACCGCGCGTGCTGTTCCTCGACGAGCCCACCACCGGACTCGATCCCCAGAGCCGCACCGCGCTGTGGGAGGAGGTGCGCCGCCTCGCCCGCGAGGACGGCGTCACGGTCTTCCTCACCACGCAGTACCTCGAGGAGGCGGACGTGCTGGCGGACCGCGTCGGGATCATCGACCGCGGCGTGATCGTCGCCGAAGGCACGCCCGCCGAGCTCAAGGCCGAGATCGGTGCACCGACCGTCGAGGTCGTGCCGACGAGCGACTCGGATCGAGCAGCGCTTCCCGCCGTCCTCGCGCAGTTCGGCGAGTGCCTGGCCGCCGCGCAGCCCGGCGCCGTCGCCGTGCGACTGCGAGGCGGCAGCGATCGAGCGAGCCTCGTCACGATCGTGCGGGCGATCGACGACGGCGGTCTCAAGATCGACGAGATCCGGCAGCACGAGCCGACGCTCGACGACGTGTTCCTCGCCAAGACCGGCCGTTCGCTCGAAGGTGCAGGCGACGACGAAGCCACCGAGGGCGCGCCCGGTGCGCCGGGGTCGGGTTCGGCCAGTGCCGCGACCGCAGACGATCGCGACGCGGAGCCGGTCGCGTGACGAGCGCGACCGCGACCGCACCCGCGCCGCAGGGCGTCGTCAATCCGCACGCCGTCGGCACTTCGCTGCCGCATCAGGTGCTGCTGCTCGCGCGGCGATCGATCCGCGGCGCGCTCAGCTCCCCCGCCGGCTACATGCCGGGCATCGTCATGCCCCTCATGCTGCTGACGATCAACTCGTCCGCCATGCAGCGCTCGACGAGCATCCCGGGGTTCCCGGCCGATCGCTTCCTCGACTTCATCATCGTCATCACCTTCATGCAGGCCGCGCTGTTCGCCACCTCGAGCGCCGGGCTCGGGCTGGTGCGCGACATCGAGTCCGGGTTTCTCGACCGGCTCGCGCTCACTCCGATGCGTGCCGGCGCGCTCGTCGTCGCGCAGATCTCCGGCGCGATCGTGATCGCGATGGGCGCGTCGCTGCTGTACGTCACGATCGGACTCGTCACCGGCGTCGACTTCCATGCCGGGTTCCTCGGCGTGCTCGCGCTGCTCGGCCTGGCCGCCTGGACCGCGCTCGCCTTCGCCACCATCGGCGCATGGATCGCCCTCCGGTCAGGCGAGAGCGAGGCGCTGCAGGGCATCTTCCCGCTGCTGTTCGCGTCGCTGTTCCTGTCGACGCTCAACATGCCGCGCGAGCTCATCCAGGCCGACTGGTTCGCTGCCATCACGCGCGTGAACCCCGTCTCGTACATGATCGACGGGATGCGCAGCCTCATCATCACCGGGTGGGTACCGCGCATGCTGCTGGAGGACGTGCTCGTGCTTGTCGTCATCACCGCGATCGGCGTCAGCGGCTGTGCGCGTGCCCTGCGACGAAGGATGGCGAAGGCATGAGCACCACCTTCCGAGCGGCGCGCGCGATCGCGTGGCGCCACCTGTACAAGTGGATCAGCGTCCCGGCGAACTTCATGCCGACGTTCATCTTCCCGCTCATCTTCTTCACCGGCTTCGCTGGCGCGCTCGGCCGGGTCGGTGAGATCCCCGGCTTCGATTACCCGGCGAACTACACGACGTGGATCTTCGTGTTCAGCCTCCTGCAGACGTGCCTGTTCGGTGGGCTCGCCACCGGATTCACGATCGCCGGCGACTTCCAGTCCGGTTTCGCTCGGCGGCTCATGCTCGCCGTGGCGGACCGCAACGCGATCCTCTACGGCTACATGCTGTCGACGTTCCTGCGAGCGGCGCTCATGAGCGGCATCGTCACGGGCGTCGCGTTCATCGCAGGGCTGGAGATGCTCGGCAGCGTCGGCGAGATCGTCGGGATGTACCTGCTGTCGCTTTCGCTCAGCCTCATCGGGACCATGTGGGCCGCCGGCGTGATGTTCCGCGCGCGCGACCCGCAGCTGGGTCCCGCGATGCAGATCCCGATGTTCATCGCGATCTTCCTCGCCCCGGTCTACGTCCCCCTCGCGCTGCTGAGCGGGTGGCTGCACGCCGTCGCCCGGGTGAACCCCGTCTCGCACATCATGGGGGCGGGCCGCGGCCTGCTCGTCGGTCAGCCGGATGACATCGGCCTGGCGCTCGTCTCCGTCGCGGTGCTGTTCGCGCTGCTTGCCGTCTGGGCGATCACGGGCGTTCGCAGTGCCGAGCGCGCCGGCGGCTGACACTCCGACTGACAGATACAGCTTCCGACGGGCGACGTGGCCTACGCGCCTTGGGGACTTCGCTGTGATCCGCGTCATCGAATCAATTCGAGTTCCGAACCCGTCGAATACGGGCAGGTCCGAGCCCGACGGCTCGACCGAGCATTCGCCCCACAGTAGGAGCCGCACGCATGGCCATGGAACTTCAGGTTGCAGGAGTCAACGTCAAGAAGCAGAGTGCCTGGGCGGTGCTGGGCCTCGGCATCATCACGTTCGGCATCTACCTGTTCTTCTGGACGTACCGGGTCAACCGCGAGATGCGCGACATCGGCGCCCAGTACAACGACACCGAGCTGGCCGAGGTCAAGCCGGGCCTGTCGGTCGTGGCGATGTTCATCCCGATCGTCAACCTCGTGGGTCTGCACCGCATCGGCACCCGCATCCAGCGCGTGCAGCGCCTCACCGGGCGTGGCGCGGACTACAGCCTCGGCCTGCACTGGCTGCTCGCGATCTTCACGGGCCTGTGGTTCTGCTACGCGCAGCACGCGCTCAGCACGACGTACGACTGGTTCCACATGGGCACCACGCCGTCGACGCCGCTCATGCCGGGTCAGGTTCCCGTGCCCGCCGCAGCCGCGCCGAGTGGTCCGCAGGTGCCCGGCGGCCCGTTCGTCAACTAGTGTTCGACCGTCTCGTCCCGGATCACTCCGGTGCGTCGCCGCCGACCTCGCCTCGGGCGAAGGCAGCCGCTGCGTCGGCCTTGCGGACACGGCTGTCCGGCTTGGCTCGACCGTAGACGATGTCCTCCTCGGCCGGGGGCGTGAAGCCCTCGATCGGCTCGAAGCGGGCCACGAGCTCGCAGTGCGGCGTGAACGGGAACTGATCGACCGGCTGCACGTACGTCAGCTCGTAGCCGTGCTCCTGGAACATCGGCAGGTTGCCCGCGAACGTCGTCGGGTTGCAGCTCACGTACACGATGCGTTCGGGCCCGGCCTCGCAGATGCGACGCACAACCTTGGGCACCAGGCCCGCGCGCGGCGGGTCGACCACGATCAGCGTCGGGTCGGGCCACACGCCCTTCGCGAACTTGAGGATCGGGCGCACGTTGCCGACCTGCCACTCGACGTTGTCGACGTCGTTGAGCTCGGCGTTCTCCTTGGCGCACTCGATCGCCTCCTCGACCACCTCGACGCCGACGACTTCCTTCACGTGGGGCGCGAGCGCGAGCGTGATCGATCCGATCCCGCAGTACAGGTCGTAGGCGACGTCGTCCTCACGCGGCTGCGCGATGTCGATGATGCGCTCGTACAGCTTGTTCGCCATAGCGGTGTTGGTCTGCAGGAACGATTGTGGGCGCACGCGCAGCGTGTGGCCGGCCAGCACCTCGTCGAACCAGTCCTGGCCACCGACGAGCGCCGGCGGCTCCGCACCGTATGACACCTCGGCGGGACTGTCGGTCTCCGAGTGCAGCAGTCCCACGAAGCCGGGGCACGACGCCTCGAGGTCGTCGAGCAGCTCGGCGCCCTTGAACAGCCCCTTCTTGGTCGGGCCCGTGATGACGTGCACCTGGACCTGCCCGGTCGCGTAGCCGACGCGGATGATCACCGAGCGCAGCAGGCCGGCACCGCTCTCGCGGTCGTAGACCCGCATGTCGTAGCGGTTCGCCCACGCGTCCACGACGCGCTTGGCGGCGTTGCCACGCTCGTCGGCGATGAGGCACTCGTCGACCGTGATGATCTGGTCCCACGCGCCGAACTTGTGGTACCCGCTGGTGATCTCGCCGGTCTCGGCGTCCTGCGCGAAGGTGTAGTCGACCTTGTTGCGGTAGTGGGTCGGGTCGTCGGCTGCGACGATCGGATGCATCGGCGGGTTCTTGACGCCGCCGAGGCGCTCGATCGCGTCGCGCACGAGGTCTTCCTTGAGCCGCAGCTGCGCGGGATAGGCGAGCCGCTGCCACGTGCATGCACCGCACTCGCCCGCAGGATCACACTGCGGATCGACCGAGTCGGGGCCCGGGGTCACGAGCTCGTCCATGACTCCCTCGGCGAAGGATCGGCGTACGCGCGTGACGCGCGCCTTCACGGTGTCGCCCGGAAGGGCGCGTCCGACGAACAGCACGAAGCCTTCGTGGCGCGCGACGCCGCGACCGCCGTGGGCGATTCGATCGATGGTGACCTCGACGATGTCGCCGGATCGAACTGGGGCCTGCACTCGCTTGGACATTCGCCCAGTCTACGTGGGGCGTCGAGTCCGAGGCTTCAGCAGGCGCCGTGGTCCTCGCCGTCGTGGCGCGGGGTGCGCGTGACGTCGCACATCGTCTCGGCGGCCTGGCCACCTCCGACGACGCCCGGGTTGGTCCCGGCCGGGTTCGGCACGTTCGGCACCGTCGGCATGGATCCCTTGGGCACGTCGGCCGGCGGGCGGACGTTCGAGCTCGCTCCCGTGTTGCCACCTGCCGCAGGCGGCATCGTGTGCCCGGAGTGAGCGGAGTGGGCGCCACCGCCGCCACCGGTCGACGGACCGGATGCGCGCAGCTTGGCAGCGGCGCGCTCGGCGGCAGCGGCCTTCAGCTTCGCCGCACGGGCTGCCTTGGCGGCGCCTCGGGCACGAGTGCGCAGCGACACCAGCTGACGATCGAGCGGGCGGAGCTTCTCGATCTGGCCGATCGTGCCGATGACCGCGCCCCAGCGCTTGCCGGCACGCTCGGACGAGAGCCGCTTGAGCAGGGCGGCGTCACGCTCGCCCGCAGCATCGACCTTGTCGTGCAGGGCGACGACAGCCTGATCAGGATTCGGTGCGTCGAGCAGCGGATGGAGCAGGTTCGCTGCTTCGTCGAAGCGGCCCTTCGCGAACATCGCGTTCGCCTGGTCCATGATCGCCTGCGCGTCAGGGGTCTCGGCCTTCGGCGTAGTGACGGCGACCTGCTTGGTCGTCTCCGCCGAAGGCGCCGCCTTGTTCGCGTCACGACCGGTGATGCGATCGAAGTCGTGCATGAAGAGCCCGATGGCTGCGACGAGGCAGACCACGGCGAGCGCCGGCACGATCGTCTCCCAGCGCATGCGACGCGCCGTCGGTCCGCCAGGCGGCGCGGCATGCATGCCGCCGCCGTGCGCCATCGAGGACGCACCCGGCTGCACGAGCTGCAGCCCGTTCGGTGTCGGGAACGCCCACGCCTGCGGCTGACCGTTCGCATCGAGCATCGGATGCATCGCCGGTGCAGCGGCGCCCGCTCCATGCGCAAGCGGCTGCGCGTACTGCTGTGGCTGGGCAAACGCTTGCGGCGCGTACTGCTGCTGCTGCGCGTACTGCTGCGGCTGCGCGTGCTGCGGCTGTGGCTGCGGCTGCGCGAATCCATGGGCCTGCTGCTGGTGCGCGCCATTGATCATCGGCATCCCGGCTGCGGGAGCGTACTGCTGCGGCACGCCGATGGTGCCGCCGTGCGAGGACATCGGAGCACCCTGCGCATGGCCGGCGCCCGGCAGGACGTAGCCGTCCGCGGCGTACTGGAACTGCTGCATCGTCGGAAGGTGCTGGGGCGGCTGGGGCTGCGCGAACTGCTGCGGCTGGCCACCGGGGCCGGGGTACGGAGCGTTGCCCGCGATCGGGGCGTGGGGGACGGGCGGGGCGTAGGTCGGCCACGGCGCGGCGGCCGCAGGCTGCTGCGGCACGGCGTGTGCGTGCTCCGGCGCCGCACCGTGCGGCTGCGGATACCCATGCTGGGAGCGCTCGTCCATCGTCCCTCGATGTTGCGGGGGGTCGGCCGTCCTGTCCGACAGGTCGTCACGTCGATCGACCATGGTTCGAAGGTACCACGGGATTTCGAATCGGCACAGGGTCGATTTCGCGACGGATCCGCGCGCTGGAAAACGCCACTCGTGTGGCCCCTTACAAACAATTGACCGCCACGATGCGCAGGTAGCCACAACTTCGAGCGTCTCGATCAGGGACGGGGCGCTGCCTGCCACGTCACGACCGCTCACGCACCACCACACGACACCAGGACGGGACCGATGACCGAAACCATGCTTGTTCGCGCAGCCGGAGGCGGCTGGGAGGAACTTCGACCGCAGACCGAAATGCCCGATGGTGGCCTCGTCGAGGTCTTCGGCGAGGACATCGGCCCCGTGCTCGGCACGGCAGCGCCGGTCATCGTCGCCGCGTGCCAGCCCGTCCTGTCCACCGGTCAGCCCGACGCGATCTGCCTGGACCCCGATGGTGGCGTCTGGATCGTCCAGCTCGCGCTCGATGGCGACGGCGCGCTGACGCTGCCGCAGCTGCTCGCGTTCGGCGGCGGCCTCGCCGGCATGTCCTACGACGCGTTCGAGGGCCACTGTGATCGCGCCAGCGGCGATCCGCTGTCCTCCTACATCGAGGCGCGCGCCGGAAGCGGTTTCCACAAGCAGTCGTTCGAGGTCGCCGTGGCCGACGCGCTCGCGCACGGCAGGTTCCGCCTCGTCGCCATCGTTCGCGATGCCGCTCCCACGCTCGTGCAGTCGATGCGGTTCCTCAACTCCACCGGCGCGATGGGTTCGCTGTACGAGGCAACGTCCTTCGCGAGCGCGACCGTCACCGCCGTCCGCGCCAAGGCGGTCGACGTCGGTTCGGGGATCAAGGCGCACGCCGCACCCTCGGGCTCGTCGGACACCGCCGAGCCTCGCCGAGCCTCGCCGAGCGCAACCGACCTCGGGGCCGCAGGCTTCGTCGCGGCAACCGGCAAGGCGAGCGGCGACGACACGAGCGCACTCATGGCGCAGCTGCAGAAGGCGTGCCTCGCGGCATTCGACGAGGTCACCTACGAGGGCGAATCGGGTGACGCGCGCATGTCGGCGCTGCTCGACGCGGGCGACGGTCCTGTCGCGATGGTCGCGGCGGGCACAGACGGCAGCGTCGTCGTGTCGTTCGAATCGCTCGGCGACCTCGATCCTGGCTGGAGCGTCCGCACCGAGCTGTGCCAGGGCATGGAGCGACTGCTCGGCGCCGACCTCGGCGACGTTCGCAAGATCAGCCAGCTGAACCTGTCGATCGGCGAGCACCTGATGGACGCCACGCTCATGGAGGCCCTCGCGGAGCTGCTCACCGACACGGTGGCGGCGCTGCGCGAGATGAGCTCCGCGCGTGGTGCGCGAGAAGCGGCAGCTGCCTGACCTCACCCGAGGTTCGTACCAGGCAGCACTACGTGCCGACCGCGGGTCGGGATGGCGCCACTGGCGCGGCGACGGACGTGAGCGGTCCCGTCCCGTCGCCGCCGGTGCCACCCCGGCCCGCGAACACGTTCCGGGCATGCCCCGTGCGCGGGTATGCTTGCGCGCATGGACGCACCCGCGAAGAACCAGATCCACGTGACCCTCCCCGACGGCTCCACCCGGGAGCTGACGACGGGTGCCACGGGACTGGACCTCGCACGCTCGATCGGCGAGGGCCTCGCGCGCGCGGCCGTGGCGATCCAGGTCAACGACGGCCCGACCCAGGACCTGCGCCTGCCACTCGACGACGGCGACACGGTCCGCATCATCACCTCGCGCGACGACGAGGCGCTGGGTGTCCTGCGCCACAGCGCGGCCCACGTGCTCGCCGAAGCGGTGGTTGCGCGCTACCCGGGTACCAAGGTGACCATCGGTCCGGCGATCGAGAACGGCTTCTACTACGACTTCGCGTTCCCCGAGGGTGTCGTCATCAACGACGAGGCGCTCGCGCAGCTCGAGAAGGACATGAAGCACCTGGTCAAGCAGGGACGACAGTGGGAGCGCTGGGAAGTCAGTCGCGACGAGGCGCTCGACTACTTCCGCGAGCGCGACGAGCAGTTCAAGGTCGAGCTCATCCAGGACCTGCCGGCCGACGAGCCGATCACGTTCTACAAGCAGGGCGAATTCACCGACCTGTGCCGCGGCCCGCACGTGCAGGACGCCAAGGGCATGAAGGCGGTCAAGCTCACCTCGACCGCCGGCGCGTACTGGCGCGGCGACTCCGATCGCGACCAGCTGACACGCATCTACGGCACCGCGTTCTTCAGCAAGGACGACCTGGCCAAGCACCTCGACAACCTCGAGCGCGCGAAGCAGAACGACCATCGACTGCTCGGCACCAAGCTCGACCTGTTCAGCTTCGACCCGATCAGCCCCGGCTCGCCGTTCTGGCACGCGAAGGGCATGGCGTTGTTCAACGCGATCACCGAGATGTGGCGCGAACAGCACGTCTCGCGCGGCTACGGCGAGGTCCGCACCCCGATCCTCTACCGACCCGAGATGTACAAGAAGTCCGGGCACTGGGACACCTACCGCGAGAACATGTTCCTCACCGTGCCCGACGAAGAGGGGCACCAGTTCGGCATGAAGCCGATGAACTGCCCCGCGCACGCGACGATCATCAAGACGCGCAAGCTCAGCTATCGCGACCTGCCCGTGCGCATGAACGAGCAGGGGCTCGTGCATCGCTTCGAGGCAAGCGGCGTGCTGCACGGCCTCATGCGCGTGCGACACATCACCCAGGACGACGCGCACATCTTCTGCTCGCCCGACCAGGTGCTCGACGAGGTCTCGGGCGTGCTCGGCTTCGTGCGCGACCTGATGGCGCTCTTCGGCTTCGACGACTACACGATGGAGCTCTCCACCCGGCCCGAGAAGAAGATCGGCGACGACGAGCTCTGGGACCGCGCCGAGGCCGCGCTCGCCGAAGCACTCGTGCGCAACGACCTGCCGTACACCGTGAACCCCGGCGACGGCGCGTTCTACGGCCCCAAGATCGACTTCCACGTGCGCGACTCCATGGGTCGCTCGTGGCAGTGCGGAACGATCCAGCTCGACTACAACATGCCGAGCCCCGAGCGCTTCGACCTCACCTACACCGGCGAGGACAACGAGGAGCACCAGCTCGTGATGATCCATCGCGCGCTGCTCGGCTCGATGGAACGCTTCATCGGGATCCTGCTCGAGCACTACGGCGGCGAGTTCCCGCTCTGGCTGGCGCCGGAGCAGGTGCGCGTGCTGCCGGTCGCCGACCGTCACCTCGACTTCGCGCGCGAGGTCGTCGCCGAACTGCGCGCCCAGCGCCTTCGCGCCGACGTGGACGAGCGCACCGAGAGCGTCGGCCGAAAGGTGCGCGACGCCGGGATGCAGCGCACGCCGATCGTCCTCGTCGTGGGCGATGCCGAGGTCGAGGGGCGCACGGTCACCGTGAACCGCCGTGGCAGCGACGCCAAGGAATCGATGCCCGTCGCCGAGCTCGTCGAGCAGGTCGCACTGGAGGTCGCCGAGCGACGGCTCTCCGACCACGTCCTCGCGGCGCTCCAGGGAACGCCCACCGAGTAACAACGCTGGGCCGGTTGACTGTCACGATCCCTGATCGTGGACTGCTGGTAGGCCTTGCGGACCGGACAAAGTTGCGCTTCGTAACGTCCCGGCGGGCGGAACGGCACCTTTGACCATATTCAGGTGGCCGCGCGACGCTTCCGATTCGTATCCTTTCGGTCATCCAACCGGGTCTTCGGGCCCGGGGAAGATCCGCACCCCCCCTGCGGTTGGGCTCGCGCTCCTCACGGAGACGAGCCCTCATTTTTCTTCTGGGATGATGTGGCCATGGAGGACGACCTCGAGACCGACCCCCCGCCCGTCGTGGAGGCGCTGCCGCCCGTACAGCACTGCCCGTTCTGCGGCGAGAGCATCGGGTCGTTCTGGGGCCGCCGCGGCGATGACGGCTCGCACTGGTGCGAGGCGTGCCAGCGGTTCTTCCGCGTCGTCGACGCCTGAGGACACGAGCCACCGGCAACGCGGTCGGTAGGCTGGATCCCACGCCGCCCGGGTGGCGGAACTGGTAGACGCCGGGGACTTAAAATCCCTTGCTGCATGCAGCGTGCGGGTTCGACTCCCGCCCCGGGCACCTCTTCGTGCGCACGCCCGCGCGCGTGACGCGAGTGCGGTGGTTCGAGCCGAGATGCCGCGGGGTACCTCGCCCCCATGAGCACGACCACCATTCGCACCTGCCCGAGCTGCAGCGCCACACTCGACGTCGTCAACCACGAGGGCGTCGAACTCGACCGCTGCCCTGCCGGGCACGGCATCTGGCTCGACAAGGGCGAGCTGCGAGCCGTCGTGCTCAGCGAGGTCGCCGACCGTCCCGCCGAGGAAGAGGTGCAGGCGCTCGACGCGGCTGCGCTCGACCACGGGCAGGGCCTGCTCGCCGAGGTCGCCCGCGGCGCTCGCAACTGCCCGGTCTGCAACGACCCCATGAAGATCACCGAGTACGCCGGCTCCGGCGTCGCGATCGACGAGTGTCGCCTGCACGGCGTCTGGCTCGACGATGGCGAGCTCGCGCGCATCGAGGCCTACGCCGAGGGGCTCCGCAACCAGGCACGCGGAGGAGCGGCCGGCAGCAAGGCACGCACCACCGTGGCGGGCCTGGACGTTCCCGCGGACCTGCTGGCCACGATCCGCACGGCGAACGTCCCGCCTCCTGCGTGATCTGGTGATCGCGCCCCGCCGCGCGATCCGGACGATGTTCGAACGAACGGGCTCAAGGACTGTCCGAACACGGCCGATAGCGCGGCCATGGACACGGACCAGCCCACCACCGTTCCGGACACTCGAGTCGATGCCGTCATCGGCACGTCGCCCGAGCGTCGCCATCGAAGCCTGCTCGGCCTTCCGGTCAAGCTGGCGCTCCTGACGCTGCTCGCGATCGCGACGTTCGTCGGCGGCATCGCCGGCTTCGCGGACTATCGCCTCCGCGACGCGTCGAGCGAACAGGCGCGCAACGCGAGCCTCGCCGCAGCTCGTGACCTGGCGTCGCAGCTCACGGAATCCGACTTCCAGGCAGCGGACAAGCAGTTCTCCAGGCTGCTGGCCGAGCGCCTGGAGCATGCGCGGCAGGAAGACACCGACATCCATCGCGTCGCGCTCTTCGCGCGCACCGGCGGCACCGACATCGCGGGACGCGCCGCAACTCCCGCCGGCTCGGGCGACTCGCTGCGCGACATCGCGCAGGACGCCATCCGCAGCGGTGACGAGGCGGCCGGATCCACCGGCGGCAGCAACACCCGCGTCGCGTTCCCGATCACGTTCAGCGACGGCGAGGCGGGTGCGGTCGTGGCGCTCGAGTACTCGACCGCCGACATCGCCGCAAGCAGCCGCGCCGCGCGCACGCGCCTGCTGCTCGGTGCGCTCGCCGGTGGCTCGCTGCTCGGCGCGATCGTGCTGCTGCTCCTGCGCCGCGAGCTGTTCCGACCGCTCGAGGAGATGCGCCGCGTCATGGCGCAGATCCGTGGCGGCGCACGCGGCGCCCGCATCGGCTGGGACCGGGGCGACGAGCTCGGTGCCGTCGCCGACGACTTCGACGCGATGGTCGCCGAGCTGGAGGAGGCCCAGGCCGAGCTCGGCAAGTACGTGAACACCGACCCGCTCACCGGGCTGCTCACGCGTGACGCCTTCACCGACCGCTTCAGCGGCGAGCTCACCCGCGCACGCCGCGAGGGCTATCCGATCGCGCTGCTCGCGATCGACATCGACGACCTCGAGGAGTTCAACCGTACGCACGATCGCAACGCCGGAGACCGCGTGCTCGCGGACGTCGGCACCGTGATCGGTGACTGCACGCGTCCCACCGACGCGTGCGGCCGCACCGGCGGCGACTCCTTCCACGTCGCGCTGGTTGGCGCGGACGCCGCCCAGGCGGCCGTCGTGATCGACCGCATCCGCCGCGAGATCGCCCAGCGCGTCGGCATCGGCCCGGAGCGCACCCGCGTGACGTGCGGATTCGGCGTCGCCGAATATCCCAGCCACGCCGTCGACCAGCTCGCGCTCGAGCGCAGGGCTGCCGCGGCCTGCGCCCACGCACAGCGCGACGGTCGCGATCGCGCCCTCGCGTTCGGCCCCTCCGGCGGCTACGTCGACGCCGCGTCGCTCGTGCCCGAGGACCAGCGCACCGCCGACCAGCCGGCCGGCGCCCGGGAGCTCGCCTCGACCGTCCACGCGCTCGCACGTGCGCTCGACGGCATCGATCCGGCCCTCGGTGGCGGCGCGCACTCCCAGCGCGTCGCTCGCTACGCGGTTGCCGTTGCTCGCGACCTCGGCCTCTCGGATTCGCAGCTGCAGGAGCTGCGCAGCGCCGCGGTTCTGCACGACGTCGGCAAGGTCGCGGTCCCGCCGTCGATCCTGCGCATGCCCGACTCCGAACTCGACGAGCGCCAGCGCGGTGCCCTGCGCTACCACGCATGGGTCTCGCGAACGATGATCGCGGGCGCTGGCCTCGCCAACGTGGCGGACGTCGTCTTCCACATTCCCGAGAACTGGGACGGCACCGGCTACCCGGAGCGAAAGCGCGAGGACGCCATCCCGATGGCCAGCCGCGTGCTGCGCGCCGCGGAGCTGCTCGACGACCTCACCTCGGGCGTCGCCGGACGCACGCCGCTCGACCCGTTCAGTGCCGCCGGCGAGCTCAAGCGCCTTGCAGGAACGGAGCTCGACCCGGACATCGCCGTCGCCCTCGCGCGCCTCGTGCGCGAAGAAGGCCTCGTGAACGTCGACGGCGCCGACCCGTCACCTGGTGCAGGTGACGTGGCCGACGCCGCGTGACGTAGCTCCTGGGTGGCTCAGACGAGCTCGGAGGCAGTGACCTTGCCGTCGAGCAGGAAGTCCGGAACGATGCCGTGGTCGACGTGCGTGCCGGTGCCGAAGGCAACGCGTGCGCCAGGACCGACGGCCGTCGCGCCCGGAGCAGCCGTGATGCCGACTGCCATCCACGCGTCGACGATCGCCTGCGAGGTCTCGCCGGCGCCGTAGAGCTGCGTGGCGGCTGCGAGGGTCGCAGCAGCTGCCGCGTTGAAGTCCGAGTTGGGCTTCATGTAGTCGGTGAGCGCCTTGTACCAGATCTTCGCGAGCTTCTCGCCGCCGATCCGGATCGCGACCTCGTACGCAGCCTTGTTCGGGATGCCCGAGTTCACGTGCACGCCGCCGTTGTCGGACGACATCTTCTTGTAGTCCTTCATGTGGCCCGGCTGCGGGTCACCCTTGTAGCCGGTGCCCGGCGTCTTCATCGAGCGGAGGCCGTCGCCAGCCGTACCGGGCGTGAACACGTCCTCTCCGATGAGCCACTCGGCGCCCTTGGCGGCATCCGGTGAACCGAATCCAGCCTTGTTCTCCGACCAGATCTCGATGAGCTCGCCGAACACGTCGCTCCAGCTCTCGTTGAGCGCGCCCGACTGGTTGCGGTAGGCGAGGCCGGCGGTGTGCTCGGTCACGCCGTGCATCATCTCGTGGCCGACGACGTCCAGACCTTGCGAGAGCGGGGTGAAGAGCTTCCCGTCGCCGTCGCCGTACGTCATCTTCTCGCCGTCCCAGTAGGCGTTGTTGTACGCCTTGCCGTAGTGGACGACGGACTTCATCTGCATGCCCTTGTCGTCGATCGAGTTGCGCCCGAGCACCTGCTCGAGGAACTCGTGGACGATGCCGGCGTTGTCGTGCGCGGCGTCGATCGCCTTGTCGCCCGTCGCTGCGTCGCCTTCCTTGCGCACCAGGTCGCCGAGCCCACCCTTGGGGTTCTCGCTGCCCTTGGCGTTGTACGTCGCGCGATTCGGCGTCGCGAACGGACTCGTCGGCGCTGCCGGAGCCGCCGTCACCGCCGGTACTGCCGCCACTGTCGGCGTGCTCGCCGGTCCCACTGCAACCATCGTCCTCATTACGGTTCCTCCCACCGTGTCCCAACCCTGTGGTGCAGCATCTGTCCGGCGTGCCGAAGATGTATGTTTCACCACAAATTGCGTTGGCCTGAAGAGGCCACGAATTCTGGCCTGATTCGGCCACGGCGAGGCGGGTAGGAGGTGAACGACCAGTGATCGGGGCGCACCGCCCCAATGAAAGGATGCCTGCATGATCGCACGAATCCCCGCCCTTCTGCTGCTGATTGCTGCCACGCTGCTGTTGGCCGCCGGTTGTGGTGACGACGACAGCTCGAAGTCGGATGACACGACGTCTTCCGACACCACGGAGGAGCCTGCAGCCGAGGACACGGACACCGAATCCAACGACGAGGCGAGCGAACCGGCCACAGCGGGTGGACTCGAGCTCGGCGTCGACGGCAACAACCTGGCGTTCGACAAGACGAAGCTGTCGACCGCCGCGGGGTCGGTGACGATCACGCTCAACAACACGAGCACGATCCAGCACAACGTCGCGATCGAGGACAAGGACGGCAAGGAGCTGGCCGCCGGCGAGCTCGTCGGCGACGGCGAGACGTCGACGATCACCGTCGACCTCGAGCCGGGCACCTACACCTACTACTGCCAGCCGCACAAGAGCTCCGGCATGACAGGCACGCTCACCGTCACGTGACGCGGGCGCACGACATCGAATGACGGCTTCGGGCCGCGGCCGCACCGTCGGTCGCGGCCCGTGTCGTCTTCACGTGCGCGCTAGTGCGTACGCGCGCGAACGGTGCGCGAGGCGCCGGACAGGTTCCCGGACGTGTCGCGCGCCTGTACGCGGAACACGTAGGTCGAGTTCGGCCGGAGGCTGACGATCTTGACCGTCTGCAGTCGCGACGGGATCGACACCCGCAGCTGCTTCCAGCGGCCGCCGACCTGCTGCGACACCACGTAGTCCTTGATGCCGACGTTGTCGCGGCTCGGGTTCCAGCGGAGCACGAAGGACGAGCGGGTTGCCGACGAGGAGCGCAGGTTGCCGGGCGCGGTCGGCTTGGCGCGGTCCCGTGCGATGAGCAGCGTCACGCGGGCGGCGGGGGAGACGTTCGAGGCGCCGTCGCGGGCGATGAGCTCGAACTGGTAGCGCACGCCGGGGCGCAGTCCGGTGGCGGGGATCGTGAGCGTCGTGTCGGGAGTGCGGCCCGCCGAGCGCAGCGATCGGCCGGTTGTCGAGACCTGGCGCAGCTCGAAGTCGGCGACGCCCACGTCGTCGCCGCGGTCGCTCCACGAGAACGTCACCGTCGAACCCGCGTGACGGGCGCGCAGGGCGCCGGGCGCCGAGGGCGCGACGAGGTCGACCTGGTCGTTGGTGGAGATCGTGATCGTCGCGCGCTCGCCGAGTGCGCCGTTGGTCGCTCGCGTGGCGACGCCGAGCTCGTAGGGGCGCATCGCCGCGAGGCCCGTCACGGTCGCCGAGGTGCGCGAGGTCGTCACCGCGTCGCGCCACGCCCCGCCCGGCTCGCGAACGCTCACGACGTAGGAGCCCGCGCCAGGCGCTGCACGCCACGACACGCCGATCGCGGTGCTGCTCGCCCCGGTCTGCGTCAGTCCGCCGGTATCGGCCGGCAGCGCGCCGCCGGCGTTGGCCACGAGCCACGAGTTGTAGGTCGCCGCGGCGTTCCAGTTCGTCGCCAGGAACGAGCCGGCTGCGGGGGCGGGGTTGAAGTAGTCGTCGCGGTTGCAGTCGAGCACCTTCGTCGTGCAGGCGCTCTCGGTGAAGCCGCTTCCCGAGCCGTCCTCGTAGCACATGACGTCCTGGCCATCGGTGCAGTGACCCGCGGAGGTCGAGTGCGGCGCGGACTGCACGACGCCACCCATCGTGTGGAGCACCTCGTGGATGAGCACTTCCCAGTGCGGGACGCTGCCGCCCTGGTCGAAGCGGTACTCGACCGCGTAGAGGCCACCCTTGTTGTTCTGGTTCGCGGCGCCGGCGCTCGAATCCGTCGTGAAGACGTGACCGGTGCCGGCGGCTCCGGAGGGGGAGGGCGCGTCGTAGTAGACGATGTAGCGCTCGTTGCCGGTCTTGTCACCGTTGTACTCGTAGCCCTGACCGACGAGCGCGTCGACGATCGCGCCGAAGTTCGCGGTGCCGGACGTCAGTCCCGTGAGCGATGCCTGCAGCACGACCGGCGTGCCAGCCTCGCAGCGCAGGGGAAGGCGGCGGCCCGCGGTCGGCTCGACCGATCGGCTCTCGCTGTCGATGAAGGCGCTCAGCTTGTAGATCTCCGAACGCAGCAGCGGGGCGACCGTCGCGAAGCGTGAGGTGACGTTGTTCGGTCGTGCGTAGATGAGCACGTAGTGCGGAGCGTCGGCACCGACGCAGCTGATGTCGGAGACGTCGGCGCCATTGACGGCGGACTGCGACGTGGGGGCGAAGGCGGCCGAGCCGGTCGGTGGTGCATCGAGCCCGTGGATGGTGTGGCTGCGGCCGTCCGCCTGCTCCACACGCAGGAGCCCGTCCTTGGTGACGCACGTGTCGCCGACGCCCTCGACGTCGAGCGTGGCGCCGCAGCTCGCGCCGACCGCTGCCGGGGCGTCGTCGCGGGCGTCCTCGTTGACCGCCTCGACGTCCTCGCGAACCTCGAGCAGCGCCGCCGTCTCGGGCGACGGGCCCGACGCGGACGGGGCATCGTCACCGAACGCGGCGATCGGTGCGATCGCCAACGCACAGGCTGTCGCGACGAGCGCGAAACCGACGGCGATTGTGCGGGCCTGGAACAGTGGGAATTCCCCCGGAGGGTTGCGTGGACGCCAGCACCATCGGCACCTCATTGCAAAAGTTGAGGGTGCTCGGGGGTGGTGGTGGTTTGGGTTTTGTAAAGCCGATGAGCCGTCCTTCGCGTCCTACGCGCGTGTAGGAGATGATCTGACTCACGAACGGTCGGCTGTAGTGCCGGAGTGCGACGGAACCCGGTCGGTTCGACGTCGGTGCTCGCGGCGGGCCGGTGCAGGCGCAGGGTTCATGTGCCCGGTACAGTGCGCCCATGAAGTCAGCTAGCCGACATTTCCGCCGCGTCGTGTTCCTGGTCCTGGCCGCGGTCGCGACGTCAGCGTGCGGGAGCGATTCGGACGAACCCGGCTCGAAGGGTGGCGCGTCGACCACTCGACCGGCGGGTGACACGCCGAAGCTGCAGCTCGTGGAGGTAGGACGGTTCGAAGCGCCCGTCCACGTCCTGCCGGTGCCCGGCACCGACCTGATGGCGGTGGTGGAGAAGGGCGGTCGTGTGCGTGTCGCCGCCGGGATGCAGTGCGTGGACGTCGGGCGATGCCCGAAGTCACCAATCAAGACGGGCGACGTCGTCGTCGACCTGAGCGACGAGGTGAGCGACGGATCGGAGCAGGGCCTGCTGGGCATGGTGTTCCACCCGAACTGGCCTGACGACCCGCGGATATTCCTCGACTACACCGACACCGCCGGGGACACCCACGTCGAGGCGTGGGAGCTGTCTTCGCCGACGGCGCGCGCGACGCGGTCGAAGGAGCTGCTGCAAATCCAGCAGCCGTACGAGAACCACAACGGCGGTCACCTGGCGTTCGGACCCGACGGGTTGCTGTATGTCGGCATGGGCGACGGAGGATCGGGTGGCGACCCGGAGGACCGTGCGCAGAAGGCCGACGAACTGCTCGGCAAGCTGCTCCGTCTCGACGTCGACGGAGGCGGCGAGCGCGGCTTCGCGATACCGGAGGGCAACGTCCGCGACGGCGCGCCCGAGGCGTGGGCCATCGGGCTCCGCAACCCGTGGCGCTTCTCCTTCGACTCGAAGACCGGTGACCTGTGGATCGGCGACGTCGGCCAGGACTCCTTCGAGGAGATCGACGCCCTCACGCGCGCGCAGCTCGACGGCGGCACGACACCGAACTTCGGATGGCGTCGACGGGAGGGCTACGCATCGTTCGACGACAGCGGAACGGCGGGACCTGGCGACCGCATCGACCCCGTGCTGGCCTACGGTCGCACGGAGGGCTGTTCGGTGACGGGCGGGATCGTCTACCGCGGCTCGCTGGTGCCGAGGCTTCGCGGCTGGTACGTGTTCACCGACTTCTGTGCTGACGACCTTCGACTCGTCGACGCCGCCGGCGTTCCTGGTTCACAGCCCAGGCGTGGCGTCGTGACGTGGGTGAGCGCGCCGGGCGCGGCGCAGGTGGCGTCGATCGCCGCCGGGCACGGAGGCGAGCTGTTCGTCGTGTCACTCGACGGGGCGATCCGACAGGTACTGCCGGCATGACCGTCCGCATCCTCGTGACGAGCGACACCCACCTGACGATCGGTGCACGGCTGCCGGACGGCCTGCTCCGGCTCGCGGACCGCGCAGACCACGTCATCCATGCGGGCGACCTCGTGCGGATGGACGTGTTCGACACGCTCGCGACGCTGGCTCCAGTGACGGCGGTCGTCGGCAACGTCGACGACGCCGAGGTTGCCTCGCAGCTGCCCGATCGTGCGACGGTCACCCTCGACGGCATCACCTTCGGCGTCGTCCACGATGGCGGCGGGTCGAACGGGCGCCACGAACGATTGCGAGGCTGGTTCCCCGGCGCCAGCGTGATCGTGTTCGGCCATTCCCACATGCCGGAGCTCGCGACGCTCGAGGACGGGACGATGATCATCAACCCGGGCAGTCCCACCCAGCGTCGACGAGCTCCCAGGCACACTGCGGTCTGGATGGAGCTCGAGGACGGCACCATCGCCGCAGCCGACCTCGTCCACCTCGACTAGGCTAGGAGCCGATGCGTCCGGCCCTTCGAAACCTCCGCGCTGCCGTCTTCGTGGTGCTCGTCGCGTGCGTCGTCGCGGCCTGCGGGGGCGACGAAGGGGCGGAGACCACGCCGGGGTCCACCGCGACCACGCCTGAGGGCGGAACCGCCACCGCGAACGACGGTTCGACCGAGGACACGCGCTCGGAGGACGAGGACCTGCCGCCCACCGCCGCCGACGTCGCAGCCGGCCGGGGCCTCGCGCGCCTGGCGAAGGCCTTCGCGCCGGTGAGCGCGCGCATCAACTTCCTCGTCACTGCCGAGACTCTGCGTGCCGACGCCGTGGAAGCCGATGCGGGTGAGAAGGTCGAAGGCGAGCGCGCGGGTCGGGCGCGAATCGAAGCAGTTCGCCTGCAGGGCGTCCTCGCGAAGGCCCGTCCCCGCGTGGCGGCGGTACCGGTGCGCACGGTTGCCCAACAGCAGGTCCAGCAACTGCTCCTCGAGGCGATCGACGTCCGCACGCGCGCAACGAACGAGCTCCTTGGCGCGATCCGAGCGCGAGGTTCGGGTCTCGGGGACAGCGTCGTCAAGGAACGGTTCGCGACCTGGCGCGCATCATGGGACGAGTCGATTCGCGCGACGCGCGAGGCAACGACGACGACCCAGGAAGCGTTGGCGGAGCTCGGCCTGCCACCTGCTCGCGAGGAGGCGCTCCGATGAAGCGTCCGGCACGCACGCGCTCCCGAACGCTGGCCGTGGCGGCCGTGGTTGTCGCACTGGGAGCGCCCGTCACCGCGCTCGCGACCGTGGCGCCCGAAGGCGGCGGAACCAGCGTCGAACCCGGCGCTGTCGAGACCGATGCCGACACGCAGCCCGTCGATCCCCCGACCGCCGAGGCGACCGACGAGGCACGGCAGGTCCGAGGCGAGCTGCGCGCGCTCGCCCGAGCCTGGGACGAGGGCGGCGGTCGCTTCGGCTACCCGTTCTGGGAGAAGGCCGGCCAGCGATGGGCAACCCGGCAGATCACCACGACGATGTATCGCGAGTACGTCACGGGCTATCGAGACCGACTGCGAGCCGGATGCGACCTGCTCGACTCCGCCGAGATCGACACGTCGGAGGCGAAGGACGTCCGATCGCTTGCCCTCGACGCCTGCAACACGCGCGTCGACGCGCTCCGGGACCAGCAGCGGTGGCTGGATGAACTCATTCGGCGCGACGGCAGCGAAGGCGACGCCGAGAGTGATGCGACAGCGATCGACGAGCGGATCGCCGAACGGGAGCAGGCGTGGCAGGACGCCCTGCAGCAGTCCTATCGGGACGCTCGCACCGCGATGGATCTCGCGCAGCGTGACCTCGACGAGTCCGGGCTCAAGCGGCTGCCGGAGAACGCGTTCCTGTAGTCCCCGGGCCGAGCTGACGAACAACCGTCAGAACCCGAGCAAAACTGACGAACCGCAGGAGGCTCCGACATTCAGACGTCACGTCTGAAAGCCGATGGATACGTGGGTGGTGATGCAGGATGGCCAGTGTCGACAAGACATCGCACGGAGCCGCGGGTGCGCAGTGGCGGAGGACCGAGGTCCGGAGCGCCGAGGTTCGCCGCGATTCCGCGCAGCGCGACGAGGACCGAGCGGCGCGCCGCGTCGAGGACGCCGAACGCGATCTCGAGCGCGCACGTGACCGGTTCGACCGCTACGCCTGATCCGAAGGGTCAGAGCTGTCGTCGCGGTCGCCGCCGGGTCGCCGACCGAGTGACTGCAGGGTCCTGCTCGAGAGCGTGACGGGCGATACGCGCCCGTCCGGACCGATGCCGATGGCTGCCGCTCCCGCAGCTGCGGCGATGACCGCGCGCGACAGGTCGGGATTGGCACGCGCGATGTGGTCGGTCGCCCAGTCGACGGCATCCTCGAGCTGCATGAGCGGCACCGTCTCCATCGGTCGCGACCCGCGGTCGACGCGCAGCTGGATGGTCGTGTGCTGGATCGCGAGGTCCACGCGCAGCGCGCGCTCCACCTGGTCGAGCACCACCTCGCCGTCGGAACGGGCATCGGCACGAACGTGTGCGCTGGCGGCGATCGTGCCGGGCGCCATCGTCCAGACGTGGACGTCGTGTGCTTCGATCACGCCGTCAACCGCCACGATCGCTGCCGCCACGCGCTCGGAGTCGATGCCGACGGGGGCGGCGTCCAGCAATACGTCGGCGCTCTGGCGCACGAGCCGCCAGGCCCCGACGACGATGAGGGCGGTCAGGAGGAGGCTGGCGAGCGGGTCGGCGCGCTGCCAGCCCGTCGTCGCGATCACGATGCCTGCGGCGAGCGCCGCGGCGGAGCCGAGCAGGTCCCCTGCAGCGTGCAGCATCGCGCCGCGCATGTTGAGGCTGTCGGACCCGGCGCGCCAGAGCACGAACAGTGCCACGGCGTTGGCGACCAGTCCGAGCGCGGCGACGGCTGACATGCCGGCGCCGTCCACGGTGCTCGGATCGACGAGGCGGCGGATGGACTCGACGAGGATCCACGTGCTCGCAGCGAGCAGGGTCGCGCCGTTGGCGAGGGCCGCGAGGATCTCGACACGGCCGTGGCCGAACGTCCGGGTACGCGAGGCAGGACGAGCAGCCACTCGGGCAGCCCACAGCGCGACGCCGTAGGCGGCCACGTCGGTCGCCATGTGTGCTGCGTCGCCCAGCAGCGCAAGACTGCCGAACACGAGCCCGGCGATGACCTCCGCGACGAGGACGACGAGCCCGAGGACCAGCGCGAACGTCAGCGCACGTCGTGCGCGCGAATCACCGGCGAGCGCCGCCGAGGACGGAGCATGCGAGTGCGCCGCAGCGGGCGCGCCGCCGTGCGAATGCGCGTGCCCGTGGGAATGACCGTGGGCGTCGTGGTCGCTCGAGCTCACGTCGAGGCGACCATGGCATCGACATCGCGCGCGAGCAGCTCGTCGAGTGTCTCCCGGCGAACGAGGGGGCGATGCGTGCCGTTCTCCACGAGCACGACGGCGCAGCGCGGGACGAGGTTGTAGTTCGACGCCATGCTTGCTGCGTAGGCGCCGGTGGCGGGGATGGCGAGGAGCTCGCCCGGGCGGGGCGTCGGAAGTGGAGCGTCCTCGATGAGCACGTCGCCGCTTTCGCAGTGCACCCCGGCGACCCACCACGCAGCGTCGGCCGCGTCATGGACGCGTTCGGCGAGCAGCGCGCGGTAGCGCGCCTGGTACAGGGTCGGGCGCGGGTTGTCACTCATGCCGCCGTCGACGTTGACGTACCGGATGTCGTCGTCGCCGGTCTGCTTGACCACACCGACGGTGTAGAGCGTCACGGCTGCCTGGCCGACCATGCTGCGACCGGGCTCGAGCACCAGGTGCGGCAGCTCGAGACCGGCTGCCTGCCAGCTCTCGCTCAGTGCGTCGCGCACCACTGCGGCGATGGCGGCGGGAGTCGGGGGCACCTGGTCCTCGACGTAAGCGATGCCGAGACCGCCCCCCACGTCGAGCGTGTGGATGACCACGCCGGTCCGGTCATGCAGCTCGCGTGCCCAGCCGGCGAGCCAGGCGATCACGCGCCGCCACGGGTCGGCGTCGAGCAGCTGCGAGCCCAGGTGTACGTGGACTCCGCGGACATCGAAGCGGTCGGAAGCGGCGGCGCGTTCGAGCAGCGTGGCGGCAACGTCACTTGTCACGCCGAACTTCGAGCCGGCGTGGGAAGTGGAGATGTAGCGGTGCGTCTCGACCTCGATGTCCGGGTTCACGCGAACGAGCACTGCTTGGGTCGCATCGGCGACGTGAAGCACGTTCTCGAGCAGGTCGAGTTCCTGTTCGGCGTCGACGACCACGAGACCGACGCCGGCCTCGACACCCGCCTCGAGCTCTGCCCGCGACTTGTTGTTGCCGTGCATGATGATGAGCTCAGGTGCGATCCCGGCGCGGAGCGCGACCTGCAGTTCGCCGAGGGAAGACACGTCTGCGCCCAGGCCCAGGTCACCGAGCAGCCGCAGCATCCCGACCGAGCTGAATGCCTTCGTGGCGTACGCGACCGTCGCACCTGCAGGGTGGCTGGCGAACGCGTCGATCCATGCCCGCGCGGTCGCCTCGAGGTGGGCGCCGTCGTAGGCGATCACGGGCGTGCCGTACGCGCGGGCCAGCTCGGTGACGGGCACCCCACCGAGCCGAAGCTCGCCGTCGGGGGCATCGGCGCTGGTCGGGAGGATGGGTCGCAGCTGCTCGAACATGGCTTCCAAGCCTACGCGAAATCCCGTCGACGCACGCTGGCATGCGGGGTTTCAGCGGCGTAATCCATCGACTGAAACGGATCCCCCTCGCCAAGCGATAGAGTTAGTGTAGGCTAAGTTAGTACACGCTACATTAGCAGTTACTAGGGGAGTTGGGGACATGGGCATCGAGCAGCACGTCGGAGGTGTGAATCGCGCTCCAGCCACGGACGGCGCGATCACCGAAGTCGCCTCGGTGGCCGAGGGCCTCGCCGCCTTCGCCGGAGCGTTTGCAGCGCTCCCGGCGGTGCGGGCGACGAGCCTGGCCGAGGTCGAGCGATGCCGCGTGTCCGCGGTGCTCGCCGACGGCTGGAATCTGGCGGCGTTCACGCCGACAGGTGCGCTCGTCCTCGAGGTCGTCGATGCGGCTGGGGGCCGCATCGAACTCGCTGGGGGCGTGCCAGGCGGCTGGGGGCGTGTCCGGCCTGACGGGGGGCGAGGGGTCGAGGGGAACCGGGGGATCGAGGGGATCGAGGGCATCGAGGGGATCGAGGGGCAGCGGGACCAAGGCATTCCGCGTGCGACCAGCCACGGAGCGGTCCGGGCGGCGTGGGGGGCGCCGCCCGGGCGCCGCGTTGCGGTGATGGGGATGATGCCCGGGCCGGGCGGCGGTTCGGTCCGCGCTTCATGCGGCTTGGCGCTTCGGCTGCCTGCTGCTGCGATCGACACCCCGCTCCGGGTGGCTGCCATGCTCTCGTTCCACGCGGCGATGTACGCCGCCGAGCGCAGGTCGCTGCCCGCTGACGGAGCCTTGGCGGCGGCGCTCGACCGGCTCGAACTCGAGCTCGGCGTGCCGCGCGGTCCACGAGGCCGGGTCGCCTGGGCCGATCATGTCGTCGACCGGGTGGTCGAGGAGCTCGGCGGGATCGACGGCCCCGCAGGGGTGCCGCATTGCGATGGGGCTTGCGCAGACGCGAAGCCCGCGTATAGTGAGTGCTAAGTAGTGAGTGCTAACCATCGATGACCTCCGGGCATTGGGAACGAGGTGCCGAATGGCCACCACCACCAAGCGGCGTGGACCGCGCATGAGCGCCGCCGATCGCCGTGAGTCGATCCTCGCGGCAGCCACGCGGGTCTTCTCCCGTGGCAGCTACTCTGCCGCGACGACGGCGTCGATCGCGAAGGAGGCCGGCATCACCGAACCGGTCCTCTACCACCACTTCAAGGGCAAGGCAGCGCTGTACGGCGCGTGCCTGGTGGAGGCCTGGGTCTCCCTCAAGGCGCGCTGGGAGGCGGTGCTCGAAGGCGAGCCGGACGCGCGGCTCTGGTTGCCGAAGATCGCCGAGGTCGGATTCGCCGCACTCGAGGACGAGAACGACGCGGCTCGGCTCTGGCTCTACGCCCTCACGGATCTCGCCGAGGATCCCAAGGCTCGTCCGCACGTGATCGCGTTCACGCAGGATGTGCACGGCTACATCGCATCGATGCTCGAGCGCGCCCAGAAGGCCGGTGGGATCGCGCAGGACCTCGACCCGCGCGCCGAGGCCTGGATCTTCCTGTCGATCGGCATCATCCGATCGATGTCACGACGCCTCGATGGAATCGTCGATGCGGATTTTCCCGCGATCCTCGCCGCCCGTCAGGCGTGGTACGCACGAGGCTGACGGGCTCGGGCCGGATGACACGACGTCAGCCCGGTTCCGTGTCACCCGCGCGCGCCTGACGTCAGTCGGCGATCGCGCCGATCACCGAGTCGCCCGCGAACGGATCGACGGACGCCACCGCGCGCGTCGTGGCGACCGGCGCGCCTCCCGCCGCGACCCGCTCGGCGAGCGCCGCGTTGCGCGTGCGTGAATCGACCGTCTTCACCGCATGTCCGAGCGCCGCGTGCTGCCCGACGCACACGCACAGCTTCTGGGCTCGCGTGACAGCGGTGTTCACCAGCGAACGCGTGAGCATGTTCCAGTGGCTGCGCGCCACGACACAGATGACCGCCGGTGCCTGCGACCCCTGTGAGCGATGGACGCTGATCGCGTACGCGAGCATGAAGCTGTCGAGCTGGTTGCGCGGGACCTCGACCGTTCGCTCGTCACCCGAGATGTCGATCGTGGCGATACCGTCCTCGGCATCCCACGCGCGCAGCACCCCGACCTCGCCGTTCATGACCTCGAGGTCGTAGTTGTTGCGTGTCTGGATGACGCGGTCGCCGACGCGCAGGTCCTTGATGTTGAGCTTCTGCCCGTCGCGGTTGAGCTTCCACTGCAGCTTCGAGTTGAGGACCTCCAGCCCGCACGGGCCCTTCTTCATCGGTGCGAGCACGAGCACGTCGCGCATGGGGTCGAGGCCGTACTTCTTCGGGATGCGCTCGGCAGCGAACTCGACCACCGTCCGCGCGACGTCCTCGGCCTCGTCGCGGTGCACGAAGAAGAAGTCGTCGTCCAGCTCCTCCGGATCGACGCCGAGCTCCACGCTCCCGTCGCTGCGGTTGCGGAACGGCTTCTCGCCGTTGACGATGCGGTGCGCGTTGCGCACGATCATCGACCGCGCCGCCTGCCGGAAGATCTCCGTGAGCCGCACGCTCGGCACGCAGCCGGACTCGATGAGGTCGTCGAAGACCTTCCCCGCGCCGACCGGGGGCAGCTGGTCGGCATCACCGACGAGCACGAGGTGCGTGGTCGGACCGATCGCTCGAAAGAGCGCGTCAGCGAGCTTGAGGTCGACCATCGAGGTCTCGTCCACGATCACGAACCGCGCCGTGAGCGGGTTGCCCTCGTCGTGCAGGAACCCGCCCTCCGACGGCGCCCACTGCAGCAGTCGGTGGATCGTCTGCGCCGACGCGCCCGTCGCCTCCTGCAGTCGCCGCGCGGCCTTGCCGGTCGGCGACGCGAGCAGGTAGCGCTCCTGCTCGCCGTCCAGGCGCAGGTCGGCCTCGTCGATGACCTGCAGCAGCAGCTTCACGAGGGTCGTCTTGCCGGTGCCCGGCAGACCCGTGATGATCGAGATGCGAGACGTCAGCGCGTTCTCGATCGCCTGCCACTGCCCGTCGTTGGGAACGAAGTCGCCGCTCGTCGGGCGGGTGGGCAGCTCGACGTCGACCGCCGGCAGCGTCGAGAGCAGGTCGCGCACGTGACGCGCCAGGCGCTGCTCGATCCAGTAGAGCTCGCGCAGGTAGTACCGCCGACCGTCGTCGGTGACGTCCATGACGATCTGGTTGTCGCGCACGAGCTCCTCGAGCTGGTTCGCGATGATGACGTCGAGCTTGATCGTCTCGTCGGGGCGCGAGTCGACGTAGGTCGCGTCGAGCGGGTCCACGAACAGGTGCTTCTCGATCGACCTCGCGAGTTCCTCGTCGGTCAGGAAGCAGTGGCCGTCCCCCTCGCCCTCCTCGAGGCAGAAGCGGATCCCCGCACGGATGCGCGCCGGGCTCTCGAGCGGCACGTTGAGGTTGCGGGCGATGCGGTCGGCGATCTTGAATCCGATGCCACGGATCTCGACGATGCAGTACGGGTTCTCCTGCATCCGCTCGAGCGCGGTGTCGCCGTACTGCTTGTGGATCTTCGTCGCGATGCCCGTGGTGACGCCGTGCGAGGTGAGGAAGTGCATGACGCGTCGGACCGCGCGCGAGTTCTCCCACTCGGAGATGATCTCGCGGATCTGCTTGGCGCTCATCTTGCGGCCCGAGGGGGTGCGCACGTTGAACAGGACCTGCGGGTCGGCGTCGATGAGGGTGAACACCTCGGTGCCGAGCGTCTCGACGATCGCCTTCGCCCAGATCGGCCCGATGCCGTGGACGCACGATTCGAGGTACGCGATCATGCCGATCGTCGTGTGCGGCTGCGAGGCCTCCGCATGGTCGACCATGAACGACCAGCCATGCTCGGTGTGCTGCTGCCACTTGCCGGTGCACGTGAGGTGCTCGCCGACGTGCACGTGCGCGAGCCCACCCTTGAGGACGACCTTGTTGTCGTGCTCGTCGATCGCGCGCAGGATCGAGAACGTCCCCTCCGCATTCGCGTACACGACGGCATCGATCGTCGCCGCGATGGTGGTCGCGGTTTCGTCGGCAGGCGCGGGCGGCAGCGCACGCTTGCGGTAGAACTCGGGATCGGACGCGCCGAAGCGCGAACCGGCCGAGCGGGATCGCTTGGGTCCAGCGGACATCTGGGGCATTGTAGAAGCCTCCTGGGCTGCATCGCGTGCCGGGGCGGGGCATGCGTGGCGATTGCTCGCACCCACACGTAAGCGGGTGCGTCGGATGCAGACGGGTATCGCCGTCGTTTGGGAGGCGCTTTCGGGGGTTCCGACAGGCTGGCCCCGAGCCGCGACCACATCGCGGAACGACAGTGGTGGTGCGCGCTAGGTTGGTCTGTGCACGGCGAGTTGGAGACGGGAGTAGGACGAAGCCCCGGATCGCAGGCGCGTGACCGACACTCACGTACCGTACGCGGAAGGAGTTGACGAAACCGCCGCCAACTCGCTGTCGTTCGTTTCGGCGGTGGTCGTCCCGATCCTGACGACCCTCGACCAGCCGTCGAGCTTCACGCATCTGGTGAACGGCGAATGCCGCTCGTTGCGCAGCTATCCGGCCAGCGCCCTGTCCCACCCCTTGTCGCCGGAAGCGCGGCCCCCTATCGTTCATCAGGCAGCGAGTACGGAGCACCCGAGGTTGAAGCTCCGCAGAGATGCACCGCAGTCGGTCGGCCCTCGTGGTCGGATGCTTGCAGGGTATGTCGGCGGGGTGGACGAGGGCGTCACCGGCTCGCTGCACCTCTTCTGCGCGTCTTCTGCGGCACTTCGCCGCGCCTGACGCGGCGCCCGTGCGGTACGGTGTCCGGATGCCGGATCGCGCACTCGACCATCATCCCGAGACCTCCGTGCGCGCCGCGCTGCGCTCGCCCAGGCGCCTCGTCGCGGAGCTGCTCGCCGGACTCGTGGTCGCGCTCGCGCTCATTCCCGAGGCGATCTCCTTCTCGCTCATTGCCGGCGTCGATCCGCGCGTAGGCCTGTTCGCCTCGTTCACGATGGCGGTGTCGATCGCGATCACCGGCGGGCGCCCCGCGATGATTTCCGCGGCAACCGGCGCGATGGCGCTGGTGGTCGTCGACCTCGTGCACGATCACGGCGTCCAGTACCTGCTCGCGGCGACGATCCTCGCGGGCACCATCCAGGTCGCGCTCGGTGCGCTCGGCATCGCGCGCGTGATGCGGTTCGTCCCGCGATCGGTGATGACCGGGTTCGTGAACGCGCTCGCCATCCTCATCTTCCTGGCGCAGCTGCCATACCTCGTCGACGTACCGATCGCCGTGTACGGTCTGGTGGCTGCCGGTCTGGCGATCATCTACGGCGTGCCCCGACTGACACGTGCGATCCCCTCACCGCTCGTCGCGATCATCGTGCTGACGACCTTCACGGTCGTGGCTGGCATCGGCGTGCCGACCGTCGGTGACCAGGGCGCGCTCCCCGATGCGCTGCCCGTGCTGGGGATCCCGAACGTGCCGTGGACGATCGACACCCTGCTCGTGATCCTGCCGTTCTCGATCACCCTCGCGGCGGTCGGCCTGCTCGAATCGCTGCTGACCGCGCGGCTCGTGGACGACATCACCGAGACCGATTCCGACGGCAACCGCGAATCGCGCGGGCAGGGCATCGCCAACCTGGTGACCGGCCTGTTCGGCGGGATGGCGGGTTGCGCGATGATCGGCCAGACGATGATCAACGTGAAGGTGAGCGGCGCTCGAACGCGCATCTCGACCTTCGCGGCAGGTTCGTTCCTGCTTGTCCTGGTGCTCGCCCTCGCGAGCCTGGTGGCGGTCATTCCGATGGGCGCGCTCGTCGCCGTCATGATCCTGGTGTCGGTGTCGACGTTCGACTGGCACAGCATCGCGCCGCGCACCCTTCGTCGGATGCCGCGGGGCGAGACGGCCGTCATGGCCGCGACCGTGGTGGCGACCGTCGCGACGCACAACCTCGCGATCGGCGTCGGGGTGGGCGTGGTGACGGCGATGGTCGTGTTCGCGCGACGCGTCGCGCACCTGGTCGAGGTGACCAGCGTGCTCACGCCCGACGGGGGAACCCGGGTGTACTCGGTCGTCGGCGAGCTGTTCTTCGCCTCCGATCGCGAGCTCATCACCGCCTTCGACTACGCCGGTGATCCGCCGAGGGTGGTCATCGACCTCACGAACGCGCACGTGTGGGACACGTCGGCCGTCGCGGCGCTCGACGCGATCGAGACGCGCTACGCATCGCACGCGACCGTGGTCGAGATCATCGGGCTCGACGATCGCAGCGGCGAGCTGCGGGATCGGCATGGCGCAGGGCGCCTGCTCGCGCACTGAGGATCGTCCGACGACGAGCTTAGGCTCGCGTGCCAATCCCGCGCGCGTTCATGGCGCGCGGAGCACTCATCACGCAAGGAGTCGCCCGTGACGACCGTCCACACCCTGGCAGAGAAGCTGCTCGCCGAGTTCATCGCCACGATGCTGTTCGTCGCTGTCGGTCTCGGCGTCTTCGTCAACGGCGGCGACCTCCTGGCAGTCGCGCTCGCGCACGGTCTGGCGATCGCGGTCGGCGTCACGGCGATCGGTCACGTGTCGGGCGGCCACCTCAACCCCGCGGTCTCCGTCACGATGGTCGTGCTGCGCCAGATGAGCCCGGTCGAGGGGCTCGCCTATGTAGTCGCGCAGCTCGCGGGCGGCTTCGTCGGCGCGCTGCTCATCATGTGGGGCTTCGATGGAGAGGGCAAGGACCTCGCCGGATCGGTCCCCGCGCTCGCCGACGGGCTGGGTGTCGGCAACGGCATCCTGCTGGAGGCGGTGGCGACGTTCCTGCTCGTGTGGGTCGTCTTCGCGGTCGCGGTCGATCGTGACGGCGCATGGTTCAAGGTCGCCGGCATGCCGATCGGTTTCGCGGTCACCAGCGGCATCCTCATGATCGGGACGGGAACTGGCGCCGCGCTCAACCCGGCACGCTGGTTCGCGCCCGCGCTCGTGTCCAACAGCTGGGACGACGCCGCGGTCTACATCGTGGGCCCGATCGTCGGTGCCGTGCTTGCGGGTGCTGCGTACCTGTACGGCATCAAGCCGCGCCTCGCCGGCGCCGCTGCCGCGCCTGACACGGTCTGATCCGCCAGGCGGTACGTACGACTTCGAGGGTCGGTCCGATGCACGTCGGGCCGGCCCTCGACCCATTTGTATGCGGGCCGACAGACGCACAGGTGGACGCACGGCACGATCAGGGCATGAACCTGCTCACGATGGCCCCGAATCCCGCAGACACCGATGACCTTGCCGCTGCCGATGCCGCGCCGGATGACCGCCCGCGTGCCGTCATCAAGGGCGAGCTGCTCCAGGAGAGCGAGATCTTCGGCGGCCTGTCCGACGAACAGATGAAGCGCGTCGACGAGCTCACGTCGATGACGCAGTGCGAACGCGGCAAGGTGTTCTTCTCACCCGAGGACACGCCCGGCACGATCTACTTCCTCAAGGAAGGACGCGTGCGCCTGTATCGCCGCACCCCCGAGGGCAAGCAGCTGACGATCGCCGTGCTCGATCGTGGCGCAGTGTTCGGGGAGAGCCGCATGATCGGCCAGACCCACGCCGGCGTGTACGCCGAGGCCGACGAGCACTGCCTGCTGTGCGTCATGCCTGCCGGACACCTCGAGGTGCTCGTGACCGAGGTGCCGCTCGTCGGGCTCAACCTGCTCAAGTTCGTCGGCCAGCGCCTGCAGCGCACCACGGAGCTCGCGGAGGAGGTCGCGTTCTGGAGCGTGCGCCGACGCCTCGCGCGCACGATCCTCGAGCTCGACGAGCGCTACGGACACCCCACGATGGGTGGCGGTCGCATCGTCAACAAGACGTTCACGCAGTCTGACATCGCCGAGATGTGCGGCTCCACCCGCGAGACGGTCGCCGAACTCATGAGCGCGCTCAAGAAGCAGGAGATCCTCTCGACCCGGCGACGACGGATCGTCATCGAGGACCACGCCGCGCTCGAGAAGCTCTCCACCGAGCAGTAGCCCGGTCGACGGCGATCAGGGCACGCGCGGCGCGTCGTCGCGCTCGAACTGCGAGGGCGGCCGCTTGTCGCGCGGCCCGTTGCCATTGTTGCTGCCGACGAGCATGAGCACGCCGGCGAGCACGAGCAGGCTCGGCAGCAGCCACTCGAGGGGGATGTCCACGTCGGTGACGTTGGACACACCCCACAGCACGCCGAGCGTGACGAGCACGACGGCGGACGCGATCGTCCAGGGGTTGCGTCGATCCATTAGTGCAAGCGCCCGTCAGTAGTCATCCTGGTTCTCCGGCTTGAGCTTCTCCTGGAGCGCGGCGACGTCGATCTTGGTCGCGTGGCGCTTGTCGACGGGAATCTTCTTGAGCGAGCGAACCTCGATCTGCGCGGCCACGCCGAGGGCGCGCAGCACGCGGACCGTCGCCTCGTTCGCGTCGCGTCGCGTGAAGCCGGCAGCAGGCTCGACGGCCAGCACTGCCGTGGCGTTCTTGAACTCCCGATCGGAGCCCGTGAACTTCGGCATGCAGATCGCCGCGCGCTCGACCTCGGGCAGGTCGGTCACCGGGGTCTCGATCTCGAGCGCCCACCAGCGACGGCCCTTCATCGTGAAGCCGCCGCCGCGACGGCCGAGCAGCCAGAGGCCGCCGTCGTCGTCGCGACGCGCGATGTCACCCGTGCGATGCCACACGCGACCGTGCTCGTCGGTGATCTTGTTCTCGCGGACGGCGTCCGGGTTCTGCCAGTACTCGCGATTGACGTGGTCCCCGGCGACGAGCACCTCGCCCGGCGCGCCGTCGGCGACCGCCCAGTCGGCAAGCGCCGTCCCGGACTCCACGTCGATCGGACCGCGCATCGGTCGCACGATGAGCATGTCGACGTCCTCGACCTCATGCCCGACGAAGATGCCGCCGTGGGTGCGCATCGCATCACGCCGCGCGAGCACGTCCTCGGCGGAGGCGTGGGCGATCGGCTCGGCCTCGGTCGATCCGTAGAGCGCAGTGATGCTGGCGTTCGGCAGCACCGCCTTCGCGGACTCGAGCAGCTCCGGAGTGACCGGACCACCACCCGTGTACACGCGCTCGATGTTGACGAGCGGCGCACGGCCAGGAGCGCGACCGAGCTGCGCGAGCGGCGCAGGGCTGAGCGCCATGATCGTCGCGCCCGATCGTGACACGAGCTGGTGGAAGAGCTTGGGGTCGGGCATCGGGTCCTGGCCGACCTTGTCGGGCGGCAGCACCGTCTCGACGCCGCGCCCGAGGTTGTGGAGCACGACGACCGGCAGGTTGGTCCACACGCGCGCATGCTCCGCATCGGGAACCTGGCGCGCGAGCGCGTGGTGCTGTGCGAGCAGGATCTCGTGGGTCCGGTTCGTGCCCTTGGGCGTGCCGGTCGAGCCAGTGGTGAACGTCACGAGCGCAGGCTCGTCCTTGTCCATGCGAGCCGTGTCGAGCACGTGCTGGCTCGTCGGCGTGCGCAGCAGGTCCTGGAAGCGCTCGGCGCCGGGCACCTTGCGCTGGCCTGTCGAGACGGCGATGTCGATGCGGCGCAGCGCGGGGCTCATGAGGCGCAGCAGGAACGACTTTGGGATGCCGACGAATGCGTCGGCGTCGACGAGCTGGGCGGCCTGCTCGATCATCCTGCGCCCGCCCCACGGCTCGATGAAGGTGGCGACAGCGCCCAGGCGCAGCGCCGCGAGGAGCGTCACGTACAGCTCGATGCTCATCGGCACGAACACGACGACCCGGCTGCCGCGACCGATGCCGCGTTCGCGCAGGCCACCCGCGGCTGCACCGACGAGCGAGTGCAGGCGTTCGAAGGTGATCACCTGGTCGGTGCGGCCCTGCTCGTCGAGGCGCACGAACGCGGGGCGGTCCGCGACGGTGTCGAGGAGCTCGACCATGAGCCGCGCGACGTTGGCGTCGGCGGTCTCGAACTCGGTGGTGGTGTCGGAATCTGTCATCGGTCGGGCCATACCCGCGCGCGGGGCAGGAGGCACGTGCTCACGCGTCGAGCTTGAGCGTCACGTACGTGCGGTATTCCTTGCCGCCGGCCAGGGCGGTCAGGTCGCGCGAGCGGTTGTTGCAGTGCATGAGCATGTTGCACACGCGCGAGTGACCGGTGTCCATCGCGGCTGCGTAGAGCGCGTGCTGGACGAGGATCGTGATGCCGAGCTTGCGGTACGGCTTCGCCACGCAGATCGTCTTCACCATCATCGTGTCCGCGTTCCACGCCTCGCGCAGTGCGGCGACCTTCGAGCGGATGCCGCCAGACTGCAGTGCGCGGGCGGCGCGCGAGAGGTCGCGCACCCCGAACACGTAGCCGGCGAAGTCACCTTCCGGCGACCAGGCAGTGAAGACGTAGCGCGGATCCACGCCGCGCTTGACGCCGGCGTACATCGCGCGGAAGTCGTCGAGCGAGATCGGCGTGAAGTACGGCTGGCGGGTGAACTCCTCCATGCTCATGGCATGGGCCTGCTCCATGAGGTCGTCCCACTCGCGCATGCGCAGCTGGCGGACCTTCCATCCCTGGTCGACGAGGATCTTCGCGACCTGTCGCCCCAGCTCGAGCTGCTCGACCGGGTCCTGGATCTCGGCGCTGAAGTACGTCTCGTCGCGCGTGAAGCCGAAGGCCTCCCACTGCTCGATCGCATACGAGGGCGTGACCGGCTCGGTGAGCATCGGGTCGCGCCCGTCACCCGGGTCGTCGAGGAAGCGGTAGCCGTACCAGGTGGAGAAGTCGACGGGGCCGACGATGCGGTGCGCGTCGCTGTCGCGCAGCCAGGCGGTCGCCAGCTCGAGCAGTGCGTGTGCGGCGCTCGCGCCGTCCTCGCCGCCTTCGCACTCCCACTGGCCGATCAGTCCGACCTGGCGGCCGTCCTCGTCGCGCTGTTCGGGGTCGAGCATCGCGCTGCAGCGACCGATGTCGCGGCCGCCGATCGTCGCGACGAAGTGGCGCGCGGTGCCGGAGGCGTACCAGCCGAAGTCGGAGGAGAGGCGGTGTCGGACGACCTCTTCCGCCTGGGGGATGCGCAGCGGCGTCTCGAGCTGCAGGCGCAGGCCGAGCGCGACGAAGCGATCGACCATGGCGGCCGGACCGTCGACGTCGAATGAGCGCACGGTCACGCGCGTGGTCGGTGCGACCTTGGGGATGACGAGGTCGTGGCGTGCGCTCGTCGCGCGAGTCACGCTGCCGGTCGTGCTGTCGACTACATGCTCCATGCGGCCACCACCGTTGCTGCCGAGACCGCCGCGAGGGAGTTCGCGACGAGGTAGGTCTTGCGGAACGTGAGGGTCCGCATCGAGACGGTGTCGCCGTTGCCCAGGTCGAGCGCGTGGCAGCAGCCCATGCCGTGCAGGGTGACGTTCCCGCACGCGGCGCACGCGCGGCGCGCGCAGGCGGTGGCGGCGAGCGTGATGAATGCCGCGACACCGGCCGCGCAGGCGACCAGCACGGCGGAGATCTCGAGGGTGGCGGCGCTGGCGGCAGCCTCGGGGCGCATCGCGACGAACGGGACGGCGAGCGCGGCAGTCGCGCCGATCGCTGCGAAGACGAGCTTGCCGGGGGTCGGTGCGTGCTGCCAGGGATCCTTCACGGTGACGAGTCGGCGGATGCGCCCGAACCGGAAGGAGCGGTGCTGGGGCAGCACGAACGCGAGCACGGCGGCCTGGCAGGCGATGGAGGCGAGGTAGCCGATGTAGAGCGCGTTCTGGATCCCGGCATCGTCGAAGGACGCGTGCAGCAGCACGAGCACGACCGGGACGGTGAGGCCGATGAGCGCGGTGCCCATCTCGTAGCGCACCTTGGCGAACTTGTTGGGTACGGGTGTCAGTCGCTCGTAGGCGATGAACGTGGCGACGAGGCCCGCGAGCGGCGGCAGCCACGCCCAGCCACCGAGGATGAGCACGGTGTAGACCGACAGCACGAACGCGGCAGCTCCGCCACCGGTCGCGGGGCGGCGCCACTGGATCGCGAAGGCGGTCGCGGCGATCGCCGCGATGAGCGACGCCTGCAGACCGAGCTCGGTCCAGGACAGCGTCAGGTATCGGTCGAGGAAGAGCAGGGTGCCGAATGGCACGAGCAGGTTGTCGAGACCGTGGACGCTCACCGACTCGTAGGCGGTGGAGAGGGCCGAGACGAGCAGGCCGACGGCGAGCGCGCGGAGCGGGTCGACGTCGAGGCCGACCGCGAGCGGCACCGCGATGCAGATGAGCGACACGAGGAAGAACGCCCCGCTTCCCTCGAGGGAACGGAAGTGTCCCGGCACGACCTCGTACCGGTGGCGGCCCCAGCGCTTGCCCACGACTGCGCCCATGGCATCGGCGCAGGCGAGCACGAGGATCGGGATCGCGTACTCGAGGTATTCGCCGTGGCGCACGTCGAACACGAGGAAGAACGTCAGCCACGCGGTGACCGGGTACCAGAGCACTCCGCCGACTCCGCGGCCGACTCCGTGCACGCCCTGCAGCAGGCCGGTCACGTGCGTCCCGAACATGAGGCCGGCGAAGCCGGCGGCGAGGATGAGCACCGTCCAGGAGCTGTCGATGAATGCAGGGATGAGCAGCACGGCCATGCCCGAGCCGATGTGCGCGAACTTGCGCGTCAGCTCGGTCGGCAGGCTCGTCTTCCGCTTGAGCACCTCGGCGAGCACGAGCACCGAGATGGCGATGACACCGATCGTCGCGGTGCCGAGCGCCTCATGGAGGATGAGGTCCATGTTCATCGTGCGGCCTCCGGATCGACGACGGTGTCGACGTGGAAATCGCGGTAGAGGAACGATCGGTCGGCATCGTGCAGCCGCACGGCCAGTTCACGGTCGGTGGTGACGGCGCCGCTGGCGAGCAGCGACGTCGGCGCGCTGCGTGGGACGAGGTTGTTCCAGTACGCGAGGGTGCCGCCGGGAGCGGACGTGCGTGCGATCGCCCGGTACACGCGCTCGTGCAGGTCGTCACTCATCCACTCGAAGATGTCGCTCAGGTTGTAGCCGGTGAACGACCCGGGCTCGCAGGTTCCCAGGTAGCCCTCCATCTCGGCGCACACGACCTCGAGGGCGCCGTCGGCGAGGCGGTCGCGCAGCGTCTCGAAGTGCTGCGGCGCGAGGTACGGGTGACCGTGCTCGAGGTCGAGGTAGCGGCCGAAGAGGATGTACTGCAGGAACGGGTTCGTCGACGGATCGAGCTCGACGAACGCGTGGTAGGCGCGCTGGGAGTAGTGCTTGCTGACGTCGATCTGCACGTGCTCGAAGAACGACTTGTCGCGACCGAGCTTCGCGATGACGCGCTCGGAGAAGAACATGCGGATGAGCAGCTGCCAGCGCACGTTGTTCCAGCGCTCGTGCCAGAACTCCTCGCGGCCCAGTCGCGTGCGGGGCTCGAAGGCGGCGCGCGTCGTGCGGCGACCGTGCAGCGCGGGGTGCACGCGCGTGCGGAAGATGCGGAACATGTTCTCGAGCTTGCCGACGTGGATGACGCCCTTGGCGACGAGCTGCGGCTGCGAGTCCCACCAGTCGCGCGCATCGATCGGCAGCTCGGGGCGCACGCGCATGTAGAGCGCGAGGCGATCGCTGCCCTCGGTTGCGCCGAGGAAGCGCAGCAGCTCCTCGTGCGAGAGCGTGAGGATCGCGGCGCGCTTGAGCTCGACGAGCGCGCACTGGGCGGGGGACATGTCCACGCTCACCACGCGCCCGGCGCCCTGGACGAGCAGCGCGAAGGAGTTGTCGCCGGCCGCAGCGATGGACAGCACGCGCGAATCGCCGTCGGGGCGGATCGCGCCGCGCAGGTTCTCCGGGTCCTCCCAGCTCTGGGCGTAGCGGACCTGGCCGAAGTCGGCACGCTTCGCCACCTCGCTCTCGAGGGGCGTCGCGTCGGTGGCGATGGATGCGGGGGCGCTGGTCATGTGCTGCTCGGTCCTGTGTGTAAGTATGTACTTACTTACATAGTACCCGTTGGCACGGGCTGGTCAAGTGTCGCGGTGGAATCCGGCACGGAATCGTCGACCTCGGGCGCCTCGACGGGCACGTCGGCGCGTTCCACCGTGCCTGCGGTGCCGTCCATGCGCACCATCTCGCCGTCGCGCGCCCACTGCATGAGGCCCGGGATCCCGACCACGGCCGGGATGCCGAACTCGCGCGCGACGATGGCCGAGTGCGAGAGCAGGCTGCCGCGCTCGACGAGCAGGCCGCCGCACGAGGGAAACAGCGGTACCCAGCCCGGGTCGGTGCGCGTGCAGACCATGATGTCCCCGTCGAGCGTGACGCCGGAATCCGGGGAATGCACGACACGCACCGGCTTCTCGACGATGCCGGCGCAGCAGCCGATGCCGCTGATCGAGTCGCCGGACACGTCCACGGCGGCGTACGCGTCGTCGCGCGGGTTGGCGTTCGTGATGCCGACGGTGAGGATGCGGTCGGGCATCTCGTTCTGCTCCCAGAGCTCGAACTGCGCCTTGCGCAGCCCGACGAGTCCGCGCAGGTCGGTGATCGTCGTCGTGCCCTGGACCGTGCCGATGATCTCCTCGACCTCGAGGAAGAACACGTCGCGCGGATCCTCGAGCAGGCCAGCCTCGTGGAAGCGCTCGCCGAGCGCCGCGAAGATGCGGCGCGCCAGGCCGAACACGCGCGTGCGGTCGAAGCGCATCGCCTCGCGGTCGCGCACCGCGGCACGGGCGTGCTTGAGCGCGAATGCGAACGTGCGACGGCGGATCGGCGTCAGGAGCGATCGCTGCGCGGCGAAGCGCGACTGGACCTGCGCCATCGCCTCGGCGGCGATCTTCGCCTCGTGCGCCTTCATCCGCGCTTCGGTCAGGTCCTCCTGGCGCACGAAGTTGCGCAGGACGCTGTACAGGAATGCCGGGTGCTCGCGCAGCGTGGGCGTCTCGAGCTTGAGCTCGTTCGCACAGCGGTCGCCGAAGCGGGCGAGGTAGTCCTCGAGCTGCGCGTCGATCCATGCACCCAGCTCGCCGCCGCGATCGCGAATCGCGTCACGCAGCTCGTCGTCCGGCGTGTCGAGCACGATCGCGCGCATCTCGTCGTTGGCGCGCACGCGCTCCGCGACGCGCACGAGGTGGTACGTCGGCTCGGCGCTCTCGACCTCGCCCTGACCGCACATGAGGTCGTTGTGGAGCGTGCCCTCGTCGTCGAGCCCGATCTTCTTGATCGTCGTGCGCAGACGATCGAACATGATCATCACGCGCGTGTCACCGACGATCGGAGTCTGCCAGTCGCCGAGCAGCTCGGTGCGCAGCTGGTCGTACGCGTCGACGAGTTCGTCGGAGTCCATCGCCTTGAAGTCGAGGTCGAACTTGGTGAGCACGCGGCGCACGTTGGCGCGGAACTCGGCGATCGACCTGTTGACGCGGATGAGCTGCCAGCCCATCGCGGCGTACAGGCGCACCTTGCGCGTGGCGTTCGCCGGTGGCGCGGTGCGGCGATCGAGCGGGGCGCGCACGCCCATCATCTGCTCCATGGCCGCGGCGTTCTTCTCGTAGTCGGGCATGACCGAGAGCAGGTAGTACCAGGACGCGAGGTTGTAGAACACCCGTCCGTCGACGTAGCCGAGCATCTGGCGCACGACGACCTTTGCCTGCTCCATCTCGCTGTCGGGCAGGCGCAGCAGCTTGAGCGCCTGGAAGTACACCGCGGTGTAGGCCTCGCGCGCGAACGAGAAGGTGAGCGGGCTCACGATGCCGCTGTAGCTCTCGACGATGTTGGAGTTGTCCCACGTGCGGCGGATGCCCTTCGGACGCAGCTTCGTGGTGACCGGCCGCGTCTGCAGCACGTGCAGCACGCCGTCGGCGATCGCCCATTCGACGTCCTGCGCGCGACCCTCGTCGGCGGCTTCGAGCTTCGAGCCGAGCGCGACGAGCTCGCGCACCTGCGCATCGGTCAGCGCGCGTTCGCCGCGGCGCTGCTCGGGCACGTCGGCTTCCTCCGTAAGACCCGCCGAGGCGCGCACGATCATCACGTCCTTGTCGGCGACCTCCACCTCGAGGTGGTCGTGGCGACGATCAAGGCGATACGTGTCTGCGTTCGCGATGCCGCTGACGAGCGCCTCGCCGAGGCCGAAGGTCGCACTGACGACGCTCGTGTACGGATCGCCGCTGATGGGGTCGCCCGTGAACAGGACGCCGGCGACGTCCGCGTCGACGAGCACCTGCACGACGAGACCCATCTGCGTGTCGAGCGCCGCCATGCCGTGCTTGGCGCGGTAGGCGACCGCGCGCCCGGTCCAGGCGCTGGCCCAGCACTGGCGCACCGCATCGAGCAGCTGCTGCTGCGTCTCGACGCCGAGCACGCTCTCGAACTGGCCGGCGAAGGAGTGGTCGGTGCCGTCCTCGCCGATCGCGCTCGAGCGAACCGCGATGACGGCGCCGTCGAGGTCTTCCTGCCACTGGCGCACGACCGTCGCCTGCAGCTCTTCCGGAAGCGGCAGCGCGAGCACTGCCGTGCGCACCGTCTCGGCGGCCTCCTCGAACTGCTCGCGTTCGACGAGTTCGCGGGCTCGCGCGATCGCCGACTGCACGTCGGGATGCTCCATCGCGCGGCGGAACTGGTCGGCCTCCACGGCGAACCACGCAGGGACGTTGCACCCGATGGTCTGCATCCGGGCGAGCTTCGCGCCCTTGCCGCCGATGCGCCCTTCGAGGCCGTCGAGGTTCATGTGGTCGTGGGCGTGTGGCATCAGGCGATCAACTCCGTCACGCCCGCGGATGCGAGCACCAGGTACACGAGCAGTCCGGCGGCGCCGGGAACTGCTTCGACTGCTTCGCGCAGGTTGCCGGTCGGCACGACGCTGCCCGATCGATCGCGCTGCGTCATCACGAGCGCGTGACCGAGGATCGTCCCCACCGTCACCACGACGAGCGCGAGCAGCGACCAGGTCGGGTACGTGTCACGCACGAGGGCGGTGAAGCCGATGGCGCCGAGCGAGGGCCACAGGATCCAGAGCGACCAGGCGCGCTCGCCGTGTGGCGCGTAGTAGCGCTCGAACTTGCGGCCCCACTCGAAGCCGATGCCGATGCTCGTCGCGGCGAGCATCGCGTACAGCGCGAGCGGCTCGGTCAGCAGCTCCGAGACGCTCGTGTCGCCGCCCCGGGCATCGATGCCCATCGCGAGCAGCGCACCGTAGATGAGGCCGAGCACGACCATGTGCGAGATCGCGAACGTCGCCGGATGGCGGTCCAGCCACTCCGACACGAAGAACTCGACGCGCATGAGCACGCTCCACGCGGCGGCGATCGCCCAGACGACGAACGTGAGCGTTCCGACCGAGGCGATGAGCGCGGCTTCGACGAGCAGGATCACGACACCGGTGACGTCCAGCTCGCGGATCGACACGAGTCCACGCGGGATCGGTCGCGTCGGGTTCTCGATGCGGTCGGCGTCGGCGTCCTTCACGTCGTCATAGACGCGCAGGCGCACGATGAAGAGCAGGGAGCCGACGAACCCGGCGATGGCCTTGGCGACGTCGATGTCACCGAGCGCGCCGGTGAGCGATCCGGGAAGCAGCACGGCGCTCATGAGCGTCGCGGCGACGAACAGCACCGCCATGAGGATGAGCTGCGGAGCCGGTGGGAAACGCTCGATCAGGAAGGCGAAGACGCGTGCGACCGAGCCGCGCGTGTCCTGCGCGTCGCCCGTCGTCGCATCCTCGGTCGAGGTTGCCGCATCTTTGACGTGACTGTCAGTCACGTTCACCGCCCACGTCCATGGCAGCTCCCGTCAAAGCTGCCGTCCACTCTTCCGCGCTGGGCCGCTGTCCGGCGGCACCGCGCTTGCCTGTGTGTCGTGTGCCGGAATGCGGAGCGTTGCGGAGCGGCCACGGGTTGGCCGCAGGGACCGATCGGCGGGTCGTCAGTCCGAGGTGCCGAGCGCGTCGGCGTCGCCGCTCGTGTCGCGCAGCTCGTCGGCGGACGTCGCCACGTGGAAGGCGGGCGGGGCGGCATCGATGCGTCCGGCCGCCTGCGCGCGCATCCATGCGCGATCCGCATCGAGGTCGACGCCTCGGTGCCCGCCGATCCACTCGCATAGCCGCGTCAGGTGCAGGGCTGCGCGCTGCAGCTCACCGGGATCGTGGAGCCCGTTCGCCAGGCGCCAGTCGAGATGCTCGACGAGGCGGTCGCGCGAGAGCGCAGCGAGGGCCTCGGTGGGGGCCGGTCCGTTCGCGGCGAGGTCGCGCACGAAGAACGCGAGGGAGCGTTCGTAGGCGCGCCGCGTCGTGACCTGCTTCGGCTCGACCCACTCGCCATGGAACGCGAGGACCGCCTCGGCGATCGACCCGTCCGGGCGCTCCGCGAGCACCAGCTCGGTACCGGGGATCATGCCGCTCGCGTGCTGACGATCCATGATCCGCTGGATCGTCTTGCCACGGCTGACGCTCGTGGCCTTGCGATCGTAGATGTCCTTGCGGCTGCTCACGCCACGAATCCTACGCGACCGACGCAGGTCGACTGCGCGAGCTGCGGCACGCGGCGAGCAGGACGCGGTCGCTGCTCACCGTTCCTTGTCGGGCCCCTTCGGAGCGAGCTCCGCATTCCCGTTGCCGTGGGTGACGGCGTTACCGGTGCTTGCGCCAGCCGGGGGTGGAGCGGGCGTGGCATGCGCGACGGTGGAATCGTCGCGGGCACCGGTGCCGCTCGTGCCGCCAGTGCCGTGGGGGTCGTCGGTCGTCGCGCCGGGACCCTGTGCCGCGCTGTGATCGTCCGCGGCGGCATGCCCGGTACCACCGGCGCTGGCGCTGTTTCCGCCGGCGTTCCCGTGCTCGAGTCCCGCGCCCGAGCCCGCGCCTACGCCTGCGTCCGGACGCACGCCCACGCCCACGCCCGGCGTGGGGTGCTGCTCCGGCTTGGGATCCTTCGGCTGCTGCGTGGGCTTCGTCGCATCCGGCTTCGGGTCGGTGTCGACCCGCCCCGTCCCGCCTTCTGACCTGCCGTTGTCCACTCCCAGCCCGGTGCCGGGGTCACCGATGGAAGGTGCATGCGGGTCGCTGGGTTCCGCGGGCCCGGCGAGGGGTGCGTCGACCGTGCCTGGTCCATCGTCGGGTCGGCCTTCGACGGGCGCTCGTGCCGTCGGAGTGTCGGTCGTGCCCGGGCCCGTTCCGTGGCCATGATCATCACCCGCGCCATCTGCGACGGTGGACCGATCACTGGACGAGGCGTCGGGCAGCGCACCGGCCGCGGTGACGATGCGATGGCGTGACGCGGTCCGATCCTCGCGCATCGATTCGTGGTGGCCCCCGGGAACGTCGACGCCGAGTGCATCCCCGACCCTGGAGGCGAATCGCTGGATCGGCGCGGGCAGCTGGCCCGCGAGCGCAAGTGCCGGAACGAGCAGCACCGCGACGATGGCGAACGCGACGAGCGCCGTCCGCCGACGCCGCATGGCCCGGGTCCTGGTCGGACGAGGCGCCCTGTCCTGGACTCCGTGCGCCCGCGCCTGCGCGAGGCGGCGCTGTTCGGCGACGATCAATGACACGTGCGCATCGAGGAGATGGTCGACCGACGGGAGCTGTGCTGCACGTCTGATGCGGTCGCCCACGTTCGATTCCCGTTCATCATCGCGGCTCATGCGTCCGTCTCCTCGTCAAGCCGTGTCGAGATCGCGTCGATCCCGCGTCGCTGCTGCATCTTCACCGCTGCCAATGTCGATCCCAGCACTGTCGCGATATCGCCCTGTGGCAGGTCGAGCACGTAGCGCAGGTAGAGGACCGCGCGCTGCGTGGCCGGGACACCGTGGAACAGTCGCTCCAGCTCCGCCTGATCATCGACCGGCGGCGCCGGATCGCCTGCATCCGCCAACTCCGGGAGCGTCGCGACGATCACTTCGTCCGGGCGGCGCGCGTCTGCGCGACGAACATCGACGAGACGGTTGTGCGCGATTCGGAGGATCCACGCTCGGAAGCCGTCCGCCGAGCCGTCGAACCCGGCCAGGTCGCGCACGACCTGCAACCAGACATCGGCGAGCAGGTCTTCGGGTTCATCGACGCGCTGCGAGCGCAGGTAGCCGAGCACCGACGGTGCGAATCGGAGGTAGAACTGTTCCCAGGCGGCCCGATCGCCTTCGCGCGCGTCCGCGAGCAGCACGGGAAATGTGTCGAGTTCCGGGTCCGCCATGGGGCGTCCACTGTAGACGAACGAGTCGCGCCGTCCAAGAGGACGGCGCGACGAGTGACGACGCTGGTTCGGATCTTGGTGTCGAGGCACATGGCGGTGTGTCTCGAACGTCCTCACCAGCGAACGCAAGGCAACCGGCGGCGCAAGGCGCCTTCGGTCGCTTCAACCCCTACAAGCGTCGAACGGCGCGAAAAGGTAACAACGGGTGTTCGCGGCCACCGCGTTGGCCCGAGCTCGCACCCGTCGCGGCTGCCGGGCGAGCGGTCGGAACGGACAGCGACCGGCCGCTTTCACGCTGCGGATCCGCTCGACCCGCATCGGGCCGTTCAAGTCCCACGCCGTCGGTGCCGATGCGCCCGACGAGTGCACCTGCCTGCGGGCGAGGTGCGCCCACGCCCACACGCACCACCACGAGGAGAACATGGCTCACGGCGGACACACCGCCCGGACGGCCGATGCCCGACCCGCCCTGGTCGACGCACCGGCACCCGCACCCGCGGGAGGCGAAGCACGCCTCCGCGCCCACGTGCGCGCCCGGAAGCCCGTGTACCTCGCGTTCGTGGCGAGCCGACTGCTCGTGTTCCTCGTCGGCTGGGGAGCCGAGCTCGCGATGCGCGTGCTCGATCGCGACGCCTCGACGTGGCGACCGTTCGCGTTCGCCGAGACCTATCCGCACTACGCCGACGTCGCCACGCGTGGCTACACGCTCGAGAACGCCGTGAACTTCCCGCTGCTGCCCGCGATCATGGCGGGCGGCGACGCGATCGGCATCCCGATGTGGCTCGCAGCGTTCCTCGTCTCGAACGCGATGTTCCTGCTCGGGCTCGTCGGGGTCGCGATGCTGGGCGAGCAGTTCGTCGGGCGACCCGCGGCGATTCGCGGGGCGACATATCTCGCGCTCGCCCCGTTCGCGTACTGGTTCTCGGTGACGTCCACCGAAGGGCTCATGCTCGGCCTCGTCGCAGGGAGCGTGCTCCTCGCGCTTCGCGCAACACCCGCAGCCTGGCTGGGCGCAGGTGCGCTCGCCTCGTTCGCCACCATCACCCGACCGCCCGGCGCATTCGTGGGCATCGTCCTGCTCGCGGTCCTGGTCGACCAGCTGCGCTCGGGCTCGATCGCCCGCCGCACCGTCGTCGCCGCCCTCGCCGCCGGCGCGATGATCCCCGCGGCGATCGTCGCCTTCATGGCGTACCTGGATTCCCGAACGGGCGACCCGCTGGCGTTCCTGCACGCGCAGGACGACTTCAACCGCCACGTCACGCTCGACGGCCCGGTCCGCGCGCTCGGCTCCGGCATCGACCTCACGTTCGGCGGCAGCATCGGCCAGGCGATCGAACTCGTCGCCACGTTCGGCGCGGCAGCGATGCTCGTGCTGTTCGCCACGAACGCGGTCGGCTCGCGCGCGCAGCTGCGCGGCTGGACGCTGTTCGGCATCGCGAGCCTGCTGCTGCCCCTCGCCACCGGCGTGCTGTGGCAGATGCCGCGCTTCGCGCTGCTCATCCCGCCCGTGTTCTGGATGTTCGGCGCGCTCGGCGAGCGCCGCTGGCTCCACCGTGCCGTGCTCGTGCTGTTCCCGGTCGCCCTCGCAGTGAAGGTTGTTGCCGCCGTCGTGGGAGTCGAAGGATGAACGAAATCCGACAGGGCGTCGATGTCGCCAAGGTGCTGGGAATCGTCTCGAAGCGGTGGAAGACCGTGCTCGCGATCACGATCCTCGCCGGCATGGCGGCATACGGCTACGTCACCTTCATGGCCAAGGAAGTCTTCGAGTCGACCGCGCTCGTCTCGTACCAGGCTCCCGACAAGTCGGCGAACCCCACCGGTGGTGCGCTTCCCTCGAGCGGCATCACCCGCGAGGACGTGCAGACGCTGGTCGCGATCGCCGACAACCAGGCGGTCGTGGAGGCTGCGGCGAAGGAGCTCGGCATCGAGCCCGGCGACCTGCGTCGCTCGGTCAAGGTCCAGGCGCACGGCGAGGCATCGATCGTGGCGTTCGTCGCCCGATCCGGGAAGGCCGACGACGCATCCGCACGTGCCAACGCCTGGGCGAACGCCTTCGTCGTCGAGCGCGTGGTCGTCGCCAACGGCAGCCTCGACGTCGCGGTGAAGAACGCGACCAAGGCCCTGACCGAGGCCCGCAAGCTGCAGCGGCAGCAGAACCCCGAGGATCCCGACCCGACCCTCGTGAACGCCGCGATCCAGGAGCTCAACGCGGCGAAGTCGCAGAAGTCGCTCTGGAACGGCGCGATCAAGGTGTCCAACGAGGCGCAGACGCCAGATGCGGCGATCTGGCCCAAGAAGGTGCCGACGATGTTCGCGGCCATCCTCATCGGGCTCGGCATCGGATCCGGCGTCGCGCTGCTCACGGCTCGCGTCGACAACCGCCTGCGCGGCGACGACTTCGACGCGCTGCCGGCGCCCGTCATCGCACGCGTGCCGCTCTCGCCGCGCGCACCGAAGGCAACGCCGCTCGGACCGGCGATGGCCGAACCGATCGTCGCCGACGCGTTCGCCGCACTCGGCTCGCGCGTGATGCTCGACCGCTTCGGCGACGGCGCACACGTGATCCTCGTCACCTCCGCACGCTCGGGCGAGGGCAAGAGCTCCGTCGCCGCGAACCTCGCCTCCGCGCTCGCGCTCGGTGGACGCCGCGTCGTGCTCGTCGATGCGGACATGCGCCGCCCGACGCAGGACGTGGTCTTCCCGATGCTCCAGAACCGACCCGGGCTGAGCCAGGTGCTCACGCGAGGTGCGGAGCTCGAGGGCGCGCTGACGCTCGTCGCGCCGAACCTCGCGGCGATCGCGAGCGGGCCGCGCCACTCGAACGCGTCCGTGCTCCTCGCGAGCGTCGCGTTCCGCCAGATGCTCGACCGGCTCGCACAGATCTCCGAGGTCATCGTCATCGACGCGCCGCCCGTGCTCGCGGTCAAGGATGCACTCGCCGTCGCGCCGGCCGCCAACCAGGTGCTGCTCGTCGCACGCGTGAACTCCTCCGACATCGCCGAGATCAGCGAGGCGCACAGCTACATCGCCAGCGCCGCGCAGACGCCGCAGGCGATGGTGCTCATGGGCACCGAACGCCCCGAGGGCTACGGCTACGACCACGAGCTGCGCGCCGCGCCGCGCATGGGGATGCCGAGCACCGCGCCGCAGGCCGTGCAGCAGCACGCGCCGACACCCGCGCAGCAGCCCGGCGTAGCCGCACCGCAGCCGGCAGGCCCCCCGCCGACATCGCCGGGCTCGCCCCAGGCAGGTTCGTCGATCACGCCCGTGCCGATCCCCGGCCTGCCGATGCCGCCCCGCGCGGACGGTGGACACGGCGAAGGCGCGGTGGCCTGACCGATGTCCGGCTTCCGCGTCCTGCACGTCACCGACTACGCATCGGCGTACGAGGGCGCGTTCATCCGGCAGCTGCGCATGCTCGACGACGAGATCCGCTCGCGCGGCGGTCGCCCGAGCGCACTGTGCCTGACCGGCTTCGCGCTGGATCGCCCCTGGGCGCGACAGCTCGAGGACGACGGCTGGTCGCTCGTGGAACTGCCCAACGGTGCGACGCGCACCCAGCGACACGTCGCCAGGGCGATCGCCGATGCCGTGCTCGAGCAGCGCCCGGACATCGTCCACGTGCACTTCGGCACGTTCGACCTGTCCGCCCGCCTCGCGATGCGCATGCTGCGACGCCAGCTCAAGGGCGCGATGCCGAAGCTCGTGTGGCACTACCGCACGGCGCTCGAGACCGCCGTCGAGGATCGCTCGTTCACGCGCCGGCTCAAGGATCGCATCAAGTTCGCGCACGCCGGCCGGGACGTCGACCTGTTCGTCGGGGTCACGCGCGCGCTCGCGGACGAGGTGGCGCGACGCGGTGCACCCGCGGAGCGTTGCCGCGGCATCGTCGCCGGTTGCGACACCGACACCTTCCGCCGTGACGCAGCCACGCGCGCGCGCGTGCGCGAGTCGCTCGGACTCGCCGACGACGACGTGATGGTGCTGCACATGGGGTGGAGCTGGCACCGCAAGGGCGGTGACCTGCTCGCGCAGGCCGCGACGTCGCTGTCCGCGCTGAGCGATCCCAAGATCGTGGCCTTCTCGATCGGCGCGCCGCCCGACGCGCTGCTCGGCTCGGTGCGCCAGCTGCCGATCAGCGAGCGCGTGCACGAGTACCACCAGGCGAGCGACATCTTCGTGAGCGCAAGCCGCTCCGAGGGCTTCGGCAACGGGCTCGTCGAGGCGATGGCGTGCGAACGCGTCGCCGTGGCCGCGATGGCCGACGGACAGATCGAGACGTTCGACGGCATCGACGGAGTCGCGACGATGCCGGTCGGCGACGCCGATGCGCTCACCGATGCGATCCGCTCGCTCGTGCATGCACGACCGAGCTGGCCCACGCTCGGCGCCGGGAACCGCCGCCACGTGGTCGAACGCCACTCGATGCGTCGGTGGGCGCGCGACATGGCCGACGCCTACGCCGAACTGCACCCTGCCCGACTTGCCGCCGCCGAGGCAGCGAGCCAGCGACACACGGAGGTCGCATGACCCCTGCGCCCGACCCGCACCGCCCGATTCGCGTGACGACGATGGTGGACTCGCTGCTTGCCGGGGGCGCCGAGCGCGTCGCCGTGGAGCTCGCCTGCGCGCTCGACCGCGACCGCTTCGAATCCCACGTGCTCGTCACGCGCGACGACGGCCCGCTGCGCGAGGTGCTCGAGCGCGAGGACATCCCGTTCACGATCCTCGGCCGCACCGATGCGCTCGACCTGCGCCCGTGGCGCGTCGCGCACCGCCACCTTGTCGAGGACGCCGACGTGCTCCACTCGCACAAGTTCGGCTCGAACGCCTGGGGCGCGCTGCTGGCGCGCACGGCGCGCGTGCCACTCGTCGTGCACGAACACAACTTCAGCCAGGAGCCGTCCCGCTCGCGCCGCCTCATCGATCGCCGCTGGATCGCGAGCCGTGCGCGCCGCGTGATGTGCGTGTCCGAGAGCGTCGCCGACATCGAGCGCGCCTGCGGCGTGCCCGATCGGCTCATCGAACTCGTCCCCAACGGCGTGCGCATCGACGGGGCCTGGCCACGCGGCGCGGCGCGCGCTGAACTGGGCCTGTCACACGCATCGTTCACCGTCGGCATCGTCGGGCGACTTCGCCCGGAGAAGGCACACGAGGTGCTGCTCGAGGCGATCGCCCAGCTGGCGGTCACCCAGGGCCGCGACGTGCGCCTGTGCATCGTCGGTGACGGGCCACGCAGCGCCGAACTGCAGCTGCTCGCCGGCAAGCTCGGCATCGCGAGCCGCGTCACCTGGGCAGGCGAGCGTCGTGACGCCGCGACCCTCGCCGGCGCGTTCGATGCCGGCGTGATCTGCTCGCACTGGGAAGGCCTCCCCCTCGCCGCGCTCGAGTCGATGGCTGCCGGAGTGCCGCTCGTCGCCAGCGCCGTGGGTGGCCTTCCGACGCTGCTCGAAGGTGGCGCCGGGCTGCTCGTGCCACCCGCCGACCCCGGCGAGCTCGCCGCGGCCATCGCACAGCTCATGGATGACGACGATCGTCGCGCACGCATCGCGGCCGCCGGTCACCGCCGCGTCGCCGAACGCTACTCGTTCGACGGCATGGTCCGTCGCGTCCAGAACATCTATGTCGACGTGCTCGCCACCGAGCGGGCACGTCGAGCGACGCACATCGAGGCCGAACCGGCCCCACTGTTCGAGACAGGCCAGGAGGCCGCATGACGAACCGACGAAGCGAGGGTCGCACGATGCCCGCACGAGACGTTGCCGCCCGCCCGCTCAACGATGACGCCCGGTCGCAGCCGATGGGCTTCTTCGCACCGGGCGCGGTGCAGAGCGGCTATCACATGGACCTGCGCGGAGTCGCGGGCTCCTACGGCCCGCCAGCCGAGGCGGAGGCGTGGCTCGACCTGCTCGTCGCGCGTCGCGAGTACGTGATGCCGGTGACCGTGCTGCAGCTCGGCATCGGTGCCTGGCAGCGCAGCATCGACGAGCAGGATCCCGACCGCAGCGGGTGGAGTCGCATGGCCCGCCTCGTCGCGGAGTGGGCCGCCGTCGACATGGACGGACACGGACGCTTCATCCATCACCAGCCGATGCCGCACACGTACGCGATCCCGGGCGGATGGCACTCGGCGATGGCGCAGGGCCTGGGCGTGAGCCTGCTCGTGCGCCTGGGCATGGACGACGACGCCGCACGTGCCGCGCGCAGCCTGCTCGAGCCGCAGTTCGGGCTCGTCTCGCAGACCGACGACGGCCCGGTGCTCGAGGAGTATCCGGCCGAGCCGCGACCGCACGTGCTCAACGGCTGGATGTGGGCGCTGTTCGGGCTGTACGACCTGGCCAACGCAGACGGCGCGCTCGACGAGGACGTGCGCGCGGCAGCGGCCGACGCCTTCCAGGCAGGCATCGCATCGCTCGCGAGGCAGCTGCCCGAGTACGAGACCGGCCGCGGCTGGTCGACCTACGACCGCTACCCGCACCCGATCGCGAACGTGGCGAGCCCCTTCTACCACCGCCTGCACGTGGAGATGCTGCGTGCGACGGAGCGACTTGCCCCGTACGAGCAGCTCGCGGAGGAGTTCTCGACGACGTCCGACCGCTGGGAGCAGGCGCTCGGCGCGCCGCTCGTTCGGGCGACGGCCGTCGCGCGCAAGGTCGGGTTCCGGCTCGTGAAGCCACGCCGGAAGGCCGCGTAGCGTGCGGATCGTCTACCTCGCATGGCACGGATCGGTCCACACCCGTCGCTGGGCCGGCTGGTTCGCCGAGCGCGGACACGACGTGCACGTCGTCACCTGTGGTGGCGGCGACGCGCGTGACGTGGACGCCGATGGCGAGGAGCTTCCGCTGCGATATGCCGTGCACGAGCTCGGCACGCCGCGTGCCGGCAAGCTCGGCTACGTGCTCAAGCGAGGTGCCGCTCGGCGCGTCGTGCGCCGGCTGCAGCCGGACGTGCTCCACGCGCACTGGCTGACCTCCTACGGCATGCTCGCCCTCGCCGCCGACCAGGCACACGTGCCGCTCGTGGTGACGGCGCACGGCGACGACGTGCTCATCGCGCCGAACAACGCGCTCATGCGCCGCCTCGTGCAGCGCGTGCTGCGCGCGGCGAAGCTCATCACCGTGCCTGGTGATCCGATGCATCACGCGGTCGTCGACCTGCTCGCGCCGCAGGCGCCCCCAGCGGCCGGCATCGCGGTGTTCCAGTACGGCGTCGAGAGTGCGCGGCTGGCAGAGGCCGGACGTCGCGCCCGAGCAGCTGCCGCTCCCGGTCCGTTGCGGATCGTGTCGGCGCGCGCGCTGCTGCAGCTCTACCGCGTCGACGCCCTGCTCGATGCGCTCGCGCTGCTCGACCGCGAGGGCGACCTCGACTTCCACTGCGACCTGCTCGGCGACGGCCCCGAACGTGGGGCGCTCGAGCAGCAGGTGCAGCGGTATGGGCTGCAGTCGCGCGTGACGTTCCACGGCTCGGTCACGCCGGCCCAGGTCGAGCGCTCCGTCGGCGCGTCGGACGTGTATGTCTCGGTGAGTGAGAGCGACGGCGTGTCGCTCGCACTGCTCGAGGCGATGTCACTCGGCGCGATTCCCGTGCTGAGTGACATCCCGGCGAACCGCCCATGGGTGAACGACGGGGCGACCGGCATCCTCGTCGACATCGATCCGGTCGACATCGCGGACGGCATCCGTCGCGCAGCGCGCCTGGACCGGGAACAGGTGGCGGCTGACAACCTCGCAGTGGTTGCCGAGCGCGCCGACCGCGACACCAACCTCGCGGCCTGCGAGCTGCTCGTCGACTCGCTCGTGGGCGTGACGTGGGACGCCGCCATCGCTGATGGCGACGCGGGTTCCGAACGCGCTGCGTGATGTCAGTTCGGCGTTCTGGGTCGCCACTTCGAGCAGTTTCTGCGCATTAGCGTCGTTTTGCGCGTCGTGTCGCGTGTGAGGGGTGGTTGGCGGGGGATTCTCGGTGGGCTCCACCACCCCTTTCCTCACTCACCAAGGACCGTCTCCATGAAGCAGCCCCGCCCCAACCGACGGCGCCCACTCGCGCTGGCACTTTCACTCTTCGCGCTCTTGGCAGCGCTCATGGTCGCCACCGGAGTCGCCTGGGCTGACCAGCCCGCAGATGCCGGCGTGAAGAATGCGCCCAAGAACTGCAACCCCTCCGATCCGGACGGCACCGAGAACGGCGGCACGGACTGCATCGGCGGAACGAGCGGCAACCCGGACCCCGACCCGAACAACGGGAGCGGCAACGAGTCCGACTGCGAGGACGACAACAACGGCAACGGCGTTCCCGGTCACTGCAAGGACGTCTGTGACCTGATCAAGGGTGTCCAGAAGGACCCGCTGAAGTGCTTGCCGCCGGTCGTCGTCGACCTCTGTCCGAACCTGGGCGGAGCGCAGGCTTCCGTGCCCGGTGGTCTGATCATGGTCGACGGTCGCTGCGTCGAGCCGGCCCCGCCGGCTGCGACGGACGTCTGCCCCAACATCGCCGATGGACAGGCGACCATCCCCGCTGGGCTCGTGATGGTCGACGGTCAGTGCGTCGCTCCGTCGACGCCCGGCACGGGTACCACCGGCACGCCTGCCGGCACCCCGGCCACGTCCGGCACGACGCCGACCACCGGCGCCTCGACCCCGACCCCGACCCCGACCCCGACCACCGGCGCTGCCGCTCCGGACGCTGCCACCCCCGGCACGACCCCCGAGGCGACTGCTGGCGAGGCTGCGGCGAGCGAGACGGCCGGCCCCGGCGCTGCCGAAGCTGAAGACACCACGGTCGAAGCGACCACTGACGCAACCACGGTTCCGGCTGGCCAGGCAACGGCCGGAGCGGGCGCTGCACCGAGCGGCGAGCTGCCGTTCACCGGTGCTCCGACCTGGCTCGTCGCCATCGCCGGCATGCTCCTCATGCTCGCCGGCACGATGGTCCACCGCCGCGCTGCACGCGTCGCCGCTGTCCGCGCCTCGCGCTGACGCACCGATCTGCCTCGTGCGCCTCGGCGTCCGGCCCCTTCGTGGGCCGGGCACCGGGGCGCACGTGTGCGTGGGGGCTGAAACCCGCGCCGTGTCCGGCCCGATGAGCCGGCAGGGATGTACGCGCCGTTCGGGACGCGCGACGCCAGTCGGGGGACGACATGACCGCACTCAACGTGATTCGAACGTGGAGCGACCACGCCGCGCTGGCAGCGCAGCGCGCCTCGGAATCGACATCGGCGCTGGCGACCCTCCGCGGCGATGCGTCGGCGCTCGACGAGATCACCCACGCGCTCGGTTCGGGCAGCAGCTGGGACGATCCGTTCGATGCCGCACTGGAACTCGCCGAGCAGGGCAACCGCGGCGTCTGGGACGGCTGGACCAAGGCAGACGCGGCACACTCGCTGCTCGGACGCGCAGTCGCCGAGCACCCGGGCGGCGCCGGCCTCATCCAGCTGCAGCGCGCCGAGGCGCTCGCCGAGCAGGCGAGCGGCGACCTCGGCAACTGGATCGCCACGGGCGGGCGAAGCGGCACCTTCGATGCAGTCGAATCCGTCGTGCGATCCCAGCTCGACGAAGCACGCTCGATCGCCGAGCGCATCGCGGCTCAGGCCTGACCCTGCGCCGTCAGGCCAGCTCGGCCGGCCGGCGCGGACGGCTCACGACGAGCTGCACGAGCACGATCGCCAGCACCGCGGTCATGAGCAGCTGCTCGCTCGCCGGCTCGTCCTTGAGGAACATGAGCACCATCGGCGCGATCTGGCACAGCACCGGAAGCGCGATCGCGCGCCACCCCCACGCATGCACCTCGCCGTGGCGGACGGGACGCAGCCACGCGCTCGTCGCGATGAGCAGTCCAGCGAGCGGCCACATGAACTCGTACCACGCACCGAGCTCGTAGGTCCCGGTGAGGTTCTCGACCGAGTAGAAGGAATCCGCGGCGACGAATGCGGCGAGGCCGAGCGCCAGCGCGAACCACGCGCGGCCCGGATGCCAGCCCGCGAGCGCGATCACGCCCACGACCGCACCGAGCAGCACGATGTCGGTGAGTGGATACGCGGCGCTCACCGACTTGACGAGCAGCGTTCCCTCGCTCGCCTTGATGATCGGCGCGAGGACCAGCACGACGGCGGGCGCCGACACGAGCAGTGCCGCCGCGATGCCGTCGATCCAGCGATCGAGCTCGAACGTGCTGATGCGCGAACGAACGAGGAGGACGATCCCCGCGAACATGCAGGGCATGAACGCGAGGTACAGCGCATCGGCGGGGGTGACCAGTGCATCGGTGTCGGCGTAGAACACCGAGTACACGACGTCGCCGAGGCAGTATGCGGTCAGCCCGATCGCGATCGTCCACCAGGCGAGGCGCTCCGCCTGGAAGCGCACCGCGCGGTACATCGTCAGCACTGCAGCGCCGACGAAGATGACGTTGTTCACGCCGTGGCTGAAGAACGCCGTCGATCCCGGCCACCAGCCCAGCGCCTGATGTGCGCCCAAGGCAGCCGCGGAGACGTAGAGGAACACGAGGGACGCGGCAACCCACCGCGGCGTCGGCGGGGCGAGGATCGGCTCGACCCTGATGAGCGTGCTGCGGGTCCGGACGATCTTCGCGCCCGGAACCGCGTCGGGTTCGGCAACCGGCGCGACGAGCCGCAGCGGCGCGACGTCGTCGATCGATGCTGCATCGGGCTCGGAGGTGGGCTGCGGGGCGGGCTCGGCCATCGCGGTCCCATCGTCATCCGCGGCCGGGAACGTGAGCCTCCGTACCATCCGCGATTCGGAGCACGTGGTGCGCCGAGCGTGGGCGAGCGGTAGTGTCGTCGCCGAACCGTCTTCCCCGATCGGGAGTCCCGCATGCGCCGCATCGCCTTCGCCATCGTCCTCGTCGCCGCGCTCGTCGCGCCGTCCACCGCAGCTGCCGTCGCCATTCCGGCGATCAACCCATGGCGCCTCGTCAGCGAGAAGGGCGGCAAGAACCTGGACCAGTCGTCCGCGGTGCGCGCAGCCGACGGCACCCTGCACGTCGTGTACACCGACGACGAGAGCGTCTCCACGAGCGGCATCCGCTACCGCACCCTGTCGCCGGGCGGCACCTGGTCCGCGGCGGAGACGGTCGTTGCGGGCTGGTCGGGCACGACCGATCCCGACATCGAACTCATCGCGGGGATCCCGCACGTGTTCTTCGGCGGCATCCGCTCCACGGACACGTCAGACCCGGCGTCGAGCGGACAGGCCTGGTACGCCTCGCGCGCCGGCGGTACCTGGTCGCTCTCGAGCACGCCGCTCACCGCGCTGACCACTGCGTACGCCTCGAGCGAGTTCTCCACCGCGCTCGCCGCGGACGGCACCCTGTGGGGCTCGTGGACCGGAACGTTCGGCCTGCGCGTGCACACCGGCCTCGCGACCGGAACCGAGGAGCCGTCGTTGTCGGGCGGCTGCTGCGACTACGCCTCCAATCTCGGCCGCGACGCCGTGACCGGCGACATCTACGCCACCTATTACTCCAACGCCGACGAGGGCCACGGCTACTTCATCCAGCGCGTTGCACCGACCCGTGGTGACCGCGTGCTGCTGCCCGGCGGTCGCTACGGCAACGATTCCCTCTCGCGCACCAAGCGCATGGCCGCCGCCGCTCGCACCACCGGCGGCGTGTACGCCGCCTACTGCGACCGCTACCCGAGCTGCACCGGCCTCCGCGTCGGCGCGGTGTCCGGACCGAACCTGCGACTGCGGCTGCCCGGCTCCGCCAACGCCGAGACCCTCTGGACCGCCGCAGCGCCCAACGGCCGCCTGTGGGTGTCGTGGGCCGACTCCAGCGGCGTGTGGGCTGCACGCAGCAACAAGGCGCTCACGCAGTGGGGCCCGCTCCAGCTGCTCAAGGGCCCGCGCAGCTTCGACACGGCCTGGCAGACGAGCGGCAACGCCGACCGCGGCACCTACGACCTGTTCGCGAACTTCAACGTCGGCGACGACTTCCGCACCTGGCACACCCGCGTGCGCCCGAAGCTGCAGATCAACCCGCCGATCCTCATCGCCCGCAACAACGTCGCCCGGATCGTGAAACTGCGCCTCACCGACGCCGGTGATCCCGTGGGCGGCACGATCCGTTTCCGAGGCACCTCCAAGGTCGTGGATGCCACCGGATTCGCGCAGTTCGTGGTCCCTGCGGGTGCCATGCGCGGCGCGATCGCCGCGACCGGGTCCGCAACTGGCTACGTGCCTGCGAAGTCCACGGTGCGAATTACGCGCTAGCAGGCGAAAACGGCGCTCAAGGCCGGCGTCCCGAACGCCGATGGCACGCGCATATGTGTGGCATTGCCGGAATCTACGATCGTCAGGGTGACAGCGACTCGAGCGCCGTCTCACGAATGCTCGACGTCCAGGCGCACCGCGGCCCCGACGGCTGCGGCATGTGGGCCGATCCGGGGATCGTGCTCGGGCATCGTCGCCTCGCGTTCCTGGACCTCTCGCACGAGGGCGCCCAGCCGATGTCGTACGGCGAGGACCGCTACGTCATCACCTACAACGGCGAGGTCTACAACTTCGTCGAACTGCGAGCGACGCTCGAGCAGCTCGGCCATGGGTTCCGATCGACGAGCGACACCGAGGTGCTGCTGGCCGCATACGCCGAGTGGGGCGTCGAGTGCCTGCACCGCCTCAACGGCATGTTCGCCTTCGGGATCTGGGACCGCCGCGAGCGCACCCTGTTCATCGCCCGCGACCGGCTCGGCGTCAAGCCGCTCGCCTACACGTGGGACGGCCGTCGCTTCGGATTCGCGAGCGAGGCGAAGGCGCTCCATGCCGCCGGCCTCGCCCCGGGCGGCATGGACCCCGACGCGGTCTACGAGTACCTCGCGCGCGGCTACACGAGTGGCGGACGATCGTTCCACGCCGACGTGCACGTGCTCGAGCCCGGTCACGCACTGCTCATGAGCGACGATGCACCGCTGCGCACGTGGCAGTGGTGGAATCCGGAGCGTGGCGAGGACGCGGCGTTCGGTTCCGCCCAGGACTGGGCCGACGCGGTCGGCGAGCTGCTCGACGACGCGGTGCGCATCCGCCTCCGCGCCGACGTGCCGGTCGGAGCGCACCTGTCAGGCGGACTCGACTCGAGCGCCATCGTCGCGGCAGCGGCACGACACCACACGGGCGACCAGCCCTTCCACACGTTCACCGGCGCGTTCACCGACGACGCCGCGAGTGACGAGCGCCGCTGGGCACGCGCGGTCGCCGAACACTGCCACGGCGTCGAGATGCACGAGGTCGAGATCGGCGTCGACGAACTCGCGAACCAGTTCGGCAGGATCCTCTGGCACATGGACGAGCCGATCGCAGGCCCCGGCGTGTTCCCGCAGCTGCAGGTGTGCGACCTCGTCGCGCGACAGCGCGTGAAGGCGGTCCTCGGCGGCCAGGGTGGCGACGAGCTCTTCGGCGGCTACCTGCGCCATCGCGCGCTGCACTACCGCCGCAACATGCAGTCGGGTGGTCCGCTCGGTCGCGCCGCCGCAACGCTCGAGCTCGCCCGCATGGCGCGCGGCGAGTGGCGCCGCGTCCGTCGCACGAGCACGCGCGTCCAGGACGAGCAGCTCGCACCGACCTTCCTCAACCGCGTCGATCCGGCTGTGCGCGACGAGGTCCGCCGCGGCGCGATGGGCTACGCCAACGTGCGCGAGCTCATGTGGCACGACCTGCGCAGCTACCTGCCCGGCCTGCTGCACGTGGAGGACCGCACCAGCATGGCGGCTTCGATCGAGAGCCGCACGCCGCTGCTCGACTATCGCCTCGTGGAGCTCGCGCTGCGCATCCCGTCCGAGCTGCTGTTCGCACGCAACGATCCCAAGCCGCTGCTGCGTCGCGCCGTCGCGCCGTGGCTGCCCAGGGAGGTCGTCGGCCGCCGCGACAAGAAGGGGTTCCCGACCCCGCTGCACTGGTGGCAGGAGCGCCCCGCGCTCCGCGAGCTCGTGCTCGACCTGACCGTCGCCGGGCGGGGCGCTGCCGACGCCGGTGGCGGATGGACCGTCCCCGACGAGCGCAGCGGCGAAGCGGTGTTCGGCGCCGACTACCTGGCCGGTGCGACGCGCTTCGAGGCGAGCGAGCTGTGGACCGTGCTCACGGTCAACGGCTGGCTCTCGCGCCTCGAGCAGGGCGCCTACGCCGTGCCGCGGATCGCACGCACCACGTCCGACGCGGCTGCTGCCTGACGACGCGCCGAATGGTCGATCGGCCGAGCGACGCCTGACATCCGGCTTTCCGTCTACAGTGGTTTCTGAGGAAACGCTGGACGACCCCGACGCGGGGCGCAGGGAGCACGCATGCCGAAGACCGTGGAGCAGATCCGAGCCGAGTACGAGGTCGCCGGCGGACGCGCGTTCTTCGCCGAAGGTCGATTCGCGGTCGTCAACTGCACGTTCAAGGACAGCAAGAACGGCAATCGCTTCGCCACCGTCGAGCTGCGCGACGGGACGGGATCGTTCACGGCGCGCGCGTTCGATGCAGCGCTCATCGTCGGGATCGACGAAGCCGGCGCGATCGATGCTCGGCTCAAGGTCGAGGAGTTCAACGGCGCGATGAGCTGCGTCATCAATGCCTGGGACGTCGCCGAGCTGACATCCGACGACGTGCTGCGTCTGGGTGGCCTCGACCCCGAGGTCCACGCACAGCGCGTCGCGACCCTCGAGGCGTGGCTCGGCCAGTGTGACGGCACCGTCTATGGCGACGTGCTGCGCGCCTGCTTCGCCGAGCCGGGAACCTGGGAGGCGTTCTGCATGGCGCCCGCGGCCGTGCGGCTGCACCACGCCGAGCCCGGAGGGCTGGTGCGCCACCTCGTCGAGGTCGGCAGCGCGGGTCTCGCGCTGCTCGACTCGACCGGCACCGACTACGACCGGCCGTACTTCCTCGCGGGCGTGTTCCTGCACGACCTCGGCAAGCTCGACACCTACACGCTGCCCCCGACGATCTCCTACACCGCGCAGGGCCTCATGGGCGAGCACCAGATCTGGTCGACGTTCCGGCTCGCGAAGGCGTGCGGAGTGGCCGGTGCCCCGAGGAGCGTCGAAGCGCGCCTGCTGCACATCATCGAGCAGGCCCACGGCGCGTACAAGCACGCCGAGTGGCAGGACGCGCTCGGTCCGGAGGCCAAGGCGCTCGCCGCCGCGGACTTCTTCTCATCGCGCCTCGGCGAGACCGAGAAGGAGCGCAAGGCACAGCTGGCGCTCGACCGGCTGCTCGCCGACGAGGCAGCCGCGGGTGCCGCGCGCGGCTTCGACTCGCTCGCGGACGGAAGCGCCTCGCCGTCCGGCGAGCCGACCGCCCAGGCGACCGGCCTCTTCTAGGTCACCCAACGCAACCGGGGCCCCCGCTGTCGCGGAGGCCCCGGAAGATGTTGAGAGGTCCGACGCCGATCGGACCTCTCAACGAGTTGCTTTGGAAGGGTGTTGCTAACGGAAGTCGCAGTCGCCGAACCGCGAAAACCGAACTGGACACCGGGATGTTCGTCCTCGCCAGTGGATCGTCCCCGTCTATGTGTCCCGGTGGGAGGTCATCCCACACCTCTACTGAACCATGGTTTCCGGTATCCGGCAAGGGCCATGTGCGGGAGGTGTTATCCGGCTCCTGGCGCCATGAAAACGGCCCGGGCGGCCACGACGCACCTGCTGGTGTGTCGCGCCGACCGGGCCGAATCCTCGACTCGATGTGGTGTGGATCAGTGCGCGGGCGTCCCGGGTGCATGCGCGTGCGCCTCGGCCGGAGCAGTGGTCGTCGCCCCGCCTGCGGACAGTGGCGCCGGGGGCGGCGTGTCGCAGCCCTTGCCCGGAGCGGCGCCGCCACCCTGGGCCGGAGTCTTCGTGGGAGGTGCCTGCGTTGGCGCCTGCGTCGGAGCCTGGGTCGGTCCGCCGCCATTGGCACCGTTCACGGCCGTTGCAGGCATGTTCTTGAGCAGCTCGGTGAGCGCGGTGAGCGCCTGCACGAGCGAGGTGATCGTCGCCTGCAGCTGTGCCTGGTTTAGGTTCGCGACACCTTCGGTGGCGCCGCCTCCCTTGGCCTCGGGCCCGCCGGCCTTGGTGGCAGGACCGCCTGCAGTGGTCGTCGCGGCAGCAGCTGCCGTTGTCGTCGCCGCCGCCGTGGTCACAGGCAGGGTCGTGCCAGCGGGCGGAGTGGTGGTCGGAGCAGGGGTGGTCGTCGTCGCGCCACCGCCGTTGGCGCCGGCCGTGCTTCCAGGCAGTGCAGCCGTGAGCGGGGCAGGCGGGATGGATCCGCACATGGGGAGGTCCTTTTCGTCGTTTCGTGACTCGTCCTGCAACCACGGAACCATGAAATTGCGAATCAGGCCAGTCCTCGGCCGCATTCGCCGACTCAGCAGACCGTACGCCCGTGTGGCTCGGGCAGTTCCGTGATGCCCTCCTCGAGCGCGATGCGCCCTGCCATGAGTGCGATGCCATCGAGGATGTCGCGCTCGCTGGTCTCGACGTGCGACAGGCCGAAGTGGTCGAGCACCTCGGCGAGCACGAGCAGCCCGCCGACGATCACCGGTGCACGCGCCGGCTCGAGTCCGTTCACCTCGCGACGCTGCTGGAGCGGCAGCCGTGCGAGGCGGTCGATCACGCCCGCGAGGTCGTCCCCATCGAATCGGAATCCGTGCACGAGCTCGGCATCGTAGGCAGGTCGATCGAGCAGGATCGCGCTCACGGTCGTCGCGGTGCCGGCCACCGCGAGCTGCAGGTCGACCGGCCCCGGTTCCGGGAAGCGTGCCGCGAACTGTTCGCGCACGCACGCTCGGGTGCGCGCGATCGCCTCGGCGTGATCGGGCAGGAAGGCGTCATCGCCAGCCTCGGCCAGGAAACGCTCGGTCATGCGAACGCCGCCGAGCTGGAACGAGTGACGATCCACGATCGTGCCGTTGTCAGTGAGCAGGATCTCGGTGCTGCCTCCACCGATGTCGACGAGCAGGCCCCGACCCGTCGCAGCGCGCGCAGCCATCGCCGGGTCGCTCGTCACGCCGGCCCAGGTCGCTTCCGCTTCCTGCGTGCCGTCGAGCAGCGTCGCGCGAAATCCGAAGCCGTGCTCGACCTCGCCCAGGAACGCCTCGCCGTTGTCGGCGTCGCGCACCGCGCTCGTCGCCGTCGCCAGCACGAACACCGCGCCGTGCTCGCGCGCGGCGGCCCGATACTCGACGAGCGCGTTGCGCACTCGCGTGATCGGCAGGGGCAGGAGGATGCCACGCGCGTCGACGCCTTCTGCCAACCGCGTGATCGTGGTGCGGCGCTCGAGCACCTCGTGCGTCAGTGCACCTGCAGCGTCGCGCGCGACGTCGGCGACGATGAGCCGCGTGGTGTTGGAGCCCATGTCGACTGCAGCGATGCGGACGCGCTCACGCATCTTCGCGACCTCCTGCGGGCGTGGGAAGCACGAGGTCGAGCAGCTCGCGTGTCAGTCGCTCGCGCTCGGCAGGCACGCGCTCGAGCATCCACTGCAGGTGCCTGGCGTCTGCGCGCAGCTCGGCGAGTGATGCAGCGAGCGCCTCGCCGCCGTCGGCATTGGCGCCCACCCGCTCGTTCGCCAGGTCGATCGCGGCGTCCAGGCGTGCTCGGTGCACGTCGACGAGCGCGACAGCCGCGTCCTGGGTCGCGCTCACGCGCTTCCAGCGCTGCCATGCCTGCCATCCGAAGGCGGCGATGATCGCGATCGCGAACACGCCACAGCCGAGCGCGATGAACGGTGCAGACCGCTCGAGCATCGTCATGCGCTCCCGGTCCGGCCGGATCGTGCGGCGCTCGTCGCGAGCTCGGTGGCGAGGTCGTCGTCGAACGCGATCGCGGGCGCGAGCCACCGCCAGTTCCCGTCGGGCGTGCCGGGCACGTTCATGCGCGATTCGCTGCCGACGCCGAGCCAGTCCTGCAGCGGCGCGATCGCGTAGCGCGCGTTGGAACGCAGCACCGTGTCGATCGCCGCACGCGGCAGCTCGCTCGGATCCGTCGCCCCGGTGAAACGCAGCGCGAACGCCAGGCGCCGGTCACTCGGATCGGCGGCGGCCGCTCGCAGCGCCTCGTCGGTCCATCCGCGAACGGTGTCGTAGTCGTGTGTCGCCGTGTAGGCGGCTTCGTTGCCGGTCCACGCGGTCGGCAGGTGCGCGCTCGCGCCGCCTTCGTTGAGGCCCTCGACGAGCACGCGCATCTGCGGCAGGCCGGTCTCGGCGCGGAGCTGCTGAAGCGGGGCGGTGTCGGCGCCGAGGTCCTCGACGACGAGCTCCAGGTCGCCGAGTTCGGCACGTACGGCAGCGAAGAACGCCGCGCCCGGGCCGGGCTCCCAGCGTCCCTGCTCGCTGAATGCCGCACGCGGCGGAACGCTCCACCAGTCGGCGAACGCGCGGAAGTGGTCGATGCGCACCACGTCGGCGCACTCGAACTCGCGACGCAGCCTCCTGATCCACCACTCGTAGCCGCTGGCGGCATTCGCTGCCCAGTCGTAGGCGGGCATCGGCCAGATCTGGCCGGCGGGATCCATCATGTCCGGCGGTGCGCCCGTGCGGACCTTCGGCTGGTGCTCGGAGTCGAGCAGGAACAGCTCCGAGTGCGCCCACACGTCGGCGCTGTCATCGCCGACGTAGATCGGCGCGTCGCCCATGATCCACACGTCGTGGCGAGCCGCGTGCGCGTGCAGGCGCCGCAGCTGCTGGTCGAACAGGAACTGCACCGCGGCTTCGGGGTGCTGGTGCGTCGCGCCGATGTCGAGCGACCGTGCGCGGTGGGCGCCGAGCTTGCGCACGCGATCACCCACGGGCCACTCCGAGCGGGGCACCCCGGGGTACTGCTCGCGCAGTGCGGTGAACGCGACATGGTCGGCAAGCCACCACGCCTCGCGTTCGCAGTAGCTCAAGAACGCGCGCATGAGTTCGTGGCCCGGCGGCAGCGACAGCAGCTGACGCGCCGCCTGGCGCACGAGCGGCAGCTTCCAGCGAGCGACGCGCGCGATGGGGTCGATGCCACCGGCGCGGCCCGCAATCATCGTCGCCTCGACGCTGCCCGGTGCGCGATCTGCGCGGACCGATGCGCGGATGGCGGGCAGCGTGTCCGGCAGCAGGCCCAGGGCCGCGAGGTCGTCCAGGTTGATGAGCAGCGGGTTCCCCGCGAAGGCACTCGCAGCGTCGTAGGGACTCATCGCGGCGTTCGACGGCGGATGCAGCGGCAGCGTCTGCCAGATGCGCTGGCCAGCGCGCGCGAGCCATTCGACGAATGAGCGTGACGGTCCACCCAGGTCGCCGATGCCGTCGGGGCCGGGGAGGCTCGTCACGTGCAGCAGGATCCCGGAGCGTCGCCAACCAGCCGGGGCCTCGGTCTGCGGCGAGCTGGGGGCGGGAGCGCTCGCGCGCTTCGCGGCGGCCCCGTGCACGAGCGGCGAGCTCGTCGCGAGCGGCGAGGAGGTCACCGTGTCACTTCCCGGCCCGGTCATCACGCGTCGCGCAGCAGCACGGCGCCGAAGTTGCCCTCGACGCCCTTGAGCACGATCTCGCCGCCGCGCACCTCGAAGACCGTGCCGCTCAGCGCATCCGTGAAGCGGGTCCCGTCGGCCGCGACGTTCGCGAGCGGCACGCGGATGTCCTTGCCGACGACGTTGTTGTTGATCGCGACGATCGCGTCACGCTCGATGCCCTCGGCCTTGCGGCGGTACACGAGCGTCGCATCGTCGTTGTGCGTGGCGAGCACCTGGAAGTCGCCACGTCGCAGCGCGGGTTCGGCCTTCCGGGTCGAGATGAGCTTCTGGTAGAGCCCGAACATCTGCTCCGCGCGCGCCTTGCGCGACGCGTCGGTTCCCGGCCTCGTCGGCTCGACGGAGCGGGCGTGGATGTGCGTGTCGTCCTTGGACTTATTGCCGGGGACGTTCTGCCACTCCATCGAGCGCCGCGAGTCGGGGTCCTTGCCGCCTTCCATGGCGATCTCGTCGCCGTAGTACACGACGGGCGCGCCGATGTAGGTCATCTGGAAGATCGCCGCGGGTCGCTGGCGGTACCAGTCGCCGCCGGCCTGCGTGATGAAGCGCTCGGTGTCGTGCGAGTCGAGGATGTTGAACATCCCGTGCTGGGCCTCGCGCGAGTAGCCGTTCTTCAGGCGCGCCACGAAGTCGTCCACCTTGGCGGTCTTCTTGGCGAAGAAGTCGACCGCCGGGAACGTGAAGTGCTGGTAGTTCATGGCGCCGTCGAACTGGTCGCCCTGCAGCTGTGCCGAGGCGTCCTTCCAGTTCTCGGCGACCAGGTACGCGTCAGGATTGACGGACTTGATCTCCTTGCGCGCCGTCCTCCAGTAGTCGGCCGAGAAGTTCGGGTCGTCGGCGACGTCCATGCGCCAACCGTCGATCTTGCCGTCGCGGATCCACTTCTTGACGACGGAGTCCTTGCCGGTCAGGAAGTAGTCGCGAACCTTCGGGTTGTCGGTCTTGAGCTGCGGCAGCGTGGCGTAGTTCCACCACGACGTGTAGTCGTCGGAGCGCAGCACGCCGTCCTTGTCGCGTGTGTACTTGATCGGCCAGTTGTTGACCGAGAACCGATCGAAGTACTCGCTCTTGGGGCCCTTCTCGCGCACGTCCTTGAACCACTTGTGCTGGTGCGACACGTGGTTGAACACGCCATCGAGCATGACCTTGACGCCGTTGAGGTGCGCCACGTCGACCATCTCGTTGAACGCCGCGTCGCCGCCGAAGTCGGCATCGACGTGGTCGTAGTCGGCAGTGTTGTACTTGTGGTTCGAGGGCGCCTCGAAGATCGGGTTGAAGTACAGCGCATTGACGCCGAGCTGCGTGAGGTAGCCCATGCGCTGCGCGACGCCCTGCAGGTCGCCGCCCATCATGTTCTCGATCTTGGGATCCGATCCCCACGGCTCGGTGCCGCGCGGGTCGTTGCCGACGTCGCCGTTGGCGAAGCGGTCCGGGAACACCTGGTAGAAGACCGCGTCCTTGACCCAGTCGGGGATCTTGAGTCCGCCGGCTGCGCCTTCCACGGCCTGGGTCGCCGCTGCCAAGCGAGCCGGGCTCGTGGAGCGGGTCACGGGCATCGCCGCGTCGCGCGGTCGTGGCGCGGGAGCGGTCGTGGGCACGGTCGACGCCGGGGTGGGCGCAGTCGCCCTGCTCGAGTTGATGCTGCCGACGATCGTCATTCGGGCCCTCCGTGGCCGAGCTGCTGTCGCGTTGCTCCGTCCCTGGAGCCGCGTCCCGACGCTGAGCGTCGAGGACGGAAAGTCTACCTACGCATGCGCGCGTCGCGGGGGAGGGCGCAGGAGATGGACCGCTCGCCCGGCCGCGTGGCCGGGTCCGGCCGCGAAGGTGCCCACGTCGCACCTGCCTCCACGGTGGAGAATTCGACGCTGAGCGGTGGAACGTGCTCCACCATGGGACGTGCGGCACGCGACTACAGGCACATCACGTTGGGCCAAGGCCGGCCAACGCCGATATATTTTCGGTGTTACGCATTGAAAACCGAAGATCATTCAGGTACAGTTCTCCTGCAACGAAGGAACTCATGAAGTCAGGAAGGAGCGACACCATGTTCTTGTCACCGCACCACGTCGCTTTCCACTGCGACCGACTTGAGGATGTCGTGCCCACCGCTACCGGTAGCACCGTCCGATGGACCTGGATCGCAGGGCGCCGCTTTCGCGGCATTCGCCGCCTCTGATCGGCAGAAGCGGCCAACGTCCGTACAAAATCTTGCGTTACGGGCACCCAATCTGGAAATATTCCACCTACAAGGCCTCGGGCCGAGGACACGCGGCACCTCCCAGTACGCGACCTCCCCACACGGCTGACACGCACCGATCCCGGATCGACCTCCCCCCTGGAGCCCGATCCGTCCCACATACCGCCGCGATGCCATCTCCCCTCCCAGGCATCGCGACGCGGGCTCCAACCTCCCACAGCGCGACGCACCTCATACCCCGTGCGCGCGCCACCTCCCACACCGAACCGGGACACCTGCGTGGTTCACCGAGGGCGGCTCGCTTTCCCAGCGAGCCGCCCTTGTTGTCTTCCCGGGGGGATGAACCATGTCGCAGCCGTATGCGATGCTTCGCGGAATGTCGCAGACCGACACATCCACCCCGCCGGCGACCTATGTGGACGCCGACTACGATCCCTGGATCGAGTTCGAGAACGGCGCGTGGGTCCGGTTCATCCGGCTGCTCACCGTGTGGTGGTGGGACCACGTCTACCGGCTCCAGGCGCACGGCGTCGAGGGCCTGCCTGCCGAGGGCGCCTACCTGCTCGTGCCGAACCACTCGTCCTACACCGACCCGTTCCTGCATGCGCGCCCGCAGGATCGGCTGCTTCGCTTCATGGCCAAGGCATCGATGTTCGAGTATCCGATCGTGCGCACCGTGATGCGAGGCGGCGGCGGGTTCCCGGTTCGTCGCGGCAAGGGCGACGTGTTCGCGATGGAGCTCGCGCGTCGGTTGCTGCGCGCCGGTCGTCCGGTCGTCGTCTATCCAGAAGGCACGCGATATCGAAAGGCCCTCGAGCTGGGACCCGCCAAGCGCGGCGCTGCGCGCCTGGCGCTCGAGATGCACGTCCCCGTCGTGCCGTGCGCGACCTGGGGCGTCAAGTCGCGAGAGCTGTACGGACGATCGCGCTGGCGACGCCCACGCGCGACGACCGTCTACGGCGAGCCGATGGACTTCTCGCACCTGGAGCCAACGTCCGAGAACGTCGACCACGTCCGCGACGTGGTGTGGGCGAAGGTGCACGAGCTCTACGAGCAGGCGCGCGAGATCGACGCGCAACGCTAGCCGCCAGGGCGAGCAGCCGGCTACCCGGTCAGAACCCGCCCGGTTCCGGCATGTCCCGAGCCGACACGGCATCCACCCCGTCGATGAGCGCCAGCCGCCCGATGATGTCGGATGCCTCGAGCTCGGCCGGCAGCGACAGGTCGAACGTCAGCCGTCGCGACGGCTTGTCGCGACGCAGCATGCTCGCCGTGAAGTTCGACACCGTTCCCCCCGATGAAGCGATCGCATCGAACACCGCTCCGATCGTGTTCGCCCCCGCGACGATCACCTCGAGAGGCACGTCGTCGCCGCGATTCATCGCCTTGATGCGCCCTGAGACCTGCCGCAGCGCGACGAGGATGAGCAGCATGAGCACGGTCGAGGCAACCGCGAGCTCGTAGTACCCGGCGCCCGTCGCGAGGCCGATCCCCGCCATCATCCACAGGCTCGCAGCAGTCGTGAGACCACGCACGCCGTCGTCGGAGCGGAAGATCGCTCCCGCTCCCAGGAAGCCGATGCCGGTGACGATCTGCGCCGCGATACGGGTCGGATCACTCACGATCGTGCTGCGCTGCGACGCCGCCACATGGCCGTACCACTCGTTGAACCCATAGGCGGAGACGATCGTGAAGACCGCCGAGCCCAGGCACACGAGCATGTGCGTGCGCAGGCCGGCCGTGCGGTCGCGCCACTCGCGCTCGACACCGATCACCGCACCGAGCAGCCCGGCGAGTGCCAGGCGCAGGATCATCTCGAGCTCGGAGAGGACGGGTGCTTTCACCGGTTATGGTTACCCACAGGTTGCACCGAGCCGAACCTGTCGGTACCATGTGCCCCACGACGCGGGGTGGAGCAGTCTGGTAGCTCGTCGGGCTCATAACCCGAAGGTCGCAGGTTCAAATCCTGCCCCCGCTACTCATCGAGGCCCTCGCACAGCGGGGGCCTCGCTCGTTCCTTGGGGCGAACGACCCTGTGGAAATCTGTTTATCCGATGCCATAACGCGCATCCAATCGGTGGTGGCATCCGTAGGAGTTCATGGCCTCCGGGCGTCATCGACAACTCATACCACCGAAGGACTGCAATTATGGATACCACGACCAACTCAAGCCCCGCGGTGATCTACGCCCGGGTGTTCGGTGTGGTGCTGACGCTCGTCGGCATCCTCGGACTCGTCATCAACACGGACCAGGACACGGTCAAGTCGCTGCTCGGCTTCGACGTCAACCTGACCCACAACCTGGTCCACCTCGCGACCGGAGTACTCGGCCTCGTCGCCGGCTTCTCGAAGCTCGTGTACGCACGCACTTACGCGCTCGTGCTCGGCATCGTCTATGCCATCCTCGGGATCTGGGGACTGTCGGTCGGCGACGGGTTCGACCCGTTCGGCCTGCTCGGCAGCGTGAACATGGCGGACCACTTCCTCCACCTGGCGATCGGCATCCTCGGCATCGGCGCGTACGTCGCCAGCCGCGCGCCGACGCGTGAAGTCATCTGACGGAGCGGCTTGCCCCCGCAATCCGCTCGAGACGATGCGGTGGACGTCCTTCGGGGCGTCCACCGTCTTCTTCGGCGAGAGAGCGTCGGCACGACGTGCTACCGTCGCGTGCGCACGTGAATTCTCTCGACCTGCTCATCATCGTCGTCTGCCTTGCGCTCGCCGCGATCGGCTACGCCCAAGGGTTCATCGTGGGAGCAGCGTCGCTCACCGGCCTGGTCATCGGCGGTATCGTCGGCACGCGCGTCACGCACGCCCTGCTCGAGCGCGGTACGGACAACCCGGCAGCGTCGGCATGGGCACCGCTCATCGGTCTGGCCGTTGGCGTCCTCATCACGATCGTCGGGGCGATGGCCATGCAGGATCTCGGGGCGCAGCTGCGCGGACGCGTGCAGGGCGAATCGATGTCGGGGCTCGACCGACTGCTCGGGGCGCTGCTGCTCGGAGTCGTCGGCCTCGTGCTCGGCTGGTTCGCGGCTGCTGCCAGCATCGGTATCCCGCAACTCCGCGAGCTTCGTCCGACGATCGTCGAGTCGGTGCTGGTGACCAGGCTCAACACGGTGCTGCCGGATGCCGAGCCGTTGCTCGGCGCCCTCGCGTCGTACGACCCGTTCCCGCAGTTCGACGGTGGTCGCATCGAGACGGATGCGCCTGATCCGTTGCTTCCACGCGACCCCGAGGTGCGCGAGGCGAGCCGCTCGGTCCTGCGCGTGGTCGGCTCTGCATGTGGCTATCGCATCACGGGCTCCGGCTGGGTCGCGGCGCCCGGGTTCGTCATCACCAACGCGCACGTCGTGGCGGGGCAGGACGACACCGGCGTCCAGCTCGTCGGCAAGGGTGATCCGATCGACGCGGACGTCGTCTCGTTCGATCGCATCAACGACCTCGCGGTGCTTCGCGTGCACGGTCTCGACCTCACGCCGCTCAGGCCTTCCGCCAGGGTCGCCGAGGGCACCGCGGGCGTGGTGCTCGGATATCCGGAGAACCGCGGCTTCACCCCGACCGCTGCTCGCTACTCCGACGAGCGACGCGTCAAGGGCGAGGACATCTACGGTCGCGGCGAACACGAGCGTCGCGTCTCGAGCTTTCGCGGCCTGATCCGCCACGGCAACTCCGGCGGGCCGCTCGTCGACGACGACGGACGCGTCCTGTCGACCGTCTTCGCCGCAACGGTGGGGGAGAAGGTCTCGGGCGGCTACGGCATCCCCAACGACCTCGTGGCTGCCGCGCTCAAGCGCGCGACCACCGTACCCGCAGACAAGCGGGTGCTGACGGGCGCCTGCGTCGCCTGATGGTGACGCGGCTGGCTCTGATCGGCGCCGCGGGCGCGCTCGGAACGATTGCCCGATACGGCGTCCAGCTGGGCGTGATCGCGCGAGCAGCACACCCGGCGACGGCGACGTTGCTCGTGAACACCGCGGGCTGCTTCCTGCTCGGTCTCGCATGGAGCCTGTTCCACCAGGGCGAGCTGATGCACGCCGACCTCCGCCTCGTCGTGTTCACGGGATTCCTCGGCGCGTTCACGACGTTCTCGGCGCTGGTGTTCGACACCGCGAAGCTCGCTCGCGACTACTCGCCGGTGCTCGCCTTCGCCAACATCTCCGGCCAGGTCGTCGCCGGGCTCCTGCTCATGGCGCTCGGCATGCTGGTCGGACGCGCGTTGTAGTGTCGCGCCATGGCTGAACTCCTGCACACCTGTTACCGGATCACCGACATCGATCGCAGCGTCGCCTTCTACGTCGCGCTCGGCTTCGAGGAGCGTCGACGCATGACGCTCAAGGACGGGGCGATCAACACCTTCCTGGGGCTGCCCGGCGACGACGATCGTCTCGAGCTCACCTGGAATCCCGGCGTCGAGGCGTACGAGATCGGGAGCGGGTATGGCCACATCGCCATCTCGACGCCAGACATCCATGCCACGCTCGCTGAGCTGTCGAAGCTCGGGATCGAGGCGGAGAAGCCGCCGTACAGCGTTCGCGAAGGCGGCTCGCTGCTCACCTTCGTGCGTGATCCCGACGGCTACCGGATCGAACTGATCGACCGCGCGTGACTGGGATAGCTCCGAGCACTGCCTGGACAGCTGCGGATCGAGCTGATCCAGACGTCGTGGTCCTCCGGCTTGCAGCCCGAGATGTGTGAACGCCACTTCTCGTCGGTGCCGTCCAGCGCGCGACGTTCATGTCGCGGAGCGTCGAAGCTCCGCGAGGATGCCGGGCGTGCCGGCTGCGGTGGGACCAGCCATGTCGATCGACGTGATCGACACGACCTCCAGCGGCAGTCCGTCGAGGAGCCGCTCGAGCCCTTCGGCTGACACCGGGGTCGGATGATGTCCGTGCCCGTGCGCATGGCCGTGTCCGTGACCCGCCACGTCGCGCAGGTACGCGCGACCACCGGGTGCGAGAACGCGTGCCAGTTCGGCGGCGTACCGAGGCTGGTCGGCGACCGGGACGTGATGCAGGCAGCCCCGGTCGAACGCCGCGACGATCGACCCGTCATCGAGCGGGAGCTCGAGCACGTCGCCCTGGTGCCAGTTGACCGCCAGGCCGCGTTCCTCCGCGTGCCGTTCCGCGATGTCGAGTGCCTCGCCGCTCATGTCGACGCCGGTCACGTCGAAGCCGCAACCGGCGAGAAAGATGGCATCGGCGCCGACCCCGCACCCCAGATCGACCACGCGGCCACGATCGTCGCCGAACGTCGCGACGATGACCACCAGTTCCGGCGACGGCGGCGCGCCGTCACCCTCGTGGTCGCCGTCGCGATACTGCTGGTCCCAGTCGTGCTCATGCATGTCGGACAGTGTGACGGGTCACCACCGTGGTCGTCGCGCTGGGTCAGCGTGATGTCGCCAGGCGCATCAGGATTGGGGTGAGCGCCGCGAGCGTTCCCGCGAGCGCTGCCACCGCGACCATCGCGACCCGCAGGTCGAACGCCTCGGCCCACGCACCGACGTAGGCGGGCGCGAGCAGGAAGCCGAGGTACGAGACCGTCGTGACGAGTGAGGTGGCGCGTCCTCGACGGTCCTCGAGCACGGTCCGCGACACGATCCCGAGCACCGTCGGAAACAGCACGGCGGTGCCCGCTGCCGCAATCGCAAGCCCGACCACGAACATCACTGGCCCCTGCGATGCCGAGACGACGAGCGACCCGATCGCCGCAGCCACGGCACCCGACACGAGCACCAGCTGCGCGTGTGCGGCGCCGAGGCTCCCGATCGAGAGACGCGACCCCGAAACGACCATCGCGTAGAACGCCGGGGCGAGCGCCGCCTGTCCATTCCCCGCGTCGAGCACGTCGCGCGCGAACACGGCACTCCAGTTCTGTGGTGCGCTCTCGGTCGCGAACGCGAGCGCACCGAGGACGCCGACGAGCAGCAGCGGCACCGTCGCCGCCCCGCGCAGTCCGACGCGAACGCCATCGTCGATAGGCGTGTCAGTCGTCTCGGCGTCGCCGGGCGGGATCGCCCGAAGGAGCATCGCCAGCGCGACGACCGACATCGCGGCGACCGCCACGAACGGCAGCACGAGGGGAAGGTCGAGCGCAGCGACCCCTGCGGCGGCGAGGCTGCCGATCACCACGAAACCGGACAGCATGCCGTGTGCCTTGGTGATGACCGGGCGGCCCGCGTCCTGCTCGGCACGCCCGGCGACCGCGTTCATGCCGACATCGGCGGCGCCGCTCGCCATGCCGACGACGACCAGTCCGCTGGCGAGGGTCATGAATGACTGCGCGCCCAGCGTGACGAGCACTCCCGTGCATCCGAGCGCCGCGATCGCGTACGCGGTGACGCGCAGCCCGTATCGATCGAGCGCTCGGCCGAACAGGAGCATCGCGGGCAGCGCCCCAGCGCCGATGCACAACAGCGCAAGGCCGAGTTCGCCGTCGTCGACGCCGGCCTGGTCGCGGATGCGGGGGATGCTCGCGCCCCACGCGCCCCAGAACGACCCGAAGGTTGCGAACGCAGCGAGCGTGGCGACGATCTGTCGACGGATGCCGTGTCGTGGCTCGGTCATGCGTGGACGGTACCCACTCCGCCCGCGTCGGCCACGAAGTCGGATGCAGGGCCCCGACTGTGGGTAGGCGTCGGGCATGAAACCGGACGACCCACGCGAGGCCGCCATCGAACTGGTCGAGCGGTGGCTCGGCAGCTTCGACTACGGCTGGCCGACCGACGCGGAACTCGACGAGATGCTCACGCCCGACGTGCGGTTCCTCGAACGGCCGAACATCTTCAACCAGGCCGGCAGCGACCGCGACCGGGCAACGATGCTCATGGGGCTCGACGTCGGTCGCTCGCTGCTCTCGGCGCAGCGCTTCGAGCCGCTGGCCCATGTCTTCGACGGCGACGTCCTCGCGACCCGGATGCGGTGGAGCGGCGAGCTCGCGAAGGACGCGGGGCCCTTTCGTGCCGGCACGAAGCTGACCGCGTGGTGCGTCGCGCACTACACCCTCCGGAACGGACGCATCGCGCACATCGAGCAGCACGACTGCTACGAGACTCCCGTCGCCTCTGCAGGTTGACAACGAGGACGACCCGGCCAGAACCCGGGAAAAGCGGCCACGGGACCCCGGCGAAACGGTCCTCGGATGCCGGGAGCACGCGACGTGCAGGTGATGGAGGTCATCGGAGGAAACACGGTCGGGCTGGACCGTGTCGGACGCACGCTCGGTCACATCGAGTCGCATCTGGACCCAGCCTACGACGTCATGAGGATCAGCCGTGTCGCCCTGGGCGATGCGCCGATCAACTTTGCGTCCACGGCCGTGACGGGTTCCCTTCGCATGGCGCTCGGTTCGTCGGACGCCAAGACCAATCAGGCGATCGGGCATGCCGGCCTCGCGGCAGACGGACTGTTCCGCGGCCTGCTGTACTCCGGCGGCATCCTGCATGGTACGGCCGCGCGGAAACTGCCGTGGCTCGTGCTCGATCGCACGCCGCCCGCTGGCTTCGGGCGCGTGGCGTCCAGCCTGGACACCTTGTCCAGGGGGGCACGCCTCGGTCTGCTCGGGATCGGCGGAACGCTCGGCGCCGTCCGTGCAGCGAAGGCAGTCGTCGCCGGCGGCGGCGATGCGCGTGCCCTCTACATGACCCGCGACGGACGAGGAGGCACGCTCCAGGCGGTCGGCTCGGCACTGCTCATGGTCAAGCATCCGGTGACCTACCTCGCCGGAGCGGGCGTCTACGCTGCGGCGCTCGTCAACGACCTGCTCTGACCGGATACGCTCCCGACATGGTGATCGTGGAGGACACCCAGCTCGAGCAACTGCGTGCCGCGGGCGTCGTCGTGCGCGACGCGATGGCGGCGATGGCCGCAGCCTGCGAGCCCGGCGTCACGACGCGGCAGCTCGACGACGTGGGTCGCGGGGTCTGCGAGGCAGCGGGTGCGCGTTCGGCGCCCCAGCTCACGTACGACTTCCCCGGCTTCTCCTGCATCAGCGTCAACGAGGAGGCGGTGCACGGCATCCCCGGCGCTCGCCGCATCGAGGGTGGCGACCTCGTGAAGATCGACGTCACGGCGGAGCTCGACGGCTACATGGCCGACGCGTGTATCACGGTTCCCGTGCCGCCCGTCTCCCCGCAGGCGCAGCGGATCGTGGACGTCGCACGCCGCGCGCTCGACCTGGCCATCGCCCGCGTGCGTGCCGACAAGCTCATCAACCGGGTCGGCAAGGCGATCGAGACCGAGGTGCACCGCAACGGCATGCGGGTGCTGCGCGAGCTCGGCGGCCACGGGATCGGAACGACGATCCACGAGCCACCGCGCGTGGAGAGCTGGTTCGACGGGCGCGACACCACGCGGATGGTCGAGGGCATGGTCTTCACGATCGAACCGATCATCGCCGAGACGACCGAGCACACGGTGACGGGCGCCGACGGCTGGACGATCTCGACCTCGGACGGGTCGCTGTCGGCGCAGTTCGAGCACACGGTGGTCGTCACCCGGGGCCGCCCGATCATCCTGACCTGAACGCCTCGATCAGGCGCTGGGCGGATTCGCATTCGTGGACTGCACGAACGCCGCGCCGGTGCGGCGAAGGTCCAGCACCGTCTCCGCACCCACGACGGCCACGAGGTCCGTGCTGCGTCGCGTGACCTGCAGCGACAGTGCCGCTGCCCGGAACATCATGCCGTCGACGAACAGCGGGCCGTTCTTCTCGCGATGGAAGCCGCCGAGCGGGACGATCAGGTACGTCCCGTTCGCCGCCTCGAGCACGCCCTGTGCCTGCTGGATCGGCAGTCCGTGGATGCCGTCGTAGCGGGGGGTCGCGGCGATTGCCTTCGCCGCGCTGATGGCGTCCTCGAACGAGTTGCCCCCGGCGACGGGGCCGGTCGGCCAGGCCCGTGCCTCGACGTGTCCCATCCGTGGCATCGCCTGCGGTCCGCGGATCACGTAGTTGAACTCCGCGATCACCGGTCCGGTCGGGGGCGTGTCCTGCGCCGGGTTCGGCAGCGGCGGCGTGGCAGGCTTCACGGCGGCGAGGTGCATGGCCGAGATCGTACTCAGCGCCCATGTCCGGTGCGGCAGTGGTCGGGCCGCCCGGATCTTCGACGCCATCGCAGACGTACCTGCTGTCGTGCCCGTCCCGCTACGCCTTGATGAGGCGCTCGCCCTTGTCCTCGCTCGGCTCGACCCCGAAGTGGAGGTTGAACAGCGTCTCGATCTCGCCGAGTTCGTCGGCGTCGAGGTCCTCGATGTCCGGAGCAGCGGCGAACTCGCGCAGCTGGTCGCGGGTGAGGATGTTCGGCTGGATGCTCGCGTTCTGTGGATCGGCGAGCAGCCACTTGAGGGCGACCTGGCCCATCGTCGCTCCCTCCCGGTCCTCGACCAGGAAGCGCAGCGCCTCGATCTTCTGCAGGCCCTCGACCAGCCACGTCGTGCGGCGATGCGAACGGTGGTCGTTCGCTTCGAAGCGCGTCTCGAGCGTGTACTGGTCCTCGAGCAGGCCGGAGGAGTGCGGGACGCGCACGAGCATCGGGATGTCGCGCCGACCAGCTGCCTCGTTGAACGCGCGGCCGGGCTCCTGCTCGAGCATGTTGTAGATGTGGTGGAAGAAGTCGATGTCGCGGTGCTCGAGGGCGTAGAGGCCCTCGTCCTTCCAGCCGATGGCGGGGCCGATCGACGGGCCGAACGACTTCACCACGCCCTGGCTGCGCAGCTCGGCGAGCAGCTCCCACAGCGCATCGTCGTGCATCGCATCCATGCGCGGGTTGTGCAGCTGCCACACGTCGATCGAATCGGTGCCGAGGTGCGCGAGGCTGCGCTCGAGCGACCGCATGACGTTGTCCTTCGACCAGTCGTGCGGGCGCTCCGCCTGCCCGGACTTGCCCGGGGCACGCTCTGCGTCGAGGTCGTAGCCGAACGTCGTGGCGATCGTCACCTGGTCCAGCACGTCGGAGAGCGCCTCGCGGACGAGCACCTCGCCGTATCCGTCCTCGCCGTAGGCGTTGGACGTGTTGAAGAACGTGATCCCGAGGTCGTACGCCTCCCAGATGAGTGCGGCCGCCTCGTCACGCGTGAACGACCCCCACCAGCCCGCCGCGACCGTCCAGACGCCGAAGCCGATCTCCGAGACGCTCACGCCGGTGTCGCGAATCGGTCGCTGTTCGATGGCCATGGGGATGCCTCCTGGGGTTGCACCGTCGCACCTCGCGCGCGACCGCGCGACGAATATACCAGCGTCCAGATACCGCTCGACCCGGGTTTTTCCGCAGGTTTGCGTGCGGCCTTGCGAGGTGCGGGGCTTGCATCCACCCGGTGGCGGGTACCAGCAGCACATTCAGGGCCGGTCACCGCAGTGCTACGCAGACGTGGATTTCGCTGCTATCCTGAGCCTGAACGCCACATGGACGAAGAACCGTCGAGTACATCAGCCGCGCCCACGGGTGCGACCGCCTTCAGCACCCGCCCCTCGCGCTTGATGCGTTGCAAGGGAGCATCGGATGCCTGACGGCTTCTCTCCGCTCTCGCTCGTAGCCGTCATCGTGCTGATCGGGCTGAACGGCTTCTTCGTCGCGGCCGAGTTCGCGCTCGTCAGCGTCCGCCGCACGCGCATCCAGGAGCTCGTGGACGAAGGTTCGCGACGCGCCGGCATGGTGAAGGCGGCGCTCGACGACATCAACCAGTACGTCTCCACGGCGCAGGTCGGCATCACGATCTCGTCCCTCACGATCGGCTACCTGGGCGAACCAGCGCTCGAGTCGCTCCTGGAGCCCGTGCTGCACGCGCTTCCCGAGGGCTGGCAGGCCGGCATCTCGTTCGCGCTCATCCTCACGATCCTCACGTACTTCCACGTCGTGTTCGGCGAGGTCGCACCGAAGAACGCCGCCCTGCAGAAGGCGGAAAAGATCTCGCTCTTCGCGATCCCGATCATCGCATTTTTGCGACGCCTGTTCATGCCGCTCATCTGGGTGTTCAACGGCAGCGCCGACGCCGTGCTGCGGATCCTCCACATCGAGCCGGCGCCCGGCATGCACCTCATCCACTCGGAGGAGGAACTCAAGATGCTCGTCTCGCAGTCGTCGAAGGGTGGCGTGCTCGAGGACAGCGAGCAGGAGATGCTCTACAACGTCTTCGACTTCGCCGACACAGACGTCGCGCAGGTGATGGTGCCGCGCCCCGACGTCGTCGCTTTCCCGGTCGACATGCCGCCCGCGGAGCTGCTGTCGGCCGTCGCCAGCCAGCCCTTCACGCGCTATCCCATGTACCGCGGCTCGATGGACGACGTCGCCGGCATCCTGCACATCCGCGACCTGTTCACCGCCGCCGAGCAGCAGGGCAAGGAGCAGGTGCGCGTCGAGAGCCTGCTGCGCCCCGCGCACGTCGTGCCCGAGAGCAAGTCGCTCGCGCGCCTGCTCGCAGACTTCCGCCGTTCGAAGATCCACATGGCGCTCGTCGTCGACGAGTACGGTTCGCTCGCCGGCATCGTGACGCTCGAGGACCTCATCGAGGAGATCGTCGGCGAGATCGACGACGAGCACGATCGCCCCGACCGGCCGCTCGAGCGCATCGGCGAGGGACACATCCGTGTCGACGGCAAGTACTCGGTGGAGGAGCTCAACGACCAGTTCGGGCTCGACCTGCCGCACGACGACTACCACACGATCGCCGGCGTGGTGTTCGGCCTGCTGGGACAGGCGCCGCACGAAGGTGACGTCGTGCGTCTCGGCGACGTGCGCATGGAGGTCGTCGAGACCGATGGCCCGCGCATCGTGCACGTGGACATCATCATGCGCGACACGCGCGACGAGCCACAGGACGGGGATGCCGGCGCCGAGCAGCTGGGCGACGTGTCCGGCCTCGAGGCGACCCCGAGCGACGACGCCGCGTCCGAGTCGGACATGGACCTTATTCCGGGTGCCGATGCTCGCCGCACCGGTGGCGGCGGCCCGCAGGGCTGACGCCCGATCGGTCAGGCGGCGGCAGCGTCCTCGTCGACCGACGCCGCTGCGGCATCCACCTTCGCGCCGAGCGGGTTGACGATCTCCACGCCCTGGTCGTCGTGGGCTTCCACGATGTCGTTCTCGATGCAGTAGTGATCGATGACGTCCATGAAGACGGCGACGACGGCCGGGTCGAACTGCGTGCCCGCGTTCTCGGTGAGGATGCGACGCGCGAACGCGTGGGGCTGCCCGGCGCGGTACGGGCGGTCGGACGTGATCGCGTGGTAGGCGTCACACACGAAGATGATGCGGCTCGCCAGCGGGATCTGCTCGCCGCTGATGCCGTCGGGGTAGCCGCGGCCATCCCAGCGCTCGTGCTCGTGGCGCACGATCGGCGCGACGTTCTTGAGGAAGCCGATCGGCTTGAGGATGCGCTCGCCCACGATCGTGTGGGACTTCATGACCTCGAACTCCTCCTCGGTGAGGCGTCCGGGCTTGTTGAGGATGTCGTCGGGAATCGCGACCTTGCCGATGTCGTGCAGGATCGCGCCGAGCTCCAGGTCGCGGAGCTGGTCCTCGTCCATGCCGAGGCGCTTGCCGGCCTCGAGCGCCCATTCGGCGACGACGTCGGAGTGGTCCGCGGTGTACTGGTCGCGCGCCTCGAGTGCGTGGACGAGCGCCTGGATCGTGTCCTTGTAGTTGCGCTCGATGTTGTCCGTCGCATCGATCGCGACCAGGCAGGCGGCCGCGTGCTCGCACACGGATCCGAGCAGCGCCAGGTCGTCCGTCTCCTGCTCGGGCGTGACCGTGTCGGGCTGCTCGACGTAGAGCACCGTGTGGATGCGCTCACCGCTGATGAGCGGAATCGCATGGCACGTCCGGTCGTGGCGCTCGACGCGACTGGCGCGGCGGCGGTGCAGTGCGGTGGACACGAGCGACCGCTCGCGGTCGTGGCCGCGCGCCGGGACCGTGCCCGCGTGCGTGAGCGTCTTGAGCTCCGCGTCGTACATCGCGCTTCGCGTGTAGCCGAAGAGCGCGCCGATGCCGAGCACGACCGCGTTGTAGAGGTCGTCGCGCGTCTGCGAACCTGTCACGGTTCGTGCGAGCGTGTTGGCTGCAGCCAGGCGGCTCGCACGCACGTGCTCGCGGGCGAACAGCTGCGCGTTCTCCAGCGCGACCGACACCGCCGGCGCGAGCGCTCGGATCAGCTCCATCACGCGAGTCTCGTCGTCGGTGAAGGCACACTTGTCGAGATCGATCGGCAGGCCCACGAGCAGCACGCCGGTGCAGCGCTCGCCGACGCGGAGCGACACTCCCCAGACCGCGGTGTCGTTGATGTCTTCGTGACCGGCCAACGCGCTCAGTCCCAGCTGCGCGCACATGCGCAGGGCCGGTCGTGTCAGTCGGACGGGCTCGCGAGCTTCCAGGGCCGGTGCGACGAGGTCGACCTCGGGCTCGGTCGCGACGCGCAGCGTGCCGTCACTCGGCGGTGTCAGCATCGGCACCACGAGGCGACCCGTGGAATCGACCGGCAGCACCGCGACGGCCGCATCGCCGACCATGTCGCACACGAGCTGCTCGACCGCCGCGCGCAGGGACGGCACGTCGCGCTCGTCGGTCAGCTCGGACAGCACGCGGTTTTGCACGCGCATGCTCATCGCGGCATCCTGCGCCGCGCGGTGCAGGTCGGCCTTCTCGAGCGCCGCAGCCACCTGCTGCGCATAGATCGTCATCGCCTCGAGCTCGTGCTCGTCGGGCGAACCTTCGGGAACCACCGTGATCGCTCCGAGGACGCGTTCGCCGACGACGAGCGCGTGCACGCTCACCTCGGTCGCGTCCATCGTGAAGAGCATCCGTCGCCACTCGATGCCGACGCCGTTGCCGAGCTCGTTCGCGTGGATCGACTGTGCGAGTCCGCCGCGTGCGATGCGAATGAGGTTGGCGGGAAGTGACGCGGGCGTGGCGCCACCGATGCCGGAGCTGGCCAGGTGGACCGGTCGACGACCGTCGAAGCGCCACACGTCGGCGCGTCGCGCACCGAGGAACCGCACCATCGCATCGGCGGCATTGCCCGGAACGACAGCCGGGTCGAGCGCAGTGGTGGCTGCATTCGTGGCACGACTGACGGCGCGCAACAGCGCGTCACCGGGTCGGTCGCTCGTGGGTCGTCCGGATGGCATGCGCCGAGTATCGGCCCGATCTTCTCGAAACTTGACCCATAGGTTATGAATGGTGATCGATCGCTCACTGGATCACACGAAGTGCTTCGGCCACGGAAGATGTTTCGCGGCGGGTAGGAACCATCGGTGACGAATCGATCGAGCGACCCTGAATTCTCGCGCGTGGTGCGCGCGCCCGTACGTGCGTGCCTGTCGAGGTTGGTTCGAGCATTCAAGCTGCGCACCAGCGGTGCCGATACCACCGTTCGTGGAGGTCATCGCCATCACCCGTGTCCGCACCCGCCCCCGACCGCTCTGGCAGCGGATCGATCCGTGGCTGCTCTGCGCGCTGGCGATCATCGCGGCAATCGCGCTCTGGACGATGGCTCCGTTCGCCGGCGGTGCGATCGCGCCCGTGTCGAGCGACACCCGCATCGAGGTCGAGGTGCCGGTCGCGACCAGCGTGACGCCCGGCTGGACGAGCGGCCAGGACGTCCGCCTCGGCAACGTCTCGCTCCCGGGCGAGGCCATCGATGCGACGAGCGCCGGCTGGGGCATGTCGACCAATTGGGTCAACGGCTACGAGGTTCGCATCCGCGCGACGACCGATCCCGCGCTGCGCGGCAACAACTCCGTCGACGGCAAGGGCGCGCGATCCGCGTTCGCCGACTACACGACCACCGGCTGCCCGTGCCCGTGGAAGGTCGATTCCTTCAACCAGGGCGTGTTCGGCTACTCGGTGAGCGTCGATTCGACCTCGGGTGCCGACGCGCTCGACTCGGACAAGTGGGGCACCGACAGTGCACGGAAGTGGCGTGGCTTCACCCGCACGTCCTACCGCGCCTACTCGACCGCCGGCGGCACGGGCAAGTACACGATGTCCGTGCACCTGCGCTCGATGATCCCGTCCGACGCGACGCAGCTCGCCGGCTCGTACCGCGCCAGCATGGTCGTCTCCGCCCACCCGCTCGGCTGAGGACGATCCTCGCCGCAGTCGCGGCCCTGCTCCTGGTTCCCGTCGCCGCGCAGGCAGCGACCGCCCCCGATCCCGATGAGGCGATCACGTTCGATCGCGCCGTGTACTTCATCGAGGCCGATCCGGGCGAGCACGTGACGGTGCCGCTCGTCATCAAGAACTCGACCGGCGTGCAGCCCACCTTCACGAGCGAGCGTCTCGACATGCGGTCGGGCGAGGGGACCGACAGTCGCGCCTTCCAGTACCTGCCGCTCGGCGACGCGCCACGTGGCGCGGGGTGGTGGATCAAGCCGATCAGCCCCCGGTCGTTCACGATCGCGCCGTTCGAGCAGCAGGAGCTCGACGTTGCGATCGACGTACCAGCCGATGCGGGCGCCGGCGGTCACTACGCCGCGATCATGTTCACGGCGCCGGATCCTCGTCCCGATTCGCAGGTCCGCTTCGACGTGAACCAGCCGGTGGCGATCTTCATCACGGTGAGCGGCTCGTTCGAGCACGACGTTCGCGTGACCGCGACGCCATCCGATCGCTGGCGGTGGAAGGGCGGACGCGCCACGTGGGACGTGCACCTGCGCAACGAGGGGGACGTGCACGAACCGATCTCGGGGCGGATGCGCGTCGACGGGTTGTTCGGCGGCGCCAGCTCGGCACGTCTCGATGCAGGCATCCTGTTCCCGGGCGAGGAACGCACCCAGCGCGTCGAATTCGACCTGCGCTCGGCGCCGGACCTGCTCCAGGGCGACGTGCGCGTCGACCTCGACGACGCCGCGGCGGTGGACGATGCGGCACCGCGCGTGGTCGTGCTGCCGATCTGGATGCTCGTGCTGCTCGCGGTCGCGCTGGTCGTCGTGGTGCTGCGCCTGCGCATGCGACGAAGGGCTCGGGAGCGTCGCCACGAGGTCGAAGACGACGGCGGTGCGGACGGGTTCGGTCCACCATCGTAAAGGCCATGCCGTTCGATGCCGATAGGGCAACCATGAGCCCTTGGCGCTTGCGCTCACGCCTGCTCGACCTCACCGTCACCACGGTGTGCGTCGCATGCCTTTCGGCACCCTTCCTGTCGTCGTCGAGTGCTGCCGACGATGGCTCGGCGGTCGTCGAGAGCGCCGGCGTGATCGACCAGCGCGTGCTCGCGGGCGGCGTGATCTCCAATCCGCTCAACGGCACCTTCGACGCCGGTGGCAGCGGCAAGCACGGAGGTTCCGTGTCATGGGACCTCTGGGGCACCGGCACCGACGGCCTCAAGCTCATCGTCTCCACCAACCGTTCGCCCGCGATGCGTGACGCGAAGAACGGGATCGACGTCGCGGACTACGGCTCCACGCCCGAGACGTGGTCCGTCGGTGCGAACGACCGCCGCTTCGGCATGACGGTCGTCGGCTCGCTCTCGCTCGGACGCTTCGGCGACGGCACCAAGTGGCGCGGCTTCGATGGCGGCCGCGCGATCGAGGCCGCCCGACGCGCCGCTCCGACGCCGCGCACGCGCACGACGATCAAGCTCCAGGCCGAGTTCGGTTCGGCGCTGCCTGCAGGCGCGCGACCGACCGCCACCATCCGCGCGACCGCGGTGCCCAACCTCTAGGACCCACCAGCCGATGAATCGCACCCGCCCACATCGATCGACGTCCCGCATCGCCGGCCTGCTGCTGGCGCTCGTCGCATCGCTCGTCGCGGTGGCACCGGCACAGGCTGCGGGCGACGACTCGATCGGCTTCGGCGTGACGCCGCTGCGCTTCGACGCCGAGACCGGAGCGGGAGCGTCGTCGACGCATTCGATCACCATCAGCAACACGAACACGAGCCCGACGACGTTCACCTTCTCGAAGGAGGACTTCGAGGGCGACAAGGAAGATCCGGCGCTGACACCGGTGCTGCTCGGTGGCAAGTTCGCCTCCGACATCTCCGGCTACGACTGGATCACCGCGCCCGACGCGATCACGATTCCGCCTGACCAGTCCCGCACGGTCGCGGTCAAGGTGAACGTGCCGAGCGGCGCGACCGGCGCGCACTACGCCGCGCTCATCGTCACCGGCGAGTCGCGTGCCGCGGGCGAGCTCACGGCCGAGAGCCGCATGGGCGTGCTGTTCCTCATGAACGCGGGCGGCGCGCCGCCGCCGGACATCGTCGTCACCGAAACGACGATCGTCGGGCCCGGCAAGACCGTCACCAAGTTCATCAACGAGGGCACCACCCCGGTCAAGAACACCAAGGGCACCCTGACGCGCGACCCGAAGGGCCCCGGCAAGACGACCAGGATCACGGGCAAGTGCACGCCGTACGTGATGCCGAAGGCGGGCGGGAAGTGCGTGTTCAAGACGCCGACCACGGGCAAGGATCCCGGGTACCTGCCGGCGGGTCCCGTGGAGGAGTACGTCGACGTCGTCGGCAATCCCGGTGACGAGGAGACCTCCGCGCGTGGCGAGCTGCCGACGGAGTGGGCGGGCACCTGGTCGAGCATGCTGCTGCCGCTCGTCGGCGTGGCGCTCTTCGTGCTGTACTTCCTGTTCCTGCGTCGACGGCGCAAGGACGAGGAAGAAGACGGCGAACTCGCGTACTCCGCGAGCTCCTACAGCTGATCGATCAGCGGTAGTCCTCGTCCGACGGCGCTCCATCGATGAGCTCGTCGACCGAAGACTCGTCATCGGAGGCATCGTCGAGGTCGTCCGCAGCGTCGGGGTCGTCGTCCACGTCGTCATCCCAGGACGAGTCGTCGGCATCGTCGGGATCGACGTCGTCCTCGACGGCAACCGGAGCCAGCCTGCTCGCGGCGGCATCCGCAGCGAGCTCCTCGCGAACGAGGCGACCGAGTTCGCGTCGATGCGACAGCCAGCGAGCGAGGAACCACACGCAGACGAGAAACAGCAGAACGAGGGCCGCGCCGACGACCCGGGCCCAGACGGGGATCACCCACACGGTGCGTGTGGCGACGAGCGTCGTGCCGAGCGGCTCGATGCGCAGCCGCGTCGTCACCTCGTAGCGACCCATCTCGAGCTTGCTGGTGCCGAGTTTCGGCGCGCCATCCTTGCCCTTTTCGTTCGCCGACGTGCGGATCGTGCGCGGCTCGCCCGGGACCACGAACTGGCGGTCGACCTCGATGGTGCGGTCCTTGCCTGGCCCCGAGAGCTCGATCGTCCCCTCGAACGAGAAGAACTCGTCGCCGATGTTCTCGATGACGAGCTTCGGTCGAAGCGGTCCCTTGGCAAGGAGGCCCGGTACGTCGAACCGCTTCATCGCCGCTTCAGGGGGATCGCCGCCCTCGACGGCGATGAACAGCAGCGGCCCCGTCTCCGGGACCGCCTGCACCTGGCTGCCGCCGCCGCTCGCATCGGGCGGGACCACGCGCAGCAGCGCCGCGCCGAGATAGGTGCCGCCGGGCGTGTTCTCCGGCACGTCGATCGTGAGGGGCAGGTCGACGGATTCGCCGGCGCGGATGACGTATCGCTTCCGTGGCAGGCTGAACCAGCCGCGCGTGGAGAACGCGGTCGTCTCGTCCGCGTTGTCGCGGATCAGCTGCACCTGGTAGTCGGGACCGCCGAACCCGAAGTCCGCGTGCACGAGCTCGAGGGCGATGGAGTCGCTGCCGGAGGCCGTCGCCGTGATCGTCTCGGTGACCGACTTCCCGGCCGTCGCCTCGACCTCCATGATGAGGGGCGAGACCGTGAGCTCGGCGTCCGCGTACGCGGCAGGAGCGCCCACCGCGCAGAGCGACAGGCAGCACAGGACCAGGGGTGCAGCGCGCGCGACGCGGCGAACGGGACGCATGGCTCGTATCACCCGAAGCCGGCTGCGAGGTTCATGCTGCGGATGCCCTCCGCCGACTACGGGCGGCGAGCGGTGAGCGTCGGTCGCGTGGGGGGCGTGAGCATGCTCTCGTCGCTCCACTCGGTGCCGAGGCAGATCATGCCGACGTAACGCTCTTCGTCGAGCACGGGAAGGTGGTGGACACGCTTCTCCTGGAGCTTGGCGGTCGCGTATGCGGCCGTCGCGCTCGCCTGGATCGTCACGAGCTTGTCGCTCGTCATGATGGAGGAAACCGGCTTGTCCGCGAGCGAATCGCCTTCGGCCGCGAACGCATCGACGATGTCCCAGTCCGTCACGATGCCGACGAGCTTGTCGCCCTCGACGACGGGCACGGCGCGCACATCGGCCTCGCTCATCACCTTCGCGGCATCGCGAACCGTGATGTCGGTCACGATGGTGGGGAACGACTCGGTCTCTTCGAGGATCTGGCGGACGAGCATCGACGTGCCTTTCACATTGGTGGGTCCACGGGCGCATACCCAGAGGAGCGGTGCGGAAACCGTACCAGAGGTTCGTGGGGGTCGGACACCGTTCGGGTGTAGGATCGCTCGCACTATGGCGCGCGCAACTGCAACGAAGACACCCAAGGACAAGCCGATCAAGCTGGACGACGCGGATTGGAAGATCCTCGGCCTGCTCCAGACCGACGGTCGAGCCACCTACGCGCGTCTCGCAGAGGCGGCCGGCATCTCGACCGCCAGCGCGCACGATCGGGTCCGCAAGCTCGAGCAGCGCGGCGTGATCATGGGCTACCAGGCCCTGGTCAACCCGCGTGCGGTGGGTGCCGAGGTCACGGCCTACGTCGCGGTCTCCGAGCGCGGCGGCGCGACCTACATGGACGCACGCGACCGGCTCATCTCGCTGCAGGGCGTGGAGGAGTGCCACTCCGTCGCCGGCGACGAGAGCTTCCTGCTCAAGGTCCGCGCGCAGAGCACGGTCGCCCTCGAGCGCCTCGTGTGGAACATCCGCTCGATCGCGCGCATCGAGCGCACGCGAACGATGATCGTCCTGTCGACCGCAGCCGAGCGCCGCCCGGTCGACCCGTTCCCCGATCCCGAGCCGCCGCCAACGAGCGTGCAGCCTGGCGAGGAACACCCGGAACTCGCTCCCTGACCTGAGTAGGGGTTCCGTCCACGGGTACCAGCGCTCAGTGGTTGCTGCCCCGGACTCCCCCGCTGCCGATGCTCCCGTCGTGCTCGTCGTCGACGATGACGACGACCTGCGCGCGATCGTCGAGTTCCGCCTCCGCCGCGAAGGCCTCACGGTGCACTCGGCCTCGGATGGCGACCAGGCGCTCGCCGTCGCCCGGGACGTCATGCCACAGGTGTGCGTGCTCGACGTGATGATGCCCAAGCGCAGCGGCCACGAGGTGCTGCGCGAGCTGCGCGCCGATCCTGCGACGCGCGGCATCCGCGTGATCCTGCTCACCGCACGCGCCCAGGAACGCGACGTCAACGACGGCTTCGAGCTCGGCGCCGACGATTACCTGACCAAGCCGTTCAGCCCCGGCGAGCTGGCCACGCGCGTTCGCGCGCAGCTCGCCCGCGCTCGCGCCTGACCCGTGCTGCTCACCCTCGCCATCGCCACGACGATCCTCCTGTTCGTCCTCATCGTGCTGCTCATCGTCGCGCTCGTCGTGCGACGCTCGCTCGATGCGCAGCGCGAGGCGCGCGAGCGCGAGACGTACGAACGCCTTCGTCCCCACGTCGTCGCGTGGCTCGGCGATCCCGACGCGGAGCCAGGGCCGGAACTCGTCGGCGCGACGGACGCGCGCAGCCGCGACGTGTTGTCGAAGCTGCTGTCGCGATACGGCTCGATGCTGCGAGGTGAGGCTCGCGACCGGCTCATCAGGTTCGTCGCCGAGCAGGGGTACGTCGAGGCATCGGTGCGCGACCTGCGCTCCCTCCGACCGTGGCGACGCGGCCGCGCGGCGCGGGCGCTCGGTGACTTCGGGTCCGCGCGCGCCGTGCGCCACCTGTCGCTGCTGGTCGTGCGCGACCGCGACCGGTTCGTACGCCTCGCCGCCACGCGCGCGCTCGGTCGCATTGACGACTACAAGAGCGCTGCCGCACTGCTCATGCTGCTGCCGACGGAGCAGGTCCCGGCCGGGGTCGTCGCGCAGTCGCTGCTCGACCTGGGCATCCATGGCTTCGGCGCGCTCGTGTCCGGCTGCGACGACGAGGACGATGTCACGCGTCGCACCGCCTGCCGCCTCGTCGGGCTGATCGGCGCCGGCGCATCGCCCGATGCAATGCGCGCCGCACACGACGTGCTTCGTCGACGCGCCGCCACCGACGACGACGCCGGGGTTCGCACGGCAGCGCTCGGTGCGCTCGCAGCGCTGGGTGACACGCGCAGCGAAGAGGTCGTACGTGCGGCACTGCACGACGAGGAGCCCGCGGTTCGCCAAGCCGCAGCCGCCACGGCGCACGCGCTGTTCCTGCGCGAGGTCGCGCCCGACCTCATCGAGGTCGTCGGCCGTGAACTCCAGCTCGACCGTCCCAACTGGCGGCTCGTCCGCACCGCCTCCCATGCCTGGGCCGCGCTCGCCGAGCAGCTCGATCCCGACGCGCTGCCCGTCGAGGCGCGCGAGGTCGGCATGCCGTTCCTGCGCGAGGCCGCCGTGGCGAGCTCGAGGAGCCTCGCATGACGACGGTCGAGTGGGTGGTGCTCGCGTTCAACGCCTTCGTGCTCGGCTACTTCGTCGTGCTCAACGGCTCGTACCTGATCCTGCTCTACGCCGCCGGTCGAGAGCTGTTCACCTTCATGCACCGCGCTCGCATCGAGTCGACCGACGAGATCATGCGCTCACCGCTCGCGCCCTCGATCGCAGTCGTCTCACCGGCGTGGAACGAGTCCGCGGGGATCGTCGACAGCGTCCGTTCACTGCTTGCCCTCGAGTACCCCAACTTCGAGGTCGTCGTCGTCAACGACGGCTCGTCCGACGACACGCTGCAGCGACTCGTCGACGCGTTCGACATGGAGCCCGTCGAGTACGCGTACGCGCCCGACGTGGCAACGGCCGCGTTCCAGGCGCTCTATCGCTCGCGCACCGAGCGCCGGATCAGCGTCGTCGACAAGGCCAACGGCGGCAAGGCCGACGCCATCAACGCGGGCATCAACGTCGCCGACACCGAACTCGTGTGCGTGATCGACGCCGACTCGGTCCTCGACACCGACGCGCTCGCCAAGAGTGCACGACCGTTCATCGACGATCCCGAGCGGATGGTCGCCGTCGGCGGGATCGTGCGCATCGTCAACGGCTCGATCGTCGAACGCGGTCACGTGAGCGAGGTGCGACTGCCACGCGCGCACCTCGCGCGGATCCAGGTCCTCGAGTACCTGCGCGCGTTCCTCGCCGGGCGCAGTGGCTGGTCGCGCGTCAACGGACTGCTCATCATCAGCGGCGCGTTCGGCATCTTCCGTCGCGACATCGTGGCCGAGGTCGGCGGCTTCGACACGCACACGCTCGGCGAGGACATGGAACTCGTCGTGCGCATCCATCGACACATGCGTCGCGAACGGCGGCCGTATCGCATCGGCTTCGTCCCGGACCCGGTGTGCTGGACCGAGGCGCCCGAGGATCTCAAGAACCTGCGCAGCCAACGCATCCGCTGGCACCGTGGACTGACCGACGTGCTCTTCCGTCACCGGTCGATGGCGCTCAACCCCCGATATGGAGTCGTGGGGATGTTCGCGATCCCGCACTTCGTGCTGTTCGAGCTGCTCGCGCCGGTCGTGGAGCTGTCGGGCCTCGTGCTCGTGCCGGTCAGCTGGTCGCTCGGCTATGTCAACTGGGTGTTCGTCCTCGCGTTCATGTCCATGGCGTTGCTGTTCGGGATCTTCCTGTCGATCGCGGCACTGGCGCTCGAGGAGATGGCGCTGCGCCGATATCCCTCCGTCCGGCAGCTGCTGACGCTCGTCGTCTACGCCTTCGTGGAGAACCTCGGCTACCGCCAGCTCACCGCGTGGTGCCGCATCCGCGGGCTGCTGAAGGAGCTGCGCCGAGCCGACGCCGTCTGGGAATCGCTCGACCGCAAGGGGTTCACCCAGGCGACTGGCTCCGAGGCCGACTGAGGGAAGACGTTCAGGCGCGCACGTGCTGCGTGGGCCCGGGTCCTGGGGGGTGGTCCGTCGCGGTGGGCAGCACCACGCGGAACGTGGTGCCGATTCCGACCTCGCTCTCCAGTTCGATCGTGCCGCCGTGCGCATCGACGATCGCCTTGGTGATCGCGAGCCCGAGCCCGACGCCCTGGACCGCGTCCTCGTCCGCGGATCGGGCGCGCGCGAAGCGTTCGAACAGCCTCGCCTGCTCGTCGAGGGGGATGCCTCGACCGGTGTCGGCGACCTCCAGCACGATCGCGCCGTCGTGGTCGCCGTCGGCGGGCCGCTCGTGCACGCGCAGGTCGATGCGACCACCGTCGGACGTGAACTTGATCGCGTTGGTGAGCAGGTTGTCGAGGACCTGACCGAGGCGGTCGCGGTCGCCGAGATAGGCGAGCTCGCCGTCGGGGGCGTCCACGTCGAGCATGACCCGCTGTCCTCGGTCGGCTGCGCGGACCTTCGCGCTGTCGTGCGCGTGGAGTGCGATCGCGGCGACGTCGACCCGGGACTTCACGAGCGTCAGCGTTCCGGCGTCCACCTGCGCGGCGAACAGCAGGTCGCCGATCAGTCGCATCAGTCGTTGCGAGTTGCGCTGCATGACGGTGACGAACTCGCGGCCGTCGTCGGAGAGGTTGTCGCGCTCCTCTTCGTGCGAGCAGCTCGAGGTAGCCGATGATCGCGGCGAGCGGCGTGCGCAGCTCGTGGCTCACGAGTGCGAAGAACTGCTCCTTCATGCGCTCGGCCTCGCGTTGCGCAGTGACGTCGTGCAGGCTCATCACCGCACCAAGCACCGCATCGCCGTAGACGACGATCGGTGCGGCGGTCGCCTCGAGGTCGCGGCGCGTCCCGTCGGCGCGACGGACGGTGAGCGTGTCGCAGGGGATGTATTCACCCCGGAACGCGCGCAGCAGCGGGACGTCTTCGCGGGTGAGCTCAGTGTCCTCTCCATCGAAGATCTGGAACTGCGTGCCCAGCCATTGATCCTGCGGCACGTTCGAGCTCTCGTCGATGCCGAGCATGTCGCGCAGGGCATCGTTGAGCAGCCGTGGCGCACCGCTCGCATCGATGGCGACGATGCCGTCCTGCATGTTGTCGAGCACCGCGCGAAGGAATGCGCGGTCGCGGTCGAGCTCGCGCTCCATCTTGACGCGATCGGTGACGTCGCGAACGACCAGCACGCCGGCCGCGCGATCGTCCGGACCTGTCGGAATCCACGGACTGGTCGAGATGAGATGCGTGCGCTTGCCGGATGTCGACGTCCACTCGAACTCGCGCGGCGTGCCCTCCATGGTGAGCAGCAGCTCCTGCTCGAAGCGTCCTGCGCGCGGCCCGAACAGCTCCTTGGGTGTCTTTCCGATGAGCGAGTTCCAGAAGAGTCCGTCGTCCGTCCCCGAGCCCTGTCCGTGCACCGAGAGGTGGCGCAGGTCGCGATCGAAGGTGATGATCACCGTCCCTGGGAGACGATCGAGCACCAGCTCCGTCGTGCGTCGTGCGCGCGACGCCTGGTCGACGAGGCGATTGATCGTCACCCCGCTCACGAGTCCCGCGGCGATCCAGATCGCGCCGCGGCGCAGCTCCTGCGTGGGCGGGTACGAGTCTCGATCGAGCAGCCATGGGGGCAGGCCGAAGAGCGCGGCGATGCCGACGATGCATGCCAGGACGTGGCGTCGGCGTCCGTGCAGGGCGAGGAACACGAGCGGTCCGAGCACGAGCGGTCCATAGCCGGATGCCGAGCCGCCCTCGGCGTCGCGCCACAGCGCGATGATCGGCAGATACGCGAAGGCGAACCACGGGTCCAGGCGCGACTGCTCGAAACGGCCGATGCGCCACTCGATCATCCACACGAGGAAGAGCGCGAGAGTCCCCGCGATCGCGATGAGCGCTTCGGTGGGATGAGCCGACGAGGGCGGGATCGGCAGGTCGAGGATCGGCAGGAACGCGACCGCGATCATCGGGCCTGCATGCCTGAGCCATCCGGGGAACGTGCGATCGACGTCCGGTTCGTCGATGGCGTCCTCGACGACGGCAGCTTCGGCAGTCGCCATCAGCCGCCGATTCCGTCGCGCGCAGCGCACAGTTCATCGATTGCCGTCAGCAGCTCGGCCGGCACGAACGGCTTGTGCATGTAGCGGTCCGCGCCGGCGTCGCGACCAGTCTGCTCCTCGTGTTCCTGCGCACTCGCGGTGAGCAGGATCACGCCCATGTCGCGGGTCGCATCGTCGGCCCGGATGCGCCGTGTGAGCGAGTAACCGTCGAGCTGGGGCATGCGCACGTCGAGCACCGCGACGTCGGGATGGCGTTCCCGGGCGAGCGCCCACGCGGCCTCGCCATCGGCCGCTTCCACGACCTCGTACCCTGCGCGCTGCAGGCGTCGAACGACGAGTCGTCGCAGATCGGCTTCGTCGTCGGCGACGAGGATCGTTCGGGGCCGGGGATCCATCCGGCCGCGTGTACCCACGCGCGCGGGTCGGTAGTCGGTACAGTCCGGCACATGGAGGACGCCGACGAGATCCCGACGATCGTGCTCGCGCCGATGGCGGGAGGGCCGTCCACGGTCGCGCTCGCCGCTGCGGTGTGTGAGGCCGGCGGACTGGGGTTCCTCGCGTCCGGCTACCTGGGCGCCGCGAAGATGGCTGCGCAGGTCGAGGAGATGCGCGCGGTGACGGCGCGACCGTTCGGCGTGAACGTGTTCCTCGTGCGCGAGACCGAGGTCGACGAAGGGGCGCTCGCCGCGTATCTCGCGTCGATCCAACCCGACGCACAAGTGCTCGGCGTCGAGGTCGGCGCGGCGCGCTTCGACGACGACGACTTCGACGCGAAGCTCGACGTGCTGCTCGCATCGCCGGTCGCGGTCGTGTCGTTCACCTTCGGCTGCCCGGAGGCGAGCCAGATGCGGGCGCTGCACGATGTCGGCACGCGCGTGTGGGTGACGGTCACGTCGGTCGCGGAGGCGCGCATCGCGGTCGATGCCGGCGCCGATGCCGTGATCGCGCAGGGCGCGAGCGCGGGCGGTCACCGCGCCTCGTTCTTCGACGACGGTGGCGACGGAGCACTCGACACCGACGAGCTGGTCACCGCGCTCACGAAGGAGGTCGACGTTCCGGTGATCGCTGCCGGCGGGATTGCGGACGCGACGGACGTCTCCCGCCTGCGCGAGCTGGGCGCACGGGCGGTGCAGGTCGGCACGGCCTTCCTGCTCGCTGACGAGGCGGGGACGAACGCGGTGCATCGCGCGGCGGTTGCGTCGCGGGGCGAGACGGGTTGGACACGCGCGTTCTCGGGCCGGACGGCGCGGGGGATCGTCAACGACTTCATGCGCGAGCACCCTGATGCGCCGATTGCGTATCCGCAGGTGCACCACGCCACAGCGCCCCTGCGAGCTGCGGCCCGCGCCGCGGGAGACCCAGGGCGGACGAACCTCTGGGCGGGCACGCGACACGAATTCGCCCGTGCCATGCCGGCTCGCGCGATCGTCCAGCTGCTGCTGCGGAGCTCGCTCGCGGCAGAATGAGTTACGAAACGGTCCTGTTCCGTTTTTGTGCTACGGTGTGGGAATGGCCCCTGCGACCGAACCAACGCCAGCCCGCGGACGTCCTCGTGACGCGACGCGTGACGAGGCGATCTGCCTCGTGGCGCTCGACCTGCTCGCCGAGCGCGGCTATGACTGCCTCACGATGGAACTCGTCGCGAGTCGCGCCAAGGCCGGCAAGGCGACGCTCTATCGCCGCTGGACCAAGAAGTCCGAGCTCATCATGGACGCGCTCGCGCTCGTGAAGCCCGCGATCGGCTCGATCGACACCGGCTCCCTGGAAGGCGACCTGGCCGCGCTCGTCGATGCGGGCTGCAGCAAGCACAGCGCGTACAACTCGTCGGTCATGTGCGGCGTGGCGTCGGCGCTGAGCCGCGACGCGGAGCTGCTCGTCGCGTTCCAGGAGCGCATCACCGAGCCCCGCATCGCCCGCATCCGAGAAGTCCTCGAACGCGCCCAGGCGCGAGGGGAGATCGCGGCTGACATCGATGTCGCCTTCGCGGCCACGGTGGTGCCGTCGATGACGCTGCAACGCGCGCTGCTCACCGGCGCGCCCGGCGATCGCGCCTACGTCGAGGACGTCGTCGGCAAGGTCCTGCGACCCATGCTCGGCCTGACCCGAATTCCGGATTCCACCACCACGACTGCCCCAGCATCGGAGACCCCGTGACCGACAACCACGCACACGTCCACGCCCCGACCCAGACCCACCGGCGAACGGGCCTCGCGCTCGCGGTGATCTGCGTCGCGCAGCTCATGATCGTGCTCGACGCGACCGTCATGAACGTCGCGCTGCCCTCGATCCGGGAGGACCTCGGGTTCTCGGCCGTCGGCCTGACCTGGGTCATCACCGCGTACTCGCTCACGTTCGGCGGGCTGCTGCTCTTCGGTGGACGTACCGGCGACCTGTACGGACGCCGCCGCATGTTCACGTTCGGCGTCGGGCTCTTCGCGATCGCGTCGCTGCTCGGCGGCCTTGCGCAGTCCGAGGCATGGCTCATCTTCGCCCGCGCACTGCAGGGCGTCGGCGGCGCGATCGCCGCACCGACCGCGCTCGCGCTCATCGCGACGACGTTCCGCGAGGGTGACGAGCGCAACCGCGCGTTCGGCCTCTACGCCGCGATGGCGGCCAGCGGCGGTGCGGTCGGACTGCTGCTCGGCGGCATCCTCACGGACGTCGCGTCGTGGCGCTGGGCGCTGTTCATCAACGTGCCGATCGGGCTGTTCGTGGTGCTGCTCGCCCCGCGCGTGCTCGGCGACTCGCGCGGCTCGGGCAACCGCCTCGACGTGCCCGGCGCGGTGACGATCACCGCCGGCATGATGGCACTCGTGTACGGACTGACCAACGCCGCTACGAAGTCGTGGAGCGACGACGCCACCATCATCTCGCTGGCTGCAGCAGCAGTGCTCGTCGTCGCCTTCGTGCTCGTGGAGCTGCGCTCGTCCGCTCCGCTGCTGCCGTTCCGGATCCTGCGCAACCGCAACCGCTCGGGTGCATACCTGACGATGCTCGGCCTCGCGGCCGCACTGTTCGCGGTGTTCTTCTTCACGTCGCAGTACCTGCAGGTGGTGGAGGGCTGGAGCCCGCTGCGCACCGGCATCGGATTCCTGCCGATGCCGCTCACGATCATGTTCATGTCGATGGTCGTGGTGCGACGCATCGCGATCCGCTGGGGCGTTCGCCCGCTCCTGATCGCCGGACCGGCGCTCGTGATCACGTCGATGCTCGTGTTGCGGACGCTCGACGTGTCGAGTGGCTACCTCGGCGTGCTCGCCGGCCTGATGCCGCTGGCGTTCGGCATGGGCTGCGTGTTCGTGCCGCTCACGATGACCGCCGTTGCCGGCGTGGCACCGAACGAGACGGGACTCGCGTCCGCGCTGCTCAACACGGGCCAGCAGCTCGGTGGTGCGGTCGGCCTGGCAGTGCTCGGCACGGCGAGCGCTCATGCCGCCAGCAATCGAGCCGAGGAGCTTGCGGCGGGCGCCGGATCGGGCATGTCGCGAGTCGCGATCGAGCACGACATCTTCGTGCACGGTCAGTCGGCAGCCTTCACGGGCGGCGTGGCGCTCGCTGCATTCGCTCTGGTTGCATCGCTCATCCTCGTCCGCAACACGCCGACGCCAGGCGCTGCGGCTCCTGCGGCGGCGACGCCGGATGCGGATGCTGATGTCGAGGTCGAGGTCGAGGCGCCGGGCGAGCCGATCGAGGCGTGACGGCTACTCGCCGTTGGCGATAGCCAGCTCACCGAGCCAGCGGTTCGCTTCGCGGGCGATGCGAACGTCGTCCATGCCCATGCCCGTGAGCCACTCGTCGGGCGCGACGAATCCATAGATCGTGGCGTCCTTGTACTGCTCGCGCTCGCACTGCTTCTGCATGAGCACGACGAGGTCGACCTGCTCGGCACCGAGCAGGCGCAGGTAGCCCGACGTGAAGCCGGCTGTGTGACCCTTGTCGAGCACGTCATCGAGCATGACGACGGTGCGTCCCATCACGTCGGTGCCGGGCGCCAGGCCCATCACGAGCTCGGGATGGCTCGCCGAGCGCTCGCTGGCGTATGTGCGCACGGTCATGTAGTCGAGCTCGGGATGGAACGTCGGGTCGATCCGCGCGACGGCGAACATGAGCTGGGCGGCGAACGGGGCGCCGCCGCGCAGCAGGCACACGAACAGCGGCTGCTGTCCGCGGTAGCGCTCGATCAGTTCCGCCGCCATCTCGTCGATGCGTCGGCTGACGTCCTCGGTGGAGTGGAGGACCTGCTGGTAGAGCTGCGGCGCCGTCTGCTGAGTCATGCGTGCATTGTGACGGGTTCGCTGCGCGCACGCGTGTAGGTTGCGCCGATGACACTCAAGATGGACAACGTCGGCATCGTGGTCGAGGACCTCGACGTCGCGATCGAATTCTTCGGCGAGCTCGGCCTCGAGCTCGAAGGTCGAGCGATGATCGAAGGCCCGTGGGCCGGAAGCGTCACGGGCCTTGGCGACCAGCGCGTGGAGATCGCGATGCTTCGCACGCCTGACGGTCACGGCCGGATCGAGCTGTCGCGCTTCCTCGAGCCCGACGTGATCGCGGATCACCGCACGGCTCCGGTCAACGCGCTCGGCTACCTGCGCGTCATGTTCTCGGTCGACGACATCGACGACACGGTCGCCAGGCTCGAACGCCACGGTGCGACTCTCGTGAGCAGCGAGATCGTGCAGTACGAGGACAAGTACCGCCTCTGCTATGTCCGCGGTCCCGAGGGGATCCTGATGGGCCTGGCCCAGGAGCTCGACCGGAGCTAGCAGCTGTAGCCGACGTGGATGTGGTCGCCGTGGTCGCCCATCGCGAGCGTGGCGCCACCCAGGTCGAACAGCGAGATGACCTGGTGCGGGGCGAGGTCGGGCTTGCCGGTCGCGACGCCGAGGCCGGAGAAGAACAGGACTGCCTGGTTGACCTCGCCGCCGGGCGTCTGTGCGCCGGGGGTGATGTACGTCGAGCCGATCGTGCCGATGTCCATGGCGCAGCCATAGGAGTGCTCGGACACGTTGCCGCCGGCGGTGTAGACGCCGTGGTCGCTCTTGAGCGACGAGATCTTGATGTAGCCGAACTGCTGTGCGGCGGCGACCATCGCATCGAGGAGGCGTCCGTCGATCTGGCCGGTGAGCACGTCCTGGTAGCCGGACGCATCCAGGTCGATGCGCTTGTCGCCGAGCACCATCTGGATCTGGACCGGGGTCGCGCGTCGCGCGGGGAAGCGCGTCTCGCCGCCGTCGTAGCCGGAGCCACCGGTCGGCATGAACAGCTGTGCGGTGAATGCGCCGTCCATGACGTACCACGAGCCCTTCACGCCCTTGGGTGCGTTCTTGCCCGTCTCGGGAGGCGCCTCGTCGTGTCCGACCTTCGCGGCGACGAGCACCTGGTCCAGTCGCGCGGCGCGATCCTGCAGGCTGCGCGCCTGGTCGCCGTTGATGTCGCGCAGCTCCTCGAGCACGGCCTTGTACTGCTCGACCTTCGCGACCGTGATCTCGTACTCGTCGATCGTGCGTCGATCCTGGTCGGCCTGCGCGCCGAGCACCTTGCCGCGGGTGATGAGGTCGGAGAGCCCGTCGCCGTTGAGCAGGAAGCGCAGGTCGGCGTCGTCGCCTTCCTTGTACTGCTCGGCGAGGCGTGCGCTGATGATCGTCGAGAGGCGGGCCTGGTCATCCTGCACCTCGTTGAGCAGCTGCTCGATCGCCGCGATCCGACGATCGGCCTTCGCCGCGGCGTCGGTCCGGGCGGTCGCCTCGTCGAGCAGCTCCTCGGACTTCTTCGCTGCGGTGAGCGCTCGCTTGTCGGCGGCGGAGGTGTGGAACTTCACGGTGCCGGTGACGCCGAGCTTCGGCTGCGGCAGGCCCAGGTCGATGCCACGCACCGGCGCGGTGGAGTGGAACTCGACGGTCGTGGCGGCGGCAAGCGGCGCACACACGGCGATCGCCGCGCTGAGCGCGACGAGGACGGCCGGCACGAGGCGGCGTCGAAACTGGGTGCGAGGGCGTGGATCGAGCATGGTCACGGGCGCAGGTGCGCCTTCGGTGCGTGCATCGGCAGCGGCGCGAGCGGGCTTGACCCAATCAGCGCATGCTCACTCCCCTGCACGAGCGCCCACGCACGAGGCAGGCATCGCGACGGGCCGACGGTCGCGATACGATCGGCGCGATGGACGACGCGGCGCGCACCCCCACTCCGGCCCCACGGCCCGTGCTCGGACGCCGTCACGCCGCGATCCGCATCGGTCTTCCGATCGTCGCCGCAGCCGCGTTGGTCGCCGCGGCCGTGCTCATGGTCGGGCCGTCGCCCAAGTCCGCCGACGCCGGCTTCCCCAAGCAGCCACCGCCGCTGGCGCTGCCGAGCGACACCCCCGACGACTCCCCGCTCGCGACCGCTGCGGCGCAGCTCGCAGCGGGCCAGCTCGACGATGCGCGCCGGGGCTTCACGGGCGTCGTCGCCGAGGACCAGGATGGGGTCGCCGGCCAGGTCGGGCTGGTGCTGTCGCGCTGGCGCTCGACGGGTCCGGTCTCCGTCGAGCGCGACATGCGACAGCTCGTGCGCGAGTACCCGGAGAGCGCGCTGGCCGTGCTGCACCTGGGCCTGGTGCAGTCACTGCTCGACGATCCACGCGCGTCGCGCCAGGCGCTGCGCGAAGCGGTCCGTCTCGGCCGCGCGGCCGCCGATCCCACGTCGCTGCGGATGGCTCGGCTCGCCAACGACCTGCTCCATCCCGATGCGTTCTCCGGTGACCTGCCCGTGCTCGTCGCCCCGACCGAGGTGCCGGCGAGCGACCAGCAGCAGGTGCGTTCGCTGCTCGACGCCGTCCAACGCGGCGACGCCGCGAAGGTGCGCTCGGTCGCCTCGAAGCTCGCGGACGCCACAGGGCTCGTGCGCGTGGCAGCGGTGTCGGCGAGCTTCGACAAGGACGAACCCGACGTGGTCGTCGATCGCCTCGATGCGATCGCGACCGGCTCCGAGCCGCGGCCCGTGCGCGATCGAGCGCGCCTCATGGCGACGCTCGCCGAGCTCTGGGGCGGTGGTGACCGTGCGGCAGGTTGCAGGAAGCTGGGAGCGAGCACAAGGACCGGCATCGATCCCGCGACGAGCCGCCTCGCGCGGCCCATCGAAACCGAACTCTGCCACTGAGCGTATCTCGCCCCGTCGGGGTCGTGAACCTGTCTGCGGCCTTCGGGATAGAGGGTTGCGCCAACGAAAACGCACGCTATAACGAATACGGTATTCGTTCGGTTCGAGCCCCGTCGGGGCGAATGAACGAAGTCCCCCTTGAGGTTTCCCCGAAACAACCGATAGTGGTGGGTGGGAACTTCCCCGTTTCTCGCGTTTCTGCGTCGCAGAATGTGAGTGACGAATCACGAACCTGTATGATCCTGCAAAACACATGACTTCAACATGTGTAGGCACGGGGCAATACCGGGTATAGTTACTGGGTGCGCCAAGAACCGCGCACCCACATCACGAGGACGGGACGCGTGCGCAGGATGCGCACCCCCGGCCCCAGGAGGCACGAAGAAGACGTGAGCAGCACCATGCTTGTGAATGCAGCAGAACTCGAAGAGGTCCAGGAGTACCTGGCGCGAATCGACGCGGATCCCGCGACGATCGACGCTGGGATCGCACACCCCGACCTGCTTCGATTCGCACAGGACAATGAACTGAACGACGACCAGCTCGCACAGCTCGTCGCGCTCGTTGAAGAACGAGGGATCGAAGTCCACGACGTTGGCGAGACCGAGCTCGAGCCCGCACGACCCGCACCCCAGGACACCCTGTCCAAGGCGCTGGCGCGTGCTCGCGCGACCGTCAAGCCGCAGACGACCGATTCCCTGCAGATGTACCTCAAGGAGATCGGCCGCGTGCCGCTCCTGACAGCCAAGCAGGAGGTCGAGCTCGCCCAGGCGTTCGAGGCCGGCAGCGAGGCAGCCAAGCAGCAGATGATCGAGGCGAACCTTCGCCTCGTCGTGTCGATCGCCAAGCACTATCGTGGACAGGGTCTGGGATTCCTCGACCTCATCCAGGAGGGCACGATCGGTCTCGTGCGCGCAGTCGAGAAGTTCGACTGGCGCAAGGGCTTCAAGTTCTCCACGTACGCGACGTGGTGGATCCGCCAGGCCGTTGCCCGCGCGCTCGCGGACAAGGGTCGGACGATCCGCATGCCCGTGCACGTGGTCGAGAAGGTCAACCGCATCGGTCGAACCGAACGCCGCCTCGTCGCGGAGCTCGGTCGCGAGCCGTCGCTGGCGGAGATCGCATCGGAGCTGGAGATGCCGCTCGACGAGGTCGAGCAGATCAAGCACTCGATGCAGGCACCGATGAGCCTCGATCGCCCCGTGGGCGATGACGAGGACTCGGAGTTCGGCCAGTTCGTCGCGGACACCACGGCGCCCGCGCCGGAGGACCACGCGGCCGACGATGCCCGAGCCGAGACGCTGCGACGCGTTTTGCTGAGCCTCAGCCAGCGCGAGCGACGCGTGCTCGAGCTGCGCTACGGCCTCGGCGGCGAGCATCCCCGCACGCTGGACGAGGTCGGACGCGAGTTCGGCGTCACGCGCGAGCGAATCCGCCAGATCGAGAACCAGGCGCTTCGCAAGCTCGAGGCGCTCGGCGAGGCGCAGGCGCTTCGCGAGTTCGCTGCCTGATCCACACAGGTGAGACGAAGGTCACGTACGAGGCCCGGGCCCATGGCTCGGGCCTCGTCGTATGCCGGGCGGAGATCGTCCACCAGTGCCGCGACGGGGATTGCAGCGCATCGCGAACGGTTGGGTTGGCTCAAGCTCGTTGCCCGAACCTGCCGATGCTCCTGTGCCGAAACGCACACTCGGACCTTGAGGACGTACACACGTGAGCGCAGCTCGAAGCGCAGCACCATCAGGAGACCCGGTCCAGACGCTGCATTACTGCATGCGTCAGGTGTCGACGCTCGGAGCGAGCGACCTGCACATGAAGGCCGGCTCGCCGCCCTATCTCCGCCTCAACGGCGAGCTCACCCCGATTCCCGGGATGTACTCCGTGGGGCCGGACGAGATGGACATGATCGTCCGCGAACTCACCCGGCACGCGCCGAACCGCCTGCACGAGTTCGAGCAGGTCGGCGAGACCGACCTCTCCTACGAGCTGCGCAGCTGCGCGCGCTTCCGCGTCAACGTGTTCCGCCAGCGCGGCGAGATCTCGATCGCGCTGCGCGTGATCCCCGACGAGGTGCCGGCGCTCGCCACGCTCAACCTGCCGCCGATCATCGAGCGCCTCGCCATGGAATCGCGCGGCCTCGTGCTCGTCACCGGCGCGACCGGCTCGGGCAAGTCGACGTCGCTCGCCGCGATGATCGACCACATCAACGAGCATTCGTCCAAGCACATCGTGACGGTCGAGGACCCGATCGAGATGGTGCACCGCGACAAGCGATCGCTCATCAACCAGCGCGAGATCGGCGTCGACACCGGCTCGTTCTCGGGTGCGCTGCGCCGCGCGCTGCGCCAGGACCCGGATGTCATCCTCATCGGCGAGATGCGCGATGAAGAGACCGTACGCGCCGCGCTGAGCGCCGCCGAGACCGGTCACCTCGTCTTCTCCACGCTGCACACGATCGACGTCATGGAGACGATCTATCGCGTGCTCGACTTCTTCCCGGCGGCGCTCGAACGCCAGGCGCGATCGATGCTCGCGGGCACGCTGCGCGGCATCATCAGCCAGCGCCTGATCAAGACCGCCGATGGCCGCTCGCGCGTGCCGGCGATCGAGGTCATGGTCGGCACGAGCCGCATCGCGGACGCGATCGAGAATCCCGACGACACCGGCACGATCCACGATGCGATCGCCGAGGGCGCGTACTACGGCATGCAGTCGTTCGACCAGTCACTGCTGCAGCTCGTGCTCGATCGCGCGGTGACGATCGAGGAAGCGATGCTCCACGCATCGTCGAAGCAGAACTTCTCGCTCCTGCTCGAGGCCAACAACGTCCGCATCGATCGAGACCTGCGCCGCGCCGCGGCCGGCTCGCAGACCGGCGCGAACGACGAGCTGGGCGCCGACGGCCTGCGGCATGGTCGCGGCGCGGTTCCGGTTCCGGTCCCGATCCCGGCAGCGCCCACGGTGCACCCGGCTGCGACCTACGACCCGGCGGCCGTGGCAGGTGCGCCTGCCCAGGAATTCCTGCCGAACATCGGTGGTGGCGCCAGCGGGACCGTGTCGTTCCCCGGACCAGCGCCGACCGGTCAGCGGCAGCATCCGCAGGCGCACCCCGCGCAGCCGCAGCAGGGACAGGTGCAGCAGGGTCACCCCGCCGGACCACAGCAGCCGCGCCCGCAGCCGGGCATCACGCCCGACCTGCCCGGCCACAACGCCGCGTAGACTCGCTCGAAGGGTCGCCCCGACCTCATGACCGGTGTCGGCCAACGGTAGTGCTTGCGCTGCGCACGTCGCATCTGGCGCGACGATCGAGACCCAGGCACCGATCCGGTTCGATCGGCGACTGGCCTGATACCGTGCTGTGGTGGACGACCAGCTGACACTCGACATGGGCGCCGAGGACCTGCCCGTGCGTTCGCTGGTCGCGACAACGTCGTCATCGCCTGATCCCGACGACATCCCGTCACGCGCCCGCGAGCTGCTGCGCGCATCGCTGGGCCCGGACGCCGACTTCCGCGATGGCCAGCTCGAGGCGATCACCGCGCTCGTCGACCGCCGCGCCCACCTGCTCGTGGTGCAGCGCACCGGGTGGGGCAAGAGCTCCGTGTACTTCCTCACCACGCGCCTGCTCCGCGATCGCGGCGCGGGGCCGACCGTGCTCGTATCGCCGCTGCTCGCGCTCATGCGCGACCAGGTCCGAGCGGCGGAGCGCCTCGGTGTGCGGGCGGTGCGCATCGACTCCACCAACACCGACGACTGGGACTCGATCGTCGAGGCCATGAGCAACGACGAGGTCGACCTGCTACTCGTCTCGCCGGAGCGGCTTGCCAACAGCGGCTTCGTGGAGCGAGTGCTCGAGCCGCTGCTCGACGACATCGGCCTGTTCGTCGTCGACGAGGCGCACTGCATCAGCGACTGGGGGCACGACTTCCGCCCCGACTACCGGCGCATCAAGTCGGTGCTGCCACGGCTGGGCGACGACGTGGCGATCCTCGCCACCACCGCAACGGCCAACGATGCCGTCGTCCAGGACGTCGTCGACCAGCTCGGTGGCGGGGTCGAAGTGATGCGCGGGCCGCTCTCGCGCGCGAGCCTCAAGCTGCAGGCGATCCACCTGCGCGGCGAGGACGAGCGCATGGCGTGGCTCGCCCAGACGCTCCCGAAGATCCAGGGCAGCGGCATCATCTACGTGCTCACCAAGGCGCACGCACGGCGCGTCGCCGCGTTCCTGACGAGCCAAGGCATCGACGCGCAGCCGTACACCGGCGGTGGGCAGGGCGGCGGCGAGGAACAGCACAAGCTCGAGATCGAGCGACGGCTGCTCGCCAACGACATCAAGGCGGTCGTCGCCACGCCCGCGCTCGGGATGGGCTTCGACAAGCCCGACCTCGCGTTCGTCATGCACTTCCAGCTGCCGCAGTCGCTCATCCACTACTACCAGCAGGTGGGGCGTGCCGGGCGCGCGGTCGACGACGCGTACGGCGTGCTGCTGCACGGCGACGGCGATCGGCGCATCACCGACTACTTCATCGGTCAGGCATTTCCACCAGTGACCGCGTACGAATCGGTGCTGAGCGGACTGCGCCTCGCCGCGCCCAAGGGCATGGGCGTCACCACGCTGGCGAAGAACATCGGCCTCGGTCGCGCGCTGGCGGAGAAGGTGCTCGGACAGCTCGCGGTCGAGGTCGACCCGCCAGTTCGCAAGTCGGGCTCGAGCTGGTACGCCACCGGCGTCGACTTCCAGGTCGACGAGGGACGCATGGCGGAGCTCCTCGTCCGTCGCCATGCGGAGTACGAGCGGATGCTCGGCTACGCGCGCGGCGAGCGATGCCTCATGGCGTTCGTGGCTGCGGAGCTCGACGATCCCGGGGCCGAGGAGTGCGGACGCTGCGCGGTGTGCGTCGGCGGACCGATCTTCCCGGAGCAGCCGAGCGCGGAGCTCGTCGCTGCAGCGGCCGAGTTCAAGTCCGAGGCGCCCCGCAAGCGCGCGACGCGGAGAAAGCGACCGCCGAAGACGACCGCGCGCGTGAAGCGTCGGCGTCGCAAGCCGAAGGGCTGAAGCCGCGACCTGCGGGTCAGTCGCAGTCGCAGGTGCCGATCGCCTCGGCAGCTTCGACCGCGGCGGGATCGGGCTCGGAGCGCATGAGCGCCTCGCCGACCGAGCGCATCGTCTCGATGATCGGCGCGAGCTCGAAGCCGCGCTCGGTGAGCTCGTACACGGTTCGAGGCGGCAGGCCCTTGATGCGCGTGCGCAGCACCATGCCGGACGCTGCGAGCTGCTTGAGGCGCTCGCAGAGCGTGCGTGGGCTGATGCCCGCGAGCGAGGATTCCAGGTCGCTGTAGGACTTGGGGCCACTGGCGAGGTCGCGAATCACGAGGAGCGTCCACTTGCCGCTGACGAGCTCCGCGCATGCGGCGACCGCGCACTGGGCGGGCTCGAGCTTCGGACCGTGCATGGGACGGTCGTCGCTGAGCGGGGCTGCTTGTTCGGTCGGGCTTGTCACGACTCGTCCAATATAGCCCGAGGCGTCGGATCCGTCTGCAGGCGTGTGCGCTAGTGCGAGCAGCCCCGATGGGACCGTGGGTTCAGCGAACGCCGAGGTTGGCGGCGCCGTACGTCCAGCGTCCCCCGACCATCGTCGCGACGACCTCCAGGTCGGCGAACGGCGTTGCGAGCGGATCGCCCGAGAGCACGACGAGGTCGGCCTCGCGACCCGGCACCAGTCGTCCGAGGCGATGGCCGACGCCCGTCGCATCGGCCGGCCATGCGGTCGCCGCGAGCAGCGCGGTCTCCGCGTCGATGGCCTGCTCGGGATGCCACGCTCCGCGTGCCTCGCCGAGCTCGTGGGCGCCGCCATCGCGGACCGTGACGGCATGCAGCGCGGCGAGCGGTCGCAGGTCCTCGATCGGGGCGTCCGAGCCCAGCAGGATCCCGCAGCCCGCGTCGACCATCGCGCGATACGCATATGCGCGCGCGGTGCGCTCGCCCCATCGGGCTTCGGCCTCGTCGCGATCGCTCACGAGCATGGTCGGCTGCACCGACAGTGCGACGCCGAGTGCCGCAGCGCGCTCGAGGTCGTCCTCCCGAACGAGCTGGGCGTGCTCGATGCGTGGGCGCATCGGCAACTGGTCCCAGTGCTCGCGGGTGGCCTCGAGGGCGTCGAGCACGTCGGTGAACGCCCGGTCGCCGATCGCATGCACGGCGAGCGGCAGTCCCGCCGCTCCGGCGCGACGCGCGAGGCTGCGCAGCTCCGGCGCCGGCACGATCGCAACGCCCTCGCGGGGCTGCTCGCCGGGGCGCGGCAGCTCGGGCTCATGCACGAGCGCGGTGCCGGAGCCGAGCGTGCCGTCGGCGTAGAGCTTGAGGGCGCCGATCGCGAGCCGGTCCGATCCCCAGCCGGCGCCGAGGCCGAGCGCCTCGATGTGGGGCAGGTCAGCGGCCAGGAGGTGCACCCACACGCGCAGCGCGAGGCCGCGCTCGTCCTCGATGCGTCGCCACGAACGGAGCGCGACCGCGCCGTCCATGTCGTGCAGCGACGTGACGCCGCGGCGCGCCGCCTCGCGCATCGACGTGGCGAGCACCTTCATGTCGAGGTCGTCGTCGGGCAGCGCACGGCGAACCATCCACGCGGACTCCTCGCGCAGCACTCCGGTGAACACTCCAGCGGGATCGCGTTCGACCACGCCGCCCGGAACGTCGAGGTCGTCGAGGGTGAGCCCAAGCCGTTCGAGGGCGCGGGGGGTCGTCCACAGCGCATGACCATCGCGCGAGTGCAGCGCTGCGGGGCGGGCAGCGGCGGCGTCGTCGAGCGCGGTCGCGACAGCGGTTCCGGCAGGCAGCAGCTCGTCGCTCCAGCCACCGCCGAGGATCCAGTCGTCTGCCTCCCGCGGTTCGATGCGCTGCGGCGGGCCGGGCAGGTCCTCGTTCACGGCGGGGGCTGTCCCGTGGATGCGCACCCGGTCGAGCAGGGCGTCGAGGCTCGTTGCGCCGTCGAGCTGCAGGCGGTGGCGCTGCAGGGCCCACGCGCGGAAGTGGCAGTGCGACTCCACGAAGCCCGGGACGATGGTCAGCCCCTTGAGGTCGATGCGCTCGTGCGCGTGCGAGGCGATCGCATCCTCGCGCGAGTCGACTCCGCCGAGGACCTTCCCGCCCGCGATCGCAATCGCCTTGGCGCGGGGCAGCGCGGCATCCATCGTGAGTACGTTCGCGTTGTCGAGGATCATGCGGTGATCCTACGCTCGGTAGGTTGCCGGGCATGGACACGACCGCGCCTGCCGAGCAGCAGATCCGACCCGAGGACCTCCCGACGTTCCGGTACCTCGTGCCGCACGACGAGCTGCGCCGCCGCGCCGCGGCACTGCAGGCGCGGCTCGTGGCAGCCGACATCGACCTCGCGATCGTGCAGACGAACGCGGACGTCGGCTACGTCGCCGGATCGATCCTCGACGGCTGGGTGCTCGTGCCGGCGACCGGCGAGGTGAAGGTGCTCGCACGGCGTGCCGCTGCGCGCGTGCAGGCCGAGACGTGCTGGCAGGTCGAACGCATGGTGGCGGTCAAGCAGCTCGTCGCCGAGCTCGGTGCGATGGGCGTGGCACGTGGCAGGCTCGCGCTGGCGCTCGACGTCGTGCCGGCCGCCGACTACCTCAAGCTCGCGAGCGCGCTGCCGGACGCGGAGTTCGTCGACCTCACGCACCACATCCGGAGCGTGCGCGCGGTCAAGAGCGACTGGGAGCTGGACAACCATCGCATTGCCGCCGAGCAGGTCAAGGAGGCGATGCACACCGTCGCCTACCAGGTGGTGCCGGGCCACACCGAGCTCGACGCGGCGCGGCTGTCGGAGGGCTGCCTGCGGGGCGCGGGACACCAGGGTCTGATCCGCATGCGTCGCTTCGGCGGCGAGATGTTCTTTGGCATGGTCTGCGCCGCCGCGAACGCTGCACTGCCCGCCGCGCTCGACGCGCCGCTCGGCGGGTCGGGCCTGTACCCGCCTGCGGGCAAGGGGCCGTCGCTGCAGGAGCTCCGCGCCGGTGACCTGCTCGTGCTCGACCTGATGGGCTGCTACAACGGCTACCTGTCCGACTGCACGCGCGTCGTAGCGGTCGGCGGGATCGAGACCGTGGACGAGGACCTGCTCGCCGCGCAGGCATGGTGCGTGGACGTGCTCGAGCAGGTGTCGGCGACCGCACGCCCCGGAGTTGCTCCCAGCGCGCTGTACCAGCTCGCGCTCGACCTGGCCGAACAGTCCGGGCACGCCGCGAACTTCATGGGTGTCGCGCCGGACCAGGCCCGCTTCGTGGGCCATGGAATCGGGCTGGAGGTCGACGAGTACCCGTTCCTCGCGCGGGGCTTCGACGAGCCGCTGCAGGCAGGCATGGTGTTCGCCCTGGAGCCCAAGCTCGTGTTCCCGGGGCGGGCGGCTGTCGGCATCGAGGATGCGTTCATCGTGACCGAAACCGGCGTCGAGGCGTTGCCGGCCCAGCCACGCACTGTGCTCGTGGCGGGGTGACTGCACCTGTGCGGGCGACGCAAACGGTAGAATTCTCCCTGTGCCCACCATGGTCATGAATCCCAACGAGACTTCCGCCGACCTGATGACGCGCCACGTCGTGGGGCAGGTCATCAACTCCATCGCCGCGCGCGACTGGACCGCCCTCGCCGCGTGCGTGGCGCCGGAGATCATCTACTGGCGCCCCGGAACCCGCGATCGCATCGATGGTGCGGAGGCGTACGTCGCCGAGTGGCAACGCTTCGTGGAGCAGACCTCGCACCTCGAATACCGACCGCACACCGTGCTCGTGCAGGGCGAGACCGCGATGGTCGAAGCGACCGCCGAGGGCACGTACGCAGCCAGCGGCGAGCCGCTGCACTTCTCGATGGTCACCGTCATGCGCATCGCGGACGGTCGACTGGTCGAGGAGCGCGAGTACATCGTCCCGCGCGGCTGACGCGGAGCGCCACCGGCCGTGTGGGCGTGGTGCGCGGCCGGGCTTTGTCGCGCCGATCGCTCGCGCGTTCCAGACGTCGGGCCGTATGATCGGTGCCATCGCCCACACGTGCGCGCGCGAGGAACATCCGACGCGCGCCGCCGAACGCCGGAGCCACCGATGTCCGCAGTCGACACCGCCACCAACTTCTGGGGCCTCTCCGAGACCCACCTGGAGATCCGCGAGCACGCCCGCGGCGTCGCGCGCCAGTTCGTCGCGCCCCGTGCCCACGACATCGATGCGAACGGCGAGTTCCCGCAGGACATCCGCGAGATCTTCATGGAGCAGGGGCTCTTCGGGCTGCCGTTCAGCGAGGAGTACGGCGGAACGGGAACCGGTGCGCTCGCGCTCATCATGGCGATCGAGGAGATCTCGAAGGTGTGTGCCACGAGTGGCCTGCTGCTCGCCGTGCAGGAGCTCGGCTCGCTGCCGATCAAGCTCGCCGGTACCGATGCGCAGAAGGACGCGTGGCTGCCCAGGCTCGCCAGCGGCGAGTGGCTCGCCGCGTACGGCCTGACCGAGCCCGAGAGTGGTTCGGACAGCGCCGGCATGCGCACGACCGCCGTCCGCGACGGCGATGAGTACGTCCTCAACGGCGGCAAGCGCTTCATCACGAACGCCGGCGTGGCCGACGTGTACGTGGTGTTTGCGAAGACGCAGCAGGACGTCGGGCACAAGGGCATCTCGGCGTTCATCGTCCCGGCTGACGCGCCCGGCTTCTCGGTCGGCAAGTTCGAGAAGAAGATGGGCATCAAGGGATCGACGACCGGCGAGCTGTTCTTCGACGACTGCCGCATCCCGGCCGAGAACATCCTCGGCGACGAGGGCACCGGCTTCACGCTCGCGATGCAGGTGCTCGATCGCTCACGCCCGGGCGTCGCAGCGCAGGGACTGGGCATCGCCGGCGGCGCGATCGAGTACGCCGGCAAGTACCTGCTCGAGCGCGAGCAGTTCGGCAAGCCGATCGCGCACCAGCAGGGCCTGCAGTGGATGCTCGCCGACATGGAGACGCGCACCAGCGCCGCTCGCGAGCTGCTGTATCGCGCCGGTCACATGATCGACGCCGGCAGCGAGGTGCCGCAGCCGACGCTCACGCGCTACAGCGCGATGGCGAAGCTCATCTGCACCGACGTCGCGATGGACGTCACGACCGACGCGGTCCAGCTGCTCGGCGGCTACGGCTACATTCAGGAGTACCCGGTCGAGCGCATGATGCGCGACGCGAAGATCACGCAGATCTACGAGGGCACCAACCAGGTGCAGCGTCTCGTCATCGCACGCAATCTGCTCGAGGAGCTCAAGCGCACCGAGCCGATCCCCTTCTAGGAGGGCATCACGGCGTCGTTGCTGCCGCCGCTCACCGCGGGTGCTCCGACCGCGACGAATTCGAGGCCGTCGGGCCCGGAGCGGAAACCGCGCTCCACCGCCGGTGCCACGCGGACCACGTCGAGCGTGCGCACGTCGTGCTCCTCGCCGTCGAGCACGACCTGACCCGAGCCGGAAAGGATGAGGTAGAGCTCCTCCTGCGCGCCGTGGTGGTGCGTGAACGGCGGTGCCTGGTCCGGCTGCATGCGCACGTGCGCGAGGCCCAGCTGCTCGGCGCCGATCGCCTTCGTGGCGAACCGCGCCTCCTGGACGTGCCCGAGGCCGTACTTCGGCGCGAGGTCCTCGAGATCGGCGAGGTGCTGGATCGTGAAGTCGGTCATCCTGATGTCCTACCCCGATGCCCTGCGCTGAACCTGTGGATCAGTGCGTGGGCACGAACGGGACGGGGTGCGGCAGTTCCCCGTTCGCCGTGTGCTCTGGCGCGGGGACCACGACGGGATCATGCGCGACGTACTCGATGAAGACCATCGTGCCGAAGCACGCGACGACGAAGAAGACGATGAGCACGGGGAGCATGTCCTTCACGCGGTTTGTGAGCGTCATCTGCATCGTGATGGTCGAGACACCACCTTGATCCCATTCCCGCAGTCGGCCGAGAGGCAGGTCCGGACCGGGCGGCGTCGAACACGCGAGTGATGGACTCCCAGCTGCAGCTTCCGATCCGCAACGCGGGCCTCTTCTCGTCCCTGCGACGATTCGTCGTGGAGGCGTTCGAGCTGCTCGCGGCCGACCGCGCCGCCGGCGCCGACATCTCCTTCAGCGTGGAGGAGCACCAGCGCCTGCGCGAGGACAAGCCGTTCTACGAGTACCGGCCGATGACGGAGCGCTTCGTGCGCGAGCGTCTCGAACGGATCTGGGAACTCGACGCCGCCGACGATGCGGCGTGGACCGTCGCGAGCGATCCGGCGTGCGCCGACTTCCTGCGCGCGGGCCGAACCGAGGCAGTCGCCGACATGCAGCTCGTCGCGCGACGCGAGCTGCTCGAGCCGCTGCTCGTCGCGATGGCGGAGGCCACGCCCGACTTCGAGCTCGACGATTCGGCGCTCCTCGAGCACTACCTGCGCTTCGAACGAACGCTGTACGCCACCGCTCGACGGTACGTCGCCGTCACGCCGCTGTGGGGGGTCAAGCTGCCCTACGGCGACCTGGAGCTCGCGCCCGGCGTGACCGTGCGCGCAGTGGATCCGGAGTGGTTCCGGATGGAGTGGCCGGAGGCGGCGCAGCTCGACTGGGGTGACGGTTCGCGGGACGGGCTCCCCACGGTCGTCCTGCAGCTCGAGCGACAGGTCGAGGGCGACGAGGACGAGACCGCCATCGACCCCCTGCGCGCGATCGTCGACGTCACGAGCGCCGTGCGAGCGCTCGCAGGTGGCAGCATCACGGCCGGGCCGCTCGTGCTCGAGCGCTTCGACTGGCGCGCACTCGCGCCCAAGCCGGTGCCTGCGATCGCCGCGCGCCGCTGCGGACACCTGCCGAGCAAGGTCGATGCGACGATCGCCTCACACCTGCCGACGGCGGTGCGTCGGCTCGCCGCCGAACCCGATGGCACCCTCGCCCGAGCGGTCGAGCGCTACCAGTTCGCCGCGACGGCCCATGGTCTCGCCGCGATGCGCGCCGTGTTCGACATGCTCGTAGAGATCTATGCGAGCGAGCGCGAGGTCGGATCCGCCGCGCTGCGGATGGCGATCGTGCTCGGGGCGGACCTGCCGCAGCGCCGCGCGTACGTCGACGCGATGCACGCGGCTGCCGACGCGATCCGCTCCGCGACGCCGCCCGGCACCGACTCGGTGCAGGTCACGCGCACGCTCGCAGGTGCGCTGCGCACGACGATCGCGGCGGGACTGGTCGGCGAGCTGCCGATCACGAGCCTGCAGTCGTACGCCGATTCGATCGTGCTCGGCGAGCGCGAGCGACGTCAGCTCGGCATCGTGTCACACGAATCCGCCTGAGCGATCGTCGCCTCAGGGCGTGGGCGTCGCGACGTCGATGAGGCCCATGAGCGCATCTCGGATGCGCTTGGCCTCCGTGACCGCCGTGTCCTGGGCGCGCGTTCCGGCGAGCTGGAGCGCTTCGCTCGAGAGCGCGGCACCGCCCTCGCCCTTGAGGTCCAGCGCGCGAGCGAACGCGACGTTGGAAAGCACCTCGCGGTATTCGTGACCGCCGTGCGAGATCTTGGGGCCCGTACCGCGCGAGATCGCGGTCGTCACGTCGCTGGCGTGCTGCACGAACGACACGCCCGGCGCCCACGTGCGCTCCGTCGGCATCCATGACGGGCGTCGCCAGAGCATGTCGAGCGACGTGAACGGCACCGGGTCGTTCGGGTGCTTGAGCTCGATGAACTTCGCGTTCGCGATCACGTCGTCGCTCATCTGCGCGAACTCGTCGAACGTCGCGCGGATGTGGAAGCCGGTGGGGAGCTTCGACGGATCGAGCTTGGAGAGCTCCGTCGGCGCGCCGAGCGTGACGATCTTCTCGAGTCCGAGCTCGTCGATGATGCCGACGCCCTCGCGCTCGATGAGCTTGTCGAACTGGAGCCCGCCGAGGCTCGTCGCGATGCCGTAGCGCGGAGGTCGCGCACCCTCGGGCATGAGCGCGACGCGATCACGCGTGGCGCGCGAGACGGCGAGGAACTGGTCGATCGCGTCGTCGACCTTGTTGAGGCTCTGCACCGACGGGCGCGCGCCGTACTGCGCATCGATCGTCGCCGTCCTCGCCAGCTGCTCGCTCATCATCACGGGTGCGATGTTGAGGCCGCCCATGCCGGTGGGGGAACCCTCGAGGATCACGTCGACGAGTGGCTTGCCGGCCGCGTCGAGGCGGAACGCGCCCTGCTGCTCGAGTGATCGGATCCCGATCGACGCGAGGTCCTCGTGCGACAGTGCGCCGGTCGTCGCCAGGCCGAGCGAGGCGCGCAGCTCCGGAGCGTCGAGCTTGTGGGGCACGACGGTGCGGATCGCTTCCGCGCCGTGGCCGTGCGAGATCCGCGAGCCGAGGAAGATCTGCGGTCCCTGGGTCAGCTTCGAGCGGGGGATGAGCTCGTTGAGTGCCTTGCCTGCGGCGTCCACCTGTGCCGTGGAGCCGGCGAGCTGCTTGGAGTTCTTGAGCATCTTCGCGACGCGCGGGCCGTACTTGATCGCCAGGCCGCCCACGACCAGGCCGCCGATCGCGAGCTCCGCCTGCCACGGAATCTCCGGGAAGAAGTGGCCGTCCCCGTCCTCGTCGAACTTCGCATGGGCGACGTCGAGCGCCGCGCCGACCGTGCTCGTGACCGCGAGCACGCGACCGATCGAGCCGACGAACTTGGCGGTGTCGCCGTTCATGCGATGTCCGAGGAGCATCGCGGCCGTTCCTGCGACGCCGAGTGCGAGGTGCGACTGCATGCGATCGAGCGGCGTCGCAGCATCGAGACCGCGTGCGACGCCTTCGCCGACGAGGCCGGCGGCGAGCCCGAGCACCGCGGACTGGCCCGCGAGCACCTTGTTGAGGCCACCAGCGGGATTCGTGATCGTGGGTGTCAGCGACCGCGCGACGGCAACGCCACCGGTGAGCAGCGCGACTTCGCCCAGACCGGCGTGTGCTCGCTGGCCGTCGACAGTGTTCGACATGGATCGTCCCCCGGTGTGCCACTTCCCCTGGCGCGCGACGGATCCCCATCCGACACGTGCACGTCGCCGGTACTTCGGATCCGATCGGCGCGCTGTTGCGTGCCGTGGTGGGTCAGGTCGCCAGGAACGGGGCGAGCTCGCGCAGGCCGTCCAGGTCGTTGACGATGCGCGGCAGGCGCGGCACGGAGATCGTCAGGGCGTCGCCCGTGGCGTCGGCGAGCTCGTCGAGGCGGGAGCCGTCACGGCGCGCGAGCTCGGCGTGGTCGACCTGTGCGGCGACGATGCGCGTGGCGAAGGACGTGTCGATGCCGTCGAGCGCTTCGAGCTCGGCCTGGGAGGTGAGCGAGCCGGGGGCGAGTGGCTCGATGCGGTTCACGACGGTGCCGACGAAGCGGTAGTGGCGCTCCTCGAGCAGCTCCCAGAACGCGACCGCCTGCTCGACGCTCTCGCGCTCGGGGCTCGTGACGGCGAGGAAGCCCGTCTTGGGGCTCGCGAACATGCGCTCGACGACCTTGATGCGGTCCGACGCCTGTCCGATGATGCCCTCGACCGATTCGAAGAACTCGGTGGTGTCGCGGAGCATCTGCGCACCGGTGATGCGCTCGAGGATGCCGACGACCGGTCCGCCCGACCCGCCGAGTGCCTTGAGCCCGAACTTGCCCATCTTCGCGCCCGGCTTGAGGAACCAGCGCAGTGATCGGCCGTTGAGGAAGCGGAGCATCCTGTGTGGCGACTCGAGCAGCTCGCGTGCGTGGGATGCCGGCGGCGTGTCCACCACGATGAGGTCGTACTTGCCGCCGCGATCGAGCTCGTACAGGCGCTCCAGCGCCATGTACTCCTGCATGCCAGCCGTCGACTGCGACACCTGCTGGTAGACGCGGTTGGCGAGGATCCGCTCGCGCTCCTCGTCGGTGGCCGAGGCCTCGGCGACGAGCCGGTCGAACGCGGTCTTGGGATCGAGCATGAGCCCGTGCAGCGAGCCACCGTCAGCGGCTCCGGCAGGCAGCTTCACCTTGCGTTCGCGATCGTCGAGCCGATCGAGCCCCATCGCCTGTGCGAGGCGCTTGGCGGGATCGATCGTGAGCACGCAGACGCGGCGGCCGCGCATTGCTTCGTCGAGCGCGATGGTGGCGGCGATGCTCGTCTTGCCGACGCCGCCCGAGCCGCACACGAGCAGCACGTCGAGTTCGCGAAGTCGGTCGCCGAGCTTGTGGGCGTCGACGCGTCGTCGGCGGGGTCGCTTGGGCGAGGGGCTCATGCGGGACCTGCCTCGCCGGCGTGCACGGCTGCTGCAGCGGCAGGGCCGTCGTCGGCACCGGCGAGCTGCGCGTGGAGCCGCTCCTGGCCAGCCGGCATGAACCACCGTGCGAGCGATGCGATGTGCTCGCGCGTGAGCTGCGGGGCGAACATGTACGGCAGCACTGCGCTCGGCAGGTCGAGGCCTGCCTCCAGCCGCGCGCGCTCGGTCGCCTGGTCGGTGCACCGCATGTGTTCCCACAGCACCGTCTCGAGCGCGTGGCGCAGGGCGGGGTCGAGGTCGTCGGACGACTGGATGAGCTCGTCGGCGTGCGCCGCTTCCGCATCGCTGAAGCGGTCGACGAGCAGGCCGTTGAGCACGGAGGCGACCACGTCGATGCCGCGCGCGCGCAGCTCGTCATGCAGCTCGAGGGTCTCGGTGACGGGCAGCTCTTCCGGAAGCGACACGAGCACGACGCCGACACGCGCCGGATCGCGCACGAAGGCGTCGACGGCCTTCGCCTGGGTGTGGATCGGACCGACCGGGAACATGCGGGCGATCACGCCTGCCATTCCGAGCAGTCCGAGACCGTGGCCCGTGGCCGGGGAGTCGACGATGATCGCGTCCCATTTCGGGCGCCCGCGATCGTCGGTCTCGCTGGCGAGCGCCCACAGCTTGCCGAGCACGAGCAGCTCGCGGAAGCCCGGTGCCGCCTGAGCGAACTGGTCCATGATCGGGTTGCTCACGAGCCGGTCGGCGACGAGCTTGACCTTCAGGCGCAGGCGGGCGTACTCCTTGAGCGCGTCGTTGAGCGTGATGCGCAGCGCGCACAGCTGCTCGCCCAGCGGCGTGGCGTTGTAGCCGATCTTCTTGTTCGAGAGCATCGCAGCGGAACTCGCCTGGCCCTCGATCTCCACGAGCAGGGTGCGAGCACCCGCGTCGCGCCATGCGAGCGCGAGCGCCGCGCTGACCGTGGACTTGCCCACGCCACCCTTGCCGGTGACGAACACCGTGCGTGGCTGCAGCCCGAGCGGGAGGGCTGCGTCGTCGATTCGGGGTCGGGCCGGCATGTCGTGTCACCCTACCCGCTCGCGGGAACCCAATTCCGCAAAGTCTCGACTATGGGCGCTCCGGGCTGGAGCGGTCGATCCCGCCGCCGGGCAGGCGCTCGCCCGGAACCTCGACGAACGACGGCCGATAGGAGGTGTGGTCGTTCATGAAGTCCGCGCCGCCCACGTTGAAGGAGACGAGCAGGCCGTCGGGATCGCCGTCGGGCGCGAGGTGCGGGTGCGGGACCGCGTTGTAGGTGTGGCGTTCGTTCGGCTGGCGCGGGATCTCCGCGACCACGTCGCCACCGACGAACGGACCTTCGGGCGAATCGGCACGCCACGCTCGCACGGCCTGCTCGAAGCCGTCCTGGGTGACGAGCACCGTGGAGCCGTCCTTGGCCTGGTAGGCGCCGAACTGCGGCGAGACGCGCGCGCCGACGCGCACCGACTTCGCCTGGTCCGCGACCCAGTCGCTGCCGTTCCAGAAGCGGTAGGCATCGCGGTCGAGCAGTTGATCTCGTCCGACGCGCGCGACGTGCGCGTGCCGAGTTTGGGCGGCCGGGTCGTCCTCGGCGCCGTAGACGTAGGTGTGCGCGCCACGCTCGAGGACCGCTGCGCCCCAGAGCACGTCGCTCGGGTCGAAGACCTTGCTCGTCGCGCGCAGCGCGCCCGTCTTCGCATCGAACGTCGCGATGTCGGTGCCGCCGTACCGCCAGTCCCACGCGTGCGGGTCGGGCCGATCCTTCGGCTGGTCGAAGCGGTTCATGAACACGTGCAGCGCGTCGCCGCGCGTGGTGCCGTGCCATGCCGGGCGGTCGGGCCGCGTCGACGGGTGCGCCGTCCTCGTGACCTGTGACGAGGCGGAAGTCGTCGCCGTCCTGGAGTACGATCGAGTTGCGCACGAAGGTCCTCGGGTCACTCGATCGCGACCCGTCCGGCTGCACGCCGCCCACGAACGAGTCGCCGAACAGCCACGCGGTGCGACCGTCCTCGAGCGGGACGGAGTAGGTGCCGTCCCCGCCGGTGAAGCTGTTCGGTCCGCGCTCGGATGCGAAATGCGCGCGGGCAGCCGTACTCACTGCGGCCATCGTCGAAGTGGCGGTGCGAGGTGCGGCAGTGCGAGGTGCGGGGATCGTCGGCGTGACGGGCATCACCGAATTCTCCGTCCACGGGCGGCCGAGAAGCGGCCCCTCGCGCGCAGGCGGCCGCGTCTGCTCAGGCCGGTGGCCGGTCCGGCCGGTCGGGGGGTCGGTCAGTAGTGCGTGCCGGTGTACGCTGCGGCGTAGGCCCGGTCCATGTCCGCCCTGGCGCGGGTGAGCATCGCGACCATGCGTCGCTCGAACTGGGGCCAGCCGATGCCGTACGGGCCGCCCGACAGCCGGGTGAAGCGGTCGTACTCGACGTTGGCGCGACCGATCGTGCGGGCGGCACGCAGCGCGTCGTTGGCGCCGGCCCGGTACTCGTTCGGGAACATGCCACCGGTCTTGGCGACGGTGCGGAGCAGGCGCGCGGACGTGACCATGTCGCGGCGAAGCTCGAGCAGGAGCCGGAAATCGAGCTCCGAGATGGTCCCGGCGAGCTTGATGCGCGCCCTGCCGAGCGTGCCCATCGCGGTGCCGAGGTCGTCGCGATCGGTCGGCCCGCTCACGGGCTCGACCGTCGCGCGTGGAGCGCAGCCGATGGTCGTCGTCATTCGAACGTGGGTCATGCTCGGGCCTCCTCGGGATCCGTCGGACGCATTCTCGCCGGTCCGTGCCGGTTGGTGCGGCGGTCCCGCGCGACGGTACGACGCCAAAACTCCCTGCAACCGATCGGCTCCGGCCCGCGATAGACGGGAGGAGCGGCAAGTCGGCCGGGCAGGTGCCCTGCTCGAACGCCGTGGGAGCAAGGGCTCCGCGGGGACCGCGGGGGAGCAGGGAGCACGACGTGACCAACACATTCGGCCACCCATATGGGCAGGCGCCAGAGCACGACCACGGGCAGCAGCATCGCCCCGAGGTCGCGCCGGTGGCGACTCCAGCCCCGATCCAGACGGTCTCGCCACACGCGCCCCTGCAGCAGCCGCAGGAGCACCAGGCACCTGCGCAGACGCATTCGTTCATCCCGCAGCAGCAGGACCCGTACGGTCCGCGCTTCGTGACGAACCGCCAGGAGAAGCACTGTCGCGTCATCTGCCTGTCCAACCAGAAGGGTGGCGTCGCCAAGACGACGACGACCATGAACCTGGGCGCGGCGCTGTCGGAGATGGGCAACCGGGTGCTCGTCATCGACCTGGATCCGCAGTCGAACCTCACGATGAGCTTCGGCATCGACGTCGAGACGCTGCCCAAGTCGATCTTCGACGTGCTCGTGCACAAGTACCCGATCGAGCACATCATCCAGACGACGCCCGAGTGCGACATCGCCGTGGCGAGCATCGACCTGGCCGGCGCGGAGCTCGCGCTGTCGAGCATGATCGGCCGCGAGCGAGCGCTCGAGAAGGCGATCAGCTCGGTCAAGAACGATTATGACTACATCCTCATCGACACGCCGCCGAGCCTGGGACTGCTCACCGTCAACGCGTTCACCGCGTCTGACGAGGTCATCGTGCCGGTGCAGGCCGAGTACCTGTCACTGCGCGGTCTCGTGCAGCTCGACAACACGCTGCACGTGATCCGCGAGCACCTGAATCCGAAGGTGCACATCGGGGGCGTGCTGCTCACCATGTACGACGGGCGCACGATCCACAGCCGCGAGGCGACGGAACTGCTCGAGAAGACGTACGGTGACAAGGTGATGAACACCAGGATCAAGAAGACGATCCGACTGGCCGAGGCGCCCGTGCAGGGCTCCTCGGTGCTGACATACGAGAGCAACGGAAACGCCGCCGCGCAGTATCGCGCGCTGGCTCAGGAGGTCGTGGCACGTGTCGAACAAGCGGTCTAGCCTCAACGACAGCCCGCTGGCGCAGCTGTTCGCAGCCACCGACCAGCGCGGCGGAACCACGGACCCGGCGGCGACCAAGCCGACCCCCGGTCCGATCATCACGCCCGAGCCCAAGGCCGACCCCGAGGCGAAGTCGCCATCGTCGGCCGCGCCAGTGGAGGAGAAGCCTGCTCCGCGCAGCGTCGGCAGCGCGGCGAGCGGTACGAGCATCGCGCCGGGCCTCGCGGATGCGTCGACCTACCTCGCGGTGATACGCGTGGTCGGCGTCGGTGGAGCGGGCATCAACGCCATCGAGCGGATGATGGAATCCGACGTTCGCGGCGTCGAGTTCGTCGCGATCAACACCGACCTGCAGCAGCTGGAGATCAGCAACGCACCGGTGCGGCTGCACATCGGCAACGAGCTGACGGGCGGCCTCGGTTCCGGCGCCGATCCCGACATGGGCAAGGCTGCGGCCGAGGCGAGCTACGACCACCTGCGTCACGTGTTAAAGGGCTCGGACATGGTCTTCGTCACGTGTGGCGAGGGTGGCGGCACCGGCACTGGTGCGGCTCCGGTCGTGTGCCGCGCCGCGCAGGAGATCGGTGCGCTGTCGGTCGCGATCGTCACGACCCCGTTCAGCTTCGAGGGATCGACGCGCCAGCGAAGCGCGAGCCTGGGCCTCGAGGAGCTGCGCAAGCACGCCGACACGGTCATCGTGATTCCCAACAACCGCCTGCTCGAGGTGCTGCACCGCGACGTGAGCATGGTCGAGGCGTTCCGCGTGGCAGACGACGTGCTGCGCCAGGGCGTGCAGGGCATCACCGACCTGATCACGATGCCGGGCCTCATCAACGTCGACTTCGCCGACGTTCGCACGATCATGCAGAACTCCGGCAACGCGCTCATGGGCATCGGCTTCGGTACGGGCGAGACCCGCGCCAAGGACGCGGCGCTCAGTGCGATCGGCTCGCCGCTCATCGAGCAGTCGCCTGCCGGCGCCGGGGGCATCCTGCTTTCGATCAGCGGTGGCGACGACCTGACGCTGCACGAGGTCACCGAGGCCGCGCGCATCATCCAGGAAAACGCGGCGCCCGATGCCAACATCATCTTCGGTGCGACCGTCGACAGTCGCCTCACCGGACAGGTGTGGGTGACGGTCGTGGCAACCGGGTTCGGTGGAGCGGGCAAGAACGTCAACCCGCAGCAGGCTGCTGGTGGCAATCGCTTCACCGGCATGCTGCGCGGCGGTACGAAGGAAGCGAGCGGCGACGACCTCGACCTGCCCGGCTTCCTGCGCTGACGGCGGGCTTGATGCGCGGCAACCTCTTCCTCGTCGTGGTGACGACGATCTCGACGTACCTGCTCATCAGCGGCTACGACGCTGGAACGGTGAGCGGGCTGTTCCGGATGGGGATCGGCGCGATCATCGCGAGCTTCGTGCTCCGCCAGCTGTTCGACATCTACGGCGCGGCCGGCGCCGACGCGAATCGACCGAGCGAGTTCATCGACGGCATGCCGTTCGACGGGTATCAGCCGCTCGAGTCGCTCGATCCGAATCGCCGCAGGACCTGACGGATCACCTGGCGTCCGCGATAGGGCATCGACGCGTCCGTTCCGCGGCACCAGTCCGGTAGATTCCCGTCATGGAGCAGGTGGGAGCTATCGCCACTGGTCATGAGGCCAGTGCGCGCGCGGGGGCGGAGATCCTCGCTGAAGGCGGCAACGCAGTCGACGCAGCAGTGGCTGCGGCGTTCGCGGCATGCACCGCCGAGCCCACGCTGACCGGACTCGGCGGCGCAGGCTTCGCCACCGTCCACATGCCAAGCGGAGACACGCACTGCTTCGACTTCTTCACCTCCGTGCCGGGCATCGGTGGCACGGTCGAGGTTGCCGGCCATCCCATCCCGATCGACGTGCTGTTCGGCGCGACGACCCAGACCTTCCACGTGGGCCCCAAGTCGTGCGCGGTGCCCGGCTTCGTGAAGGGCGTCGTGCACATGCACGGGCGATTCGGCACGCTGCCGCTGGCGCGCGTGCTCGAGCCGGGCATCCGCCTCGCGCGCGAGGGCTTCTCGCTGCCGCCGCAGCAGGCGTACTGCCACCACCTGCTGACACCGATCCTCACGCGCCAGTCCGAGGGAAGGCGCGTGTTCGCGCCGGCCGGTCCGATGCTCGTCGCCGGCGACCACTTCGCCCAGCCCGACCTGGCGGGCACGCTCGAGCTCATCGCCGCCGAAGGCGACGCCGCGTTCTATCGTGGCGAGCTCGCGCGCGAGATCATCGAGTGGAGCGCACGCGAGGGCGGGCTCATCACGCGCGCGGACCTCGAGCACTACCAGGTCGTCGAGCACGTGCCGGTGCGCGGCACGTGGCGCGGCCGCGAGTTCCTGACGCCGCCGCCGCCCTCCGCGGGCGGGGCGCTCATCGCGTTCGCGATGCGCGTGCTCGAACGCGCGAACGGCGGCATCGACGGGCCGCCGATCGATGTCGAATCCCCGGACGGCGCCGCGATGCTCGTCGCGGCGATGATCGCCTCCAACGGCATCCGCGGCGGGGAGTTCGATCGCTGGCTCTACAGCGAGGGCACGCTCGTCGACTGGCTCCTGTCGGAGGAGACCGTCGCGATCGGTGACGAACTGTTCGCCGCAGCACTCGACGGCCCGAAGGGTCCCTCGTCGCGCCTCGGATCGACCACCCACCTGAGCGTCATCGACCAGGACGGATGCGCCGTGTCGATGACCACGACCACCGGCTGCGGCTCGGGCGAGTTCGTGGGGCGCACCGGCATCCACCTCAACAACATGATGGGCGAGGAGGACCTGCTCCCCATCGAGCACGTGCTGCGCCCCGGCGAGCGACTGACGAGCATGATGGCGCCGAGCCTGCTGCTCGACTACGGCCGCCCGATCCTCGCCACCGGCAGCGCCGGCTCCAACCGCCTGCGCGGTGCGATCCTGCAGCCGCTGCTGCGCGTGCTCGAGAGCAATCTCGCCGGCGACACCTCCACGCTGCAGCAGCGACTCGACGCCGCCGTCCAGGCACCGCGCCTGCACGCCGAGGGCGGCGTGGTGCAGGTCGAGCCCGGCTACGACGACGCCGCGCTCGAGGAGCTCGAGCGACGCAAGCACGAGCTCAACCGCTGGCCCGGCACCAACATGTTCTTCGGCGGCTCCAACATGGTCGCCGTCGACACCGACGGCACCTTCGCGGCGGTCGGCGACCATCGACGAGGTGGCGGCGCGTTCCTCGCGCTCGCCGACGGCAGCGTGAAGAAGGCCTGACATGAGCGACGACCGTTTTCCGATGAAGCCCGCCCTGCGCGACCTGCGGCCCTACGAACCGGGCCTCTCCGCCGAGGCGCTGCGCCGCAAGATCGGCGGCGAGCGCCCGATCGTCAAGCTCGGCTCGAACGAGGGTCCGTGGGGACCGCTGCCCGCGGCAGCGCAGGCGATCCGTGACCACGTCGACGGCCTCAACCGGTATCCCGACGGCGCGTTCCACGAGCTGCGCGGCACGCTCGCCGAGATCACCGGCGCCCGCCCCGATCAGGTCGTGCTCGGAAACGGCGCCGACACCATCCTCATCAACCTGTCGCTCGCGCTGCTCGAACCCGGCGACGAGGTCGTGTTCGGCTGGCCGAGCTTCATCACGTACCCGATCAGCGTCCGCAAGGTCGACGCCGTGCCGGTGATGGTGCCGCTCGACGACCAGCACCGCTACGACCTCGACGCGATGCTCGCGAAGGTCACCGATCGCACGCGGATGGTGTACGTGTGCAACCCCAACAACCCGACCGGCACCTACGTCGACCGCGAGCGACTGACACGCTTCGTCGACGCCCTGCCCGAGCACGTGCTGTGCGTCGTCGACGAGGCCTACCACGAGTACGTGACCGCGGACGACTACGCGGATTCGATCGCCGAGATCGTGGTCGCAGGCGGCCGCGAGAACGTCCTCGTCCTTCGCACGATGTCGAAGATCTACGGCCTCGCGGGGCTGCGAGTCGGCTGGGGCGTCGGACCGGCGCACGTGGTGCGCGCCATCGACACCGTGCGCGGACCGTTCGAGATGAACGCGCTCGCCAACGAGGCGGCACTCGCCAGCCTGGGCCAGCGCGAGCTGCTCGCCGAGCGCGTCGCGGCGAACGAGGCGGGACGCGCACAGCTCGGCGACGCGCTGCGCGAGGTCGGGCTCGACCCGATCCCGGGCGTGGGCAATTTCCTGTGCGTGCAGCTGCCCGCCGGGCTCGCCGGTCGCGAGGTCGCCCAGCGGCTCGAGGACGTGGGCGTCATCGTGCGACCGCTCGAGATGTTCGGCATGCCCGACGGCGTGCGCATCACGGTCGGCACGCCCGAGGAGAACGAGGTCGCGGTCGCGGCGATCCGCGACGTGCTGCCTGCGCTCGTCGGCTGACCTGCACCGCGGGAGCGGCTAGGCCGCCTGCTCGTCCGGGTTCGGGGGAGCCCACGAACTCGGATCGAAGGTGGGAGCCGCATCCTGCGACGGGTTCGTCGGCAGGGCGGCGACGTCCGCCTGTGCCTGCAGTGCCGCCTGCTCCTGGGCATGCGCGTGCTGGGCCGCGAGCTGGGACTGCTGCGCCTGGTGTGCCTGCTGCGCATCGAACGCTGCCTGCTCCTGCGCAGCCTGCATCTGGTACGCCTCCCACTGCTCCTGCGACCACTGCGACTGCGCCGGCTCGGCGGGCGTGACGGCTGCGGGCTGCTGCAGCTCGGGCTGGACGGTCGGCGCTGCGAACACCGGCGCTGCTGCGGGAGTGGCTGCCGCTGCTGGCGTCTGCCCCGGGTTGGCCCATTCGGCGTGCGTGATCTGCTCGAGCGCCCACGCCTCGGCCTCGCTCGTCGCGTGCACGGTCGGCGGGTTGCCGTCGAGCGCCGCGGCCGTCGCCGTGGCCTGGGCCGCAGCCGGATCGAGCTCGCGGACCATGCCGGTCTGGTCGACCATCGCCGGCTCGATCACGCGGCCGTACTGCTGCATGACCTGCACGAACACGCCCTGCTCGATGAGCCCCACCATCGTTTCCACGACCTGGGGATCGAACTGGCGTCCAGCGCCCGAGCGCAGCTCGTGCACCGCCTGCGCCTGCCCGAGCGCGCGTCGGTAGATGCGGTCGCTCGTCATGCTCTCGAACGCGTCCGCGACGAGGATGATGCGGCTGCCGATCGGAATGTCGGTGCCGGCCAGGCCGAACGGGTAGCCCGTGCCGTCGTAGTGCTCGTGGTGGTGGCGCGTCCAGGTCGCGACCGGCTCCATCTCGGCAGCCTCGAGGATGCGGTAGCTGAACTCCGGGTGCATGCGCAGCTGCACCCACTCGTCGTGCGTGAGCTGCGAGCCCTTCACGAGGATCTCGTCGGCGATGCCGATCTTGCCCACGTCGTGCAGCAGTCCGGCGCGGTAGGCGAGCTTGACGGTGGGCTCGTCCAGGCGCATCGCGCGGGCGATCGTCGCGGCATAGATGGCGACGAGCTCCGAGTGGTTGCGCGTGTAGGGATCCTTCTGGTCGACGGCGCTCACGAGCGTGGTGGCGGTCGTCAGCATCGCGTCGCGCTGGCGCGACTTGCTGCGCTC
>JAOPYQ010000013.1 GCA_025964555.1 Thermoleophilia bacterium | reverse complement strand
ACGTTCGCCGGCGCCGCCGGCGGAGTGACGCCGTGGCCGCCCTCGATCTCCGGCACGAACGGGTCGTGGTAGACGACCTCGACGCCGCGCTTCTGCAGCAGCTCGAGGATCTTGATCGCCGAGCTCTCGCGATAGTCGGTGATGTCCTTCTTGTATGCCACGCCGATCACGAGCACGCGGGCGCCGCGCATCGCCTTGCCGTGCGCGTCGAGCGCGTTGCGCAGCAGGCGTACGCAGTGGTACGGCATGTTCGTGTTGATCTTGCCGGCGAGCTCGATGAACTCGGTCGAGAAATCGTACTCGCGCGCCTTCCACGACAGGTAGAACGGGTCGATCGGGATGCAGTGCCCGCCGAGGCCCGGACCGGGAGTGAACTTCATGAAGCCGAACGGCTTCGTCGCCGCGGCGTCGATGACTTCCCACACGTCGATGCCCATCCGATCGCACAGCATCGCGAGCTCGTTGACGAGCGCGATGTTGACGTTGCGGAAGATGTTCTCGAACAGCTTCTCCAGCTCGGCAGCTTCCGGCGCGCTGACCGCATGCACCGTGTCGACCGCGCGGGCGTAGAGCGCTGTCGCCTTCTCGGTGCAGGCCGGCGAGATGCCGCCCACGACCTTCGGCGTGTTCCTGGTGTTCCAGGTCGCGTTGCCCGGATCCACTCGCTCGGGCGAGTACGCCAGGTAGAAATCGACGCCGACCTCGCGCGGCGTCCCGTCCGGCGCACCCTGCTCGAGGATCGGCTGCAGGATCTCGCGCGTCGTGCCCGGCCACGTCGTGCTCTCGAGCACGACCAGCTGACCCGGCTGCAGGTGCGCCGTGATCGAGCGCGTCGCCGATTCCACGAGCGACAGGTCGGGCTCGCGGTTGCGGTTGAGCGGCGTCGGCACTGCGATGATGATCGCGTCGGCCTTCGCCAGGTGCGAGAAGTCCGTGGTCGCGGCGAAGCGCCCTGCGTCCACGTGCTTGGCGACGTGCTCGCTGGGCACGTCTTCGATCCAGCTCGTGCCGTTGCGCGTGAGCACCGGCTTGGACGGGTCCACGTCGATGCCGAGCACCGTCGCGCCGCCGTCGGCGAAGGTCATCGCCAGCGGCAGGCCCACGTAGCCGAGCCCGACAATGGCAACGTCGGGGCGGAACGTCTCGGGAAGTGCGTCGTCCGGCACGGGATGGCTCACGGTGGTCGCTGTCATGTTCCACTCCTCGCGCGCGCGGGAAGCGCGCAGGTATGGCGCAGTGTACGCGAAGCCCGCGCTGAAACAGGAACCGACCCCATCCCGATAGGTCGGTGTGCGATTACCGCGGGGCCTTGCAGGGGCGCCGCCCGCACACAGGTGGTATCGGGGATATGAGTGGGATTGCAGCGACGGGCGCCGAGAACGAGCGCCCCCTTGTGGACCAGCTGCTCGACATTGCAGGCACGGTGAACACCTCTGCCTATTTCGCGGACGGGGAGTACATCCCCCAGATGTCGCGCGAATCCGAGCTCGAACGAGCGTTCATCGACTCCATGCAGGCCGGGCTGGCGCTCGAGCACATCGCACCGCGGATCGCCGCGCTTGATGGTGGTGAGGACGGCCTCCAGCTCGCCAAGCAGGCGCTCAACTACATCGCGTCGGGTCGGATGGTGCTTCGCGATGGCGTCGCCGTGGAGCACGACCTCGTTCGTGGCGGCACCCTCGTCGAAGATGCGATCGCCACCCGCCAGGCGGGATCGATGTTCCGCGACGCGGAATCCAAGGTGCGCGGCATCGCCGACATGGCGCTGCTCGAGTCGCTGACACCCGACCAGGTGTTCAACGCGCTCGCGAACCGCGGCTGACGGCCGTCACGCGTTGGGCGCGACGACCTCGAAGGTGAGCCCTGCGCTGTAGCGCCCGGGTGCCTGGTTCGCCTGGACGTAGATGCCGAAGCGCAGCTTGGTCGTGGCGTTCGTCGCCGTGGTCGCGCCGGCGATCTTCGATGACCCGCCGGCGCTCGTGGTCGGGATGCCCTGCCAGATCCCGGTGCCCGACGCGGTGCAGCTCGCATCCACGGTCCACACCGGCGTGACGTTCGTGCCCGTGGAGTCCTTGAGGCACGCCGCGAAGATCGACGTGCCCGACGACCAGTTCGGTCCGGCGTCGGCATAGTCGCCGAACGCGGTCGCCGGGGTCGTCACCGTCAGCACGACGCCGTTGTCGCTGCCGACGCCCCACGCGGAGTTCTCGTCGATCGCGTCGATGCCGTACAGCTGCAGGCTCGAGCCGGCGGCGTTGTCGGTCGACCAGGTCGTCCCGCCATCGCGCGTGCGATTGATCTCGTTCCACGCCGCGCCCGCGAACACCGCGTTCGGACCGACCGTGTCGATCGAGAACTGGTCGCCACCGGTGCCGGTCGAGCGCAGGTTCCACGTCGGCGTGGCGACATCGGCGTTCGCCGCCTGCAGCAGCTGCTGGTACCCGAACGCGACCCACACGACCTTCGCGTTCGCGGCGCTCACGTCATCGAGCGCCTGCGTCGTCGGGATGCCGGTCATGTTCGACCACGTCGCGCCGCCGTTGGTGGTGCGCAGCACGCGCCCCATCGTGCCGACCGCGAACGCGATGTCCTTGTCGACCGCGCTCACCGCGCTCAGCGTGTTGGTGACGCCCGAGGTCTGCGCGACCCAGCTGGTGCCGCCGTTGCTCGTGCGCACGATCGTGCCGCTGTCACCGACCGCCCAGCCGTAGACCTCGTCGACCATGTCGATGTCCCACAGCCGCGTGCCCGCCGGCGCGACGCTCTGCGCAGCCCACGTCGTGCCGCCATTGGTCGTCTGCACGATCGTTCCGTTGTCACCCGCCGCGTAGGCGATCGTGCCATCACCGACCGCGTCCACGCCGAACAGCGCGTTGGTGGTCGAGGAGGTCTGCGACGTCCAGGAGGTGCCGCCGTTGGCCGTCTTGCGGATCGCCGCCTGCCACGTCGCGCCGCGGTCGACCTGGCCGCCCACGACATATGCCGTGGTGTCGCTCACGCCAGCGACGGCCGTCAGGGTCGTGGAATCGGTCGTCTCCACACGCACGACGGCGAACGTCGTGCCGTTCGGCGCGCTCGAGATCGTGTCGCTCGTGCCGGCGACCCAGATCGACCCGTCCGATGGCGACGACACGCCGCCGAGGTCCGCCGCGGTGCCCGGCAGCATGCGAGACCAGGTGGCGGCGGCCGTGGTGTTGTTGCTGCGGATGAGCGTGCCCATCACGCCGACCGCGAAGATCGAGGTGCCGTCGGTCGAGACGCCGCGCATGTCCTCGCCGACGTTCGCGTTGGAGGTCAGGTCGGTGCACGCGAACGTCGCGCCGTTCCAGAACGCGCGCACGACCCGCCCACCGTGCCCGACGACGAACGCCGTGTTCGCATCGACCGCGACGATGTCGGTGAACGTGAAGTTGCAGGTGCCGGTCGCCGCGACCCAGCTCGCGCCCGACGTGTCGGAGCGATACAGCGCGCCGCCCGTGCCGGCGACGAACACCACCGTCGGCGAGAACGCGCTGACCGCCTGCAGCGTCTGCGCGCCCGCGCTCGTCACGACGCTCCAGGTCGTGCCGCCGGCCGTCGTGCGCCGGATCACGCGGCCCGCATCGCCGACCGCGTAGCCGTTGGTCGCATCCGACATCGAGACCGCGCGCAGCGTGCTCGCAGTGCTCGACGTCTCCGCCGGCCACGACCCACCGGTGGTCGTCGTTCGATTCACCATGCCGTTGTCGCCGACGAACACCGCCGTGGATGCGACGCCCGGCACGACCGCCACGTCACGCACGCTGTTCGCGCCCGGGTCGAACACTGCCCAGCCGGAACCTCCGGTGGTCGTGTATCGCACGCCGGCACCACCGCCGGCGGCGTAGGCGGTGGACGTTGAGGCCGCGCTGATGTCCTCGAACCCTCCGACGTCCCTGGTCGACTTCGACGCCCACGTCGTCGCCGCGGCGCCCATCGCGGAGCCGACCGCGTCGGACTGGAACGTGCGCAGCATCGATGTCGCGTTGCTCGAGCCCCACACGAGCACGCAGTCGCTGGTCGTCACCGTGGTCGTGGTGGGCAGCACGTTGCCGAACTCCGTGACGCCCGGCATTCCGGGCGCGCAGCCCGCGCCGTCGAGGGTCGTCGCGCTCGGCACCACCGCTCCCACGACCGTTCCCGACGACGCGCCCGGCGCCATCGACGCACCCATCGCAAGGAGGACGATCACCGCGAATGCGACGCCCGCGCACACGCCCCAGCGCGCGCGGATACGCGTGGTACGCGGGACGGGCACGGGCGGACGTGCGGGCATGCCATCTGCATCGGCATTCGCAGCCGGATCTGGAGCCAAATCCGACCAGGAAACGTCGCAATGTAGGCAAGCCGACATACGCCCGCCCGAACCCGTCGCAATCTCGAAGCAAGGAACAGCACATCGGGACGGGGGACCCAATGATTCCACGAGACGTAGCACCGCTTCGACACGCAGCACCCACGGCGACGAACCGGCCGGTAGCGCGCCCTGCTGCGCGCCCGACGCAGCGCCCGAAGCACCCGGCCCCCCACCCGGCGCTGAACGAGACCCACGCCGCAGCACTCCGCGCGATTCGACCGATCGCTCGCACCGTGCACTCGATCCGAACGTCTGGCTCGTCGGCCCTGCGCGATGCTCGCCGCGCACCCGCCGTGCGCCACGTCGCCCACGCCCGCCTCACGCCGCACGCGCTGACGACCCGCACCGCGACTGCCGGGCGTCTGGCCCGCACCGTCGGCCGCGGCGGCGTCGGCATCTCCGCCGCACTCGCCGCCGCGAACGTGGTCTCGACCTACCGCGCCGAGGGTCACGTCGGCACGCGCACTCGTCACGCCGCAGGTCGCGGTGTCGGCGGCGTCGCGGGCGGGCTCGCCGGAGCCAAGCTCGGTGGCGCGCTCGGCGCGACGATCGGCACTGCCATCGCGCCGGGCATCGGCACCGCGATCGGTGGCGGCATCGGCGCGGTCACCGGCGCAATCGTCGGCGCCCACCTCGGCAGCCACGCCGGCGACGCGGTCGTCTCCGCAGGCGAGCACGTCGCCCACACGGCCAAAAAGCTGCTCACGAAGTTCAACCCCTTCTGAGGACGAACCGCAGCGGAGCCCGTTCGGCCCTCCGTCAGAACGGGCTGAACGACGCGTGGCGCACCAGCACGTCGAGGATCTGCTCGGCGGCGGTGCCGTTGCCGTACAGGTCGGGGCGCTCCTGGTACCACGGCTCGTCACCGAACGCTGCATGGTGCAGCTCGAGCACGCGCACGAGTTCCTGCGCATCGGTGCCGACGCATGCGTTCCAGCCGCTCTCGACGGTCTCCACCCACTCGGTGCGATCGCGCATCGTGATGCACGGCGTGCCGTGCACGAACGCTTCCTTCTGCAGTCCGCCCGAATCGGTGATCGCCACGCGCGCCGCTCGCACGAGCGCGGTCATGTCGAGGTAGCCGAGGGGCGGCAGCATGATGAGGCCGGGGATCTCTGCGAGGTCCAGGTGCAGGCCGGCGTTCGTCGCGGCGGCCTCGGTGCGCGGATGGACCGGGAACACGAGCGGCAGGTGCTCGGCCGCGGCGGTCAGGCAGTCGATCACCTCGCGGAGCGCATCCGGCTCGGTGTTGGACGCGCGGTGGATCGTGACGATCCCAAAGTGGCCGGCATCGGGCAGGTCGATCCCACGCGCTCGCAGCGTCGCCGCGATCGGATCGAGCCGTGCGTCCGCGGCGGGCGCCACCGCCATCGCGATGTCTGCCATCACGTCGCCGGTGCGATGCACCCGCTCGCCCGTGATGCCCTCGCGCTCGAGGTTCGCGACTGCAGCATCGGTCGGGGCGAACAGCATGTTGGAGACGTGGTCGCACATCACGCGGTTCACCTCCTCCGGCATGAGCATGTCGTAGGAGCGCAGCCCCGCCTCGATGTGCGCGATCGGCACGTGCAGCTTCGATGCAACGAGCGCGCCCCCGAGCGTCGAGTTGGTGTCGCCATACAGCACGATGGACGCCGGCTTCTCCCGCACGAGGATCTCCTCGAGCGGCTCGAGCATCCGCGCCAGCTGCTCTGCATGCGTGCCGGAACCGACACCCAGGGAGAAGTCCGGCGTCGGCATCTTGAGCTCGTCCATGAAGATCCCGGCGAGCGCGTGGTCGTAGTGCTGGCCGGTGTCCACCACGATCTGGCGCACCCCCTCGGCACGCTCGGCCCACACCCGCGCCAACGCGGCGTGCTTGATGAACTGCGGGCGGTTGCCCAGGACGACGACGATCGAAGGTTCGCTCACACCCGCGAGCATATCCGGCGCATCGACCCGCCCAGCCCCGGGTAGGTTCGTGGGTATCGACCCTTCGGCCGACACCTCCCCGTTCGATCGCCCCCGGCGACCCGTGGCTCAGGCCCTGCTGCTCGGCGTGGTGGTGGTGCTCGCATTCATCTTCTTCGACCTGCTCGCCGGCGTGCTGCTGCAGGTGCTCGGGTTCCCGGTCGATCTCAGCGGCGACATCCAGGTGGGCGAGGTCCTCACGCTGTGCGCCATGAAGCTCGTCAGCATCCTGGCGGCGGTGGCGTTCGTGATGTCGGGCTACTCGACGTGGCAACGCATAGGCCTGGACGCGCCGCCGCCGGTCGTCCACGCCGGGCTCCGCGCGCTTGCGCCGGTTGGCGTGCTCGTGATCGGCCTGCCGCTCGGCGCGTCCCTGGCCAGCGGTGACGCGCTCTTCGATTCGGACCTGACACCCGGGCTCGCTGCGGCATTCGTCGCGGCGTCGATCCTGATCGCGGTCAGCGAGGAGCTCTGGTTCCGCGGCGTGCTCGTCGACGTGCTCGAATCAGCTCGCATGCCGTGGTTGACGATCGCTGCGTCGTCCGTCCTGTTCGGCCTGCCGCACCTGCCCGGCGGGTCCGCCGCGGCCCTCAACGCGCTGGCGGTGACGCTCGCGGTCGGCGTTCCGTTCACGATCGTGCGCCTGCGCTGCGGGTCGATCATCCCGCTCATCATCTGGCACGCCGTGATCGACGCGTGGGCGTTCCTGCACACCGCGAGCGTGACGGCACAAGGGTCGCCAGGCGTCGGTGAAGCCGTGGCGACCCTCGTGGTGCCCGCACTCGTCGCGCTGGGCTACGTGTGGTGGTACCGGCGCGGCCGGCGCATCACGAGCTGATTCGCGCTCGCGCGGTGATGAGCTCACGCGGTCGCGACGTCCTCGAACCACTCGTCCTCGTCGATCACGGCGAACAGGCCCGCGACGTCGGGTGCCGTCGAGGCGATGTCCGGCACCACGTTGGCGACGCCGAAGATCGAATCCGTCACCCGCGAGCCGATCTCGCGCAGCACCCCGACCGGCACGGGCGGTAGGTCCGCCGGGCTGCGACCGTCGAGGGGCGTGGCGCGCAGGGCAACGGTCTCGCCGCCGCGAAACTCGAAGCGGCTCTCCACCAGGGCTGCCTCGATGCGCCAGCCGGCGAGGGCGATTCGGTGGCGCGCCGCGACGTAGCCCACGACGACGTCGATGCACGACAGCATCCGGCGGCGCTCGGCGGTGACCGTGCCGAGGATGCGGGTGCTCGGCAGCTGGATCGGATTGATCGTCGTCTGCGTCATGGTCGTGTCCCTTCGTGGTGCTGCATGGCGTGGTGCCGCGTGGCGATGGGTTGGGTCTGCCCGTGCCGCAACGTTCGAACGCCTGCCGTCGCCGAGCCGCGGCCGCCTGTGGGCCGCCCCGTGGCCGCAACCGCCCGCCCTCCGCTCCATCCGTCGCCTTCATGCCATCGCGAACGTTCGCGCGCGTCAGTCGAGGGCGGCTGACAGGACCAGCTGCCGACCACCAGCGACGTCTGCGCGCCATCGCACCCGAGCGAGGGCGCGAAGGCGCGGGCGTCCGCGAAGTCGAAACATGCCCAATCCACGCGCTCATGGGGATTGACACGTCTGACACTGGTTGACATGTCAGTCAATAAACAGCACGCGGAAAGGCTTGCATCTGGGTGGATACCGGGCATAGTAGGAGATGCGGGGCACAGTTGCCGCGCGATTCATACAACAGCCACGGACCGCCCGGCACCTTCATCGCCGGAGATCCGCGACCACCAAGGAGACACCGCAATGAAGTTCCTCAACATCGACACCATCGCCATGTTCCTGCTCATGATCGCGGGCCTCAACGCCGGTGTCAGCGCCGTCTTCGACTACGACGCGCTTGGCCAGGTCCTCAATGGCGGTGTCTCCACCGCCTTCTACGCCCTGGTCGGACTGAGCGCGTGCTACGCGATCGCCGATCGCATGGGCGTCCTCCCGGCGAACGACTGATCCAGTTCAGTCGCATCGCCTGAGTGACAGGTAGAAGACGCGAGGGCCCCGGCAACTGCCGGGGCCCTCGTCGCATGCTGGGGGTGGGGCCGGGGGGATGGCCGCGGTCAGGCGGCCTGTGCTGGTGGAAGCGGAGGTGGTGGCGCCGGAGCCGCAACGGGCGGTGCTGGCGGTGCGGACGGAGCTGCCTGGGGCGCCGGAGGCGGCACGGCAGCGGGCGGCGGAATCGAACCAGGGACAGCGGCCGCGGGCGGCGCGGCAGCCGGAGGGGCCGGTGGTGCAGGAGCAGCAGCTGGCGGAGCAGCACTCGGAGGCGCAGCAGCTGCTGGAGGTGCGGCCGCCGGAGGTGCGGCAGCAGGAGGCGCGGCGCCAGGCGGAGCAGCAGCCGGAGGTGCGGCAGCAGCGGGCGCGGCCATGGGCGGTGCGGCTGGCGCTGCCGGAGCCATCGCTGCGGCGGGCGCAGCCGGGGCAGGAGCAGACGGCGCAGCAGGAGCAGCTGGCGCCTGAGGAGCGGACTGCGCCTGGGTCACGGGAATCGACGCGGCAGCTCGCTGCGCATCCACGCCGGCCTGCGCCTTCACCGACTCGAGTGTCAGCTTGAAGTTCTGCGGACTCGTCGTCAGGTGCGCGGCCTCTTCCTCGCTGATGCGACCGGCCATGATGAGCTTGATGAGTGCCTGGTCGAACGTCTGCATCCCGTAGTACTCACCGTCACCGATCGCCTCGTTGATCTTGCCGGTCTCCTCGGGATTGGTGATGCAGTCCGCGATGCGCGAGGTCGACACCATCACCTCGACGACGGCCGTTCGCTTGCCGTCGATCGTCTTCGCCAATCGCTGCGAGACGATGCCCTTGAGCGCACCGGCGAGCATCGCTCGTGCCTGCTGCTCGGCATCCGACGGGAACAGGTCGAGCACGCGCGCGATCGTCTCCTGCGCGTTGATCGTGTGGAGCGTGGCGAGCACGAGGTGGCCGGTCTCGGCAGCGGCGAGCGCCGTGCGCATCGTCTCCTCGTCGCGGATCTCGCCGATGAGGATCACGTCCGGGTCCTGGCGCAGCGCGCGCCGGAGTCCCTGGCTGAAATCGAGCGTGTCGGCGCCGACCTCGCGCTGCGAGACGATCGACTTGTGGTTCGGATGGACGATCTCGATCGGATCCTCGATGGTGAGGATGTGCCCGGCCGTCTCGCGGTTGCGATGGTCGATCATCGCCGCGAGCGTGGTCGTCTTGCCGGAGCCGGTCGCGCCGGTCACGAGCACGAGGCCGTGGTGGGCGAGCGCGAGCTCCTTGATGATCGGCGGCACGCCGATGTTGTCGATGTGCGGCACTTCTGCCGGGATCACGCGGAGCGTCATCGCGAGGCGACCGCGCTCCTTGAAGATGTTGACGCGATAGCGCGCGACGTTCGCCAGCTCGTACGAGAGGTCGGCCTCGCCGGCATGGTCGAACTCGCCACGCAGGTTCGGTCGACGCTCGGTGAGCGCACCGATCACGCCCGCGAGCATCGGACGGTCGAGCGGCCCGATGTCGGGGATCTGGGTGAGGTTGCCGTGCACGCGCATGAACGGCGGTTCGTTCTCGCGCGCGTGCAGATCACTCCCGTCGAAGTCGACGATGCGCTGAAGCATCAGGTGCAGGAGCTCGACATGCTGTGCGGTAGGCTGGAATTCGCTCACGCGCGGCCTATCGGCAGGACCCACCGGCAACTGAAGCCCACCAGAGTCTCCGATTCTCGAATCTCTCCAAGCCTGCCGCGCGGCCATACCGTGGGCCTCGCGCTGCAGCGTTCAGCGAACCACGATCGTCGCCTTCATGGTGAGCGAGTGCGGCTGGCACAGGTACGTCCACGTGCCGCGCGTGAACGTGACGCGCCACGGCCGCGTGGTGCCGACGAACGCCACGCTCGTCTGCCGTGTGAGCCCCGGCCCGGCCAGGCGGAAATTGTGGTGGCTCGACCGGTCACGAACGACGATGTCGAACTGACGGCCTGCCGCGATCGACCGCACCGCGACGCCGGACGTCGTCGTGAGCGAGATCGTGTAGCCGGGACCGACGGTGCCGTAGAGCGTGGCGGCGCTGGCAGCCGTCGGCACGCACGCAACGAACACGAGCGCGACGACGAGCGCGCACAGGCCACTGATTCGATATCGCACGTCGCGCCTCCCAAGCACTGCTTCTGGACACCTGTACGGACCGGGCGGGCGCTCGGATTCAGCTGCCGGCCAGGACGCCGTCGCGCTGCAGGCGCGCGAGCGCACGGGCGGTGTTCTTCGGCGTCATGTGGATGCCGTCGTAGAACTGGGCGGGATCACCGCCGAACGACGCGAGGCTCGACAGGTCGACGAACTCGAACTCCACGTCGCCCTCGCGCTGCAGGCGCCGCAAGGTGACGCGCACCTCGTCGGCGCGCTCGTCTATCCCGTAGCGGTCGAGCAGCTCCTCGGCGAGCGGGTGGTAGGGCGTCAGGAAGATCGTCGGCACGTCGCCGTGCTCGTTGGCGATGCGGATCGCGTCGGTGAAGTCGTCGAGCGGGTCCTGCTCGATCCCGTCGTAGGAGTCGCGCTCGAAGATGAACCCGGCGTACATCGCGATCTCCTTGCGGATGAGCCGTTCGCGGAACTGCCGGGTCTTCCCGAACGGCAGCGACCACAGCTGCATGCCGCTCGCGGAGAAGCGCGATTCGCGGGGAGCTTGGCCGTCCGCCCCGTTGCTCGTGACGGAGCGAAGCGCCGCTGTGAGCGTCTGCAGCTCGGTGAGGGTGCCGGCGCTCGCCACGCGCGTCGCGATGCGCTCGCCGCGTGACACGAATCGCGCCATGCGCGGGTCGGTGGAGAGCCCGTCGCGCAGCTGCTTGTCGCGGAACGCGTCCGCGTCGAGGCCCCACACCAGGTGCGGGAACGTCTCGCCCTGTCGCGCTTCGATGAGCTTCACGAACAGCCACGCGTCGCGGGGCACGCCGCCGCTCACCGCAGCGTTGAACGCGCGCGCATCCGTGAGTCGTTCGACGACCTGCGGATCGAACTTCATCGTGCGGCTCGAGCCCAGCAGCACGATCTCGGGCGCGGTGTCGTCGCCGGCGAGCGCTGCCTCGTACAGGTCCAGCTTCGCCGACCGCACCTCGGAGTTCTCCGCGACGAGCCATTTCGTGGAGCGCCCGGTCACGCCGGTCGGGTCGATGTACCAGTTCACCGCCGCGACCGCACCGACCGCGACGAGTGTCGCCGCGAGCAGCCAGCGCACGAACGCCGCGTGCGAGAAGTCGCCCGCGTGCTCGCCCTCGCCGGGGACGGCGACGTGCGCGGGATCGGTGGCGACATCGATGACCGACGTTCCGCTCACGTGCGCTGCGTCCTCGTTCCCGCCGTCAGAACTGGAAGTACAGGAAGGGGCTCGGCTCGCTCAGCTTGAGCACGCTGAGCGTCGCGAGCACCGCCGTCGCCAGCGCGAGCTTGCGGGTCGGGCGGAACTTGAACTCCCACGTGTTGGGCGCGACGTTCACCCACACGAGCAGCGCGGCGATGAGTGCGCCGAACACGAGCGGCACCTGGAAGCCGGTGGCGTCCGAGCGCGAGAGGTGGCCGAGGCCGAGGCCGTTGGCGCCGAACATCGCGCCGAGCACGTCGCCCATCACCTGCCACGAGTCGCCGCTCTTGACCAGCTCGATGCTGCCGGAGCGGAACGGCACCCACAGCAGCACGGCCCAGAGGAAGCACATCGCGCGCGCGAGCCACTTCCAGGGCGGCACGAAGCCGGCGTCGGAGGCGACCCGATGCACCACGAGTGCGGCGCCCCAGCCGATGCCCCAGAGCACGAACACCCATGCGGCGCCGTGCCAGAGCCCGCCGAGGAACATGGTCAGGAACAGGTTGCGCAGCGTCTTGAGCTTGCCGTGGCGGTTGCCGCCCATCGAGATGTAGAGGTAGTCGGTGAGCCAGCGCGAGAGGCTCATGTGCCAGCGGCGCCAGAAGTCGGACGGGTTGAGCGCCTTGTAGGGGCTGTTGAAGTTCTGCGGGAAGCGCAGGCCCATGAGCAGCGCGAGGCCGACCGCCATGTCGGAGTAGGCGCTGAAGTCGAAGTAGAGCTGGAGCGAGTAGCCGAGCGCGGCCGCCCACCCGGACACGACCGTGAGCGCTTCGTGCTGGCCGTAGAGGCGGTCGACGTGGTGGGCGAGGGCATTGGCGATGACGACCTTCTTGAACAGGCCGATGACGAGGAACCAGAGCCCGAGCGACGCCATCTCGCCCGTGAGCTTGTGGTGCAGCTTGCGCAGCTGCTCGTCGATGTCGGAGTAGCGCACGATCGGGCCGGCGATGAGGTGCGGGAACAGGGCGACGAACGCGGCGTACTCGAGCATCCCGCGCGCCGGCTTGACCTTCTCGCGGTAGATGTCGATCGTGTACGACATCGAATTGAACGTGTAGAAGCTGATGCCGATCGGCAGGATGATGTCGGGCACCGAGACGAGGTCGCCGCCGCTGGTGAGCAGGCCGAACACTGCGTTGAGGCTCGTCGCGAAGAAGCCCAGGTACTTGAACACGGCGAGCAGGCCGAGGTTGAACACGAGCGCCGCGACGAGGATCTTCTTCGCGCGCCCGGTCTTGTCGTGGCCCGCGTCGATCTCCTTCTGGATCGAGCGCCCCGCCCAGTAGTCGACTGTCGTGCTCAGCAGCATGATCGGCAGCAGCGCGAGGCCGGTCTTGACGCCCTCGTGGTAGCTGAGGACGTAGAACATCCAGCTCATGAAGGCGAGGTAGCCGAGGCGGTACTGCGGCTTGTCGACGGCGACCCACCAGCCGAGCAGGATCGCGGGGATCGCGAGCGGCAGCAGCAAGAGCGCGTCGTCGCGGCCGACGGCCGATGCGACGTAGGTCAGCAGGATCGCGATGAGCGACGTGAAGCCGAGGCGCCGGAGCCAGTTGGTGGTTGCCGAGTGTCCGACCCACCAGCCAAGCAGCATCGCGGGGAGGAACAGCAGCAGGAAGGGGTGGGAGTTGAAGAGCAGCTGCATCGCAGCGGGATTCTCGCACAGAGCGCCGTGGGACTGGAGCGCGGTGCCGGAGGTGGTGCGGCCAGGTCGTCCAGAGATCCGGGTTCCTGGCAGGGATGAGTGGACGAAGTGGCGATGGCCCGCTCACGTCGTCCGGAGATCCGGGCCGGCGCAACGGATCTCCGGACGAGGTGCGGAGCGAGGCGGCGCCGCGCGGTCGTCGGAAGCGGCCAAGGCGTGGCCACGAGGCGAATCGCCGTGACGATCGCGCGGCGGCACCCGAAGGTCAGGCATGGAGGGGAACCGCATCCGGGGGGAGCGGGCAGCAGTGCTGCACGCGATCGCCATCAGTTTGTCCGTCGTCGTCGCTGTCGCGATGGCGTTTCCGACCAGTGCCGTCGCGGCCACCGAGGCGCGTACGCTGTTCCTGACCGAACAGGTGCGCCCGAACGCCGTGCGTGGACCGATCGCCGGTCCGGTGCAGCCGCAGCACATGGTCGCGCAGGGCGGCGAGGAGGAAGGCTTCATCCTCGCGTTCAAGCCGGACCAGGACGTGTTCGTGGATGCGGTCGTCGATCCCGGTTCGTCGGCGTTCGCGACCCAGTGGACGCAGCTGCTGCGACTGGAGTGGGTCAACGTCCGGCGACCGTCGACCTCCACGGGTGCGAGCCCGGGCGCGTATGCCGATCCGCTGCCGCCACAGGTCACGCGAGCCGGCAACGCAGGCAAGCTGCACGCACGGGCGGGACGCTGGAACGCGTTCGTGGTGCTCGTGAGCGTGCCGACGAACACGCCGGCCGGGACGCATCCGGGCACGGTGCTCGTGCGCGACGCCGCCGGGACAGTGCTCGTGCGCGCGAACTTCTCGCTGACGATCGTCAACACGAAGGGCGCCAACGGCGCGCCGGATCCGGCGATCGCGCCGCACGATCCGCGCAACTTCAAGATGCTCTTCAACTTCAACCCGAACTGGTACCGCGCGCTCGCGCCGGCCGACACCGCCCAGGCGCAGTACGAGCAGACGTACCGTTCGCTGTGGATGCTCTCGCGCCATCGCGCCGCGCCGAACGTGTGGCAGAAGGCGTACCCGACCGGCACCGGCGCCTACGACTGCAGCGCCTCGGACGGGTACCTCAAGGTGTTCAACGACATCCCGTGGTGGGCTGACGGCAAGCCCGGTGCACTGCCCGTGTCGCTCATGCCCAACCACGCGGTGGCGCGCTGCACCACCGACGGCTTCACGATCAAGGACGAGGCCGGCAAGGCGTCGAAGTTCGACGACAAGGTCGGCGACCCGGTCAAGAGCTCGTGGTTCGTCTACAACGTCGCCGACCACTGGCGCAAGGCCGGCATCCAGGACCACCGCTCGTACTTCATGAACCCGTTCGACGAGCCCAACGGGCAGCAGAACCGCACGGTCGTGCCGCAGGTCAACAAGATGGTCCACGACTACGCGCCGGGCGTGAAGGTGCTCGGGTCGACGTGGCCGATGGAGGCGTACAACCGCCGCGTGTGTCGCACGGTGGGTGGCACGCAGCACTGCGCCACGAAACAGGGCCAGACCGAGGACAACACGAACCTGCGCGACGGGCAGGGCGGCGACGACCTCGACGGCTTCATCGCGCCGTTCTTCCGCTCCTACGGCTTCGGCGTCACCAAGAACCAGCGCCTGGCGGGCATCAACCGCACGCGTGAGGTCGATGCGCGGCTCAAGGCCGTGCAGAAGGCGGGCGGCGAGGCATGGGTCTACGACCTGCCGCTCGGCTCAAAGCGCGTGCCGCAGCTGTCGATCGACGGACCGGCGACGGATGCGCGCTTCATGTTCTGGCCGATGGGCCGCGAGGGCCGCAACGGCTGGTTCATCGCCGTGTCGAATCGGTGGGTCGATGCACTCGACACGACCAAGACGCGCAACCCGTGGGACGACCCGCTCTCATGGGTGGGTACCAAGTCGCTCGACCAGGAGAACTCGGGGCCGCACGGCGTCGTCTCCAACGGGTGGGGCAGCCTCTACTACCCGGCTACGCGACCGACGCTCGGCCTGACCGATCCGCTCGGCCAGCCCGTCGCATCGCTGCGGCTGGAGCGCATGCGTGACGGCGTCGAGGACGCCAATCTCATGCACCAGTACCGCGACCGGTTCGGCCAGGCGGCGCTCAACCAGAAGCTGGCCGGCGCGCTCGGTCCGCTGGTGGCGGGCACCGACCTGCCGGGCAACGAGGCATTCCCGAAGTACTCCACGCGCGGCCTGGCGCTGCGCATGGAGATCATCCGTCGGCAGATGCTCGCCGAGCTCGCCCAGTAGCGTTCGCGTGGGCGCGTGGGCGCGTGGTCGCGTGTCAGTCGCTGGTGATCAGCGCGTGAGCATGTATCCCGCGACCGCGCCGGCGATGCCGCCGATCGGGCCGAGCAGGAACGTGCCGAGCACGCCGCCGCCGAGGATCCAGAGCCAGTTCGGCGCGCTCACCGCGACGCCGACGCCTGCGCGCATCGGCAGCGTGCGGGTCTGCACCGGCGTGGCAGGAGCTGCGGCGACCGGGGCCGCGGCGCGGCGCGTGCGGCGGGTGGAGACGGGATAGATGGGTGCAATCGTTGCGTTCACGGGAGGAGCTTCCTTGCTGGACGTTGTTCTGATGACCAGCTCCATCTCACCGTAATTCGACGCGCTTCAACCAACGAATCGACGGTTCTTCCGGAAAACTGGCCGCATCTCGCGACAATGGCCGCAAGCCGTACGAGACGCGAAGGGATCACCCGCCGGAAATCGGTGCAGAACCGCCATCGGGCCACACGCCCCGGCGCTCGAACACCCGGCGCACGGCCTCGATCGCGTTGAGCGTGCGCGGGAAGCCGACGTACGGCAGCGCGTGCACGAGCGCCTCGACGACCTGGTCGGCTGTCAGCCCCACTTCGAGCGCCACGTTCGCGTGCACCGCGAGCTGGTCCTCGCAGCCTGCGGTCGCGGCGAGCGCCCCGATCGTCACGAGCTGGCGCTGCTGCTCGTCGAGGATGTCCTTCGGGCGATCGGCGTAGCAGTCGCCGTAGCCGAACTCCACGATCATCCGCGCGAGGTCGGGTGACAGCTCCGCGACCCGGCGCACCACCTTTGGATCATCAGTGCCGTTCACGCGTGTCAGCGTCGCCCAGCCGCGATCGTGGCGAGTGTCGCTCACGCGTCGACGATCCGGAAGATGGAGCCCTCGGTCACTGACGCGACGAGCACCGAGCCGCCCGCCACCGCGCCGAAGTGCACGATACCGTTCGCCCCTGCGTGCGTGGTCTGGCGACCCGTCGCAGGGTCGTAGGCGACGATCGTGCTCGTGCACAGGTCGGTGTAGAGGTAGTGGCCGCGCAGCGACTGCACCGGCCCGCGGTACACGACGCCACCCGTGATCGAGCACTCGCCGTTGGGGCGCTCGTAGTCGAACACCGGTCGCGCGTAGCGCGTGCCGCTCGCCAGGCGCACGCTGCCGGAGAACAGCTCGTTGCCCTCCATGCGCGGCCATCCGAAGTTCGCCCCGGCCGGTGCGCCCGCGCGCAGGCGGTCGACTTCCTCGTGCTCGTTCTGGCCGACGTCGCCGATCCAGATGTCACCGGTCGCGCCGTCGATGGAGTAGCGCCACGGGTTACGCAAGCCGAGCGCGTAGATCTCCCGACGCGCGCCGCGTCGCCCGAAGAACGGGTTCGAGCGCGGGATCACGTAGCCACCGGTCGCGCGCGGGGCGATGCGGATGAGCTTGCCCATGAGGCGATCCATGCGCTGGGAGTTCATGACCTCGACACCGCCCCCACCACCGTCGCCGATCGACAGAAACAGCAGCCCACCACGCGTCGCCCACAGGTTGCCTCCGTTGTGGTTGGTGGCAACTGGCGGGCTGAGCGGCACGGTGATCACCACGCGTCCGCTGCCCGCCACCACGCGCCCGCGGCTCGCGCGGTACTGGCGCACCTCGCCGTTGCCGGCGCGGTTGATGAAGTACACGTAGAAGCGCCCGCTCGTGGCGTAGTCGGTCGCGAACGCCATCGACAGCAGGCCCTGCTCGCCGCTCACGAGCGTGATGCGCGACAGGTTCAGGAAGCGCTGGCGCACGGTGCCGTTGACCGACCAGATCGTCCCGCCCTGCTCGACCACGTAGAACGTGTCGCCGCTTCCGGGTGCGCCACCCACCCACACCGGCGCGCTGAACTCCAGCCCGGGCAGCTGCTCGAGCCGGAACGCGGGACCCGCCGGAGCGGTACCGGCGTGGCTGGCGGTCGTGAGCGCGCTGGCTGCTGCGAGCGCGACGACGAGGACGAGGGCTGCGAGACGGCGGAGGGTTCGTTGCATGGCCGGATGTTGGCACGACTCGCCGACCGGTGCCACCATGCCGGCATGCAGGAACCTGTTCGAACCGAGATGTTCGTCGACGTCAGCTGCCCGTGGTGCCACGGCGCGCTCGAGACCAACCGCCGGCTGCTCGACGAGCTCGCCGCAGATCCCGAGGTCCCGCCGCTCGATGTGCAGTGGCGCTTCCAGCGCCTCCACCCCATGCCGCGCGAGGGCGGGCTGACCCTCGACGAGTACTACCGGTCGTGGGATCCCGACGATCCCGAGAAGCCGGAGCAGGCGCGGCAGGAGGTGCGCGACTACGTGCGCGGCGTGGGCGTCCGCGTCGACTTCACGCGCTACGACTACCTGCACGACCCGCTCACCGCGCACCGCCTGCTCGCCGCCGTGCGCGACGATGCAGGCGAGGACCTGCCGTCGCTGTGGAGCGTCGCGCGCGCCGTGTTCAACGCCAACTTCGTGCACGGCCTCGACATCTCCGACCACGCCGTCCTGCGCGGCGCGGTCGAACGCTACGGCCTCGTGCTGCCCGTGCGCATCTGGGAGCTTGTCGCGCGTGAGGACGGGCACCTGGCCGAGACGCTCGCCGACCACGAACGCGCGCTGGAAGTCGAGCTCGACGGCGTGCCGCGCATGGTCGTCGACGGCACGATCGTGCCGACCTGGATCGACATCGACGAGGTCCGCACGCGCCTGCGCGCCGCGATCGCCGCTGCCGCTGCCGCAGGCGCCGGGGCAGGCGCCGCTACGTCGGCCTGATCACCAGCACGATCGCCGCGACCACGAGCAGGACGAGCTCGCCGCGCGAGGTGAGGTCGACCTGGCGGATGCGCCACTGCACGTCCTCGTCATCCGCGCCGGCCGTCGAGGAGATCTGTACCGCCCGGTTGAGCTGCGGACCACGCAGCAGGCTCGAGCCGAAGAAGGCGACGATCCAGGCGCCGATGCCGGTGCCCACCCACCAGTTGTCGACGAGCGCCAGGTCGCGATCTGCGACGAACCAGCCCCCGGCGACCGCGGCGAGCAGCGCGGCGGGCAGCGCCACGAACAGGCTCAGCTTCGCGATTCGTCGAGCGTACGACACGACGGCAGCAGGGTCGTCGCCCGAACGCACGCGCATGCCCCATCCGGCGGTCGTCGCCACGACGAGGATCCATGTCGCAGCGCCTGCCACGGCGAGCACCACGAGGGTGGTCTGAAGTCCGGAATCCATGCGCGGGTGCTACCCGGGCGGGTCCCACTGCAACCGGAGCGCGCGCGGACGGGATATGCAGGTGGGGGAACACCGCGCGCGTGAACTGCGCGCGCGCCCTCGGGGGACCACGCTGGACGCAACGACGCCATATCGCGGCATCATCACGCCGCCACCACCGCCTGCACCGCCGCCGCTCGATCCGACGGAGGGCTGGCTGGACTCGCCCGTGGGGCGGGTCGTCGAGGCGCGCGCCGGCGACGTGTGCTCGCTGCTCGGCATCGCGGGCGCGGCGGTGCTCGTGCTCAACCACCGCGGGCTGAAGTCGCCGCGCTTCGAGATGGTCGGCGAACGCATCGTGATGGGATCGATGGCGGCTGCCGGCGTCGACGCCCTCATCCAGGCACGCAACGTCATCAAGGATGACGGCGAGGGCGCGAAGCGGCGCGGCAACCCGAAGAGCTCCTGGGGGACGGTCGCGTACGCAGCGACCGGCCTCATACCCGCGGCATCGCTCCGGTCGTTGCGCGGTCTGCATCGAGCGCCGTCGACGCACGAGATCTTCGGCCTGGGCGCGCTCGGCGTGAACGCCGCGATGCTCGGCTACGAGACCGTCCACCGCGTGCCGAAGATGGTGCGCGGCGAAGAGGACGCATCCGGCTACGGCTCGTTCCTCGCGTCGCTCGGCGGGTTCGTGGCCGCCCGCCGCTCGATGGGTCGCGGCTGACGTCGTGTCAGTCGCGTCAGTCGCGTCAAGTGTCAGTCGCGTCAGGCGCTGACGCGCAGCGCGTCGAACGTGCGGTCGCGCAGCGCGATGCGGGCGATGCCGGCGTCGAGCATGCGACGATCGATGCGACCCGACTCCGGAGCGACTGCGTCGCGGTCGGTGTAGTCGACCGAGAGCACGTGGTCGACGAACCAGTCGGGATCGCGCTCGGCGATGAAACGGACCTTCTCGTCCGCATCGCCGTGGGCGATCAGGTGGAGCGCGTCAGCGAGCTCTCGAGCGTGAGACGAGACCTGCATGGTGACCTCCGGGGGCGGGGTTGTCGTAACCCGTCGACCGGTGGGCAACCGATCGAGTTGGTGGTGTCTTCCCCGCGACTCGAAAAGCATGCGTGCCGATCTCAGGCGACGCGGACGGTGATGTGCGAGGCCCACCTCCAGAGGTAGGATCGGACCGATGACCGCTCCCGAACCCGATCAACTGCGCCGAGGTTCTGTCTGGCGTGTCACCCCGTCGCCCGACGAGGTCGCACGCGTGGGCGGCGCCCACTGGTCCGTCGGTCGGGAGCTCTACGCGATCGTGCTGAGTGCGTCGCCTGACGGCAGCCGCGTTCGTGTGGTCGTCGGTGCAGAAACGAGCGGCGAGCAGCAGTTGATCGTCGACGCGGATGAGACCAAGGTCGGGTTCGATTCGGACGACGACGCGGGGTTCGAGTCGTTCGTGGTGTTCGACTGCGCGAACCTACGGACCTATGGGAATCTGGTCTTCGCGCGAGGCGAGCATCGGAGTTGGATCCGGGATGCCGCTCGCATGCAGGCCATCGATCACGCAGTGATCCTCGGCCTTCGTCTCGGCGAGGACGACGATCTGATGCCGGCCGATTAGGCCTGGGTCTGCTCGGCTTTCACGACCCGCGCATCGAGCTGACGGATCATTGCTTCTTCGTCGTCGGTGAACAGCTGCACCTCGGTGGTGCCACGCGCCGCGCCTCGTGCCGCAGCGATGAGCTCGCTCGGATCGCGACGGGTAGGCAGGCTGGCCTTGGCTGGATCGGGCTTCATGGTCACCTTCGACATGGCGTGACTGTATCGCGTACGCAATGATGAGGCGTGCGAGCCGAATTTGGTATCGGCCGCATGCAGACGCGACTGTAGGCCGGCGTCCTCGGCACCCATCTGCTCCAGCTTGGGTGGCGTCGAGGCTGTTGTCCAGCGGGATCCCACCCCCGCGACAGCTCGCCGGAGCTGTGTCATACCCGCTTTCTCGCAGGATTCCACGCCCCAAGGTCCCCGTCAGGACAGGGTCATCGTCAGGCAGCCGACCTCTCGTGGATCCGTGCGTCCGATTCAAGCCATGCGAGCTCTGCGTCGGAGAGCGGTCGCTCGAGCACGACGACGTCCGAGCAGGCATCGACGTCGAGGCCGATCGATGCGAGGTGACGTTCGAGTTCCGCGCCGGCATCGTCGAGTGTCAGTCCGCAGCGCACCGGCACGCCGAGTTCCAGGGGCGCGGCGGTGAAGCCGGCTCGAAGCAGCTCGGTGGCGTGCTCGATCGACCCCGGATCCGACGGGTCAAGACGCGCGAAGCGGGCACCGGGAATGCGGCGGTGGTGCAGCAGCGGTTCGCTCGGCTCGTCGGCTCCGGCGATGCCCGCGTCGACGGCGCCGCACGATCGGCGCGCGTGCACGGCCGGCGTGTCGAAGCCAGGGTGCGCGAGCGTGACTGCAGGGTGAGTGTCGAGCAGCGTCCAGATCGCGGCTTCGATGGCTGCAACACCGCGCGTGCTGTCGAGCGCGTCGAGCAGGCGCAGGCGGTCGACCGCGACGCAGCAGAAGCCCTGCTCGAGCGGCGTCGCGCCGGGCGCTGCGGGGCGGATCGCGATCGCGTCGGTGGAGCGCGCGAGTTCGGCGAGCAGCAGCGCGTCGGCGCTGACCGCGGCATCGGGATCGAATGCGAGCACGCACTGCTCGTGGCTCCCGCCTCGCAACAGGGCGCGGAGATCGTCGACCTGCTCGTGTGGAGCGCCCGCGAGCACGTGCCAGTCCCGCCGCACGGCAGGGGCTGCAGGATCGACGCGGACGCACACCCGAAGCGGATCCACGAGCTGCTGGCGCGTGCGCGGCGCGGCGTCGGGGGGCGTCGCGGCGGCATGGCCGTGGCGGGCAAGGAGCCCGGCGAGCAGCTCGACGGTGTACCTGGCACGGGCGACGACGTCCGTCGCGCGCGCGGCAGCCTCGGCGCGCATGCCCATCGCGTCCAGGCGCGCGGGGTCCTCGAGCAGGGTGCGCATCGCGGCGGCGATGGTGGCGGCGTCGTCGTTCGGGTCAATCTCGAGCATCGCGTCGCGCAGGTCGTCGGCGCCGACCTGTGCGGGCAGGTCGCCCACGCCGACGGCGCCACAGGCGGCGACCTCGTAGTACTTGGCGGAGAGGATCTCGTAGGTGGTGCCGGTCACGACCAGGCGCGAGCGGCGCAGCAGGTCGGCGAACGCGGGCTGGCCGCGGCGCACGGGCGAGGTCGAGACGCACTCCCAGTAGCCGGGGTGGCACACGTCGACGACGTTCCATTCCGGCGCGAGCATCGCGGCCGCTTGCTTGATGCGCGTGCGCACCGGATATGCCGGGCCGTTCGCGGCGCCGCAGATGAGCACGTCGATGTCGCGCTCGGTGCCGGCCTCGGGTGCGTAGAAGAGTGCGGGGTCGTGGCCGAGCGGACGCACGAGCAGCTCGCAGTCGAGTTCGGCGAGCAGGTCGGCGTAGGCGTCGTAGCCGGCTTCGGCGCCGAGACCGAGCACGGCGGTCGGGTGCAGGCGCTGCAGGTGCTGGCGACGTTCGTCGAGCGCGCTCAGGGGATCGCTCAGGAACAGCGCGGTCGGACATGTCACGCGGTCGATGCCGACGAGCAGGTCGTCCCACAGTCCGGGCGTTGCGTGGTGCAGGTCGGGCAGCAGCACGACGTGGGGCGCGTGCGTGCGGACGGCATCGTCGATCGTCTGGGCGGGGTCGTAGCCGGGGAAGCCGGGTCCCCAGAAGACCATGTCGCAGCACTCGCGCATCGCGAGCCACATCGTCGCGAGCGTGGTGTCCATCGACCGCGCGAAGTAGTCGAGGCGGTACGGCATGAGGACGCGCAGGTCGCTCATGCTGCAGTGGTGGTGGGCGCCGCGGGGGTCGCCTCGGTGGGACGGCCGTGCTCGTCGAACTGGCGGATCCACTCGAACACGAGCTCCATGCCCTGCTCGAGTTCGACCTCGGGGCTCCAGCCGAGCGCGCGTAGCTTGGCGGTGCTCAGGCGCTTGACGACGGTCTGGGCGCCGGGCGCGTCGATGAGGTCGATGAGCGTGTCGGGCGCGTCGGTCATGCGGCACGCGATGCGGGCGACGTCGAGGATCTGCACGGCGGCGTCGTCGCGTCCGATGTTGTAGACGCCGACGCCGGCTGCGGACTCGGGCGCGGTGGTGGCGCGCTCGCCGTCCTCGAGCACGATGCGGATGCCACGGGTGGTGTCGCCGACCCAGCACCACGAGCGCTCGGCGCCGCGGTGGACGGGGATCGTCTGCCCCGTATTTGCCTGCCACAGGATGTTGAGCAGTGCCGCGCGACCGCGACCGGGCACGACGCCCGGACCGTAGGGCATCGACAGTCGCAGGATCTGGAGGCCGTCCGGACAGTAGAGCTGCGCTGCCTGCTCGCCCCAGTACTTGGAGAGGCCGTAGATGTTGTGCGGCAGGGTGAGCGGCCCGTCCTCGGCGCAGTCGGCATCGCCCTGGTCGCCGTAGACCTCGCTCGTGGAGACGTACGCCATGCGCGCGCCGGCATCGGCGGTCGCCTTTGCGAGCAGGCCGGTGGCGAGCGCGTTGCTCGTGATGCTGCGGGCGACGTCGTCCTCGCCGAACAGTCGGCCGACCTGGGCCGCGAGGTGCACGACGACGTCCGGTCGGTGTTCGCGAACGAGGCGTTCGGCGACGCCGAATTCCGTGAGGTCGCCATCGGCATGGTCGACGCCGACGGCGTCCCAGCCAGCGGCGAGCAGGTCTGCCATGAGGTTGCGGCCGACGAATCCATCGGCACCGGTGACGAGCAGTCGTGTCATGCAGCGGGAGTCGGCATCCGGAGCGGCTTCGCTGGAGTCGGTTGCAGCGTGCAGCACCGATTGCAGGGCGCCCGGTACGGGTGCGCCTCCGCTGGGGCGTGGGGCGCACGGCCTTCGCTGACGGAAACCTCCGGAAAGCTGTACGACGGCCCGTCAAACTGTTCCGTGGCAACGCCGATGCAACTCACATGCCTTCGCGCCCCTTCACGCGTCCGGCGTGGGTTGGCGTGACCCTCGCGATGATCGCCCTGTGCTGCCTGGCCGCGATGTCCGGTACGTCGGCGCCGGCGGCGACCGCTCCGCTCGTCGTGAGCATGGCCGTTCCCAGCGCGGTCACCCTGACGAATTCCTGCACGAATCCGGGTGCGTACCGATTCGGGACGGTCCAGCCGGGGACACCGGCCACGACGACGACCACTCCGGGCTCCAACTGCCGATTCGGATTCGCCTCGAGCAACGACAGCGCCATGCTTCGCATCGGCAGCACCGACGCATCGGGAACGGCGATGAACTCCGGATTCTCGTCAATGACCGGCGGCGAACCGGACCCGGACGCGTTCACGGGGGTCGCGACGTCGTCTGCGAGCACCGCCTACGCCGTGAGGCACAACGGGCAGTTCTACCGCTCGACGGACGCCGGGCCCACGTGGGCGACCCGTGGCCCCGGCGTGCCGAACGACCCGGCTGGAGTCACTGCGCCGTACTGGATCTACGACATCGACGTGGTCGCGACCGATCCGCTCCGGGTGTGGGCGGTCGGATCCGGCGGACACGTGTACCGCTCGGTTGACGGAGGCCTGTCCTGGGAGCGGATCACCGCCACCTCGCTCGCAGGAATGGACGTCACCGATGTTGCCGTCGTCGACGGCAACACGGTGTTCGTGGCGGGTTACTCCGGCACTGCCGCGCGCGTCCTTCGAACCAGCACCGGATCCGCCGCAACGGCGGCAGGAGTGACGTGGGACATCGACTCCGCGCTTCCCGGCACCCCCACCGTGACCGGACTGGCGGCAGCGGACAGCTCCAACGTCTGGGTGGCGAACGGGGGCGGCGTGGGCGTCGTGCTGCGATCGACCAACGGGGGATCCACGTGGGGGACGTTGACCGTTCCGGGGGTCCCGAACCAACTGGTCGACGTCGACCTGGCTGGTGCGTCCACGGCCGTCGTGGTCGGGCAGGGCGGAATCGTCAGGTACTCGACGAATGCGACGGCGGCGACCCCTGGCTGGACGAACCGTGACACCGGAGACCTCGAGAATTTCCGGACGGTCTCGACCCCTACCGCATCGACATGGTTCGCGGCCGGCCTGCGCGGATCCCTCTATCGCACGATGAACGCGGGTGCGAACTGGACGCGAATCGACAGCCCGGTCCAGGGCCCAGCACTGGAGATCGACGCGTGGGACGACAACTACGCGCTGCTTGCCGCAAAGGGTCGCCGCCTGGCGTCGACCACCAACGGCACGACATGGGTGGTGCGGATGCGTGGTGCGGCCGGCAGTGTCCAGCTCACAGGAGTCGCGTCGGTCGCCGGCACGCAGACGGTGGTGGCCGTGGGCGAAGAGGGCGCGATTCGCCGATCCACTGACCTCGGGGTCACGTGGACCGGCATCTCGAGCCCGACCTCGGACCACCTGCACGCGGTGGCCAGCTCGCTCGACGACGGACGCAAGCTGTACGCGGCGGGCGCCAACGGGACCGTGGTCAGGTCCGTCGATTCCGGGGCGAGCTGGGCTGCGACCGCCGCGACCGGCACGGCCAGCGAACTGCTGGCGGTCGCCGCTTGGGACTCGGAGGTTGCGTACGCGGTCGGCCGGTCCGGGGCAGTGGTCCGAACCGTCAACGGGGGCTCGACGTGGCAGGTGATGACCCCACCTTCGTCTGCGATCCTCGGAGCGGTCGTCACCGTGGGGCGAGACGTCGTGGTGGCGGGCGGCCGCGACGGCCTGTTCTACCGCACGACCAACGGAGGCGTCACCTGGAGTCCCATCGCGCCGCCCGGATTCGCCTACGCGATCCGCGCGATGGACATCGTCGAGGGCACGCAGGTGATCTGGGCGGGCAAGGAGTGGAGCGAGGTCGTCCAGTCCATGGATGGCGGCGTCACCTGGTCCGCGAAGACCGGCACCGGAGTCTCGAACTACGGCATCGCCGCCGCATCGACGGACACGGCGATGGTCTCCTCCTACAACAAGATCGTGGGCTTTACCACGGACGGCGGGGCAACATGGGGCGCGACGACCTTCGGTGGCTCGAACGTCGACATGCTGGCCGACGTCGACGCGATCGGGACCGACCGCGCGGTGACCGTAGGAGGCAACGCGGCCGCGGGACAGCTCCTTCCCGGCGCGGCCATGCCCGACTACGACAACGACAATGTCGCGACCGACAATGACTGGGCCGGTGCCAACAGCCTGTTCGGCGTGTGCCTGCAGGCGGTCGGCGGCACGACCACTCCGGTGTGGGGGGTCGATGCCAACGGGACCTGCACCGCGAGCGACTCGGATCCGTGGCGCGCGGTCCCCAACGGGCTCGACAAGGTAGCCACCACGTCCGGCCCCGGCGTGGCAGGCCAGGTCGACCTGGTGTGGGGTCTGCGTCCCGCGCTCACACATCCACGAGGCACGTACGCGGCGCACGTCACGGTCGAGGCGCTGGCACCGAACGTCTGAGTACGACCCTCATGGGAACGGCTTCACCGTCGGTAGGATCTCCGGGACGCGCAAGGGAGCTGCAGTGCGAGGCCAGGAGCGGAAGCCACACGACGCACGGACTATGGCCGAATCGTTCGGCGCCGACCCCGAACGCTACGACCGGGTTCGCCCCTCGTATCCGGCGCCGATGGTGGACGCGATCCTCGCGGACGTTCCCGGGCATGACGTGCTCGACGTCGGGTGCGGCACCGGCATCGCCGCGCGGCTGTTCCGCGATGCGCAGTGCCGCGTGACCGGGGTCGAGCCGGATGCGCGCATGGCTGACTTCGTTCGGCGGCAGGGGTTCGACGTGGACGTCGCGCGGTTCGAGGAGTGGGAGCGGGCAGGTCGCGACTTCGACCTGCTGGCCTCCGGCACGACCTGGCACTGGATCGATCCCCCCGTCGGGGCGCTGCGAGCCGCCGAGGCACTGCGCCCGCGCGGCGTGTTCGCCGCGTTCTGGAACGTCCACCATCCCCCGCAGCCGCTCGCAGAGGCGTTCAACGCCGCGTACGGGCGAATCGCGCAGGGTTCACCGTTTGCGCGGCACGGCGGCGACTGGCACATGCGCATCCTCAATCGCACGGCCCGCGGACTCACCGACGCTGGTGCCTTCGACACGCCGCGGGTGCGGCGGTATCCGTGGGAGCAGACCTACACGCGCGAGCAGTGGCTCGAGGTCGTCCCGACCTTCGGCGGTCACGACCTGCTCGACGCCGACCAGGTCGACGAGCTGATGGACGGCCTCGGCTCCGCGATCGACTCCGCCGGGGGCTCGTTCACCATGTCGTACGAGACGTTGCTCATCACGGCAACGCGGGTGTGAAGACAGGAAACCCCCGCCGAAGCGAGGGTTTCCCGAAGGTGGGCCGTGATGGGGTCGAACCATCGACCTTGTGATTAAGAGTCACCTGCTCTACCAGCTGAGCTAACGGCCCGGGCGTAATGGCAGGCGCCCCTCGAGAGGGACGCTCACAGCGGTGTACAGCAAAAGTGTACCAGCGCGTCGCGCCGTGCGCGACCCCCTCGAGCGGACGAGATCAGCCCGCGGCCTGCTGGGCAGCGTCGACCGGCGCAGGCTGTGCATCCATGGGCAGCGTGAAGCGCATCATCACCTGCGCATCCTGGGGTCCGGCATTCCACGCGCCGAGCAGGTACCAGCCGATCGCGGGGATGGCGACGGTCGCCGCGCCGGGCTGGCCGTTGGCGTGCATGCCGAGCCAGCCGCCCGCTGCGTCGGAGACGACGGGCGACACGGACGTGGTGTCGTGGCCCGAGGCCACCTGCACGGTGACGTGTGCGCCTGCCTGCAGGTACCACCACGACCCGGCGGGAGCGCCGGATCCTGCGACGTGGTGCTGGTCGATCACCTGATGGACTGCAGCTGGCACGCCGGTGGTGGCGTATACGGGAGCGGGCGCCTGCTGCACGGGCTCGGCGACGTGGGCACTCGCATATGCGGCGTGCGTCGCCGCATCGAGGCCCGGATCGACGCCCGTCGCCGGATCCGGATCGACCGCGCGGTCGGGTCGGGCGACCAGGCCGTCGTGGTCGCTGAACAGTGCGATCCACGGGATCGCGACGACGCCGATGAACGCGGAGATGACCATCCCGACGATGAGCACCGCCATGGTGCTCGCGCCGTCGCCGCCACCCTCCGCCGCGCCACCGGCGACCGACTCCAAGCCGCCGCCGAGCGAGGACAGTGCCTTGCTCAGCAGGGGACCGAGCGCGACCGCCGAGATCCCGGCGAGCGCCGCGACGATGAGCGGATTGCGACCAAACAGGCGCCACGGTGCGTGCGGCATGGCGCGCTCGTCCTGGCCGGTCGCGCGCGTGGCCGACCACATGAACCAGAGCCCGAGGACGGTCGAGAACACGATCCATCGCGCTGGCGCCGAGCCGAACAGGAAGTCCGCGACCTTGAACGACATCGGCGACGCCAGGGAGCTCGCCGCTTCAGATTCCGGCGCGACGCCGGCCAGTGCAGTGGAGAAGGCACTCAGCAGGTCGTTGACCGCCCACAAGCCGATGAGCAGCAGTGGCAGGGTCGGGATCGCCAGGCACAGCCACATCCACGGCAGCGACCGAAGTGCGCCGCCGGTCCAGCCGAGCGGGGAGTCGTCGCCGTCGTCGGCGATGGCAGCGGTCGATGCCGCCATCGGCACCACGAACGCGGACACCAGGATCGCCCACGCGATCGTGATGCTCATGAAGAGGCTGCCCTTGGACGGCATGCCGCCGCCGCTCGTCGCGTCGCCGCCGATGCCGCCGGCAACCTTGATGAGCAGGAACCACAGCACCGCGCCGAGCACGGCCGTGAGGCCGATCGCCGTTGCCAGCTGTCGCCAGCGGGCAGTCGCGAGCCCGCGCGAGGTGGCGAGCAGGGTGGTGACCGAAGAGAAGTCCATCCCTTCGCTCCTCGGCATTCGGGGCGAATTAGTGAGCCGAGTGCCGTATTACCGGGCGATCGTGGGCATCACGCGCACGATGCGTCCGCGTCGCGGCGCGGCCGGCGCAGGCGCGCCGCTGCGTGCTGTGCCAGCGCGCTTCGCCTTCGTGGCGGCTCGCGCAGCCAGCGCGCGCTCGCGAGCCATCGCCTTCGCGTCGGCTGCTGCGATCGCGGCGTCCTCGCGCATGAGCTGCGCCATCGCGGCATCGGCTTCCGCGGCTTCCTCGCGCGCCTGGGTGGCGAGGTCCTCGAGGTCCTCTGCCTGCGCCGTGTCGACCACCGCGGGGGCGGATCGCAGTGCGCTCGCCTGCGCCGAGGCGGGCAGCGTCGGGCCCGACACCGCATGCATGATCAGGCTGCCGCCGAACACGACGACCCACACCGTTGCCGCGACCGCGAACACACGCGGGTGGCGGCGCACGATCGAGAACGCATCGCGGCTCATCGAGGCGACCTGCTCGCCCAGCGTCGCGGGCTCGGGAAGCGCCATCGGCGATCCGACGGGGGCGGCTGCGGCACGCGACGCCGCGGGGCGGACCTTGTGGCTCATCCGCGGCTGGCGATCGCGACGCGCGTCGGCGTCGTCCGCCGCGATCCGGCAGTCGTACGCAGCACGCCGTCCGCCATCGCGAAGCACGGTGTACGCCTCGTTGATGCGCGACGCCTGGCGCTCGGCCTCGTCGCGCATCGGGCCGGTGAACCGATCCGGATGCCACGCCTGCACGTGCAGCTTCCACGCCGTGCGCACCGCCGCGGCGTCCGCATCTCGTGAGATGCCGAGCACGTCGTAGTGGGTGCGGGTGTCCGAAGCTGCCATCACCCGGATGTCGACGATCGAGCGCCGCCGCGACGAGCGTTGTCGAGGGTGTGGCCGCCTGCGGTCAGCCGGTCTGGGCAGCCAGGGTCACCGGGTCCGTGCAGCGGCTGGAGTGGTCGATCCTGTGGATCGCCCGCGAGGCTCCTCGCTCGGTCATCGACGAGCAAGCTCGTCATGACTCTCGCTTCGTCGCTTCGTCAGCCGGCAGGCGCGGCGGCGCGAGCGGCCTCGAGGGCCTCGTCGCGGGTGCCGTGGATCTCGAACACGCGGTGCAGGCCGGTGATCTCGAAGATCTTGATGATGTTGCGATCGCTGCACACGAGCAGCAGCTGGCCACCGACCGGGCGCAGGCGCTTGACGCCACCCACGAGCACGCCGAGCGTGGTCGAGTCGATGAACGTCGTGTCGGTGAAGTCGACGATGACCTTCAGGACGCCGTTCTCGACCTGGCCGAGCAGGTGCTGCTTGAACTCGGGCGCCGTGTACAGGTCGACCTCGCCCTTGAGGTCGATGACGGCGATGCCGTCTTCGACGACTTCTGTATTCACGGCAAAGTTCATTTCAGCTCCCTGTGGATCCCCGAACTGCGGCGCACACTAGACGATGCGCCCGGTCTACGTCGACTCAGCCGATCGAGATCGGCGCGCCACCGGCTGCACCAGCGCCGGCACCCGCCGCCTGCTGCTCCTGCTGGTCCTGCAGCGACTTGATCTGCTCCTTGATGGACTCGATCTGGCCCGAGTCCGGGAACTTCTTCACGTACAGGCGCAGCGTGGCAATGGCCTTGTCGAGCTGCTGCGTCTGCGTGTAGGCACCCGCCTGCTGGAGCAGGTAGTCCTCGTCGTCGGGGTGCTCCTTGACCAGCTGCGTCCATAGGTCGAGTGCCTGCTGGGACTTGCCGCTGTCGCGCAGGAAGCCCGCGTAGAGCGCCGCGTTCTCATCGTCGGCCTTGTCGATCTCATACAGGCGTCGGAACGCATCGCCGGCGCGATCGATGTTGCGCTGGCCGTCGCGCGGCAGCTCGGTCGCGCCTTCCTCGGGCTGCGCGAGCGTCGTGTACGCGGACGCGACCGTCTGCAGCGCTTCCTTGCACCGCTTGAGCGCCGCGTCGGTGTACTTCGCCTGCTCGTCCGCGCACTTGTCCTGCTTGATGTCGGCCTTCGCCTCGTCGAGCTGCTCCTCGGTCGCGGAGCGTGCATCGCCGCCGAAGAGGTTGGTGCTGCCCACGAACGGGGCGATCACCAGGGCGATGAACCCGACGCTCATCAGGAACACCATGCTCCAGATGACGATCTTCACGAACAGTGAATTTTGCTGCATGGCGACTCGACCCTCCTACGCGTGCGTGCCGGCAGCGCGTCCCTCGCGACGGACCGGCAACGCGAGCAGGGTGCGTGCGTCTCGTGCGCGTGCCTGCGCCTGCTCGAGGCGAGTTCTATCACGCACCCCCATGTCCCTGCCGGCCACGAGCACCGCCTGCACGCTCGCGGGGGTGGCACCGAGCACGTATGCGGCGAGCGGGTCGTCGCATGTTCCCACGTGTACGGCGACCAGGTCGGCGTGGCTGTCCACGTCGATGCTGCCGAGGTCGGAATACCCGAGCGCACGAGCTGCATCGAGGGTCGCCATGCGCAGCAGGCGCGCGAGGCTCGGCCACGTCGCATCGCCGCTCGTGGCGCGATGCACCTCCAGCGCACAGCGCAGCTCTGCGAACGGATCGAGCGGTCCCGAGCTCGCCGGGGAATCCGTGCCGAGCCCGACCATGATGCCGGCGCGATCGACGAGCTCCAGGTCAAGGCGACCGCATCCGAGGCGTGCGTTGGAGCGCGGGCAGTGTGCGAGCGCGGTGCCCGTGTCGGCGAGCACTTCCAGCTGTGCAGGCGTGGCCTGGGTCAGGTGGACGGCGACGACCTCCGGCCCGAGCACGTCCGCGAGCGCGTCGATCGGCGCCTGCATCCACTGCGGTGGCTCGATGCCCGCGCGCGTGAGCGAGTCGAACAGCTCGCCGCGGCCCTCGAGGAACGCGAGCTCGTCGCGGCTCTCGAGCAGGTGCGTCATCCACGGCAGCCCGGTCGATGCGACGCGCCGATAGAGCGGCTCGCCGACCGTGTAGGGCGCATGCGGGGACAGGCCGTGCTCGAGCAGGTCGCTCGACGGGAGGCCGTCGAGCTGCCTGAGCGCCGCATCCACGGTGGCGGCAGCCTGGTCGTCCTCACCCGAGCCGAACACCTCGAGGTACACGCGCCCACGCAGTCCCGCGGCGTGCATCGCGTGGGCCGCGTCGCCGGAGAAGCTCGCGTCGCCGACGGTGGTGATGCCGGCATGCAGCGCCTGCAGCGCGCCGAGCTCCGCGCTCGCACGCATGTGCTCGGGCGCAAGGCGACGCTTGCGGTGGATGTGGTCGCCGATCCACTGCGTGAAGGTGAGCCCGTCCACGAGCGCGTCGTAGGCGGCGTATTCCAGGTGCGCGTGCGTGTCGACGAACCCGGGCGCGATCGCGCACTCGTCGTGGAGCTCGGCGCCCAGCTCGATCGCGCGTTCACGCGAGACCTTCGCCTGGAGTTCGACGATCCTGCCGCTCGCGGGATCGACGGTCACGAGCACGTCGCGGGCGGGCGGCGCGGTCACCGGCAGCGCGTGCGGCGCCCACCAGCGCAGCAGGCCGTCGCTCACGATGCGGCCCCGGTGGGCTCGGTGGTTGCGGCGGCGGCATCGGCCTCCGCGGCGGCGGCCGCGCGCTCGACGATGCGCTCCTGCATGCGCACGCCGAGGATCGACAGCTCGTACAGCGCGACGAGCGGCAGGATCTCGATCGCGAGCGAGACCGGATCGGCGGTCGGCAGCAGCGCGGCGAGCACGACCATGAGCACGTAGGCGATGCGGCGGCTCGAGCGCAGCCGGTCGGCGGTGAGGATGCCCACGCGCGCGAGGCCGAGCAGCACGAGCGGGAAGCAGAACGCCGCGCCGACCGCGAGCAGGGTGGTGGTGACGAAGTGGTAGTAGTCGTTCGCGCGCACCACGACGTCGATCGAATCGGGACCGATGCCGAGCAGGAACTGCACTGCCGGGGCGAGGATCAGGAAGTACGCGAACGCGACGCCGGCGGTGAACAGCAGCGGCGCGGCGATGAGCAGCGCGCGGATCGTGCGGCGCGCCTCGGGAGCGACGGCGGGGCGCACGAAGCGCCACGCGTTCCACGCGATCACCGGCGTGGTGAGCACGAGCGCTGCCTGCGCCGCGACCGACAGCGACGTGAAGAACGGCTCGGTGACCCCGAGCGTCTGCAGCGGCCAGCGATCGTCGAGCGGACGATCGAGGATCGAGAAGAGCTCGTCGCGGCGCCAGTAGCAGGCGGCGAACGCAGCGACGAGCCAGCCCATGACGATGAACACGCGCGTGCGCAGCTCGCTCAGGTGCTCGACGACGGTGGCGACGTCGGCGCGTTCACGCGGACGTGCGGATCCACGATCGGGGGCGCTGGATCGGCGCAGGCGTGCGAGTGCCCGCGCGGAGGAGCGGCGGCCGGGCGGGCTGGGGGGTGCGCCGACGGTCATGCGACCAGCGTCCGGCTCAGCGCTCGGCGGGGTCGACGACCTCGACCGGCACCGGCTGCGCGACGGGTGCGGAACCGGTCTGCGCCGCCTCGTGGCGGGCGGCGGCCGAGACGCTCGACTCGAGCTGGTCGCGACCGCTCAGGCTGTCCTTGAACCCGCGGATGCCGCGACCGAGGGACGAGCCGATCTCCGGGAGGCGCTTCGGCCCGAAGAGCACGAGCACGATGAGGAGGACGACGATGAGTTCCTGCCAGCTGATTCCCATGGGCGGGACGGTAGCACGCAGGCACGCGCACGTGAGGCAGTCCGGCGCCAAGCGGTCGGGGGCGACGCGGGGAAGCTTCACAGGAGCGTGAACCGAGCAGCGCGCTCGGCAAAAAGCGGGTATGAATCCGATCATGACCGAGCCCGCAGCCAGCGTTCCCACCGTCGATCCCGCGCCCGAGACCACCTCCGGCGGTCGCGCGGGGGACGTCTTCACCACTTCGCCGCGTGGCGGGGGCGGTCGTGGGGGACTGGGACGCGCGCTGCTCATGGTCGCGCTGGGCTTCGCGGGTGGCGTGGGTGGCGCCGCGTCCTACGATTCCTGGCACGACGACGGCGCGAGCACCTCGAACGCGCCCTCCAACGGCGCGGTGTTCCAGCCGACCAACGACGAGACGAACGGCAGCGACTCGGACGAGCAGGCCGTCGAGAACGGCGACGCGCTCACCCCGCGCGAGGTGTACACCAAGGTCTCCCCGGCGGTCGTGCACATCGATGCGCGCGTGGTGAAGACCGAGACCGGCTTCTTCGGGCTCGAGCAGGAGCAGGAGACCGAGGGCACCGGATCGGGCTTCCTCATCGACGACGACGGCCACATCGTCACGAACGCGCACGTGGTCGCGGACGCGAAGGAGCTCACGGTCGCGCTCGGCACCGGAAACAAGGTGCGCGTGCCGGCGAAGCTCATCGGGACGGATCCGTCCGCGGACATCGCGGTGATCCAGATCGACACGAAGGCGAAGGAGCTCGACGGCGTGGAGCTCGCCGCCGTGAGCTACGGCGACTCCTCGAAGCTGCAGGTCGGCGACCCGGTGGTCGCGATCGGCAACCCGTTCGGGCTCGATCGCACCCTCACGACGGGTGTCGTGAGCGCGCTGCAGCGCGAGATCCCCTCGCTGACGGATTTTCAGATCAGCGACGTGATCCAGACCGACGCGGCGGTGAACCCCGGCAACTCGGGTGGGCCGCTGCTCGACTCGCAGGGACGCGTGATCGGCGTCAACAGCCAGATCCAGACGCGCAGTGGCGGGTTCGACGGCATCGCGTTCGCCGTGCCGAGCTCGCGCGTGGAGGCCGTCGCCAAGGACCTGATCAAGGACGGCGAGGTGCACTACGCTTGGCTCGGCGTCGCGGGCGGGGAGATCACCCCGGAGCTGGTCAAGGACCAGGACCTGCCGGTCGACCAGGGCGTGCTGCTCGGCGAGGTGAGCGACGGCTCGCCGGCCGACGAAGCCGGGCTCAAGGGTGGCTCCGAGGCGCAGGGCGGCGACGACGACGCACCGGCAGAAGGTGGCGACATCATCCTCAGCTTCGATGGCACGAAGCTCACCACGATGCGCGAGCTCGCGGACATCGTCGACTCCAAGGACCCGGGCGACAAGGTGAAGGTCGAATACCTGCGTGACGGCAAGCGCAGGATGACGACCGTCACGCTCGGCGAGCGCCCCTCGAAGATCACCAACAACGAGTAGTCGCCGCCGGCGGGCGGGGCGCGCACTGCCCACGGGCGGCCACGCCGGCGGGCCGCTGGCGGCCGCATCGGTCGCGAGGTGCGGCGTGCGGGGCGCGTCGCCGGGGAGATATGGGCGATGAGCCCCATTCGATCCATAGGCATGGTTGGCAGCGACATCCCGTCGCCGACTCCGGCCGTGCGCCGGCGCCGTCCCGCGGCGGGAGCCGGCGCGACCGGGCAGGGCACGCCGCACAACGAGCATCCCGCCGGCAAGCTGCCGCCGATGCGCATCACGTGGAAGGACGGCTCCACGTCGGGGCCGATGGGCACGCCGATCGCGCGCCCGCTGTCACAGGGTCCGGCCGAGTCGCGCATCCAGGCCGCCGAGGCGGCCCGGCACCTCACCCGCATCGACGAGATCCTCCGCGAGCGCTGGAACCGTGCCGGCTGGGACGACAAGGGCGGCGCGATGACCGTCATCGTCAACCAGCGCGCGATGGGCGGCAACGCGTACTTCGCGAGCCTGACCGACGGCACCGGCGAGATGGGCATCGGCGTCAGGGACGCACGCATCGGGTTCCAGCAGAGCCCGGCGTACTCGCCCTCGATCCTCTTCCACGAGCTCGTGCACGGCATCGTCGGCACGGAGCTGCAGGGCCTGCCCGCGAAGGTGCAGCCGTACCTGAACCAGCGCGAGCACAACGCGATCAACGAGTCGATCGCCGACGTGCTCTCCACCGGCCTGCTCAACACGAACTGGCGCAACGGCCAGGAGATCCGCGACGGGTCGCCGCTCCGCGACCTGACCAATCCGAGCGTGCCGAAGTGGAACGGCTCGGTGCGCCGTGACACCGGGCTCGAAGAGCACACGCTCGCGGGAGTCGTGAGCCGTGCCGCGGTGGTCGCCGCCGAGAGCGCCGGCACGCTGCCGGTCGTCGATGCCTGGTACGCCGGCATCGACTCGCACTACCGCACGGAGCTGCTGTCGGTCGAGAAGCCCGGCGCGGGTCGCGCCCTGGGCGCGTGGGTGCGCGCGACGATGCGCGGCGCCGAGCAGGTGGGTGGCAAGGGCAGCGACCTGGTCGACGCGATGCGCGATGGCTGGGAAGCGGTCGGCCTCGGTCGATACGCGAGCAAGGCGCAGCTCGACGCGACGGCGCCGCCCGCTGGCGCCGGCACGAAGCCGAAGCGGCGCCCGAAGTCCTGAGCGTCCCCTGACCGGCCGCCCTTGACGGGTCGCGGGCGGGCCCGCGGCACCCACGCCGTCCAGTGATCCACTGCGTCCAGTGATCCGGGGCACGGACCCGGATGTCCGGACGAAGTCGCGAGTCCGACCCCACCTCGTCCAATGATCCAGTGTGTCGACCCGGATCTCCGGACCAAGTGGAGGCGCGGGCGTTGTTGACTGCACCCGGGAAAGGTGGGTGATAGCTGTCGAGACCTCGTGATGCCTCCGCCGTGGTGGTGGGTAGTGGAGTGGGGAACCCACGACCCTTGCCCCCACGGAGGACCCCGCCCATGGCGACAACGGCCCGCTCCAAGGCCCGCCGCCGATCCAAGGCAGCCGCTGACGCGACCGCCGCCGACTCGACGGCCGCGGACACGACTGCGACCGCGGCCGCGGCCGCTGACGCGACCGGATCGACGATCGACGAGCGCGTGCGCGTCGGCGCGCGCCGACGCGTGGTCCTGGAAGCCGCCGCACCCGAGGTGGATGCCGGACGATTCCCGGCCAAGCGCGTGGTGGGCGACGTGCTGCTCGCGGAGGTCGACGCGTTCGGCGACGGCCACGATCACGTCGCGGGCGTGGTGCGCTTCCGGCACGAGGCGGACGAGGCGTGGACCGAGGCGCCGCTGCGCGAGCTCGGCAACGACCGCTGGGTCGGCGAGGTGCCGCTCACGCGCCAGGGGCGATGGCACTACACCTTCGAGGCGTGGGTCGACCACTGGGACACGTGGCGCAGCGACCTCGCCAAGCGCGTGGAGGCAGGGCAGGACGTCGCCGTGGACCTGCAGATCGGCGCGTCGCACGTGCGCGCCGCGGCGCAGCGCGCGAGCGACGCCTCGCGCCTCGAGGCGTATGCGGCGGTGCTCGAGCGCGGTGGCGAGGACGCGGTCGCCGCGGCGCTCGGCGACGAGCTCGACAAGCTCATGCGCGGCGTCCCCGACCGCACGCACGCCGCCACCTACGATCGTGTGCTCGACGTCGTCGTCGACCGCGAACGTGCACGCTTCAGCAGCTGGTATGAGCGCTTCCCGCGCTCTGCGTCACCCGACCCGAAGCGCCCGGGCACGCTGCAGGACCTGCGCGCGGAGCTGCCCCGCATCGCGTCGATGGGCTTCGACGTGCTGTACCTGCCACCGATCCACCCGATCGGCCGCGAGTTCCGCAAGGGACCCAATAACAGCACCGAGGCTGCCGCTGGCGATCCCGGCAGCCCGTGGGCGATCGGCTCCGCCGAGGGCGGGCACACCGAGATCGAACCCGGGCTCGGCACGCTCGCGGACTTCGCGCAGCTCGTCGCCGACTGCGAGGCCAGCGGCCTCGAGCTGGCGATGGACCTCGCCTACCAGTGCGCGCCCGACCACCCGTGGGTCGCCGAGCACCCGGAGTGGTTCCGACACCGCCCCGACGGCACGATCCAGTACGCGGAGAACCCGCCCAAGAAGTACCAGGACATCTACCCGATCGACTTCGAGACCGACGACTGGGAAGCGCTCTGGCTCGGACTCAAGGGCGTCGTCGACACGTGGATCGAGCGCGGCGTGCGGATCTTCCGCGTCGACAATCCGCACACCAAGGCGTTCCCGTTCTGGGAGTGGATGCTCGGCGAGGTGCACCGCGAACGTCCCGACGTGCTGTTCCTGGCCGAGGCGTTCACCCGCCCGAAGGTGATGTATCGCCTCGCCAAGCTCGGCTTCAACCAGTCGTACACGTACTTCACGTGGCGACAGGAGCGATGGGAGCTCGAGGAATACCTGCGCGAACTGACGAGCCCGCCCGCCTCCGACGTGTTCCGTCCCAACTTCTGGCCGAACACGCCTGACATCCTCACCGAGCAGCTGCAGGAAGGCACGCGCGGCACGTTCGTCGCGCGCCTCGTGCTCGCGGCGACGCTCTCGTCGAGCTACGGCATCTACGGCCCGGCGTTCGAGCTCATGGAATCGGTGCCGGCCAAGCCCGGCAGCGAGGAGTACCTGGACTCGGAGAAGTACCAGGTGCGCTGGCGCGACCTGACGACGCCGCACTCGCTCGAGGAGGTCGTGCGGATCGTCAATCGCGCGCGGCACGAGCATCCGGCGCTGCAGCGCAACGACACGCTCCGGTTCCACCACGTCGACAACGATCGCATCATCGCCTACAGCAAGCGATCGATCGACGGGACCGACACGATCCTCACGATCGTCAACCTCGACACGTACTGGCGCCAGTCGGGGACCGTCTACCTCGACCTCGCCGCGCTCGGGATCGAGGAGGACGAGACCTTCTCGGTGCGCGACCTGCTCGGCGGGGCGACGTACCAGTGGAAGGGCGGCGCCAACTTCGTGGAGCTCGATCCGGCAGTGCTGCCGGCGCACGTGCTCCACGTGCGCGGCCACGGGCACCGCGACGAACACGACTTTGATCCGTACGACGGCTGAGGGGAACCGCCGCACATGAGCACCGAGCCACACGTCGCACGCTGGTACCAGGATGCGGTCATCTACCAGCTGCACATCAAGGCCTTCGCCGACTCCAACGGTGACGGCATCGGGGACTTCCGCGGCCTCGCGAGCAAGCTCGACTACCTCCAGGACCTCGGCGTCACGGCGATCTGGCTGCTGCCGTTCTATCCGTCACCGCTGCGCGACGACGGCTACGACACGGCCGACTACCGGCAGGTGCATCCGTACTACGGCGACCTGCGCCAGTTCAAGGCGTTCGTGCGCGAGGCGAAGTCGCGCGGGCTGCGCGTCATCACTGAGCTCGTGCTCAACCACACCTCCGACCAGCACGCGTGGTTCCAGCGAGCGCGCCGCGCGAAGCCCGGCCACCCGCACCGCGACTTCTACGTGTGGAGCGACACGGTCCACCGCTACGAGGACACGCGGATCATCTTCAAGGACTTCGAGACGTCCAACTGGAGCTGGGACCCGGTCGCCGACGCCTACTACTGGCACCGCTTCTACTCGCACCAGCCCGACCTCAACTGGGACAACCCCGAGGTCGTGGAGGAGCTCTACAAGATCGTCGACTACTGGCTCGAGATGGGCGTCGACGGCCTGCGCCTGGACGCGGTGCCGTACCTGTTCGAGCGCGAGGGCACCAACTGCGAGAACCTGCCCGAGACGCACCAGGCGCTCAAGGACCTGCGCGCACACGTGGACGCGACGCACGAGGACAAGATGCTCCTCGCCGAGGCGAACATGTGGCCCGACGAGGTGGTCGACTACTTCGGCGACGGCGACGAGTGCCACATGGCGTTCCACTTCCCGCTCATGCCACGCATGTACATGGCCGTGCGCATGGAGGACCGCTTCCCGATCATCGACATCCTCGAGCAGACGCCTGACATCCCCGAGGGAGCGCAGTGGGCGACGTTCCTGCGCAACCACGACGAGCTGACGCTCGAGATGGTGACGGACGAGGAGCGCGACTACATGTGGCGCTCGTACGCGCAGGACGAGCGCGCGCGCATCAACCTGGGCATCCGTCGCCGGCTCGCGCCGCTCATGAACAACAACCGGCGGCTCATCGAGCTGCTCAACGGGCTGCTCTTCTCGCTGCCGGGCACGCCGGTCATCTACTACGGCGACGAGATCGGGATGGGCGACAACATCTACCTCGGCGACCGCGACGGCGTGCGCACCCCGATGCAGTGGAGCGCCGACCGCAACGCCGGTTTCTCCGACGCCAACCCGCAGAAGCTCTACCTGCCGGTGGTGACCGATCCCGAGTACCACCACACGTCGATCAACGTCGAGGCGCAGTGGTCCAACCCGGAGTCGCTGCTGTGGTGGACCAAGCGCACGATCGCGCTGCGCCGACGCCACCCCGCGCTCCAGCACGGCCGCCTCGAGTGGGTGCCGAGCGAGAACCGCAAGGTGCTCACGTACATGCGCGTGACCGAGGACGAACGCGTCCTGTGCGTCGTCAACCTCTCGCGCTACTCGCAGTACGTCGAGCTCGACCTGTCCGAGTTCGAGGGCTGCCGCCCGGTCGCGCTGCACGGCCACGTCGAGTTCCCGGTCATCGGCGAGCTTCCGTACCTGCTGACGCTCGGCGCGCACGACTTCATCTGGTTCGCGCTCGAGCCCGTCGCCGCCGACGACGTGCACCCCTCGCGCTCGAGCGAGGCACCCGAGCTGACCGTGCGTGGCGAGTGGACCGACCTGCTGCTGCAGTCGCGCGATCGCCGCCGCCTGGAGGCGCTGCTGCCCGACTACCTCGTCCATCGGCGCTGGTTCCGCTCCAAGGCGCGACGCATCAGGGCGACGACGATCGGCGAGGTGGTGCCGATCGGCGTCGGTCGCGGCGAGCCCGTGGGCTACATCGCGCTCGTCGACGTCGAGTTCACCGACGGCGATCCGGAGCGCTACGTGCTGCCGCTCGTGGCCGAGCCGGTCGATCCACGACCGGAGCACCCGTCGCCGCTGCCACCGTCGACGCTCGCCCGCGTGGCCGACGGCGACGAGCAGCAGTTCGCGCTCCACGACGGGCTCGTGCACGACGGGTTCAACCGCGCGCTGCTCGACACCATCGAGCGGCGACGACGTCACACGGGTGCCTCGGGACGCGTGGAGGGTGCGACGACGGCGAGCTTCCGCCGCCTGCGCGACAGCGGGACCGGCAGCGACCCGACCCCGCTGTCGGTCGAGCAGAGCAACTCCACCGTGCTGTACGGCGATCGCTGGCTGCTCAAGGTGTTCCGCCTGCTCGACGACGGCATCAACCCCGACGTCGAACTCGGACGATTCCTGACCGAGGAGGCACGCTTCGAGCACAGCCCCGCGGTCGCGGGCACGATCCTCTACAACCCCGACGACGACCTCGCGGGCGCCGAGATGCGCACCATCGCGGTGCTGCAGGAGTACGTCGAGAACGAGGGCGACGCGTGGAGCTACACGCTCGACGCGCTGCGGCGCTACCTCGACGACGCGCTCGCGCGACAGGACGCCCCCACGCTCCCGGACGCGCACCTGCTCACGCGCGCCGGGCAGGAGCCGTCGCCGATGGCGCACGAGCTCATCGGCCACTACCTCGAGTCCGCACGCCTGCTCGGCCAGCGCACCGGTGAGCTGCACGCCGCGCTCGCGTCGGCGGACCAGGACAGCGACCTGGCGGCCGAGCCCGTGACGCCGATGTACCGTCGCTCGCTCTACCAGGCGATGCGCACTTCGGCCAAGCGCACGTTCGTGAGCCTCCGGCGACTCCAGCGCGAGCAACCCGCGCTCGCGGACGTGCTCGCGCGCGAGGACGAGATCGTCGAACGGCTCAAGCGGATGCTCGACGTGGGGCTGACCGACCACCGCATCCGCGTGCACGGCGACTACCACCTCGGCCAGGTGCTGTGGACCGGCCGCGACTTCAAGATCATCGACTTCGAGGGCGAGCCGCTGCGCCCGATTGGCGAGCGGCGCATCAAGCGCAGCGCGCTCAAGGACGTCGCCGGGATGGTGCGCTCGTTCGACTACGCCGCGTGGACGGTGTGCCACGAGAGCGGCCAGCTGCTCGAAGGCGGTCCGGCGGCCGATCGCGTGTCGAACTGGATCGAGTTCTGGTACCGGTGGGTGTCCGCCGTGTTCCTGCGCTCGTACCTCGACACGACCGCTTCGCACGGGTTCGTCACGCACGACGAGGGAGATCTCGGCATCATCCTCGATTCCCTGCTCCTGGAGAAGGCGCTCTACGAGCTGGCATACGAAGCGAACAACCGGCCGGACTGGGTGTGGATCCCCGCCCGCGGCCTGCAGGCACTGCTGGAGACCGACACGTGACCCGATCGAAGACCCCGACCACCGCGACCGATTCCGCTTCGGCGCTGCGCGAGCTCGCGCACGAGCTCGGCGTGCAGCCGGAGTATCGATCCGTCGAGGGTGAGCGGATGACGGCGTCGGCGCAGTCGCTGCGATCGGTGTTCACGGCGCTCGGCATCGATGCCGACTCCTCGCCGGAGGCGGCACTCGCGGAGTGGCGCGCGACGCGGGCAGCGAAGCTCGTCGATGCGGTGCACGTGTGTTGGGACGGCGAGCCCACCACGCTGCGGTTCGGGGAGTCGAGCGAGCCGATCGAGTGCGTGCTGCGCCTCGAATCGGGCGACGAGCAGGAGCTCACGGTGCTGCCCGGCGAGGACGCGACGCTCCCGGCCGGACTGCCGTACGGCTACCACGAGCTGCAGGTCGCGAGCGGTGCACGCGCCGCGACGAGCCGAGTCATCTGCGCGCCACGCCACGTGCGCAACACCGGCATCGACGGCGCGTGGGGCGTGTTCGTGCCGCTGTATGCGGCGCGCAGCGCGGACGACTGGGGCATCGGCGACCTCGGCAGCGCACGCGCCCTGCTCGAGCTCATGGACGAGACCGGCGGCGCGCTCGTGGGATCCACGCCGCTGCTGGCAACGTTCCTGGGCGACCCGTTCGAACCGAGCCCCTACGCGCCTGTCAGCCGCCTCTTCTGGAACGAGTCCTACGCCGACCTGACCGCCCTGCCGGAGGTGACCGCCTCGCGCGCCGCGCACCGGCTCGTGCGCGATCGCGACGTGCTGCGCCGGCGCGACGCACTGCGCAGGCTGCCGCTCGTCGACCACCAGGGCGTGTACGAGCTCAAGCGCTCCGTGCTCGAGGCGTGCGCGGAGCAGCTCGCCGACTCGAGCGGCGAGCGCCGCGACGCGTTCGAGGCATGGCGCACCGCGCACCCGCTCGTAGGCGACTACGCGGCGTTCCGCTCCAGGCTCGAGGGCGGCGACGCCGCGACGACCCACTACCACCAGTACGTGCAGTGGGCGATGGAAACGCAGCTCGCCGACCTGGACTCCGCCACGCGCGCCGGGCTCTACCTGGACCTGCCGGTCGGCGTGCACCCCGACGGCTTCGACCGCGCGCACTTCTCGGACCTGTTCGCGCCCGGGATGAGCGTCGGCGCACCGCCCGATCCACTCGCCGCCGGAGGACAGGACTGGGGCCTTCCGCCGCTGCACCCCGTGCGCCTGCGCGACTCCGGCTACGCCTACCTCATCGAGTCGATGCGCCACCTCATGCGCCATGCGCGCGCGGTGCGCATCGACCACGTGATGGGGATGCACCGCCTGTTCTGGATCCCGAGCGAGCTCGAGGCGAGCGACGGCGTGTACGTCGGCTACCACGCCGACGAGCAGTGGGCGATCGTCTGCCTCGAATCGCACCGCACCGGGTGCGCGGTCGTCGGCGAGGACCTCGGCACCGTGCCCGACACCGTGCGCGAGGCGATGACCGAGCACCAGGCGAGCCGCATGTACGTCATGCAGTTCGAGCTCGATCCCGGCGCGCGCGACGCAATCCGCCCCGTCCCCGCGAACGCGCTCGCATCGGTCGACACCCACGACACGCCGATGTGGGCGACCGCATGGACGCGCCTCGACCAGGACGCGCGATCATCGATCGTCGACCATCTGCGCGAACAGGGCGTGCTCGACGACACGACCAAGGCAGGGACCGGCCCCGACCCGGTCGCCGTGCACGCAGCCGCACTGCGCCTGCTCGCCCGCGGTGATGCCGGCGCCGTGGTCGCGTCGCTCGAGGACCTGTGGGGTGAGACCGAACCCCAGAACGTCCCCGGAACGGGCTCACACGAGGCGCCCAACTGGGTGCGCCGAACGACACGGACGATCGAGGAGATCGCATCCGACGAGGTACTCATGAACCAGCTCAAGGAACTCACCACCCTGCGCTCCGGCGCACATGACGACGCAGCTGCCAACGAGCGAGTCCGCCACGACGCGTCGCGACTGACGGAACAGGACCTCTACCTGTTCGGCGAGGGCACGCACAACCGGATGCATCGCGTCCTGGGCTCGCACCCCTGCGAGGTCGATGGCGTGGCCGGCACCTGGTTCGGCGTGTGGGCTCCGAACGCGGACCACGTGTCGGTCGTCGGCGACTTCAATCACTGGTCCGCTGGCGAGCATCCGCTCGCATCCGAAGGCAGCTCCGGCATCTGGCAGGGCTGGATCCCGGGCGTCCGCGCGGGAACGCACTACAAGTACCACGTCGCCTCGCCGCACAACGGCTACCAGGTCGAGAAGGCCGACCCGTACGCGCGCCTGGCGGAGGAGCCGCCGAAGACCGCGTCCGTGGTGTGGGAAGACGACTACGCCTGGCGCGACTCGGACTGGATGCGCACGCGCGGCGCGGCGAACGGAGCCAACGCGCCGATGAGCGTGTACGAGCTGCACGTCGGATCGTGGATGCGCGTGCCCGAGGACGGCGACCGCTCGATGACATGGCGCGAGCTCGCGCCGCGACTGATCGAGCACCTGCAGCGCACCGGCTTCACGCACGTGGAGCTCATGCCGATCATGGAGCACCCGTTCTACGGCTCGTGGGGCTACCAGACGACCGGGTACTTCGCACCGTCGAGCCGCTACGGCACGCCGGACGAGTTCAAGTGGTTCGTCGACGAGCTGCACGCGGCGGGGATCGGCGTGCTGCTCGACTGGGTGCCGTCGCACTTTCCCACCGACCAGCACGGCCTCGGCTTCTTCGACGGCACGCACCTGTACGAGCACGCCGATCCACGTCAGGGCTTCCACCCCGACTGGAAGAGCTGGATCTTCAACTACTCGCGCCCGGAGGTCTGCAGCTTCCTGCTCTCGAGCGCGCTGTACTGGCTCGAGGAGTTCCACGTCGACGGCCTGCGCGTCGACGCGGTGGCATCGATGCTGTACCTCGACTACTCGCGCAAGGAAGGCGAGTGGATCCCCAACGCGCACGGCGGCCGCGAGAACCTCGAGGCGATCGACTTCCTGCGCCGGCTCAACGAGGACTGCTACACCGCGTTCCCCGACATCGCGATGGTCGCCGAGGAATCCACCGCCTGGGGCGGCGTGTCGCGCCCGACCTATGTCGGCGGGCTCGGCTTCGGGATGAAGTGGGACATGGGCTGGATGCACGACACGCTCCAGTACTTCGGCCGTGAACCGATCCACCGCCGCCACCACCAGGGCGAACTGACGTTCCGGCAGATTTACGCCTACACCGAGAACTTCATGTTGCCGCTGTCACACGACGAGGTCGTGCACGGCAAGGGTTCGCTCATCACGCGCATGCCGGGCGACGAGTGGCAGCAGTTCGCGAACCTGCGCCTGCTGCTCGCCTACATGTGGCTGCTGCCCGGCAAGAAGCTGCTGTTCCAGGGCGGCGAGTTCGCGCAGGGTCGCGAGTGGAACCACGACGCGAGCCTCGACTGGCATCTGCTCGACCAGCCGCAGCACGCCGGCATCCAGGCGCTCGTCGGCGACCTCAACCGGCTCTACCGCGCAACGCCCGCGCTGCACCAGCGCGAGTTCGAGCACGAGGGCTTCGCGTGGGTCGACACGAGCGACGAGGAAGCGAGCGTGTTCTCGTGGCTGCGTCACTCGGCAACGCCCGGCGAAGGACCCGTGCTCGTGGTGATGAACGCCACGCCCGTGCTGCGCCACAACTATCGCGTCGGCGTGCCGCAGGCCGGCAGCTGGCGTGAGCTGCTCAACACCGACGCCTCGGCGTACTGGGGCGGGGGCCAAGGCAACCTCGGCGCGGTCGAGACCACGCCCGTCCCGATCCACGGGCACGGCTGGTCGCTCAACCTGACGCTGCCGCCGCTCGGCGCCGTCGTGCTCCAGCCGGAGGGCGGGGCGTGACGGAGCGACTGGGAGCAACGCCCCACCCAGACGGCTCGAGCAGCTTCCTGGTGTGGGCTCCGCATGCGCAGCGCGTCACCGTCGTGCTGCACGGCGCTGGTGCGGGAGACGATCCAGCCGCCGCGCGGCGCGTGGAGCTCGAACGCGGCGAACTCGGCTACCACCGTGGGCGGATCGACGGCGTGTCGGCCGGCTCGCGCTATGCCTACCAGCTCGACGATGACCCGCTCGAGCTGCCCGACCCGGCCTCGGCCAAGCAGCCCGACGGCGTGCACGCCGCATCCGAGGTGGTCGACCTCCACGCGTTCGAGTGGAGCGACGCGAAGTGGGGCGGCATCGCGCTGCGCGACTATGTGATCTACGAGCTGCACGTCGGCACGTTCACGCCCGAGGGCACGTTCGACGCGATCATCCCGCGCCTCGAACAGCTGGCCGAGGACGGCATCACCGCGCTCGAGCTGCTGCCCGTGGCGCAGTTCCCCGGCGCACGCAACTGGGGCTACGACGGCGTGGACCTGTACGCCGCGCACGTCGCGTATGGCGGGCCGGAGGGCCTGCGTCGCCTCGTCGACGCCGCGCACGCGCACGGGATCGCGATCGTGCTCGACGTCGTCTACAACCACCTCGGTCCCGAGGGCAACTACCTCGGCAAGTTCGGTCCCTACTTCTCCGAGCGCCACCACACCCCGTGGGGCGCGGGCGTGAACGTCGACGGTCCCGGCAGTGACGAGGTGCGTCGCTTCTTCATCGACAACGCGCTGCACTGGGTTCGCGACTTCCACGTCGACGCGCTGCGCCTCGACGCGATCCACGGCATCGTCGACACGAGCGCGCACCCGTTCCTGGCCGAGCTGACCGAGCAGGTCGACGCGACGGCCGCACAGCTCGGCCGCGAGATCGTCGTCATCGCCGAGAGCGACCTCAACGACGTGCGGGTGATCACGCCGCGCGGCGAGGGCGGGCTCGGATGTCACTCGCAGTGGACCGACGACTTCCACCACGCGCTGCGCGTCGCGCTGACCGGCGAGCTGCGCGGCTACTTCGCCGACTTCGGCGGCGGGCTCGAGCAGCTCGCGCAGTCCATGCGCCGCGGCTTCGTCTACACCGGGCAGCGCTCCGAGCATCGCGATCGGCGGTTCGGGTCGGACTCGTCCGGACTTCCGGGCGAGCGCTTCGTCGTCTACGCGCAGAACCACGACCAGGTCGGCAACCGCCTGTTCGGCGACCGGCTCGCGGCGGAGCTGCCACCGGAGCTGCAGCGCGTCGCACTCGCGGCGGTGCTGCTCGCGCCGTTCACGCCGATGCTGTGGATGGGCGAGGAGTACGGCGAGACAAAACCGTTCCCCTACTTCACCAGCCACGACGATCCGGAACTCGTGGCGGCCGTCCGCGCAGGGCGTCGCGCGGAGTTCGCGCATTTCGGGTTCGAGGGCGAGGCACCCGACCCGCAGGGCGAGGACACGTTCCGTTCAGCGGTCCTGGACTGGGACCGGCGCGAGGTCGGCGATCACGCCGCGACGCTGCGCTTCACGCGCGAACTGCTGCACCTGCGCCGCACGTCGGAGTCGATCCGTCGCCTGCGCCCGGACGAGGCGACCGTGCGCGTGGATGCCGCCGCTGGCTGGCTGTCAGTCGAGCGCGAGCACGCAGGCGATCGCACGCTCCTCGTGCTGAACGTGGGCGAGCAGGCCATCACCGTGGCGGATGCGTCCGGCGACGATGCACGAAGTTGGGAACGGGTACTGGCGTCCGATGCGACCAGCGCAGGCGACGCCGCGACGGTCGCACCGAAGAGCGCGACGGTCTACACGGCCGTCGACGGGGGGAACACGAGATGAGCAGCGCGATGCGGACCTGGCCGGGCAAGCCGTACCCACAGGGAGCGACCTGGGACGGCGAGGGCACCAACTTCTCGATCTTCTCCGAGCACGCCGACGGGGTCGAGCTGTGCCTGTTCGACAACCCCGAGGATTCCGAGCCGACGCATGTCGTCGAGCTGCACGAACGCACCAATCTCAACTGGCACGTCTACCTGCCGGACGTGCGCCCCGGCCAGCTGTACGGCTATCGGGTGCACGGGCCGTGGGACCCGCACAACGGCCACCGATTCAACCACCACAAGCTGCTCCTGGACCCGTACGCCAAGAGCGTCGCCGGTGAGATCACGTGGGACGAGACCGTGTTCGGCTACCAGGTAGGGACCGACGACACGGTGATGGATCGCCGCGACAGCGCCGGTTCGATGTCCAAGTGCGTCGTGGTCGATCCGGCGTTCGAGTGGGGCGACGACCGCAAGCCCAACGTCCCCTGGAATCGCACGGTGATCTACGAGTCGCACGTCAAGGGCATGACGATGCAGCACCCCGGCGTGCCCGAGCACCTGCGCGGCACCTATCTGGGCATGTCGTACGACCCGATCATCGACCACCTGCTGTCGCTCGGGGTGACGGCGATCGAGCTGCTGCCGGTCCATGAATTCACCAACGACCACTTCCTCGTCGAGAAGGGCCTGCGCAACTACTGGGGCTACAACTCGATCGCGTTCCTGTCCCCGACCTCGCGCTATGCGACGGAGCGCAGTCGGCACACGCTCAACGAGTTCAAGACCATGGTCAAGCGGTTCCATGCCGCCGGCATCGAGGTGATCCTCGACGTGGTCTACAACCACACCGGCGAGGGCAACCACATGGGCCCGACCCTCTCGCTGCGCGGAGTCGACAACAAGTCCTACTACCGTCTCGTCGCCGGCGACGAGCGTCACTACATGGATTACACGGGCACCGGCAACAGCCTCAACATGGTGCACGCGCGAACGATGCAGCTCATGATGGATTCGCTGCGGTACTGGACGCTCGACATGCACGTCGACGGCTTCCGCTTCGACCTGGCGCCCGTGCTCGCGCGTGAGCTGCACGAGGTGAACCGCCTCGGAACCTTCTTCGACATCATCCAACAGGACCCGGTGCTGAGCCAGGTCAAGCTCATCGCCGAGCCGTGGGACCTCGGCGAGGGCGGCTACATGGTCGGCGAGTTCCCGATCGGATGGGCCGAGTGGAACGGCGAGTACCGCGACGCAGTGCGCAGCTTCTGGCGCGGCGATCCCGGCAAGCTGCCGGAGATGGCATCTCGCCTGTCGGGATCGGCTGACATCTTCGCTGCCAGCCGTCGCAACACGTACGCGAGCATCAACTTCGTGACCGCGCACGACGGCTACACGCTCGCCGACCTGACCGCGTTCGAGGCGAAGCACAACGAGGCGAACGGCGAGGACAACAACGACGGCCACAACCACAACCTGTCGCGCAACTGGGGAGCGGAGGGGCCGACGGGCAACGTCGGCGTCAACGCGCTGCGCCTGCAGATGCGCAAGAACTTCATCGCGACGCTCATGTTCTCGCAGGGCGTGCGCATGCTGCTCGGTGGCGACGAGATGGGCCGGTCGCAGGGCGGCAACAACAACGCGTACTGCCAGGACAACGAGATCAGCTGGGTCGACTGGGACCTCGACGACGACCAGGTCGAACTGCTCGACTTCACGCGCCGGGCCGTCGAGATCTTCAACGACCATGCCGTGCTGCGCAGGCGCGCCTTCTTCACGGGTAACCCCATCGCGGGTGACGGCGTCAAGGACGTGACGTGGCTGCGCCCGGACGGCACGGAGATGCAGGGCGACGACTGGCACGCCGGCGACGCGTTCTGCATGGGCATGCTCATCGACGGCCAGGCGACCGACGAGGTGGACGAACGCGGCCGCGCGGCGAAGGGCGACACGATCCTGCTCGTGCTCAACAGCGGCGAGACGTCGCGGAGCTTCTCGATGCCCGACATGGATCGGCGCGGCGCATGGGAGGTGCTGCTCGACACTGCGCGGGAGGACCAGGAGGGCAACCTGCGGCAACTGCCCGGGCTCGTGGTTCCAGCGCACTCGCTCAGCCTGTCCAGGTTCGTCGGCGACCGGGAGGCGCGGGGCGGTGGCTGACATGCGCGCGCCGGCGTCGACCTATCGGCTCCAGATGACCGCGGAGTTCGGGTTCGACGCGGCGCGCGAGGTGGTGCCGTACCTGCACCGGCTCGGCGTCACCGACGCGTACCTGTCGCCGATCCTGCGCGCGGCACCGGGCTCCACGCACGGCTACGACGTGGTCGACCCGACGATGCTCGACCCGCGCCTGGGAACGCGAGCGGAATTCGACGCGCTCAGCAACGAGCTGCGGGCCCACGACATGGGGCTGCTGCTCGACATCGTGCCGAACCACATGGCGGCGTCGACCGCGAACCCGTGGTGGCGCGACGTGCTCGAGCACGGCGAAGGCTCGAAGTACGCCGGACACTTCGACATCGACTGGAGCGCCAACGAGGGGCGCCTGCTGCTGCCGGTGCTCGGAGGCGCGCTCGAGCAGGTGCTCGAGGCGGGGGAACTGTCGGTCGACGGGGAAGAGCTCGCCTACTACGACCATCGCTGGCCGCTCGCTCCGGGAAGCGCCGACGCCGCTGACATCCGCGAGGTCGTCGCCGCGCAGCACTACGAGCTCGCCGACTGGCGCGAGCAGGCGCGCCGCCTCAACTACCGCCGGTTCTTCGACATCACCGACCTGGTGGGAGTGCGTGTCGAGCAGCCGCACGTGTTCGACGACGTGCACCGCCTGCTGCTCGAGCTCGTGGCGGAGGGCCGCGTCACCGGGGTGCGCGTCGACCACGTCGACGGCCTGCTCGACCCGCGCGGCTACCTCGAGCAGCTGCAGGCTGCGCTGCGCGAGGCGAGCGGCCAGCCGGACGAGGCGTTCTACGTCGTGGTCGAGAAGATCCTCGCGCCGCACGAGCCGCTGCCCGAGACGTGGCCGATCGCCGGCACGACGGGCTACGAGTTCCTGGACGTGTGCGACGGGCTGTTCGTCGATCCGCACGGCGCCGAGCAGGTCGCCGAGGTGTACGCGGACGTCGCCGAATCGCGAGTGCCGTTCGACGAGGTCGTCGCGCAGGCGAAGCTGCGCATCGTGCGCGAGTACTTCTGGGGCGAGCTCGGTCGCCTCGCGCGCCACATCGCGGGAGCCGACTCGGACGAGGAGCGACGCCTGCGGGACGCGATCGCGGTCGTGACCGCGCAGCTGCCCGTCTACCGCACCTACGTCGACGAGCACGGCCGCACGCCTGCCGACACGACGACCATCGAGCGCGCGCTGGCCGATGCGGCAGCAGTGGAGGGCGTGGATGCGCTCGCGCTCGCGCGGGTCGCCGAGGCGCTGCGCACGGACACCGAGTTCACGATGCGCTGGCAGCAGTTCAGCGGCCCAGTGACCGCCAAGAGCGTGGAGGACACGGCGTTCTATCGGTACTGGGCCGTGCCTGCACGCAACGAGGTCGGTGCACACCCGTCCCACCCGTCGACCGCCATCGGGACGTTCCACTGGCTCGCCGCCGAACGCGCAGCCCACTGGGCGGGCTCGCTCAACGCCAGCTCGACGCACGACACGAAGCGCAGCGAGGACGTCCGCGCCCGCATGCTCGTGCTCACCGAGGAGCCCACGTGGTGGGCGAACCTGGTCGAGCGCTGGCTCGACGAGCTCGACGCTCCCGACCGCACCGATGGCTGGATGGTCGCCTCGACGCTCGTCGGGGCCTGGCCCGTCGAACCCGACCGGCTCGAGGCGTACGTGCGCAAGGCGCTGCGGGAGGAGAAGCTCCGCACGCGCTGGACCGACCCGGACGAGGCCTACGAGGCGAGCGTCATCGGGTTCGGGGAGCGGCTGCGCGCGAGCGGCGAGGTCGAGGCGGTCGTCGAGCGCATTGCCGAGCGTGCCCGTCGCAACTCGCTGGCCGCGACCGCGCTGCGACTGTTCGCGCCCGGCGTGCCCGACATCTACCAGGGCAGCGAGGTCGAGTTCCTCGCGCTCGTCGATCCGGACAACCGGCGACCGGTCGACTTCACGCGCCTCGACGGCCTGCTCGACGGAGAGGGATCCGGGCCGGAGGGCTCCGCGCTGGACAAGCTGCAGATCGTCGCCGCCGGGCTGCGCGCACGGCGCGACGATTCGGACCTGTTCCGACTGGGCGCCTACGTCCCGGTCCGCATCGACGCGCCCGGCACGCTCGCCTTCGCACGCCGCCACGAGAAGCGGTGGGCGCTCGCAGCCGTGGCGCTCCCGGGCTTCGTCGCGGGCTCGCAGTCACGCATCGAGCTGCCCGAGGAGGCGCCGCGAACGTGGCGGAACATCGTCACCGGCGAGCGAATCGAGATCGCGGAAAGCCCCATTGGTGAGCTCCTCGAACAACTAGCAGGCCTATGGATATCGGAGGAGCAGGGAGATTTTCCCGCACGCCGAGTCGAATCTCGGTAAAACTTCACTCCATGAGTACGACCGACGCACATACGATCGATCCCGACGACCTGCGACGACGCCTCGGCGCGCTGGCGGGCAACCTCGCCTACGGCTGGCGCCACGAGATGCGCACGCCCTTCGTGCTGCTCGACGAGCCGGCATTCGATCGGGCCGGTCACAGCCCGCGCGCGATGCTCGCAAAGATCGGCGACGAGACGCTGCGCAAGGCCGGCAGCTCCCCGCAATTCCAGGAAGCGCTCGAGCGCGCCGAGCGCGCGCTGCGTGCCGAGAGCGGATCGGGCGGCGGCTGGTGGAAGGCACCCGAGGAGGAGGACGGCACCGACATGCTGGTGGCGTACTTCTCCACCGAGTTCGGCGTCGACGAGAGCCTGCCGATCTACTCGGGCGGCCTCGGCGTGCTCGCCGGCGACCACCTCAAGGCTTCCTCGGAGCTCGGCCTGCCGCTCGTCGGCGTGGGCCTGCTCTACAAGCACGGCTACTTCCGCCAGGCGATCGACGACTTCGGCGCCCAGCAGGAGCGCTATCCGATCAACAACCCGGCTGACATGCCGCTGTCGCTCATGACCGACGCGAGCGGCCTGCCGCTGCTCATCGAGGTCGAGCTCGCCGGCGAGCCGGTGCGTGCCCGCGTGTGGCGAGCCCGCGTCGGTCGCGTGCGCCTGTACCTGCTCGACAGCGACGTGGAGGGCAACTCCGCGTGGGGTCGTCGCGTCACCGACAGCCTCTACGGCGGCGATCGCGAGCAGCGCATCCGCCAGGAGATCCTGCTCGGCATCGGCGGCGTGCGTGCGCTGCGCGCGCTCGGCCTCAACCCGACCGTGTGGCACATGAACGAGGGTCACGCCGCGTTCATGCAGTTCGAGCGCGTGCGCGAGCTGCGCTCCACGGGCATCAGCTTCGACGACGCGATCGCGCGCCTGCGCTCGAGCACCGTCTTCACCACCCACACCCCGGTCCCGGCCGGCAACGAGGTGTTCGACCCCGAGCTGGTGCGCCGCTACCTCGGCGGCTTCGTCGAGCGCGCCGGCGTGCAGTTCGAGCAGCTCGAGCAGTACGGCCACTCCGAGTCGTGGGGCTTCGGCATGACGCCGTTCGCGCTGCGAACCGCGGGCTTCGCCAATGGCGTGTCGAAGCTGCACGGCGAGGTCTCGCGTGAGATGTGGGGCCAGGTCATCGACAGCTCCGACGGCCAGGCAGCGAGCATCGGGCACGTCACCAACGGCGTGCACGCGCGCACCTTCATCAGCCAGGAGCTGAGCGAGCTGCTCGGCCGCGCCGGCGTGAAGGCCGGTGCGCATCCGGACGAGCAGGGCTGGGAGAAGGTCCGCGAGGTCGACGACGCCGAGCTGTGGGCCGTGCGCCGCAGCCGCAAGGAGCGCCTGCTCGAGACCGGCGTTCGCCGCTACCTGCGCCAGCCCGGCGCCCGCGCCGACAACTGGAAGTTCGATCCCGACGTGCTGACGATCGGCTTCGCGCGCCGCTTCGCGACCTACAAGCGTGCCGGCCTGCTCTTCTCCGACCCCGAGCGACTCGCGCGCATCATCGGCGACGCCGACCGCCCGGTGCAGATCCTGCTCGCAGGCAAGGCGCATCCCGCCGACACCGGCGGCAAGGACCTCATCCAGCAGGTCGTGCACTACAGCCGCGATCCGCGTTCGCAGGGCCGCATCGCGTTCCTCGAGGACTACGAGATCGTGCTCGCGCGACGCCTCGTGCAGGGCGTGGACGTGTGGCTCAACACGCCGCGCCGCCCGATGGAGGCATCCGGTACGAGCGGCATGAAGGCATCCCAGAACGGCGGCCTGAACGTCTCCATCCTCGACGGGTGGTGGGCCGAGGGGTACACCCCCGACACCGGCTTCAAGATCGGTGGCGACTGGGTCGACAGCAACGACGCGGTGCAGGACCAGGCTGATGCCGAGGCGCTGTTCCGCGTGCTCGAGGACGAGGTCATCCCGACCTACTACGACCGGGATGCCGATGGCCTGCCGCGACGCTGGATCGCCATGATGAAGGAGACGATCGCCACCCACGGGCGGCAGTTCGACGCCTCGCGCATGGTCGAGGAGTACACGCGCAACTACTACCTGCCCGCCCACCGCGGCAGCCTCGCCAAGCCGATCGTCGCCTCGGGCGTCACGGAGGCCTGACGCAGGATGGGTCGCCGTCGCGGAGCTGCACTGGTGGTACTGGCGCTCGCCGCCACGATCACGGCCGGCGGCTGCTCGAACGACGACGACCCTCCGAAGACGACGCGCACGGACGCGAGCGAGGTCGCCGCGACGGACGACGACGAGCAGACCGAGGCTCCGGCCCCGCCTGCGAGCACCCCGAAGGGTCAGCTCGTGGGTGGCGCGGCGCGGCAGTTCGTGCTGGCCGACAACGCCTACGGCAAGGACATGCCCACCGACGTGAGCGGCGTGGCGGTCGGTGCGAAGCGTGGTGACTGCGTGAACGTCGACCCCACGACCGAGTACCAGGGGCTTGCCCAGGCGGCCGGCGAGGACATGCAGCTGTCGACCGAGCAGGTGCTCGTTGCCAGCTGCGGCTCGACCGGATGGTCGATCATGCTCTGGAAGCGCGGAACGGCGCTCGTCATGTCGGAGTTCACGCGCGGCAAGGACGGTCTCTGGAAGGAGACCGAGGGCGAGCACTACCCGCCGTGCGGCGTCCCCGATGACGTGCTCGAGCTCTGGCGATTCGTCGACGACGTGGACTGTTCCACCCCCGCCTGACGATCCGACACGGCGCGACCCACGCCGCAACGCCATTCGTCGCGGGTCATGTCAGGGCGACCTTATTGCCTGTCCCGTAACGGCCGGGAACCGGCTCCCCGTCTCGGGAAATCGAGTACCATCCCTGCTGAAGAGGAACGCGCGCGCTCCCCGCCGTCGCGTCCCGACCGACTCCCCCGAGCACCTAGGAGCACCCGGCAATGGCCGATCTCGTCATCAAGAACCTCCACGTCGCAGTCGAGGGCAAGGAAATCCTCCGCGGCATCGACCTGACCGTGCGCGAAGGTGAGATCCACGCGCTCATGGGCCCGAACGGCTCCGGCAAGTCGACGCTCTCCTACGCGCTCATGGGGCATCCCAAGTACGAGATCACCGAGGGCTCGGTGACGTTCGACGGACAGGACCTGCTCGAGCTCGAGGTCGACGAGCGCGCGCGCCTCGGCCTGTTCCTCGCCTTCCAGTACCCGCAGGCCGTGCCCGGCGTGTCGGTGACGAACTTCCTGCGCATGGCGGTCAACGCCCATCGCGGCGTGCTCAGCTCCGACACGCGCAACGACGATCCCGACGCGCCCAAGCCGATCAAGATTCCCGAGTTCCGCAAGCTGCTCGAGGCGGCGATGGACCTGCTCAAGGTCGACCGCGACCTCATCCGCCGCTACCTCAACGACGGGTTCTCCGGCGGCGAGAAGAAGCGCGTCGAGATCCTGCAGATGGCGATGCTCAACCCGCACGTCGCGATCCTCGACGAGACCGACTCAGGCCTCGACATCGACGCGCTCAAGATCGTCGCCGAAGGCGTCAACACGCTCGTGACCGAGCGCGGCATGGGCGCCCTGGTGATCACGCACTACCAGCGCCTGCTCAACCACATCACGCCCGAGTTCGTGCACATCCTCGTCGACGGCAAGATCGTCGCCGACGGTGGACCCGACCTCGCCAAGCAGCTCGAGGCCGACGGCTACGAGAAGGTGCTCGAGGGCTTCGGCGTGGAGCTTCCGGCTCGCCATGGCGGCGACGCCAACAAGAAGCCCAAGACCGCCGGCGTCGCCGTCGGCGCCAGCGCCTAGGCCCAGGGGGACTGACACATGACTGACATCACTCCGGTCGCGACGACCGAGCTGACCGACGCCGAGGCCGATGCGGTCGCCATGGGCGACTACAAGTACGGCTGGTCCAACGACGACAGCGCCAGCAACTACGCGTTCAAGAGCGAGCGCGGGCTGAGCGAGCAGACGGTGCGCGACATCTCCGCGCACAAGAACGAGCCGCAGTGGATGCTGGACGAGCGCCTCAAGGCGTACCAGTACTTCCTCGACCGCCCGATGCCCGAGTGGGGCGCGGACCTGTCCGGCATCGACTTCGACAACATCTACTACTACATCAAGCCGACCGAATCCCAGGCCAAGTCCTGGGAAGACCTGCCCGACGACATCAAGGACACCTGGGACCGCCTCGGCATCCCGGAGGCCGAGCGCAAGTTCCTCGCCGGCGTCGGCGCGCAGTACGAATCCGAGGTCGTGTACCACAAGCTTCGCGAGGACCTCGAGGAGCAGGGCGTGCTCTTCCTCGACATGGACTCGGGCCTGCGCGAGCATCCCGAGATCGTGCGCGAGTACTTCGGCAAGATCATTCCGCACAACGACAACAAGTTCAGCGCGCTCAACACCGCGGTGTGGTCGGGCGGCTCGTTCATCTACGTGCCCAAGGGCGTGCACGTGGAGATGCCGCTGCAGGCGTACTTCCGCATCAACGCCGAGAACATGGGCCAGTTCGAGCGCACGCTCATCATCGTCGACGAGGGCGCGTCGATCCACTACGTCGAGGGCTGCACCGCACCGACGTACACCACGGATTCGCTGCACAGCGCCGTCGTGGAGATCATCGTCAAGAAGGGCGGCCGCTGCCGCTACACGACGATCCAGAACTGGTCCGACAACGTCTACAACCTGGTCACCAAGCGCGCCGAGGCGTACGAGAACGCGATCATGGAGTGGGTCGACGGCAACCTCGGCTCCAAGACGACGATGAAGTACCCGGCCATCAAGCTGATGGGCCGCGGTGCGCACGGCGAAGTGCTGTCGATCGCGTTCGCCGGCAAGGGCCAGCACCAGGACGCGGGCGCGAAGATCACGCACATGGCGCCTGACACGTCGAGCGTGATCACGTCGAAGTCGATTTCCAAGGATGGCGGACGATCGAGCTACCGCGGCCTGCTGGCCGTCAAGCCCGGCGCCACGAACTCCAAGAGCCAGGTCATCTGCGACGCGCTGATCATCGATCCGCAGTCGCAGACGGACACGTTCCCGTACATCCGCATCGACGAGGACGACGTGGAGATCGGGCACGAGGCCACCGTCACGCGCGTGAACGAGGAGCAGCTCTTCTACCTGCGCAGCCGAGGGCTGACGGAGGAGCAGGCGAACGCCATGATCGTGTCGGGCTTCGTCGAGCCGATCACGAAGGAACTCCCGCTCGAGTACGCGATCGAGATGAACAAGCTGATCCAGCTCCAGATGGAAGGAAGCGTCGGCTGATGACTGTCGCCACCGTGACCGACTCACCCGTGCTCGCCAAGCTGCGCGACCAGGGAGCTGCCGCCTTCGAGCGCGCACCGATGCCCACCCGCAAGGACGAGTACTGGCGCTTCACCAAGCTGCGCGGCGTCGACCTGGACGCGGTGCCGAACCACTCGCCGAGCGCCGACGAGGACCTCGTGAAGGATCGGGTCCGCACGTCGGTGACGGCCTCGGACGCGACCGCCGGCGAGGTGCTGCACATCAACGGCGTCACCGTGCGATGCGAGACGGGCGACCTGCCGGAGGGCGTCGTGTTCGCGCCGCTGCTCGAGGCTGCGCTGGAGCACCCCGCGCTGGTCGAGCGACACCTCGGCAGCGTGGTGCCCGTGGGTGACACGCCAGACGACAAGTTCGTCGACCTCAACACGAAGCTCCTGGCTGGCGGCGTGCTGCTGTACGTGCCGCGCAACGTCCGCGTCGAGCTGCCGTTCCGCGCAGACGTGGTCATGGCCGGCGGCGGCGCGGTGAACTGGCGCGCACTCATCGTGCTCGAGGAGGGCGCCGAGGCGACCTTCGTCGAGGAGTTCGTCTCGAGCGAGGACGCGGGCGGCTTCTCCAACGCCGTCGTGGAGCTCGTCGCGGGTCCCAACTCGCGCCTGCACTACGTCACCGTCCAGGACTACGCCACGCCGGTGCAGCACTTCGCGACGCATCGCGTGCACGCCGATCGCGACTCGCAGGTGCTGTGGAGCGCCGTCGGTCTCGGCGCGTCGATGGGCAAGAGCCGCATGGAGGCGCACCTCAACGGTGCCGGCTCCAACGTGAAGCTGACGGGTGCGTACTTCGTCGACGGCACGCAGCAGATGGACTACGACACGTACCAGCTGCACGCGGCGCCGAATGCGACGAGCGACCTGTTCTTCAAGGGCGTCGTCGACGAGAAGGGTCACGCCGTCTGGCGCGGCATGATCGCCGTCGCCAAGGGCGCGCAGGGCACCGACGCGTTCCAGAACAACAAGAACCTGCTGCTGCAGTCGGGCGCACACGCCGACAGCGTGCCGGGTCTCACCATCGAGGCGAACGAGGTGCGCTGCACGCACGCCTCGACCACGTCGAAGGTCGATGCCGAGCAGCTGTTCTACCTGCAGGCGCGCGGCATCAGCCGTGCCGATGCGATCCGCGAGATCGTGCGCGGCTTCTACGTCGACGCGCTCGAGCGCATCGAGGTCGTGCAGGTGCGCGAGCAGGTCCAGGACGCACTGTGGCGCCGCATGGATCGCAAGTTCGGAGCGAGCGTCAACGACGTCGACGTCGACGCCTGACGTCGGCGCCCGACGTCGGCTCGGCAGCTGACGCCTCACGAGGCGGACGCGGTCAGCCGGCCATGAAGAAGACGCCGCCGAAGAACGCGCCGGCTGCGCCGCCTGCGATCGCACCTATGGGTCCGAGCGTGAGGAGGCCGAGTGCACCGCCGGCGACGCCACCGGCGAGCGCGGCGACCGGCAGCGCGGCCTTGCCCAGGTGCGCTTCCATCCAGCTCGTCACCTTGTGACGCGGGCTCTCGGCGGCGGTTCCGCTGCCGGATGCCTCCGGGGGCATCGGTGGCGGAAGCGCGCCCGTCGTCACCGGTCGGGGCGGGGGAGTTGCTGCGGTCGGTGCGATGGTCGGCATGCCTGAATGTCGGGCGCCGCCTGCAGGATGATCCGCGAAAACGGGCCATGTCGTGGCCCTGGGTAGCGAGGTTCAGCCAGTGCGGATCTCGCCCGTTCCACGCGACATGCATGCCCGAGCGTGCACAGCGTTTCGCTTCAGCTACGCTCTGCACGCTCAGGGCCTGACATCCCATCGAACGTGCACAGGGTCCGAAATTTCGAACGCTCTGCACGCTCGATCGCGCGGGAACGAACACTCGGTCGCTGCCTGGCGCGTCACCGTGGGTCTGCGCCAGGTTCGGCGGATTCGCCCGCGACCCCCGGTACGAGCGGCACGTAGCGCACGAGCCCGAGGGTGCCGGCCGGGACGATCCGCGATCCGTGCCGATCGAAGCGCAGCAGCTCCGTGCCGTGGTCGGTCCTGATCGGGATGATGAGGCGTCCGAGGTCGGCGAGCTGTGTCTCGAGCGCCGGCGGGACGCTCGTCGCAGTGGCGGCGACGATGACCGCGTCGTACGGTGCACGGTCAGGTGCGCCGAGCGATCCGTCACCGACACGCACCTCGATGTCGACGTGCTCGAATCCGGGCTGCGCACACGCGGCTTCGATGCGCTCGCGTGCGTCGAGCGCCAGCACCGGATCACGCTCGATGGTGACGACCGAGCCGCGTGGCGCCGCGAGCATCCCGGCGAGCATCGCCTCGTAGCCGAGTCCGGTACCGACCTCGAGCACGCGAGCGCCCGGTAGTACGTGCAGGTCGTCGAGGATCCGCGCGACGAGCGACGGCTGCGACGTGGTCTGGCCGCGCCCGATGTCGATAGGCGCGTCCTCGTGGACTCGCGCGCGCGCCCGCGCGTGCGCGGGAACGAATGCCGCACGATCCACCCGCTCGAGTGCGGCGAGCACGCGCGCGTCCCGCGTGCCGCCGCGAATCGCGGCCTGGCGGAGGGGGTGGGGTTGGGTGCTGGTCGCCATGATCGGAAGATTCCCGGCGTGCCGCGCAGTGAACGAGCGCGCCGGAGGATTCGGAAACGAGCAACGGGGCGCCCCCGAACCTGCATGCAGGTCGGGGACGCCCCGCGGCGTCGAATCGTCGATCGACGTGTGGATCAGTCGGTCGGCCACTCGCTCATCTGGATGAACGAGACGAATCCGCCCTGCGGATCCATCACGCCCATGCCCTCGCCCGGACCCGTGGTCATCGGACCGAACACGACCGTGCCGCCCGCAGCCTCGACCTCGGCCTTGGTGGCCTGGATGTCGGCGACGCCCCACCAGGTGGACCACATGTCGGGAGCCTGCGCCATGTCGACAGGCTTGCTCATGATGCCCGCCATGGCTTCGCCGTCGAGGCGGAACATGTGGTAGTTGACCTCGACCGCCTGCGGGAAATCCTGCTTCTCCCAGGTCCACCCGAACAGGTTGCCGTAGAACTCGAGCGCCGCCTCGACGTTGCTCGATGCGAGCTCGACCCACGTGTAGGCGCCCGGCTGGTTGACCGCGTCGGCGCCGGTGTGGCGACCGTTCTGCCAGATGCCGAACGCGGCACCGTTCGGGTCGAGGATGATCGCCATCGTGCCTTCGCCGTTGACCTCCATCGGCTCCATCATCACCGTGCCGCCGAGCTGCTTCGCCGTGGCGCACGTCGCGGCGGCGTCCTCGACGGTGACGTAGTTCGTCCACATCGACGGCATGCCGCTCGAGAGCTGCTGCTCCATCATCTGTCCGAGGCCCGCGACCTTGAGGTCGTTCACCAGCGCGGTGTTGTAGATCACGTTGCCGTCGGGATCGCTCTCCTCGCGCGTGTCCCAGCCCAGCACGCGGGTGTAGAAGTCGAGTGCGCCCTTGATGTCCTTGGCCATGTAATCGGCCCACCAGAATCCATTGGTCGTCTTGCGTGCATTCGCGCGCAGCTTCGTTGCGGTGATCGCCATCGTGCATCCTCCTGGGGGTGAACTGGTCCGCGCACCTCGCGCGGCCCTCGTCGGCGAGGCTACGCCTCGTCGAACGCAATTGGAACCGTTCGAATCGTTGACTTCGCTGATCTCGACGGTTTCGCGTCGGTGCGCGAGTCGTGAACCGGAGTGAGGGCTGGGGACAATCCGGGTAGGCACTCGCCGATTGCAGGCGCGATGATGCGGCCTGCCACGACACGTCCCGCCAGGAGAGATCCACGTGAAGCTTCGATACGCCGTCCTGTTCCTTGCCAGCCTCGCCCTCGTCGCCACGGGCTGCGGCAGCGACTCCAAGGACTCGTCGTCCGACAAGAAGGCCGCGAAGCCGCAGACCAAGATCGAGAAGGCCGCTGCGAAGGATCGCGACAACAAGGAAGACGCCGTCGCCAGGGCCGAGAAGGAGTACGAGAAGGACAAGGACAACGTCGGCGCGTGCCGCAACCTCGCGATGAGCTACATCGCGATCGCGTCGCCCGCATCCGCGCCCGACCCCAAGACGCAGGTCGAGCTGCCCAAGGATCGCGACAAGAGCCTGGCCAAGGCCGTCGACACCCTCGAGGGCTGCGCGAAGACCGATCCGAAGGACCGCGACGTGAAGCAGATGCTCGCGTCCTCGTACATGGCGACGAACAAGTACGACAAGGCGGCGCCGCTGCTCAAGCAGCTCGCTTCCTCCGCCAAGGGTCAGGAACGACCCAACGCGTACTACGCGTGGGGCCTCGCGGCATCCAACGCGCAGGACTTCGACGCGGCGATCGAGGCGTGGCAGACGTTCGTCGAGCTGTCGCCGCCCAAGGATCCGCGCATCGCGCAGGTGCAGCAGTCGATCAAGGCGCTGCGCGCTGCCAAGAACCAGCCGAAGGCGGCGGCGACCCCGGCGCCCGCGGCGGACGACTCCGGCAGCGACTCCGCCGAGGACGCCGCAGACGACAAGGGCTGATCGACGGCGCTCGGCGCGCTAACGATCGTCGGTCGCACGCACCGCGGCAAGCAGCTGCGTGAGGCGACGACGATGCACCTCGAGCGATCGATCCGCGTCGTCGGTCAGCAGCGCAGCGAACATCGTGCGCGCGGAACCAGCCGCATCGCCGGCCAGCAGCTGACCCGCCCCGAGCACGGCCGGCAGCGCCGCGACGTCCGGATGGTCGCGCCAGCCATCCCCGGCCAGGGTGATCGAATCCCGGACGTCACCCATGAGCAGCGCGGTGACCGCGTGCACCGTTGCCAGGTACGGCACCAGCTCGGAGGGCACGCCGTGCCCACGCGCGTCGCGACACGCGGCGAGCGCACCACGAGCATCACCCGATTCGAGCAGGTCGGCAGCGGCACGCAGGCACGCCACGCCGGCGTGGTCGGCGTGCAGGTGCTGGTCGAGTGGATCTCCCGCCGGATCGAGCATGGGACGACGATAGCCGTCGGCGGCGACGCAACGCCTGCGCAGCGGACGTAGGATTCCCGTAATGACCGACGCCCCCACACGTGCAGCAGCGCCCGTCGCCTCGCCGCTCGATCCCGAGCGCGTGAGCGCCGACTTCCCGATCCTCGCGGTCGGGCCCAACACCGGACGCCGCCTCGCGTACCTCGACAGCGCCGCGAGCGCGATGAAGCCGAGCCAGGTCATCGACTCGCTGCGCGCCACGTACGAGAGCGCGTACGCCAACGTGCACCGCGGCGTCTACGCGCACGCGGCCGCTGCCACCGAGAACTTCGAGGCGGCCCGCGAAGCCGTCCGCGACCTGCTCAACGCCCGATCCCCGCGCGAGGTGATCTTCACGCGAGGCACGACCGAGGCGATCAACCTCGTCGCCTATTCGTGGGGTCGCACCAACCTCGAGGCGGGCGACATCGTCGTCACGACCGAGCTCGAGCACCACTCCAACCTCGTCCCGTGGCAGCAGGCGTGCGCCGCGACCGGCGCGGAGCTGCGCTTCATCCCCGTCGACGACGACGGCGTGATCGACGTGTCGGGCCTCGACGCGCTCGCCGAGGGCGGCCGACTTCGCATGGTCGCGGTCGTGCATGTATCCAACTCGCTCGGCACGCACGTCCCGCTCGACGTCATCGTGCCGTGGGCGAAGTCCCACGACGCGCTCGTGCTCGTCGACGGCGCGCAGAGCGTGCCGCACCGCAGCGTCGACGTGCAGGCACTCGGCATCGACTTCCTCGCCTTCAGCGGTCACAAGCTCATGGGTCCGACCGGTGCCGGTGCGCTGTGGGGACGCGAGGAGCTGCTCGCGGAGATGCCGCCGTGGCAGTTCGGCGGGGAAATGATCCGCCGCGTCGAGTACGAGACGTCCACCTTCAACGACCTGCCGTGGAAGTTCGAGGCAGGCACCCCCGCGATCGCCGAAGTGACCGCGATGGGCGCCGCGATCCGCTACCTGCAGGAGCTCGGCATCGACGCCGTGCACCAGCACGAGGTGGAGATGACGCGCTACGCGCACGAGCGACTGCTCGACGTGCCCGGCCTGCGCGTGCTCGGCCCGGAGCTGGGCGTCGAGCGCGGCGGCGTGCTGTCGTTCCTCATCGAGGGCACCCACCCGCACGACATCGCGACGCTGCTCGACACCTACGACGTCAACGTGCGTGCCGGCCATCACTGCACCCAGCCGCTCATGAAGCGCCTCGGGGTGCACGCCACGGCCCGAGCGAGCGTGTACGCCTACACGACGCGCGAGGACATCGATCGTCTCATCGACGGCCTCGCCGAGGTTCGCAGGGTCTTCGGGCTCGCCTAGGGGCGAAGACCGGCCAAGCGAGATCCCCACGCGCGGTAGGGTGGGGGTGCATGGATGACCTGTACCGAGAATTCATCCTCGAGCACTACCGCAATCCGCAGAACTACGGGACGCTCGAGCACCCGACCTTCGAAGCCGAGGGGCAGAACCCCCTGTGCGGCGACGAGCTGCACGTGCAGGTCGAGGTCGACGACGCCAAGGTCATCACCGCCGTGCGCTTCACCGGCCAGGGCTGCGCGATCAGCCAGGCCGCGATGTCGATCCTCAGCGACGAGATCATCGGCAAGTCCCTCGAGGACGTCGCCAAGCTGAGCCGCGAGGACATCGTCGAGCTGCTCGGCATCGAGCTCACCCCGGTGCGCCTCAAGTGCGCGCTGCTCGGGCTCGTCGTCGTGAAGATGGGCATGCACGACCACGCCGGCACCGCGGCACCCGCGGGCTGGGAAGGCGTCGACGAGATCAGCTGGGCGCGCACGTGACGAACGGGCGCGTGTGATCGCGTCGCTCGTTGCCGCGAGCACCGCGCCGACCGGCAGCGTCGAGGTGCTGACGGACGTCGTCATGGTCCTCGGACTGTGCGTCGTGTTCGGCCTCATCGCAGAACGTCTCGGACAGAGCGTCCTCGTGGGCTACCTGCTCGCCGGCGTCGCCGTCGGTGGCCCGTCCTCGCTCGGCCTGGTCGACGACATCCAGTCCTTCTCGTTCATGGGCGAGGTCGGCATCGCGCTGCTGCTGTTCACCGTCGGCCTCGACCTGCCCCTCGAGAAGGTACGCAAATTCGGGAGCACCGCCCTCGTTGCAGGCTCGCTCCAGGTGGTGCTGACGACGATCGCCGCGGGTGCGGTGGCCGTTGCCGCAGGGCTCGACACGTCGGCGGCGTTCGTGGTCGGCGTCGCCGTCAGCCTGTCGAGCACCGCGGTGGTGATCCGCGTGCTCGCGGATCGATCCGAGGCCGACAGCGTGCACGGGCTCGTCGCGACCGGCGTGCTCATCGCGCAGGACGTGCTCGTCGTGCTCGTGCTGCTCGTGATCCCGCTGCTGCCGGGCGCCGTCGTCACCGGTGACCAGGGCGGGTTCGTCGTGGAGTTCGCCACCGCGTTCGGCAAGCTCGCCGCGCTCGTGCTGCTCGTGGTGTTCGTCGAGCGCGTGGTGATGCGCACGATGTACCAGCGCGCGATGCTGGGCAACGCGCGCGAGCTGCTCGCGATGATGTCGCTCACGGTCTCGCTCGGCGCGATCGGCCTGTGCTGGGCGCTCGACCTGTCGCCCGCGCTCGGCGGGTTCGTCGCCGGCATCGTGATGGCCGACGCCGCATATGCGGGTCAGGTGCGCAGCGAGATCGCGCCGATCCGCATGGCGCTCACCGCGATCTTCTTCGCCTACGTGGGGATGCTCGCCGACGCGCAGTGGATGTTCGAGCACCTCGGCCTGGTCATCGCGGTCGTGGTGCCGCTCGTGCTCGGCAAGGCGCTGCTGACGTGGACCGCGGCGACAATGGCGCGCGTGCCGTCGACCGCCGCGATCATGGCCGCGGCGGCGCTCGCGCAGCTCGGCGAGTTCTCGTTCGCGGTGCTGACGATGGGCACGTCGGTCGAGCTCATCAGCAACGACACGTTCCGACTGCTCGTCTCGGCATCGGTGCTGTCGCTGCTCATCACGCCCGGCCTCATCTCCGCGACCGCGACGTCCATGCAGCGCCGCGCCCTGGCGGCGGGCGAGGACATCGATGCCGAGGACGAGGTCATCGAGCATGCATACGGCGACCACGCGCTCGTGGTCGGCGTGGGTCCGGCAGGGCGCGCGGTGACCGCGGCGTTCGCGGCGTCGGGCGTGCCGGTGACGGTGATCGAGCTCAACCCCCGGGCGGAGACCGGCGGCACCGACGACGACCTGCCGCCCGGCACGCGCGTCGTGTTCGGCGACGCCGCGCGCCCGGAGATCCTCCAGCGCGCGAACCTCGCGGAAGCTCGCATCCTGGTCGTGACGATTCCCGACCCGGTCGCGATCCGCACGATCGTCGCGCAGGCGCGCCAGCTCTCGCCCGAGCTGCCGATCGTCGCGCGCGGTCGCTACAACATGTACCTGGACGAGATCGCGGAAGCGGGCGCCGACGACGTGGTCGACGAGGAGAACGTCACGGGTCGCGAGATGGCGGAGGTCGCGCTGCGTCGGCTGGTGCTCGCCGGCCGTCTCGATCGACGGCGTGTTCGCGTGGAGCGACGACGCAGCCCGCAGTCGGAAGCCGACCTCGGGACGGCGCCTGATGGCGTCTGAGGGCCGGATGTCGCTCCCGTCCTCCTGATCGTTCGCTTGTGTGAGTGAGTTTTCGTCGCCATGGGACGATGGGGCGTCATGCGACCAACCTGCGTACGTCTGATCTGTGTCCTGGCATCCCTCGCGGTGCCGCTCGGCGTGGCGCCGGCCGCCTCGGCCGCGACGACGCGAACGGTCTGCGCAACGGGATGCGACTTCACGGTGATCCAAGACGCCGTCACGGCATCTGTCGCCGATGACGTGATCGAGGTTCGCGCGGGGACCTACCCGGCGGACTTCACCGTGAACAAGAAGTTGACGATCACCGGCGCGAAAGTTGGTGTGGATGCACGGACCCGTACGACCGATGACGGCGAGACGATCATCACCGGGCTCGTCGGCGTGGGAGCACCCCTCGAGCTCGACGGCGTGTACCTGAACCGAGCGAGCGGTCAGGCGCTGTTCGCGAACGACAACGTCACCCTGCGCAACGCGCGTGTACGTGGTTCCGGCGACGTGGTGGAAGCCCTAGCCGTGGTCGACCCACTGACGGTCATCGTCGATCGGTCCTCCATCTCGCTGATTGCGAGCGGCAGCGCCCTGTTGCTCGATGACGTGGATACAGCGACCGTCACCAACTCGACGTTCAGCGCCCCGACGACCGGCACCAACTACGGCGTCGAGGAAGTCGGCGCCGGCGGCACGTTCTCGATCACCACGAACTCGTTCAGTAACTTCGACCGCGCGCTCTGGACGACCGGCTTGTTCGGCGCGACGGCAGCGTTCCGACTCAACCACGTCGTGCGGCAGACGACCGCGAGCGATGGTGTCTACTCCACCGCCGCGACAGCGATTGACGCCACCGACAACCTGTGGGGTTGTGGCACGAGCGTGCCCACGACGACCGGGACATGCGATGTCGTTGGCGGCACGAGCGCAGCTACGGTGGCGACGACGCCGTACCTGGTGGTATCGCCGTCCAGCGCCGTGACACCAGTGCCGCCCAGCGTCGCCACCGCTGTCAGCGCGAGCCTCACGCGCCAGGACGGAACCGCACCCGGAGGCAGCCTGGTCGCCTTCGAGGGTGCAAACGTCACGTTCGCGGTAACCGCGACGACCGCCAGCACCTCGCCCGCCCAGGGCACGCTGTCGGCAACGACCGCGTCGATGGTCAACGGCGTGGCAAGCGTCCCGTTCACGCCGCCGGTAGAGGGCGGGACCCTCGTCCTGCGAACGATGTTGGACGGCATCAAGTACACCCGCTCCATCGAGACGCGCGGCGTTGTCTCGGTCGCAACGGTACCGGCACACATCCTTGGCACGCCGCGATTCCGAACCCAGCTGTCGTGCGCCACCACGTGGTCGCGTGTCGGCGCTGTCTCCACCGCCTGGCTGCGCAACGGCGTCGTCATCGCTGGCGCCTCGGCCGCGACGTACACACCGGTCCTGGCGGACATCGGCACGAAGCTCTCGTGCGTCGCGACGAGCCAGCCTGCGAACACCGACCTCGCCTCGTCGACCAGCCCCGCCGTGAAGGTGCTCAAGCGACACGTGACGCTCGCGATCCTCCAGTCCAGCATCACCGGTGTCGGCCTGAAGTGCGGCACGGCACGCAAGCCGTGCGTGCACAAGCGAACGGGCCCGCTGTACATCAAGGTCCAGCCCCACGCGACGCTGTTCGCCGGGATGAAGGTGCAGGTCGTGCTCGAGCAGAAGGTCGGTCGGCGATGGATTCCCCGCAAGCCGATCCTGCTGACGGTCGGCAGGAAGTCCCTGATCGTCAGGACTGCGGCGATGCCCGTCGGCGCATATCGCATACGTGTGCGGCTCCCCGTCTCGAAGACCGACGACGCGGTCAGCTCCGGCTACCGCTACCTCAAGCTCAAGGCCTGATCGACTGACATCGGCTGACACCTCGCCGCGGCCGCTCATGGCCACGGCGCGGCCGCCTCGTGCCAACACGTCGACTGACATGCGACACGGCGACGCTCCCTCCGCGATGGACGGATGAGACACATCGCACATCCCCGTGGCGATGACGGCCAGCGCGACCCCCGGGTCGCAACGGACGCCACGGGAACCAGATGCGCGATGGGTCCACCCTCGCACCAGAGACGCCGGCCTCGCACCACCAACGCGAACCGGCGCTCACCACCAGGAGGCAACACCATGAGCGTACGCATTCGCGTATACCCCCAGTACGGCGGGCTCGGCATGAACGGGCTCGGCATGAACGGGCTCGGCATGCAGGGCGGCGCAGTCAGCGCATCCACGTACTACAACAGCAAGCTCACGACCGCCAAGCAGGTCTCGAGCCTGCAGCTCGGCTACGAACGAGCCCTCGCCAACGAGCGCATCGAGCGCGCCCGGCTCGAGGAACGATCGAAGAACCCGTACCTGCAGGGCGGCTTCGCAGGAGCCATGGGCGGCGTGCCGCTCGGCCTCGGCATGGGTCTCCCGCTCGGCGCCGGCCTCGGTGGCCTCGGCGGACTGGGCGGACTCCCGCTCGGAGCGCAGATGGGCGGCATGCCGTTCGGGCAGCTCCCCATGGGCGGCATCCCGCAGGGCTTCGCTGGCAGTGGCCAGTCGAACTCGACGAACCAGGTCTCCACGGGAGGCGCGACCCAGACGGTCACGAACTCCAACGTCAACAACGTCTCCAGCTCGCTCCAGCAGCCCCCCTTCGCGGGTGGCTGGGGTGGCGGCTGGGGCGGTGGTGGCTACCCCGGCTTCGGCAGCGGCGGGCTCCTCTCGGGCCTGCTCGGCCGGCTGATCTAGCCCCGACGACGCCCCACCACGCGAGCTGCGCCGCGCACGCCCCCACGGGTCGACCGCGCACGGCATCTCGCAGGCTTTCCAACGCCACCTGGTGAAGGCTTCCGGCCGGGCCGTGGATGCAGGCAGCACGCTCGACCGGTACGTGACGACCGTCCGTCACGTACCGGTCAGCAGCCGCCGAAATTGCGGAAACGGCCCGGCCGAGGCCGCTTTTCACCACGCCACACCGAAATCACGAGGCCATCGACGGACACCCATGGCCTCCGCGAAAGACCTGCTCACAAGCAGGTTCTGGCCGCAGCGTATCCTCCTGCGGCCAGCCCCGGCCACACGCCCGCCCCCGGCGTGGCCGCATCCTCCCCCCGACGCCCGCAACGTCGGCATGCCCACTCCCTGATACACGGTTGTCTGCTCGGCACGTTTGCCCGGCAGGCACGGAGTGGAGGTACTTCGGCCCACCAGCCGAAGCTGACTGGAGGAGACGCCATCATGGCGACGATCAAGCCCGCATCACAGGTTGCAGCGCAGCCCCAGATGCAGACACTGCCGATGACGGCGCTCGCGAGCCCGTACGACGGCACCAACCCCGCCGGAGCCGGAATGGCGACGGGCATGCCCATCATGGGCCTGCCCAACGGCAGCGCGGTCCCACAGCTCACCGGGCTGGGAAGCGGCGGCCACCCCCAGGTGAACGCCACCAACCAGACGGCGCTCGCCCCCAACGGGAACGTCAACCAGACGGTGACGAACTCGAACAGCTACACGAACAAGTACTACAACATCGTCGTCCCCCAGCAGGGCGGACTGTTCGGTGGGATCGGCGGCGCTTTCAGCGGTGCCGGCAACCTGTTCGGCAGCTGGAACACCCCCGGGAACTCCTTCGTGGACCCCAAGACGGGTGTCCTCTACGTCCAGGAGCAGAAGGGATTCATGGGCTGGCTCAAGGGCCTGTTCCGGGGGTACTGAGAACTCGATCGAACGAGCGGCGCGCTCGCACCACGGTGACTGGTCCTCACCGCGAGCCGCGCCCTCCATGCCACGCAGCGCCTGACGGTCCTCGCTGCAGCAGCGATCGAGCTATCGCAGTACCCCCCTCCCTCGCAGTCCGATCGGCCCGGCGCCCAGTGCGTCGGGCCTTCGGCGTTCCGGTCGGGGCGTGCCTGGCAGCTAGTAGCCGTGCCAGCCCGCGCGCTCGTACTCCACGAGCACGGGGCGGTCGATCGAGTTGATCTTCACCGGTCGACGATCGACGTCCGCGCCGAACGCACCGGCCGCACGCAGCACGTCCGCCGACAGGTAGCGCAGCTTCCCGGGGGCATCCAGTGTCAGCCCGGGCGGCGTGTGACCCGGGGTCGCGAGCACGTAGCCCCAGTCGCCGAACGACGGAACATCGACGTGGTACGGCGTGGTCGCGAACCCAGCTGCGTGGATGGTGCGCTCGATCGACCAGTACGCATCGCGCGCGAACCACGGCGATCCCGACTGCACCACCATCCGGCCGCCCGGACGCAGCGCCCGCGCGCGCACCAGGCCGTAGAGCTCCTTGGAGTAGAGCTTCGCGAGCACGGGCTTGTCGGGATCGGGGAAGTCCACGACGACCGCATCCGCGTCGAGGGTCGCGTCGCGTCGCAGCCACGTCAGCGCGTCGGTGTTGACGACCGTCACGCGCGGATCGTCGAACGAGTGGTGGTTCGCCTTCGCGAGGGCCGGCAGCGTGCGCGCGAGATGGATCATGCGCGGATCGAGCTCCACGAGCGTCACGTGCTGCACGTCGGAATACGTGAGGATCTCGCGCAGCGCCAGACCGTCGCCACCGCCGAGCACCAGCACGTGTTCGCGCCGACCTTCCGCGAGCAGCGGATGCACGAGCGACTCGTGGTAGCGGTGCTCGTCGGCGGTCGCGAACTGCAGGTCGCCGTCGAGGAAGAGTCGAACGTCCTTGCCCTTGTCGGCGCTCGTCACCACGATGCGCTGGTAGCGGGTCTGCTCGTCGTGCACGATCGGATCGTCGTAGAGCTCCTGTTGGAGCGACACCTCGAAGCGTCCGGTCAGCAGCCACGCACCGACGAGCACGATGGCAGCCGCCGCGATCGGCAGCACGAGCCGCAGCCAGGTGCGGACGCCGCCCGATCGCAGCCCCGGCACCGCGAGCACGAGGGCGCCCGCGCCCAGGTTGAGCGCGCCGGTGGCGATGGACGCGCGCAGGTGTCCGAGCTCGGGCAGGACCAGGAACGGGAACGCGATGCCAGCGACCATCGCGCCGAGGTAGTCGGCGGCGAGCAGGTCGGCCGCATCGCCACCTCCTGACGTGCCGCGCGCGCGACGGATGAGCTCGAGCAGCAGCGGCAGCTCGATGCCGACGAGCGCGCCGGTGAGCACGGAGGCGCCGAGCAGGACGGGCGTGTACACGTCCATCCACGCGAACGCCCAGTACAGCGCGAACGCACCCATGCCACCGACCACGGCGAGGGTCGCTTCGACCGTCACGAAGGTGCGCAGCGGGCGAGAGAGCCAGCGCTTCGACGCGACGCTCCCGAGCCCCATGGCGCTGACGAACGAGCCGAGCACGAGCGAGGTCTGCAGCAGGCCGTCGCCCATGAGGTACGAGCCGAGCGCGATGAGCTCGAGTTCGTAGAGCAGGCCGCAGACGGCGACGGCTGCGGTGACGGCGAGCAGCAGCGCACTGGCCCCGCGTCGCACGTGAGGGCGGTCAGCAGCGGGCGTGGCCGTGGCCTCGCCGCGCGCGGTGCTCGTCACGAGATGGCCGCCGCGAGGGTGATGCCCAGCCCGATCTGCCAGGCCGCCTGCGTGAACACGGCCGGGTGCAGCTGGCGCGTGCCGTGCAGCACGTCGCCGAGCCGCCCCGGGGTGAGCATGTCGAACACCCACACGCCGACCGCCTGCATGAGGATGCCGCCGACGCCGAACCCGAGTGTGTCGACGAGGCCCTCCGACAGCTTGCCGTCGGAGGCGTGGATCGCCGACGCGATGATGATCGACATGGCGAGCACCCCGGCTGCGAGCACCGTCGCGACGTTGGGGTTGCGGTGCTCGAGCAGCTCGAGACCGACCTTCGCCGGGATGAGCAGGTCGATCGCGATCCAGGCGAACACGAGCAGCGCCAGTGCGATGCCCCCGTACGCTGCGCTGGCCGCGATGTCGTAGCCGAAGTCCTGCATGTCGTTCCTCCTGGAGGTGCCGGTCACCCGGCGGGTGTCATGCGGCCGTCGACCGCTGCTTGCGAATCCAGAGCCCGCCGACCACGAGCGCGCCGATGCCGAGCACGACCAGCGCGAACGACCAGCCGTAGACACGGAACCAGTCGCCGATCGCGCTCGGCGTGTCGGTCGGACGTGCATCGTCGGCCGGGTAGATCGTCTCGTCGAACGTCGGCGCGGGAATCGACGGGTTGCTCTCGCTCACCATGAGCGGCAGGCCGCCGACCATGTTGAACCACGCGACGTCGTCGTTCTCGTCGTCGAGCAGGTCACCATCGCTCAGGCCGAGGCCGTCGAGGTAGTCGTCGCTGGAGGCCACCACCGACACGCCGATCCCCTGCAGCGACACCGAGGCCGAGTCGCCCGCTTCGCACGTCCCGCAGCTGTAGGAGGCGCTGCCCGTCAGGATCACGGTGCCCTTGGCGCAGCCGCCCGGCGTGGTCGTGTCGCCCTCGTCCTGGATGCCACCCTGGTAGGTGTACTGGTCGTCCAGGTTGAGCGTCCACTGGTAGCACACGCCCTGGTCGGCGGTCGCGTCCTGCATCATCTCGAGCAGGTCCGCGGAATCGGCCGGATCGATCATCTGCGACGCCGACGCCGTGGTCGCGCCGGTCGCGATCGCGACCGCGAGCACGGATACGAGTGTCCACGTTCGACTGGTCACTTGCCCACTCCCGGTCCGCCGCCACGGAAGCTCTCCGCGCGTCCGCTCGACGTGCCCCACCAGCCACCGACGCCGCCGTAGTGGCGCGCGTAGCCACGTGCCTGGCGATCGATCATGATGCGCGATCCGCCGCCCTTGTCACCGCGGATCGCGATGATGTACTTCGAGTAGCGCAGGTACCAGCCGCTGGGCGTCATGCGCTTGGAGGCGGGCTTGCGGTGTTTGATGATGTCGCGCGCGACCGTCGCGGGCGACCTGGGCGACGTGTAGACCGCGCTGCCCTTCTCGAAGTCCGTCTTCGACGCTGCCTTGTCGTAGTGGCCCGCGACGTAGCTCTTCGGATCGGCGCTCAGGCCGCAGCCGGCGAGCAGCAGCGCCGTCATCGCGATGCCTGCTATCCGCGCCATCGTGCGGCCAGCGGTCATGCTGCGATGGGTCCGCGTGGTCGTGGAGCCCTCGTCGACGATCGTCGACGTGTGCACGATCGAACGCTCACCGGGGTACGCATGGATCGTCGACCACGAGGCGCGACCGTCGACGGCCGACAGGCGCCACGAGATCGCGGTGAGCGCCATGCCGCGCGGGTCGGGGAAGCGTGCGACGAGGGACTCGTCGCCGGCGGCCTCCAGGGCGGCGAGCGCACCCTCGACCGCCTCGTCCCAGTCGACGTCGCCCGCCACACGCTCGCACGAGCTCGTGAAGGCATGTCCGTCGGCGTGTGAATCACGCGCGGGCAGCGGCGCGGGCAGCGCCGGGTCGCACGCCACGACCTCTTCGAGCACGAGCGAACCGTCGCGCGCATCGCGCAGCTCGATGCGATGCGAACAGCCGAGCACCTCCGCCACCAGCTGCCAGCGTGCATCGGCGGCTCTGCGCGACGCGACGACCGGCAGCGACGTGGTTGCGTCGGCGCCGTCGGCGAGATATCGCAGCCCCGCCACGGAGCTGTCGACGAACGGCATCTGCAGCTCGACCCAGGTTCGGTTCATGCATCTACCGCCGTCGTCGTGGTGCCGCTCCATGCATCGACCTCGCCGTCGTCGTCGAGCTCGAACGACCACTGCGTGCCGCCGTCGGATCGATACGTCGCGTACGAGACGCGCCCGTTCGCCCAGCCGTCGTGCTCGCCGACCGCGTCGAACGTCGCGACCCCGGTCTCGATGCGGTTCGCGACGGACCCGTCCGGCATCGTCGCCGTCTGCTGGGTGGGGAAGCTCGCGTTCGGCCAAGGCGTGTCGAAGAGCACGAGCGAGCCGTGGTCGTCGCTCGACAGCCACGCCTCCTCGGAGCCGGAACGAAGGCGACGCTCTTCCCAGCGTTCGCCGTCCTCCTCGTACGTGTAGACGGCCAGGACCCGCCACGTGCGACCGCTTGCGGTGATGCTCGATCCGGGCTGACGGGTGCCGCTCGCTGCCGCGGCCTGCTTCGCCTCCGCCTTGGTCGGCTTCACGTCGAGCGCGGACGGCATCGCCAGCGACGCGCCCGACGACGTGGAGGCCGCGGTCCCGGTCGGCGCGAGCGGGTCGTAGCCGCCACCACCGCCGCGCGTCGCGCGTACGACGAAGCCGATCACGACGACGAGCACGACGACACCGATGATCAGGCCAAGGGACACTCGCGATGGATTCGCGCACAGGAACCCGACTCCTGCCGCCGAACCCTGCAGCGTGCGCGTGACGATTCCCATTCCCACGATCCAGCAGGTGCGCGCGCTTCGTCGAGACCCGGAGTCCGCGCAGCGCGTCGAGCTGTGGTTCCACTTCCCGATCGTGGTCGCGGCGCTCCTCGCGATCCCCGCCATCGCCGTGCAGCTGAGCGTCGAGGGCGGCTGGAAGCTCGCGACCGCCAACTTCGTCGGCTGGGTCGTGTGGTCGGTGTTCGTCCTCGAGCTCGTCTTCGGACTGCGCACCGCCGAGCGACCCGCGCGCTGGCTCGCCAAGCACCCGATCGAAGTGCTCGTCGTCGTGCTCACCCCGCCGTTTCTCGGCGAGATGCTGCTGTCGATGCCGTACCTCGGCGCGCTGCTGCGCCTCGTGCTCCTCGCGCGCGTGGTGCTGCCGATCCTGCGACTGCGCAAGCTCATCACGCTGTCAGGCGTGGTCTACGGCTGCATCTTCTGCCTGCTGCTCATCGTCGCGTGCGGCCTCGCCTACCCGATCGTGGAGCCAGCGGCGAAACACTCCGGTGCGGACGACGGGCTGTGGTGGGCGTGGATCTCGGCGACGACCGTCGGCTACGGCGACGTGTATCCGGTCACCAGTGCCGGTCGCCTGCTCGCGGCGGGCACAATCCTCGTCGGGATCGTGTTCGTTTCGCTTTTCACGGCGCTCATCGTCGAGGCGCTCGTCGCCAGTCGCGTCGGCGCTGCGCTGGAACGCGATGTCGAGCAGGTGGGACGCGAGGTCGAGCAGGTGGAGCGCGATGTCGAAGGCATCGACGCGGGCGTCGGCAGCTCGACCAGCCGAGTGCTCGCCGCCCTCGACCGGATCGAACGCCGGCTCGATGCGGTCGAGGCGCGCCTCACACGAAGTTGAGGTGGTACTTCGACTCCGTCGGCTCGAGCTGTCCCTTGTACTTGGACGAGTTCGCGAGCGTGCCACTGCCGTAGGGATTGTCCGCAGGCGTGGTCATCTGCAGGAAGCTGATCTGGCCGATCTTCATGCCGGGATAGATCGTGATCGGCAGGGTCGCCACGTTCGACAACTCGAGCGTGATGGTCCCCTCGAAGCCAGGATCGATGAACCCGGCCGTCGAGTGGATGAGCAGGCCCAGCCGGCCGAGCGAGCTCTTGCCCTCGAGGCGCGCGACGAGGTCGTCGCCGATCCGGATCTGCTCGGCAGTCGCGCCCAGCACGAACTCGCCGGGATGGAGGATGAACGGATCGTCCTCGGTCGCCGTCATGAGCTCGGTCAGGCCCTCGGCGGTCTCGCGCACGTCGATGTAGGGGCGTCGGTTGTTGCGGAACACGCGGAAGTGCGCGCCGCAGCGCAGGTCGATGCTCGACGGCTGCACGAGCGCATCGTCGAACGGCGTGATGCCGATGCGCCCCTCGTCGATGGCCTCGCGGATGGATCGATCGCTCAGGACCATGTGGTGCACCTTCTGCTCTGCCGGCGGGACGCACGAAAGCATACTCGGCGCCCCTGCTAGCATCGTGGTCGGCTCGATGTCGATCGAGCATTTCCCTCGCGCGCGCGAAGACCACCAGGTCCGGCGAACGCGATCGAAACCCACGAGAGGATCGTCATGGAGCAGGCAACCGCGCAGCAGGCATCGGTGAACATCGTCACCGAGGTGCCCGGCCCCAAGTCGCGCGAGCTCGCGGCACGTTCCGCGGCGGCGCTCGCCGACGCCCTCTCCCTCGTGCACCCGGTGTTCGTCGAGTCCGCGCAGGGCGCAACGGTCACCGACGTCGACGGCAACACCTTCATCGACTGGATCGGCGGCGTCGGCGTGCTCAACGTCGGCCACTCCCACCCCGCGGTGGTCGAGGCGATCATCGAGCAGGCACGCCGGTTCACGCACACCGACTACACGATCGTGCCGTACGAGCCGTACGTGCGCCTGTGCGAGCGACTCAACGCGTCGGCCACGCCGATCGAGGGCCCGAAGAAGGCGGCGCTATTCAACACCGGCGCCGAGACCGTCGAGAACGCGGTGAAGATCGCGCGCGTCGCCACCGGCCGCCAGGGCGTCATCTGCTTCTCCGGCGCATTCCACGGGCGCTCGCTCATGGCGATGACGCTCACCAGCAAGGTCCACCCCTATCGCGCCGGCTTCGGCCCGTACGCGCCCGAGGTGTACCGAGCCCCGTACGCCAACCCGTTCGACTTCGACGGCGACGAGCAGGCAGCCACCGCGTACGCGCTCGGTGAGCTGAAGAAGATGGCGAAGACCCACTTCGCCACCGAGAGCATCGCCGCGCTCGTCGTCGAGCCGATCCAGGGCGAGGGCGGGTTCATCGTCCCGCCGACCGCGTTCCTCCACGGGCTCCGCGCGTTCTGCGACGAGCACGGCATCGTGTTCGTCGTCGACGAGGTGCAGAGCGGCATGGGCCGCACCGGCACGATCTGGGCGAGCGAGCAGCTCGGCGTCAAGCCCGACCTGCTGCTGAGTGCCAAGTCGATCGCCGCAGGCATCCCGCTCGGCGCGATCATCGGCAAGGCCTCGATCATGGACAGGGTGCCCGACAGCGGCATCGGCGGCACGTACCCGGGCAACCCGGTCGCGTGCCAGGCCGCGCACGCCGTGCTCGATGCGTTCGAGGGCGGACTGCTCGACCAGGCGAAGGAGCTCGGCCGCAAGCTCGAGGCGGCGTTCGCCGAGCTCAAGGACGCCGACGACGGCATCTCCGACTCGCGCGGCCTCGGCCCGATGCGAGCACTCGAGTTCTCGAAGCCCGGCACCAAGGATCCCGATCCGGCTCGCCTCGATGCAGTACAGGCACATGCGCAGCAGCACGGCCTGCTCATGCACAAGGCGGGCGTGGGCGGCAACATCCTGCGCGTCCTCGTGCCGCTCGTGCTCACCGACGCGCAGCTCGACGAGTCGATCGCGATCCTGCGCGCGGCGCTCGAAGCCACTCGCTAGGCGCGCCCCGGAGACCGAATTTCAGGCTGGCGAGGCGTCGATCACGTCGACCTGGGGGCCGGCCATGCGAAAGCCGATCGCGTCCGGCTGGGTGCGTGCGCGGACGCGAAGCCGCATGCCATCGACGATTCCGGCGTCCGGTTCGTATCCGGACAGTTCGACGCGCTCCACGAGGCCATCGATGGCCGCATCAAGTTCCAATGCCCAGAACCCACCCTCGAACTCCTCGAACCGGAGCGTGCCCACCAGCTCGACGACCTGTGAATCTCCTGTAAATGGGTGCATTTCAGGCTCCGAGAAAGATCGTTCGAGGACGCGACGCGTGCATGCAGCGTATCGCACGCTGGCACGTTCGCAGCCATCGGCTGGCACATGCGCCGACAAACTGCTCAAGGCCCTGCCGGGGGGCTCCGATACGAATCTCAGTCCACGCCACGTGGACGTTCGTAGTCAGCGAACCACCGGGATTTCATGGGCGACTTCCACATCAAGAAGATCATCCTGCCGAGCGGCAAGAGCGTCGAGATCGTGTACTTCCACGCCGACGATGCTGTCACTCCGCTGGAAGAGGACGGCGGGGTCGTTGACCTCGAGTGCTGTCCCGAATGCGATTCCGGGATGGTCTATCCCGTCTCGTGGCGCGAGACCGAGGACGACTGCTGGGAGATCGAGCTGCGCTGCCCCAATTGCGAGTGGGCAGAGCGCGGGATCTACCGCCACCAGGACGTCGAGCGCTTCGACGACGTGCTGAACCGCGGCACCGACCGGCTCATCGACGACCTCGAGCAGCTCACGCGCGCGAACATGGAGGCGGACATCGACCGCTTCGTGCAGGCGCTCGAGGGTGACCTCATCACGCCGTTCGATTTCTAGCGCGACGCCGTACCACCACCTGTTTCATCGAAGGGTCGCCCCGAGGGCGGCCCTTCGTGTTGCTGCTACCGGCGAACCTCCCCTCCCGGACCGGATAAGCTGCACCGGATGACGGGGTACCCCACGCAGCAGTACGACGGCGCCGAGCCATGGCACGACGAGCCCGAGGAAGACGAGCGAGGCACCGTGCTCGAGGTGGTGGTCACCATCGGCGCGGCGCTGCTGCTCGCGTTCCTGGTCCAGCAGTTCCTCGTCAAGCCGTTCAAGATTCCGTCGGGATCGATGGAGAACACGCTGCACTGTGGCGATCGCGTGCTCGTCGACCGGGTCAGTTTCCGCTTCGGTGATCCCGAGCGTGGCGACGTCGTCGTGTTCAATCCGCCCGCCGGCATCGGCGAAGGCGGCGCCCCCGACCCGTCCGTGGTCGCCGACGAGTCCGATGCGGCGCGCATCGCGGCCGACGGCACCAAGACGGTCACCGAGGCCGACACCAACTACATCAAGCGGATCATCGGGCTGCCGGGCGACGAGGTGGAGGTCAAGGACCACCACGCCTACGTGGACGGCACGAAGCTCAAGGAGCCGTACCTGCGCCCGATCGAGGACGTCGCGGGCGTCGACGACGGCCGCTCGCACTGGGGACCCAAGAAGATTCCCAAGGGTACGTACCTCATGCTCGGCGACCACCGCGACAACTCCGCGGACGGCCGCGTGTTCGGCTTCGTGCCGCGCGACTTCATCGTCGGCAAGGCCTTCATGGTCTACTGGCCGCCGAAGCGATTCGGCGGGCTGCCGGACAAGGACCCGGGCGGCGTCGAGGCGACCAAGGCAGATCCGAAGTGCCTCGAGGGCGCCGTTCCCGAGGGCCAGACCCTCGACGACAATGGCTGAGGGCCTCCCAGGCAACGTCGAGCCGGAGTCGCTCATCGGTGAACGCATCGCCGGCCGGTTCGTGGTCGAGCGACTCATCGGCACCGGCGAGCTGTCGACCGCGTTCCGCGCGTACGACGACCGCCTGCACCGGCGCGTGACCGTCAAGCTCTTCCATCCGCGTCATCGTGACGACGTACACGTGGTCGAGGCCCAGCTCGCCGCTGCGCGCGCGGTGGCGCGCCTGTCGCATGAGCACGTCGCCATGGTCATCGACCGAGGCGAGCACGAGGGGCGCCCGCTCGTCGTGCTCGAGCACGTGCGCGGCGAGAACCTGCAGGAGCGCATCGAGCGCTTCGCGCCGCTCGCGAGCGGCGAGGTGGTGACGTATGCGCTGCAGATCGCGCGCGCACTCGCCTACGCGCACGGGCACGGGGTCGTGCACGGCAACCTGCGCCCCGGCAACGTGCTGCTCACCGAGGAGCACGACGTCAAGCTCGTGGACTTCGGCGGTGGAAGCTACGTCGCGCAGCTCGTCGGCGACCCCTTCGCGGCCCCGGAGCTGCGCGAGGTTGACGCCACCGCACCTGCGGAGCCGTCAGACGACGTCTATGCGCTCGGCGCGCTCGTCTTCGTCGCGCTCACGGAGCAGGCCCCGCAGGCCGGGCTCGATCCCGGCGAGCTGCAGCTGCTGCGCCCCGACGTGTCGCCGCGCCTGGCGGGGATCGTCGCGCGAGCGCTCGCGACCGATCCAGAGGACCGATTCTTGTCGATGCGCGAGTTCGCGGCGGAGCTGTCGGGCGTGCGCGAGCTGACGATCGCCGCGGTCCAGCCGCACGAGCACGGCCAGGACACGCGGGCCTTCTCGACCCAGGACATGGACGAGGCGACGTCGGAGGACGACGGGACCGCGGTGCTGGCGACGACGGCCGTCCCCCGCGCTCGTCGAGCTCCGCGCGAAACGCGTCGACCGCGGACCGGTCGCGAGGTGCGGGCGCGGATCCTGGCGTGGTCGATGGTCGTGGCGCCGCTGGTGGCGCTTGTCATCTTCGGCATCATGATCGCCGGCGAGCGAGGCAGCGACCAGGTCGACTCCAAGCGACGCGGTGCCAAGGGCCCCGATCGTCCGATCGCGGTGGCGAGCGTCGCGGCATTCGATCCGGAGCCGGGCGATGGCGACGAGCACTCAGACACCAAGGACAACGTGTTCGACGGCGACCCGGCGACGACGTGGGGCACCGACGGCTACGACACGCGCGACTTCAACCGGCTCAAGCCCGGGGTGGGGCTCATGCTCCAGCTCGCGCAGGACGCCGACGTGCGCGACGTGCAGATCCAGACGAACCTGCCCGGCTGGACGATGGAAGTGCGCGTCGCCGACACGCCGTCGAGCGAGCTGGACGGCTGGAAGCGGGTCTCGAAGGCCGTGGCGGTCAACGACGGCATGAAGGTGCCCGTCGACCTGGATGGCAATGAGACACGTTACGTGCTGCTGTGGATCACCAAGTTGGTGATCGATACCGACGACCCGAACCGCGCTCGTGCGCGCATCGGCGAGATCAAGCTCACAGGTGGCAACGGCGCGTCCTGACCCGGTGGTGTCGATTCGCTACCTGTCGAGGTAGTCAATCGCTACCCGCGCCGTCCGGTGGGGCCGGTACGATCTCCCCCTATGCGCATCCTCGTCACACGCTGCAGCATCCGATACGAGGGCCGCCTCGTCACCACCCTCGAATCCGGCGATCGCGTCGTCCTGTTCAAGGACGACGGTGCGGTCGTCGTGCACGCCGGGCAGGGCGCGAAGCCCATCAACTACATGCCGGGGCCGACCGTGGTCACCGAGGACGGGCGCACGCTCGTCGTCTCGCGGCCCGCGACCGGCGAGTCGCTCGTCATCGACGTCGAGGACGTGCACGCCGACACGAACTGGGAACTCGAGGACGCCGCCAAGCTCGTGCGCGAGGGGCGCGAGAAGGACATCCAGGCGACGATCTTCCAGACGCCCGAGGCGATCGAGTTCGGGATGGTCGGCCTGCAGCGCGAGCTGTTCACGGAGGTCGGCCCGGTCGACCTGTTCTGCCGCGACACCGATGGCCGCACCTGCGTCATCGAAGTCAAGCGCGTGCGCGCGGTCGCCGCCGCCGTCGAGCAGCTCAACCGCTACATGGACGAGGTCCAGAAGAATCCCGCGCACGCCCCGGCGCGCGGCATCCTCGTCGCACCCGAGCTCGCGCCGCAGGCACGCGTGCTGCTCGAGAAGTGGGGCTACGACTTCATCGCGCTCGACGAGGTCCTGAGCCGCTGCCCCGACGGCGAAGAGCTCATGCGCCTCTTCTGAATTCACGTGCCCACCGCCCGCGCAACCCCGTGCAGGTGCGGTTGGGTACTTCGACGCGTTCCCGCTTCCACCCTCCGGCTCGAGATCGAGCGGATGCTCAACCGGGCAACCGTGGCGGTACCGCGCTAGCGGCAGTCACACACACGCGCGGCCCCCGGTCATCCGGAGGCCGCGCGCGGTGGTGTTGACTGACTGGCGGACCGCTCAGGCAGGCGTTGCGATCTTGCGTTCGGCGACCGCCGGTGCGACGAGCACCGTCGGACCGGCGCGCAGCTGGCCGAGGCACAGGACGAAGAACCCGATGCCGGTCAGCAGCAGGGCGACGCCCATCATGATGCTGAACAGCGCCACGCGCTCCGCGAAGAAGCTGACGTTGAGGGCCGTCGTCAGTGCGGTCTCGGTGACCCACACATTTCGCAGTCCGTTCTCGACGGGCTGTCCGGTCGCCTCGTCGACGGCGGCCTTGGATTCGTCGCTCGTCGCCTTGCCGTCCGAATCGAGGAACCGACCCATCTCCGCGTAGGTCTGGCCATCGGTCATCGCGAGCGTGTGCTTGCGCATCGTCTTGGCGAATGCCTCGGCCTCTGCGCCGGTGTCGACCTTCTGGCCAGGGATCGAGGAGTCGGGCGTACCGACGATGCCTTCAGCGCCGAGCGCGTCGCGCACGTCGGTCCGGGCGGTCACGCCCAGGGCGACTGATGCGATCGCGAAGGCGATCAGGATGGTGCTGGCGAGCAGGCCGCCCCACATCGAGAACTTGCGCATGTCGGTGTTCCTTCGTTCGAGCTTGCCCTGCCGCTGGTGCGGTTCGGGATACATCCACATGATCGCCACCGCTGCCGAGTGCCGCATCAGTAGCAACGAGCGCGGGTGTGCGGGTTCTCCGCACACCCGCCATTCGAGCGAGCTCGATGGCGCTCGCTCCGCTCAGTGGTTCGTCGCTCCGCTCCGGCCGCCTCACTCGCTCGGCCATTCGAGCGAGCTCGATAGCGCTCGCTCCGCTCAGTGGTGACCGTCCTTGGCCTCGTCGATCGCGCCCGGGCCAGGCTTGCCGTCGCCGGCGATGATCATGCCGACCGCACCCTTCGCCGCGTGGTTGAACTGATGCGTGACGAAGGGGAACAGGCCTTCACCGACGGTCTGGAACTCGAACACGCCGCTGCCGGAGGCCGGCATCATGAGAGCCTGTCGCCCGTAGGACACGTTCCTGGGGTTGCCGTCCTCGTACACCCTGTCGAACACCGTGCCGACCACGTGGAAGCTGCTGACCTGGCTCGGGCCGGCGTTCAGGACGAACAGGCGGATCCTCGCGTCCTTCTTCACCTTGATCGGCATCTTCGTGTAGTGGGACGGGATGCCGTTGAACGCCATGGCGTCCATCACCCCGTCGTCGATGCCCTTGCTGCTCGCGTACAGCTCGTGCTGCACGATCGCGTATTCGGGCATGTCAGCGCCGAAGCCTTCCTTCGGCTGGACGATCATCATGCCGTACATGCCCATCCCGATGTGGTGCAGCACCGGCGCCGTGGCGCAGTGGTACATGAACACTCCCGGGTACTCGGCAACGAACTCGTACGTTCCGGTGTCGCCGGGGTTCACCTGGACGTGACCGCCGCCGAGCGTGAGCCGCGACGAGTGGAAATCCACCGAGTGCGGGAGCTTGCTGTCTCCGGCGTTCTTGATCTTGATCGTGACCTTGTCACCGACGACGACGCGCATCACCGGTCCGGGGACCTGATCGTTGAACGTCCACTGGTCGTAGACCTTGTCGCCGACCTTGACCTTGCGTTCAGTAGCCGTCAGCTCGAAGGTCTTCGGGCCGGCCTTCACAGGCTCGGTTGCCGGGTTGATCTCCTTGGCCGAGAAGTCCGGCTTGACGTCCTTGACGTCGACGGCCTTCGTGGTCTCGGAGGTCGCGGTGGCTGCCGCATCCCCGGCGCCTGCGGCCGAGGCGACGGTTCCGGCGTCCTGGTGCGAGGCGATCGCGATCGCGATGGCGACGACGGCCACGATGATCGCTCCGATCGAGAGTGGCGCGAGTGTGTCGAAGTCCACCCGCCGTTGGCGTTCGGTCGAGGTGGTGTGGGTGTGCGGGGTCATTGCTGTCTGCTCCTTGGGGTGTCTGCCCTGAGCATCGTCGATGGACGATCCCGTCACATGGGGGGCGCCCCGTGCCGCGGTGCGGAAAAACCACATGCGTCGCGCGGTGCGGCCCAGTACGGTGAGGCCATGAAACGACACACCGCTCTGCACTCGCTGTCACACGACCACCAGAACGCGCTCGCCCGCGCACTGCGCCTGCGTCGCGCGCGTGACGCGGATGCAGACGATCGTCACGCGGAAGTGACGTCGTTCCTCGAGTTCGCGACCACACGGCTGGAACCGCACTTCGTCGAGGAGGAGCGACTGCTCGCTCGCGCCGCCGCGCTGGCGCCCGATTCGGTGGCGATCGCCGCGGGTGGCGCACGCATGGCGGCCGACCACGACTCCTTGCGTGCTGCGTTCACCGACCTTGCGACGGCGGGCGTCCCGACTGGTGACGACCTCCACGCGCTCGGCGAGCAGCTCACCGCCCACATCCGGTTCGAGGAGCGCGAGCTGTTCGAAGTGCTGCAGCACGACGTGGGGGATCGTCTCCGGGAGCTCGTCGATGCCTGACGAGCCGTCAGCGCAGTGCGTGCGCATCGATGCTGCCGAGCTCGCTCGATCGGGATCCGGGGCGCGCTGGGGCCACGCAGGTGTCCAGCTCAACGCGACGCTGCTCGCCTGGCCGGCCGGGCATGTCGTCACCGAGCACGTGAACGACGAGCGCGAGGTGCTGCTCGTGGGCATCGCCGGCTCAGGTGTGGTGCGGGTGGAAGACGTCGAGCACGACCTCCATGCGGGGATCGTGCTCGTGGTGCCTCGTGGCGCCCGCCGTACGATGCGCGCGGGAGTCGAGGGCATGTCCTATGTGGCCGCGCACCAGGCGCGGGGCCGGCTGCAGCTCACGCCGCGCTCGTCGCCTCCGCGCTGATCGGACGCGGCGTCGTTGGCTCTGCGGGCTGGACCTCGCGCAGCCCCACCTGTGCCTCGCCCTCGGGCTCGCGAAGGCGGTCGCCGTCGAAGGCCATCCACATCGCGACCGCGATGAACGGAACGAGCAGCAGCACGCAGCCGAACATGAACATGATCGGAAGGGCCTCTCGCGTGAACTCGCTCATCGTGTATCCAATCGTTCGTGATGTCCTGCCTCCATCGTCGTCCGTGGTCGGTCGATCGACATCCGTAGTTCTCCGCAACGCGTTGCCCGGATCCCCCAACACCGGTCCCGGGTAGGAGCCGACCATGGCGACCCCGACGAACGATGGCTCCACCCTCGCGCTGCTGCTGTCCGGCAGCGCGCACGACCTGCGCAACCACGTGGCGACGCTGCGCTCGGTGGTGCAGCTCCAGGAGGATCCCGAGGTCGCCGACGCCCTTGCCGCATCGACCCGCGCGCTGCAGGTGACGGTCGAGCGGGCGGTCACGCTCGCGCGGATCGAACTGGGACGGGCCGGAGCCTCCGAGCCGCTCGCGCTGGCGGAGCTCGTCGCCCTCGCGATGCGTCGCGCCCGGCGGGAAGGGGCGGCGATCGAATCGACCGAGCACGCGTTCGACGACGTCGTCGTCGCCGTGCCGGGAACGGTTGCCGAGCGCCTCGTCACCGACGTGCTGCACTATGCCGGGCCGACGCCGTCGATCGTCGCAACCGTGCACGCGGGCGAGGCCGACATCGCGATCGCACTGCATGCGGGGGGTGTCCCGCCGGGGCTCGCGGCCGTGCTCATCGTGCTCGCGCACGCGTGCGGGGGGCGTCTCGACCTGGTGGAGGACGAGGCGCTGCTCACCCTGCAGCTCGGGTGAACGACCGCCAGGGGGTCGTGGTCAGTCCGTGCGCGGAGCGAACTCGGCGAGCACGCGGTCGAGCTCGTCGAAGTCGACCGGCTTCTCGATGAACGCATCGCATCCGACCTCCTCGACGAGGCCACGAGCGTCGAGGTGCGTGCTGGCGCTCACCACGATGATTGGGATCGGCGCCGTCGCCGGGTCCGCGCGCAGCTTGGCCGCGACGTCGATGCCCGACAGCTCGCCGGGCATGCGCAGGTCGAGCAGCACCGCCGCGGGTGCGTCGGCGCGAATCATGTCGAGCCCGGTGCGGCCGTCCGCCGCCTCGTCGACGAGATAGCCGCGTCGCTCGAGCACGCGCCGCATCATGCGTCGCGCCGCAGCGTCGTCGTCGACCAGCACGAGCCGGGGATTCGTCACGTGTCCACCGCGCTCGCCGCATCGCGCGGCAGCTCGATGGTCACGGTCGTGCCGGACCCGAGCGTGGAGTCGAGGTGCACGTCGCCGCCATGCAGGTCGACGAGCATCTTCGTGATCGCCAATCCGAGCCCGGCCCCCTCGCGACGGTCGGGCGTCCGACCGATCGCCGCCTGTGACTGGAAGAACGAATCGAAGATGCGGCGCTGGTCGTCCTCGGGGATTCCGGGCCCGGTGTCGCGCACCTCGACCACGACCCGGTTCGATCCGCCGTCGTCACGCACCACGAGCTCGACCGAACCCTGTTCGGTGAACTTGATGGCGTTGCCGAGCACGTTGAGCAGCACCTGCCGGATGCGCGTGCGATCACATCGAACGACCGGGTCGGCGAGGGCCGACACGTCGGCGACGAGCTCCACGCCGTCCGCGACCGACGGGCGGATGCTCGCGATGACCGCCCCCACCAAGGCCGACAGGTCCTCGTCGGCGAGCGCGAGCGAGACACGCCCCGCCTCGATGCGCTGCAGGTCGAGCAGGTCGGTGATGAGCGCGAGCAGGTGCTCGCTCGAGCTGCGCACGATCTCCAGGTCCTCGAGCTGTTCCGAATCGAGTTCGCGCGGATCTTCCAGCAGCAGCCGGGTGTAGCCGATGATCGTGTTGAGCGGGCTGCGGAGTTCGTGGCTCATGTTCGCGAGGAAGGCCGACTTGTGCCGGCTCGCCTCGCGAAGCTCCGCGGCGGTGCGTGCGAGCTCGTCGTTGAGTGCCGCGTTGTAGATCGCGATCGCGGCCTGCGACGCCAGCGTCTCCACGAGCTGCTCGTCGTCTGCCGTGAACTCGGGCGCGCCCTGCTTCTCGGTCAGGTAGATGCGACCCGCGACGCCGCGCGACGTGACGATCGGCACGCCGAGGAACGAACCCATCGGAGGATGGTGGTCGGGAAATCCTGCCGACTTCGGGTGATCCTGCAGGCGGCGAAGGCGCAGCGGGCGTGGATCGTCGATCAGTACCCCGAGGATGCCGCGACCGCGCGGCAGGTCGCCGATGAGCTCCTGGGTGTGCTCGTCGATGCCTACCGTGACGAACGCCGCCAGCCCCTCGCTCTTGTCGTCGAGCACGCCGAGCGCTCCGTAGCGCGCACCGGTCAGCTCCATCGCGTGCTCGACGATGAGCCGGAGGACTCCGTCGAGCGTTCGCTCCGAGCTGAGCGCCTTGCCCGCCTCGACCAGCGCCTGCTGGGCGCGTTCATGGCGGGTGAGCTCCGACCGCCTCAGCACGCGAGCGAGCCCGACCCCGGCCTGGCGCGCCAGGACGCCGGTCGTCACGCGCCAGTGGTCGTCGGCAGGCTCCGCGAACCAGAGCTGCGACGTCCACGAGGATTCGTCGACGTCTGGATGCGCGATGTCGACCACGTGCCACCCATTCGTCGAGGGTGTGCCGCCGCCCTGCGGCGCCGCATCGGCACCGATTCCGTCCGGGAGCGTCCCGATCGCGATGGTCCCGAGCTCCCCGCTGTAGGTGACGCCGATCGTCTCCGTGGAGACCAGTCGCGCAGTCCAGTCGCGCAGCAGCTCGCAGCAGTGTTGCGCGTCTCGGGCGAGCGCGAGCGAGATGCCTGCCTCGGCCAGCGTCTCCAGATGTTCGAGGTGCTGCTTCACTCGGTCATCCTGCCCGTCGGTCCGGTTTGGCAGACTAGCTGCATGTCCGATGCCGCTCCAGACACCAAGGTGCTCCTCGTCGACGACCACGCGGTCGTTCGCGCGGGCCTTCGCCGCATCCTCGAGCATGCGGACGGCATCACCGTGTGCGGGGAGGCGGGCACCGCCAAGGACGCCGTGGAGCTCGTCGAGATCAAGCGCCCGGACGTGGTCGTGCTCGACATCACCCTGCCCGACGCCGACGGCCTCGACCTGGTGGAGACGCTCCAGGCGAAGGGCCGCGGCAGCCGGATCCTCGTGCTCAGCATGCACGACGAGCCCGAACGGGTGGAACGCGCGTTCGCCGCCGGCGCCGAGGGCTACCTCGTCAAGGACGCCGCCGAAGACGAACTCGTGGCCGCGATCGAGGCGATCCGCAGCGGCGAGCGATACCTGTACCCGCCGCTCGGAGCAGCGATGGTCAAGGCATCGACCGCGCCGCCCGCAGATCCGCTCTCGGACCGTGAACGCGAGGTCGTCCGCCTGCTCGCGCTGGGCCACACGAACGCCGAGGTGGCGAAGCTCGTGCACCTGAGCGTGCGCACGGTGGAGACCCACCGCGCACATGCCATGGCGAAGCTCCGACTGGATTCGCGCGCCGACCTCGTGCGCTGGGCGCTCGACCGCGGGCTGCTCGAGACGCGACCGTAGGGCGACTCTGCGGGTTTTCCGTAGCGAGCTGCGCCGAGCGACGGATGGCCCGACGCCGCCGCGCGGCGATGCTGGGGACAGACCCGGAGGAGCCGCGCCATGGACACGCCCGACATCACACCGATCCGCCCGCGTCGCATCGTGGTGGTCGGTGGCGGCATCGCGGGAGCCGAGACGGCGCTGACGCTCGCGATCGGCCTGCCCGACGCAGCGGTCACGCTCGTCGGGCGATGGCCCTCGTTCCGCATGCTCCCCGACCTGGTGTACGTCCCGTTCGACGTGTCGCCGCGACGCATCGACGTGCCGCTCTCGACGCTGCTGCCGCACGGCGTGTCGAGCGTCCAGGCAACGGTCGAGCGCGTCGACGTCGCGACGAAGACGATCCACACGAGCGCCGGCGAGCTCGCCTACGACGAGCTCATCGTCGCGCCGGGTGCCGAGCCGCGCGAGCACTCGAACCAGAGCCTGCGCACGCTCGATGACGCCATCCGCGTCCGTCAACAGCTTGCGCGCATCGTGCGCGAGGCTCGTGCCGGCGAGCGACGCACGATCACCCTGCGCGCCGAATCCGACGACTCGTGGACCGCGCCAGCATGCGAGTTCGCGCTGCTGCTCGGCGCCTGGCTGCGCTCACTGCGACTGGACCACCTGGTCGAGACGCTGTTCGTCACGAGTGACAGCAACGCCTTCGAGTGGTTCGGGCCGATCGGTGAGACGATCGTCGAAGGCGCGATGCGACGCGCCCGAGTGCAGGTCGCGACCGACGTGCCGGTCGGCCGATTCGACGCACTCGATGGAGACCTCGTCGTCGAGTTCGGCGCGCTCCGGCCGCGCACCATCGATGGAGTTCCCGGTCCCGGTCCAAGTGGCTGGTACGAGCCGGACGCGGCCTTCCGGCTCGCGCCGCACGTGTTCTGCATCGGTGACGCCGTCAACCTGCCCTACCGCGCGGGCTTCGCGACGGCGTGGCAGGCGCGGCGCGTGCTCGAGGAGCTCGGCGGCGACCTGGGACGCATCGGTCCACACATCGACGGCATCCCGACGGACGCGGTCGAGTACCAGATGGATCTCGCCGACGGCGTGCTGCGCGCACGGGTGACTGCCGGCGATTCGCTGTCACATCCGTTCCTCGGCCACGACGCCGACATCACGGTGGTCGCCGGCAGCCGTCCCGACAAGCTCCGCGGCCTGCTCGTGCACGACCGCGTGCTGCGCTGGGAGGTCGGCACCTACGACGCCGCGCTTGCGTATCGCGACCTGCTGCGTGGCGTCGAGGTCGCCTGACGTGCTCGAGCTGCTCACGGCACTGACGCTCGCTGCGCAGGCGATCGTCGCACTAGCGCTCGCGTGCTGGATCGTCGAGCGCGTGAGTTCCCGGAGCCCGCTGCGGGCGATCGGTCTGCGCATCGGACACGACGCGCTCAAGCTTGCATGGCTCGTCGCGGCGGTCGCCACCGCCGGCAGCCTGTACATGAGCGAAGTCCGGCACTTCGAACCCTGTCCGCTGTGCTGGTACCAGCGCATCGCGATGTACCCGCTCGTCGTGCTGCTCGGCATCGCCGTGCTCCGCCGCGACCACCTCGCGCGCTGGTACGCCATCCCGATCGCCCTCGTCGGGCTGGCGATCGGCGCCTACCACTACCAGCTCGAGCGATTCCCCGACCAGGACGCGATCGCCTGCACGAGCAGCGTGCCGTGCACGACGATCTGGTTCGAGCAGCTGGGCTACATCACCATCCCGATGATGGCGATGAGCGCGTTCGCGCTCGTCGTCGTCATCCTCGCCATCGGAGGACGACATGGGCAAGGCATCCCGGACGAAGCGTGAACGCCGCGAGCTGGATCGACAGGTGACGATCGCCGCCGCGACCCGAACCGACACGCGCCAGCTGCCGGTCTTCTGGATCGTCGTGGCCGCGCTCGTCGTCGCCGGAATCGCCGCGCTGGTCGTGACCGCGCCGAACGATCGCGAGAGCGCAGCGCGCGCGGCTGCCGACGCCGTGCCGACCTACGCCGACGTGTCAGTCGACGGAGCGGAGCTGCCGACCTGGTCTGGCTCGGGCACCGACGACGCGATCGGGCGCCAGGTCCCGACACTTCGCGGGACGACGTTCGAGCGCACGATCGCGACCTGGTCGAGCGGGGACGGGGTTGCCCGCGCCTACGTGGTCGTCGCGCACTGGTGTCCGCACTGCCGCGACGAGGTTCCGCGCCTGGTGGAGTGGTCCCGGGACAACGACCTGCCGAAGGACGTGGAGCTGGTGACCGTCTCCACGGCGGTCGACAAGGGACGGCCGAACTTCCCGCCGGCTGCGTGGCTCGCGGACGAGCACTGGACACACGACGTGCTCATCGACGACGAGGTCGGCACCGCCGCGGCGGCGCTCGGCGTCGAGGGCTTCCCCTACCTGGTGTTCGTGGATCGCCACGGAGTCGTCCAGCAGCGCTTCAGCGGCGAGATGCCCATCAAGGACTTCGACGCCGCGATCCGCACGCTCGCCACGTCGGCTCGACACGTTGCCGCGAGCTGACATGCGCGAGGTCCTCCTCTTCGCACACCTCGCGGGCCTGCTCGCACTGACAGCTGGTGTCGGCGCATCGCTCGCCTGCAAGCTGGCGGCTGCACGCGCCGGATCCGCCGCGGCCGTGCTCGCCCTGCTGACCACTGCGAACGGGGCGGTGCGGCGCTGCGCGATGCCCGGGTCGTTCCTGCTGCTCGCGAGCGGGATCGGACTCGTCGCGGTCTCGCACGGCGCGTGGTCGATGACGGAGCCGTGGATCCTCGGCGCGATCGCGCTGTGGTTCGCCTCCGCCGTGGTCGGCATCCGCCTGCACGCGCCGCGTTCGCGTCTCGCGCGCGAACTCACCGCGGACCTCGCAGCGACCGATGCGCCGGTTTCCGGACGGGTGCGATCGCTCGTTCGCGGTGGCCTGCCGGCATCGCTGCTCGACACCGCACTGCTTGCAGCGATGGTCGCACTCATGGTGTTCAAGCCGGGGAGCTGAGCCGAGGGCGCGATAGACTGGTCCTAGATGGCCCGGGACCGATTCGACCTGCACACGCATTCCACCGCCTCGGATGGCATGCTGCCGCCGCGCGAGGTCGTGAGCCTGGCCGCGGAGCGCGGCCTCGCGGGACTGGCGCTCACTGATCACGACACGACGGATGGGCTCGACGAGGCGATCGGCATGGCCGACGCGCTCGGCATCCGCTGCATTCCCGGCGTCGAGCTGTCGTGCTTCAGCCCCACGGCCCGAGAAGCGCACCTGCTCGGCTACTTCATCGATCCGGCCGATGCCGGTCTCGCGGAGCTGTTCGCGGAGATGCGGGCGCAACGCGTGGATCGAGCCTCGGCGATCGTCGATCGGGTCGCGCACATCGCGGGCCAACTGACGATGGACGACGTGCTGAGCGAGAGCGGCGGCGCGCCGCCCGGTCGTCCGCACATCGCGCGCGCCATGGTGCGCCTGGGCATCATCGAGGACGTCGACCACGCGTTCGGTGACGAGTGGTTCGGAAGCGGCGGCCGGGCGTTCGTCGCGCGAGACGCGATGTCGATCGAGCGGGGTATCGCGGCGATCCACGAAGCTGGAGGCGTCGCGGTGTTCGCGCATCCCGGTGCACGGTCCAAGTCCGGCCTTCGCGAGGACGCGATCCGACATGCGGCATCGCTCGGACTCGATGGCGTCGAGGTCGACCACCCCGGCCATGACGGCGACGTCGTGGAGCGCTGCGCCGAGCTGGCCACGGAGCTCGGCCTCGTGCAGACCGCGGGCAGCGACGACCACGGACACGGACCGGATGGCTCGCGGCTCGGGTGCCGGACGGTGCCGGTCCGGATCATCGACGCGCTCGAAGCGCGTTCGCGCGCGCTGCGCGCCGGCTCACGCCAGTAGGGCTCGTTCGCTCAGTACGTGCGCGCGTACCTGATCGCGGTTTCCTCGCTCGTGTCCTGGCTCGCCGTGACCGCGATCGCATGACCGATCTCGTGCTGCGTGCACTCGGTGACCGATGAATTCACGTGCGACTGGTATGCCGCGATGCGGATCTTGCCCGGGCGAAGGCCGCCATCCGGACCCGTGATGCGGGTTGCGCCCACGACGGGGTCGGTCGTGCCGATCACCCGTTCGAGCTGCACGACCGGGATGAGCTCGATCGGCAGGCCGAGCCGCGCGATGAGGATCTGGTGCGACACCGGCAGCGCCTGCACGCCGCGGATCGCCTGCTGCAGCTCGGCATCGCCGACGCGCGCCGAACCGATGCGCTTGCGGCGAATGTGCACGCCCGTGGCGAGCACGACGTCTGCTCCGTCGACGACGCCGTCGATCTCCGGGGGGTCCATGCCGACCGTGCCGCCCCCCGACGCCGTGGCGGCAGGCGCCGTCGCGCCCGCCGCCGCTGCGCGCGGCGCCGATGCGGCAACATCGGCGGCGCGCAGCAGCGTGCGGTACGCAAGAAGCGGCGTCATGCCGGGAAGGGGCGTGCGAGTGACATCCATGTCTTCCTGTTCTCCCCGTGCCGCATCAGGTCGCGTCGCCCCGGCCGGGTGAACGGTCGGCGGTGGCCACGCCCGTGGCCGTACCCGCTCGACGCCGACGAGCCGGTCAGTACCGAGCCGCGTAGGCGTTCGCGGCGTCCTCTGACAGGTCCTGGCGCGTCACGACGTTGAGCGCGTGGCCGATCTCGTGCTGGATCGCCTCTTCGACCTGCGTGCCGACGAGCTCCTGATAGGTCGCGATGCGCATGCGATCGGGGCGCGCCGACCCGTCGGGGCCGAGCACGCGGGTGGCGCCGACCACCGGATTCGTGGTGCCAGCGACCTGCTCGAGGAACGCGACCGGCACCAGCTCGATCGGGAAGCCGAGCGTGGCGAACAGGCGCTGGTGCGACATCGGCAGCTTGAGCACGCCGCGTACCGCCTGGCGCAGGTGTTCGTCCGACACGTGGTTCGAGCCGATCCACTGGCGCTGCAACCGAACGCCGGATGGCAGCACCATCTCGGGACCATCGGGCACGCCCGCGAGCTCGGGCGGTGGATTCGGGGCGAACGACGTGACGGCGTGGAGCTGCATCTCGCGCGTGAAGGTATCGCGCGAGCATCCGTCGACTCGAGCCAGGGTGCGCGGCGTGGCCGCAGCCGCCGCGCGGCTGGCCTACAGCGTGATGCCGGTTCCGGCCGGGATCGGCGCGCCTTCGGAGAGGCCCAGGCCGGTGCTCTTGAGGTACGACTCGAGCTTCTCGCGGTTGTGCTCGCCGTTGACGATGCGCACCGTGCCCGAGCGCGAGCGCATGACGATCGACTGCGTCGACGCCCCGCGTCGGCCGTAGCGCACGCCTTCGAGCATGTCGCCGTCGGTCACGCCGGTCGCGGCGAAGAACACGTCGCGTCCGGAGACGAGGTCGCGTCGCGTGAGCACGCGGCTCAGGTCCCAGCCGTGCTCCTTCACTGCCGCCAGCTCGGTCTCGTCCTGCGGTGCCAGACGCGCCTGGATCTCGCCGCCGAGGCAGCGGATCGCAGCGGCCGCGAGCACGCCTTCGGGCGTGCCGCCGATGCCGTACAGCAGGTCGATCGCGCTGCCCTCACGCGCGGCGGTCATCGCGCCGGCGACGTCGCCGTCGCTGATCATCCGGATGCGCGCGCCGGTCTCGCGGATGCGGGCCTTCGCCTCGTCATGGCGCTTGCGGTCGAGCATGATCACGGTCGTCTCGTTGACGGGCTTGCCCTTGGCAGCGGCGACCGCGCGGATGTTGTCCTCGATCGGGCGCTCGATGTCGATCGCCATCGCTGCTTCGTTGTCGGTGACGAGCTTCTCCATGTAGAAGCACGGGCCCGGGTCGAACATCGCACCGCGCTCGGCGATCGCGATCACGGCGATGGCGTTGGGCATGCCCTTCGCGCACAACGTCGTCCCCTCGAGCGGGTCGACGGCGATGTCGACCTCCGGCGGCTCGCCGGTGCCGAGGCGCTCGCCGTTGAAGAGCATCGGCGCCTCGTCCTTCTCGCCCTCGCCGATCACGACGAGGCCGTCCATCTCGATGCGTCCGAGCATGGAGCGCATCGCGTCCACGGCGCCCTTGTCGGCGGCCAGCTTGTCGCCGCGGCCCACCCAGCGGGCAGCTGCAAGTGCAGCCGCCTCGGTGACGCGGACGAGTTCCATGGCGAGGTTGCGATCGGGAAAGTCGGACATGCGTCCGATTCTACGCCGAACGCGGCTGCCGACGAGCCGCTTGGCGGCGGTCTGCCGTATCAGCGCTTCGGCGTGGCCGGCGCGGTGCCCGGGGCGATCGCCTGGTCGATCGGGGGTGCGGTCGGCGCGCCCTTGGGCCCGTCCTTCGCATCGGAGCCGGGCACCGAGGAGGTCGGCGGGAGCGACGAGCGCTCGATCAGGTCGGCGGCGGTGATCGAGGCATCCTTGGGCGGCGCGGCGTAGCGCACCTCGTACGGGAACTGCGAGCCGAGCACGATGGTCGCCAGCTCCGCCTCGAGCGGCTTGTCCGTCGCGGCGCCCGTGGCGACCTTCGACAGCACCATCTCGCCATCGGTTTCGACGTAGTAGAGGCGCCAGCCGGCGGCGAACGGACCTTCAGCGCCGTCCTGCGTCACCTTGATCGTCCACGCGTCGTTCGACGCGCTCGGCGCCTTCGTCACCTCGAAGCGGAACGGGACCTTCGTGACGCTCTTCGCGGCGTCGGGCGAGATCGCTCCGCCGTCCTGCCGGACCTGGGCGGTCCAGCGATCGCCGACCTTCCAGATGTCGCTGGCCGAGCCTCGCGTTCCGCCGCCGTTCGAGCCCGAATTGTCCGGCGAGCTCTGCTTGAACAGCATGAGCACGCCCGCAAGCGCGACCACGATGACGACGACGAGGATGACGAGGCGGAGCGGGTTGGAACGCATGTCCGGCATATCGGCACGTTCCGGTGCCGGCCTTGAGGACCGGGCTCGCAGCTGGGGCCGCCCCCGGCAGCAACCCGAAGGTCACGTGCCCGGGACGGCCCCAGCCGGAATCGCGTATCTCGTGACCGACCTAGACGTCGAGGCCGGTGATGCGCTCCACGTTCGCCTCGGTGACGTGCGGGTTGGTTCCGGCGCCCGGGCGCTTGCCCGTCGGGACCCACGCGAAGTCCGGGTGATCGTTGACGCTCGAGCCGAACCACTGTCCGAGCGTGCCGGACTGCAGGCGGTACGTGTACGTCCTGGAGATGTACTTGGTGCCGGTGACGTTCCAGTCGGGGCTGGAGAACCAGACCGTCGTGGTGACGTCCTCGATGCCGCCCGCGTACTGCGTGCTCTGGCGGTTGTAGGCGAACACCGGGTAGTTCCAGACCTGCGAATCCGCGTTCACGTCCATGATGAACGGATACTTGTGGTAGCGGATGTAGTAGCGAAGCAGGTAGTCCATCCACGCAGGTGCGATGTCCTGGTAGGCGGCCGACGACTTGTCGTTGGCATCATCGACGCGGACGCCGCTGAGCCACTGGAACGTCGGCTCGTAGTACAGCGCCGTCGTCAGACCCTTGGTGTCGTTGATCGTGTAGTTGCCGGTCGCCGAGGGCTCCGGAGCCAGGATCGCCGCCGATGCCCACGCATGGCAGTGTCCCCACCACTTGTTCGACGCATCGTTCGTGTAGTGGTTGGCTCGCTCCCACGCCTGTGAGCCGGTGCCGAACTGCTGGTCGTACTTCTGCAGCGGACCGTTGGCGGAATAGAGGTTGTAGCCGTTCTCGAGCATCGGCCACCAGTAACCCGACCAGGGCCACTTGTTGGTGGATCCGTACTCCGTGGCTGCCGATGCGGCTGCAGGCGTAATGAGCGTCATGCTCGCCATCGCTGCCACAATCAGAACCAGTAGACGTCGCATTCGCATCGTCATTGTCCTTCGTCCGTGATGTCCCGTACGAACCCCAGAGGCTGGCGTGTCCGCGCCAGCGTGGTCCCAGAGGTACGCAGTCGTTCCCTGCAGCCACCGTACGACGGAAATGCGGATCTGCAAACCATGAATTCCGCGACGCGTCTTCGGCTCGGCGACGCGCGAGCGCGCCTGCGCGCCCGCGTGAACGAACGCGGCAGGATCCACGGGGCGGCCGCGGGCTGCCCGGATCCGACGGCCACTCGGTGGCCGCATCTGCAACGCAGGTGCCGCATCGCCGCGATAGAGCGGTGAGGATCCCAACGTCAGTGCGGTGCGCACCGGCGGCCACGTCCGGAGGGGCGAGGCCACGCGGTGAGCAGTGACGAACGGGATGCGGTGACGCGAACGGAGGAACGAGTGCTCCCCACTGAGGAGCATATGGAGCAGGCGACCGGTGCCCGAGAGGGCGCCCGTGCACTGCTGACCGGCGACCTGGGACTGGTCGTCGTCCGAGCCCTGCTCGAGAACGGCGTCGGTTACGTCGTCAGCTCGTGGCAGGACCGCCCGACTCCCATCGACGCCGCGATCGACGACGCCCGTGAACGGGTGCTCTCACCCCGCGGCATCGTGCTGCGCCGCCTGCGCAGCCTCTCGGCGCTCGAGCCGATCATCACGTCGCCGACCGGTGGCATCACCGGCGCTGCTCCTCCCCGTGGTGCGGTGGTGTTCGGTGGACGACGAGGCCTGCGCCCTGCGCTCGAGCAGCTCGCACGCGTGACCTGTGCGGGTGGCGTGGTCGGCTTCACCTTCGACGAGGACGTGCTGCGCATCGACGACGCGCTCGTCATCGACCCCGAGCCCACCGCGATCGGCCTCGTTCGCGCAATCGACGCCGCCTACGCTGCCAGCGTTGCCGCCGGGCGGCCCGCCTTCATCGTCATCCGTGAGCGAGCGCTCGGCATGCGCGGCACGATTCGCCGCCGCACCGATGCGTCGCCGGTCGCGACCGCCGACACCGATGCCGAGCAGCGCACCGCGGGGCTCGTGTCGATCGGGACCGCTGCCGAACGCGCCGGCCTGATCGAGGCGGTGCTCGGCTCCGCTCGTGGAGGTGCGATGACCGCGCTCGTCGTCGCGGGACCGATCCGCGTTGCCGCCGAGCGGGCACTCGCACAGGTCGCCGCGCGCCTCGCCGAGGCTGGCAGCACGCTCCGGCTCGACGACGTCGCCATCGTCTCCAGCCGCGCCGTGGGCATCACCCCTGACCCCGGCGGCGTGATCGGCCGCATGCTCGCCGCCACCGAGGACGTGTGCGTGATCGCGCCGCGCGCCGACCGCATCGCCGAGCAGCTGCGTCGCGACCTGGGCGTGTCGATCTCCGCCGCGCACACGATCGACGCCGGATCGATGCGCGGCGAGACGCTCGTGTCGCTCGTCGCGTCGTGGGTTCGCACCCGCGTAGCCGACACCGACACGGCGACGCACGAAGCCCTCGATGCGCTGACCGGTGCGGTCGTCACCTCTCGAGCCACTTCGGGCAGTCGCGTCCCGCGTCGCGGCGAGGTGCTGCACCGCGCCGTGAGCCCGGTCGTCGCGGCCGGCCTGACGCTCGCGCAGGGCGTGATCGGCGTGCCCGGCCGCCTCGACGCCGCATACCCGACCTATCAGACCGACACGGGCGTGCCGCTCACCGTCGTGCCCGCCGCGGTGTTCGCCGCGCACGGCCTCGCGAGCGCCGCGCCGGGTGTCACCCATGGCGTGTTCGTCGTGACCGGCCAGGCGGGCGGCGTGGCGGAAGCAGCCGGTGCCGCCGGAGCCAGCATCGAATACGTCGACGGCAGCTCGCCGCGCGCGATCGGAGTCGCGGTCGGCACCGCGTGCCGCTCCATGCGCCTGGCCTCGCACGTGATCGTCGTGGGCGACGTGCAGCGCATCCCCGCGCCGCGACACGGGTCCACGTTCGGCATGGATCCCGACCTCGTCGGCACCGACCGCATCGCCACCGCGGCAGTCCCCACGTCAGCCACCGCGCTCGTGCAGCTCGGCGAGGAGCTCGTCGCCGGACCCACGGTGCTCGCGCTCGACGTGCCCGCCGCACACGCATCGCTCGACCCGGTCCGCGAGCTGTCGCCCGCCACGTGGGACCTGCGCCGCCGCGACACCACCGGTCGCGCCAAGGGCGTCGCCTGGAACCTGCGCCGCCGGATCGTGCGCGCAGCCGCGGGGGTGGACCTGTGACCGGAACCCTGCCCCCACGCACGGTCGACGCGCCCGCCGATCACGCGCTCGCCGAGCCGGTCGTCGCCCCCGAGGTAGCCGCCGCGATCACGGCCTCCCTGCCAGTTCGCGGGGCAGCCGCGATCCGCCCGTGGTCAGCCCTCGTGTGCGGGCTCGCCGAGGACCGCACCCTGCTCGTCGTCGACTGGCTGCTGCTCGCGTGCCGCGAGGCAGGCATCGTCGCGCAGGCCGTCCCGCTCGCCGGTGGTGAGCGCGCGCCGCATGGCATGTACGTCGAGGTCGCCGGCTCCGACGACATCGAAGCTGCACTGGGCGACGTTCCCTGGGGCTCCGTCGACCTGGTCGTCGCAGGCGAGCACCTCGAGCTCGTGCGCGCGATCGACGCCGGCTTCGTCGATCCCGACGTCACCACCGTCGTGTCCTCGTGCCGCCGCGCGTTCACGAGCGTCGAGCGCGACGTCGCCCCTGAACACGTGCTCACCGAGCGTGAGATCGACGCGATCGCACGAGCCTCCGCGCTCGCCTACCACGCCTTCGACGGGCACGAGGTCGCCGGCTGGTACCACCTGCCGTCGATCGCCCAGCCCGGCCTGCTGCTCGGCGCGATCTGCGGCACCGGCATCACGGGCCTCACCGAAGGCGATTTCGTCGCCGGCATCCGCGCGCTCGGCGTCGACGACACGCTCTACACCGATGCGTTCCGACGCGGCACCCGCCTCGGCCGTCGCGAGGGCGGGCGCGTGCGCCGCGTCAAGACCGCGTACCAGTTCACCCGCAAGCGACGCGCGCGCATCGACCACAGCTCGCGGCTCGGGTTCGAGGCGCTCGTCGAGCGAGCCGCCGACGTCGTCCATCCCGACCACCTCGGCGCGCTGCAGGAAGCGATCTACCTGCTCTGCGAGTTCCAGGATGCCGAGTGGGCGACGGTCCTCGTCGACCACGTCGCCGACATCGCGGCCGCGGAACGCGAGCACGCAGGCGAGGTGGAGCCACACGAGTCCGTCGTTCCCGATGCCATCCGCGCACTCGCCGCGATGCTCGTGTGGCCGGACGCCGCGTGGATCGCAAACCGCAAGCGCCGTGCCGGTCGCATCAAGGACCTGCGCAACGCGCACGGCATCTCGCGTCGCGACGCCTACGAGCTCGTCGACCACATCCCGCTCGACGCGCTGGATCGCGCTGCCACGCGCTCGAAGCGGATCCCGAACCTCGCCGGATCGCCCGCCGCGAACGTCCCGCCGCTGCTGCAGCCGCTGCGCGTCGAACGCGTTCGCACCACGAGCCTCGGCGGCGCGCTGCGCCTGCGTCGCATGGCCGCCGCCGCGAAGCTGCGACACGGCACGCTGCGCCAGCGCCACGAGAAGGACAGCGCCGAGACCTGGCTCGAGGCGATGCACGATTCGCTGCGCACCGACCACGACCTCGCGCGCATCGTTGCCCGAAGCGGCACGCTCGTGCAGGGCTCCGGCGCCGTGCGCGAAGCCAATCGCGCCACCGCCCACGCCTTCTGGGGCCGCATCGTGCGCCAGTCGATCGCCATCGATCGCGCGTCCGGCGATGCCGACTCCACGGTCGCCCGCCTCATCGTGCCGTTCGGGTGGGAGCAGCTCTGCCGCTCGGGTCCGCTCGCGCTGTGGGAGTACGCCGCCCAGGTGCTCGGCATCGCGCTCGCGCACTCGCGCGGCCTGCCGCACGCCGACACCGTCCGCCTCGCCGAGGCGCTCTGCGTCGCACGCCGCCCCGTCGAAGGCAGCTAGGGCCGAGCGGGCATCAGACCACCAGGTCGATGCAGCGCTCGAGCAGTCCGAACGTGATGTGCGTGCGCTCGCCGATGAACTCGCCGTCGACCTGCACGGGCGTCGGCTCGTCGCACTCGATCTTGAAGCCCGACACGTCGTGACGCAGGCGCATCTTGTCGGCGCTGACGAGCCGGTTGTTCTTGCGTCCCAGCCCCATCGCCTGCGTCGCGTTGCGGATCGCGAAGCCCGCGTTCGCGCGTGACGGGGCCATGAAGTCGAGCCCACCTTCGAGCGTCGCGTCGGGCATGAAGTGGACCGGCATGCGCCCCATGTACGTCATCGGGGTCGTGTTGCCCACGAGCACGAGCGCCGCGCGCAGCTGCTCGCCCGTCCCGTCGACCGTCACGGTCATCGTCTCGCCGAGCGCGAAGCGCTGGGTTGCGTAGTACCCGACGATCGAGGAGAGGTGCGCCATGTCGCTCGGGCGTCGCCCGGACCGTCGCTGCTCCATGCGCTTGACGATCTCGCCGTCGAGCCCCACTCCCGCCGAGAACATGAACACGCGCTCGTCGACGGTCGCGAGGTTGATGCGCCTCGTGCGTCGTTCGACGATCGCTTCGGCGAGCTTCGCGGTCGCGCGCACCGGATGGTTGGGGTAGCCGATCGAGCGCGCGAGCACGTTCGTGCCGCCGGCGGGGACGATCGCGAAGGCGGGACGATCATCGGCCGTGTCGTTGCCGAGCGTCATGCCGTTGAGGATCTCGTTCGCGGTGCCGTCGCCGCCGCATGAGATGAGCACGTCGAGGTGACCGGATTCCATGAGCTCGCGTGCGAGCTTGGGGGCGTGTCCGCCGCGCTCGGTGCGGCGCACCTCGAGGTCCATGTGCTCGCGCAGCGTCGTGACGATCTCGCGCTCGCGCTTGCCGGTCATGCCGGAGGAGTAGGGGTTGACGATCATCGCGCCGCGCGGGCGTCGATGTGGATCGGGAGCCTCGATGGCCGGCTCCTCGTCGGTCGCCGAATCGGTGGATTCCTGCACGCTGGTCATCGTCATTCCTCGAACATTACCGGGCACGTCGCCGAGCGCCCGTCGGTCGCACTGCGGCTCTGGCCGCTTGCGGCTCAGCCTGGTGGCCTACGCCTCGTCCGCGGAAGCGGATGCGGACTCGAGCCATGCCGCCGACAGCACCTTGAGGAACGTCGCCGGTTCGGAGTCGTCGACGTGGTGCTCGCCGTCCACGAGCCACGCTCGAGCCCAGTCGGCCGGCGCGCCGCCGCCCGCGGCGAACGCCTCGAGCGTGCCACGGACCGCTGGCCACGAGCCGAACGCGAGCTCGGTCTCCCACGTCGAACGCAGCCAGTCCGCAATCCCGCGTGCCGCCGCTGCGGTGGGCGCCGCGTCGGTCACGACGCAGCGTGTCAGCGTCGCCGCCCGTCGCTCGTCGGCTTCGTCACCCTGCGCGGACAGCTCCAGCTCGGCGTAGGCGATCGCGCCGGGCGCATCGAGCAGGTCCTCGCCGGACATCGTCGCGATCGCGCCACGTCCGGGCGCTGCCGCCGCGAACGCGCGCAGCTCGATGCGCAGCGCGGCGCCGGTGTCGGCGTCGAACACGCGCGCCACGGCGAGCACCACGTCGCCGAGGTCGGGTAGTCGAGCCGCGTGGTAGTGCACCGCCGCGCCGCTCGGAACTGGCGCCCCCGAGGCGAGGCCGCCTCCAGGTCCGGTGCGCACGTCGACGCCCAGGAAGGTGCCGCTGGTGGTCGTCTTGTCAGCCATCGCGTTGCCCATGTCGTGCTCCTGCCCTGCGTCAGCGTCCCGTGAACGCCGGTTCGCGCTTCTCGAGGAACGCCGTGACGCCCTCGACGTGGTCGTCGCTCCGTGCTGCTCGCTGCTGGATCTGCGCCTCGTACTCGAGCGCATCCTCGAGGGTCGAGGTCGTCGCTCGATACACGGCGCGCTTGGTGATCCCGAGCGCGAGCGTCGGCATCGCCGCGAGCCGCACCGCGTACTCGCGAGCACGAGCCTGCAGCTCGTCAGGCGACGTGACGAAGTTGACGAGTCCCCAGTCGAGCGCCTTGGTGGCGTCGATGACGTCGCCCGTGAACGCCAGCTCGAGCGTGCGTGACGTGCCGATGAGCTCCGGCAGGAACCAGGTGCTGCCCGTGTCGGGCACGAGCCCGATCTTCGAGAACGCCTGCGTGAACTGGGCGTCCTCGCTGGCGAAGCGGATGTCGGCCGCGAGCGCGAGGCTCCACCCGGCGCCCGCCGCGAACCCGTTGATCGCCGCGATCACCGGGATCTGCATGCCGCGCAGCGTCATGATCGTCTTGTTGAAGGTGTTCCGGACGTGCTCGTCGACGCGGAAGCTCCCGTCGGCCTTGGCCATCATGAACTCGGTCAGGTCCTGACCGGCGCAGAAGCCCTTGCCCCGGCCGGTGATGACCAGCGCGCGCACCGACGAGTCCCGCGTGACGAGCTTGAGCGCCGCCGCGAGATCCTTGTGCAGCTGCATGTTGATCGCGTTGCGCTTGTCGGGGCGATTGAGCGCGATCGTCGCGACTCCGTCGGCCACTTCGTACTCGATCGTTTCCAGCGTGGGTGCTTCGGTGCTGCTCATCGTGGATCCCATCGGTCGTGTCAGCTGCCCGTGAACGCGGGTCGGCGCTTGTCGAGGAATGCGCGCATGCCCTCGGACTGGTCGTCGGAGGCGAACAGCACGTGGAACGCGCGTCGCTCGAACTCAATGCCGCTGCGCAGGGTCGTCTCGAACGCGGCGTTGATCGCCTCACGCGCGACCTGCAGCGCGATCGGGCTCTTCGACGCGATCGTGCGACACACCGCCAGCGTCTCGTCGCGCCACGCCTCGGGCGCCACGACGCGGGCGACGAGGCCTGCGTCACGAGCCTCGACGGCCGACAGCGTGCGACCGGTCAGCACCATGTCCATCGCGACGGCCTTGCCGACCGCGCGCGGCAGTCGCTGCGTTCCGCCCGCTCCGGGAATGATGCCGAGGTTGATCTCGGGCTGACCGAACTGCGCGGTCTCGGACGCGACGATCAGGTCGCAGGCCATCGCCAGTTCGCAGCCGCCACCGAGCGCGAAGCCCGACACGCCGGCGATCACGGGCGTCGTCAGCTCGCGGATGCGCTCGATGCGCGCGAAGGTGTTGTCGCGCAGCATGTCGATGGGCGATGCGTCTGCCATCGTGCCGATGTCCGCCCCGGCCGCGAACGCCCGGTCCGAGCCGACGAGCGCGATGCAGCGCACCTCGGGATCGCGGTCGAACTCCTCGAGCGCGTCGACCAGCTCCGTGAGCAGCTGCGGGCCGAGTGCGTTGAGCACCTTCGGGCGGTCGAGCGTGATGATGCCGACCGCGCCGTCGCGCTCCACCTGGATGTCCTCGTACGCCACGCCGATGCTCCTTGGCCGCGTGCGCATCCACCTCCGGACGCGCAATCGCGTCGATGCTATCCATTCGTGGTTGCCTGCGGGAGGTGCTCGCGCGGCGATGCCGGCCACGTCCCGTCGGCGCTCGTCCAGGTCGCGACGAGGTCGACGCCCGCGCGTGCGTCGCGGCGCCACACCTGCACGACGTGGATCGGCGCGTGCGTGCCGTCGCCGACCTCGAACCGCACGAGCACCGCCGAGTCGGCGCGCGGCGCACGTTCACCGAGTTCGATGTCCACGGGATCCGACGCGACGCTCGCGCCGGGGAGCGATTCGACCGACTGCGCGACGACCTCGCGCACGATCGTCGGCAGCGCGACCGAGCTCGCCTCGGTGCTGGCGAGCGTGACCGTGTGCGCCCGGTTGGCTGCACCCCACGTGATGCGATCCGGGGCGCGACCGAGCGTCTGCCAGGAGCGGGGCACGTCGAGCCTGGCGTCGCCGAAGCTGCGTGGCGCGACCTTTACGTCCTCGGGCGGCGCTGCCCGCTCGCGAGGTTCGTCGACGACGCGCCACGTGCCCAGCGCGACGAGCAACAGCACGAGGCCGATCGGCCACGCGACGGTCGGCGGGTCGACGCGGCGCCTGCGCGGCGTCGATCCGTGCATGGGAAGTGGAGGCGTGGTGATCGTCATGCGGGGCTCCTAGAAGCGAGGGATGGTTGGCAGGGTCAATCCGGCGATGCGCAGCGAGGTGACGAGGGTGTCGCGCGCGAGGCGGCGATGGGTGGGGGACACGCCGGTCGCGTCGACCTGGCCCGACCACTCGCCGGCTCCACCCAGACCGAAGGCCGCGCCCCACCCGAAGCGCCATGACACGGCGCCGCGGCGCAGCTCGACACCTGCCGCACCGCGCGCGCCGGCGCCCGCCCATCCCTCGACTCGGCCGGACTGGCGAATCGCGATGCCCAGCAGGTCGACGCCCGCCTTCGCCTCGGCGCGAGCGACTGCGCCAGCCATGGCTCCCGCTTCGACGCCGACATCGAGCCGGTCACGGTTGGCGGTCAAGGTCGCTGCGGCATCGGCCTCCGCGCCCAGCGTGCCGCGAAGGCGCCCCTGCGCGAACGTCCGGTTCGTGCCCCAGTCGCGGTTCGCCCGCGCGCCCAGCTCCGCCGACACGAGCGCGAGCCTCGCCTGTCCTTCCAGCTTCGCGACGAGCCCACTGAAGCTGCCACTGCTCCCCGTCTCCGCGCGCGGCGTGAGCTCGTGCGACCAGCCGGTCGTCGCGCACAGCACGCACGCCGATGCATCCAGGCCGACCGCGACACCGGCGACGTCGTGGCGCTGGTTCCAGTCCCGCGTCCACACCGCCACTGGCGGCAGGAAGGGCTCCATCCGCAGCTCGTCGCGCGACACGCGCACCGGATCCGTGCCCCCGCCGACGCGCCGTTCGCGCGCATCGCGCCAGCGCCAGCTCGCCGCATCACCTGACACGAGTGCGCCGACGCGGCCGGAGACCGTCCCGCCGATCGTCTTCCCGCCCGGGCGAACACCGGCCGCGACACCTGTGAGCAGCACCGCGACCGCGACCGCGATCCCGACGTACTCGAGCGTCGTCGTCGCGTGCTCATGCCCCGTGGCTGCTGGTCCGTGAATCTCCATGTGGCAATGCCACCGGACCGCGTGTCACGCAACACGCGCGCATCGTCGCGAAAGCGACTCGACTTCGTCACGTCCCCGATACACTCGCGCACATGCCGTCGACCCCGACACCAGCGCCGCTCGCCGACGCCGTGATCCGCGCGCGCGGCCTCGCCAAGCACTACGGTGACCGCCACGCCGTCGACGGCATCGACTTCGATGTGCTGCGCGGCGAGTGCTTCGGGTTCCTCGGTCCCAACGGCGCCGGCAAGAGCACCGCGATGCGCATGCTCTACGGCTTCACGCCGCGAACGTCCGGTGAGCTCGCGGTGCTCGGCATGGACGTGGCCCGCCACCCGCGCCGCATCAAGGCGCGCCTGGGGGTCGTGCCGCAGGAGAACAACCTCGACCCGGACAACACCGTCTGGCAGAACCTGCTCATCTACGCGCGCTACTTCGGTCTCTCGCGTGCGCAGGCGCGCGCGCGAGCGGGTGAAGCGCTCGAGCTGTTCGCCCTCGACGATCGCCGCGAGTCCGAGATCCACGAACTCTCGGGCGGCATGAAGCGTCGCCTCGTGATGGCGCGAGCGCTCATCGGCGATCCCGAACTCGTGCTGCTGGACGAGCCCACGACCGGCCTCGACCCACAGGCGCGCCGGGTCGTGTGGCGCACGCTGCGCGAGCTGCGACGGCAGGGCCGCACGCTCGTGCTCACGACGCACTACCTCGAGGAAGCCGAACGCCTGTGTGACCGAGTCGTGCTGCTCGACCACGGCCGCATCGTGCTCGCAGGTCGACCGCCCGAGCTCATCGATCGCCACGCGGGAGAACTCGTCCTCGAGGCGGACCTCTCCGACATTCCCGGCCGCTCCCACGGCGATCCGTTGCCGCCCGTCACCGCCGCGGCGATCGCGTCCTCCGAGCTCGACCACGCCTGGGTCGACGGCACGCTCACGGTCTACGGCGCTGGAATGCAGCGCTGGAAGCTCGAGCAGCTGTTCGAACGCATCCCGGTTCCCGAAGCCGCGACGCGCACGGTGCGCCGCGGCACGCTCGAAGACGTGTTCCTTCGCACCACCGGCCACGCGCTCGTCGAGGGAGCACAGGCATGACGACCTTCGACACGACGCTCGCGACCATGCCCGACGCACCGCTGGCCAGCGCGGAGATCGATCCGTCGACCCCGCCTGACAGCCGCATCGACCTGCGGCTCACGCGCGCCGTGTGGCACCGCAACCGCGACGTGTTCGTGCGGCTGTGGAAGTGGCTGCTGTTTCCGAACGTCGTCGACACGTGCCTGTCGATGCTCGCCCTCGGGTTTGGGCTCGGCGCCTCGGTGTCCGGATTCGGCGGCGACGGCTACGCCGCGTGGATCGCGCCCGGGCTCGTCGTCTGCAGCGCACTGTTCAGCGCTGGCTTCGAGTGCAGCTACGGCACCTACTACCGCATGGACAAGCAGCGCACGTTCGATGCCATGATCGCGACCCCCGTGCAGCTCGACGACGTCGTGCTCGGCGAGCTGTTCTACGGCGCGTTCCGGGGCGCGGTCAGCGCCAGCGTGATCGCCGCGATCTTCGGTGCGTTCGGCCTCTTCGACTCGTGGTGGGCGCTGCTGCTCCCCGCGGTCTGCTTCGTGAGTGCGTTCATGATGTCGACGCTCGCCGTCACTGCTGCGAGCATCAGCCCGATGCTCGAGACGCTCGGCTACTGGGTGAGCTTCGGCATCTTCCCGATGTACTGGCTCAGCGGTACGTTCTACCGACCCGGCGACTTCGGTGAACCCCTCGACACGTTGCAGCTGCTGTCACCCGCCTACCACGGCGTCGCGCTCGCGCGGGATGCAGCCGGCACCGAGGGCGCCACGCTCGACGGCTCGTCGCTCGCCCATCTCGCGGTGCTCGTCGGCATCGCGATCGTCGGCACGTGGTCGTCGATCACCATGATGCGACGGCGATTGGTGCGGTAGTTGGACGTCGACACGCTCGTGGCCGGCGCGCTAGCGATCGGGCTTCCGGTGCTTGCCGCGCTTGGCTACTTCTCGTGGCTTAGGGATCGCGTAGCCGCTTGAGAACGGCGCGGCGGCCCTGCTCGAAAGCTGGACCGCCGCACGTGCAACGCTCGCCACGTGCCACTCAGCATAGCGCGCGATGTGCGTGGACCCGGCGGGAATCAAACCCGCGCCTGCAACGTGGCGAGCGTTGCTGTGCTGTCACTACACCACGGGCCCGTAGGAACTGGTTGCCAACCAGAACCAGAACTCATGATCTCGATCGAGGTGTCACACAGGTGCGCGCTTCGTGACGAATCGGTCGCAACTTCGTCTCAACTTCGTGGCCTCACCGCGCGCCGGTCACGTCCCCGATGAGCGTGTCCCCGATCGGCGTGATCGCCTCGACCACGTTCGCGATGTGCTCCGACTTCGCGAGCCCGAGCAGCTCGCACCCGCGGTCGACGTCCTCGCGACTGACACCCGCAGCGAAGCTCGCCGTCTTGAGCTTCTTGGTGACGCTCTTGGGGGTCATTCCTGCGAATCCCTCTGGGCGCATCCGGGCGACGGCCACCACGAATCCCGAGAGCTCGTCGCACGCGAAGAGGGTCTTCTCCAGATCGCTCTCGGGCTCCACGCCCGTGTGCGGGGCGTGCGCCTGGATCGCCCGCACGACGAGCTCAGGCCAACCTGCCTCGCGCAGCATCGGCGCGCCATCGGCCGGGTGCTGCTCGAGCGTCGGGTGGATCTCCCAGTCGAAGTCGTGCAGCAGCCCGACGCAGCCCCACAGCTCCTCGTCGGCGCCGCCGCGCTTCGCGTACCAGCGCATCGCGGCCTCGACGGCGCGCGCGTGTCCCACAAGGCCGGGCTGCGTGGTGTGGTCGGTGAGCAGCTCCCACGCGGCCGCGCGGCCCGGAATCTCGATGCCAAGCTCTTCAACGGTGTGCGTCATGCCGCTCACGGTACCCGGCCCGTCCACCCACTGCACCACGCAGCCGAGGCTGCTGCGAGGATCGTACGATGCAGATCTCGCCCACCCAGAGGGTACCCGCCCACACCGCCGCATCGTCCACGCCCGCCGCTGCCGCGCCGCCGCTGCAGGACCGCACGCCCGACCAGCTCAAGGACGGCATGGTCGTCACCGTGAAGGGTGCCGGCTCGACCGATCTCGCGGTCGCTCGCCTCATCCAGGACGGCGCGCAGTACATGGCACGCGTGGCGAACACGACGATGGGCCTGGCGACCGTCGAGATCAACTACAAGCAGGCTGACGACCAGAAGGCACTCGGCCTCGCGACCTTCCAGGGCACCAAGGGCTGGTTCGCGCTGTCGATGCGCTCGACTACGGGCCTGCTCGAAGGCATCGATCGCCTGCGCACGACGCCGTGGGCGAGCTGGACCGAGGCGCAGCGCCAGGCGTTCGTGCAGTCCAACGAGACGATCCTGCACGAGGCCGCGCACGTCACCTTGAACGGCTACACGCGCGACGACGTGAACGCGTGGCGCGACGCCGACCGCAACATCGAGGAGGGCATCTCGGAAGTCGCCACGATGACTCACATCCGCGACTTCATCCTCGACGAGTTCGGCGTCGACACGGGCGACCTCACCGATCGCATCTCACAGTCGACGAGCGCCTACACGCGCTTCAGCGAGCGACTGCAGCGCCTCATCGGGATGGGCACCGACGGCTCGAAGGCGGCGGTTGCCTCCGCAGCGTCGGCGGTCTCCGACACCGTCCGTGCGGACCAGCGCGCCGGCGAACTCGCACGCCGCATCGGCCTCAACCTGGGCGGCGAGACGGCCCCTGCGGCGATCCTCGACGAGATCCGCAAGACGATCCCCGGCTTCATCGGCGAGGTGAACGGCACTCGCACGAAGCTCATGGAGCTCCAGGCGGCGCTGGTCGACCACAAGGCGGGGCAGCCGCTCGCCGACGTGGACGCGTTCCTCGCCGACCTGCGCGCGAAGTACGACCGCAACCTGCCCGCGTTCGGCGCGCCCAAGAACGGCACCAAGCCGCTCGACTGAGGCCTGCGCCGAACGCGGTTTTTCCGCTGTGAGCGCGCGTTTTCGCGAATGCTGACCTGAGCAAGCACGAAAAACGCAAATAGGGCTCAAGCATGCGGCTGGCAGCGCCGAGAACGCTGGCAGTCATGGAACGCCGACGCCGACGAACCGACCACCTGCCGCACCCCGGCCTGCTGCCCGCAGAGCCGCTCGGACGCGCACGCGCTGCCTGCGACCTCGCAGCCGCGGCCGGCTTCGATGCATCGCTCGCAATCCACGTGCCCGACAACGGATCCCAGGGCGTGCTGTGCGGCGCCAGCGGCCGTGTCGAGCCCTCGATCGACGTCGCGCGAGGAGTCGCTCGGAGCGCCGCTCATGAAGGTCGCGCCCTGCAGCTCATCGATGCCGACGGCCCCGTGCGCGGCATCGGCCTGCGCCACGCAGCCGTGCCGGTCGGCCGCACCGAGGACGGCACGATCGTGCTCGTGGTCAGCGACTCGCGACTGACGCGTCGCGAAGGTCAGGCCCTCGCGACGTGGGCAGCGCCCGACGCCGTGAGCGGCATGCGCGTGCGCGGCGGAGCATGTGCCGGAATCACCCGCAGGCTTGCCCGCGACCACGGCGCCGACGTCGTCGTGCTGGCCCTCTTCGCCGCCAGCGGCATCCGCCTCGACGTGCACGTGCGATCCGGCGCGATGCTGCACACCTGCCGCGTGCCATCCGACACCGTCTGGGGTGAGGTCGCGCGTCACGGCGCAGCGTTCACGCTCGGCGACCTGGCGATGCACCCCGGCACCGCGCTGCTCGGCTCGCTCGGCATGCGCACGGCCGCGCTCGTCGGCCTCGAGAACGGTCACGGCATCGCGATCGGCGCGCTCGGCATCGCCAGCGTCGGCGACCTGGACATCGACATCGCCCACCACCTGCTCGCCGACGCCCCGGCGCTCGGCCCCGAGGTGATGGCACGCCTGTCGACCACGTCGGTGCCGGTTCCCGCGCCTGACGGCACGGTGGACCTGCGCCTGCTCGCAGCTCGCGTCGGATGTCGCCGCTTCGCCATGTACGAACGGGTGGGGACCGAGCTGCACCTCGTCGCCGCACACGGCCCGGACGGCACCCCGCTCGGCGCCCACCCGGACGAGCTCGAGACCCAGCTCGTGGGCTGGGCAGCGCAGAAGGGGGTCGGAGTCGTGAGCGACGACGCGGCCGCCGTGCTCATCGGCAACCACACCGTGCTCTACGCGCAGGATCCCGGCAAGCGAGCGCTGGACTGCCTGCGTCTCGCGCTGCAGGACGTGCGTCGCAATCCGTTCGGTGGCGAGGACCTCGCCGACGACGAACGCGCTGCCTGAGTGCGCTGCCCCAGTGGACTCCCGAACGATGCGCGGGCGCGCCCGCGCGCCGCTCGCGCGTGTATCGACATGTCCCCCTTGCGTGTTTCAACGACTTGGGTGACCTTGGATGTAAGCGACGTCGCCGCATGTCGCGCCGTGCATGACCGAGGGGGTCGGCACGACGCAGCGTCGCCCGCACGGAACTCGCCATTCCGCGCACATTCGAGGGGGGTCTCGCCGTGTCCAGCACGTCGCCAGTCAGTACTGTCTTGCCGCCTGCTCCGCCGATTTCGGTGGAGGGTGGCGGTCAACTCGTCATGCAGATGCCGACGCAGGGTGGCGGTCTCACGTCGCCCGTGCAGTCGCCCGTGCAGGCACCGATTCAGGGTGGCGGTCAGTCGCCCCTGCAGGTTCCGACCCAGCCGAGCGCGGTCCAGGGCGCGTACGGCGGTGGCCAGCTCGTGCAGCCCGCACCGGCGCCGATCGCTGCTCCGACGCCCGCTCCTGCTCCCGCTCCTGCGCCAGCTCCCGCTCCGGCGCCTGCTCCGGCACCCGTCGCCGGTGGTGGCGCGGCTGACATGAGCGCGATCGCTCCGCTGCTCCAGCAGCTGGTGACGGCGCTCACGTCGCTCGTCACGGCGCTCAAGTCGATGCCCGCCGCTCAGGCGCAGGCCGGCGCTGCGGGCGTCCAGGCTGGCGGTGCGGTCGCCGGCGAGAACGGTGCCGGCGCTGCAACGGGCACGGCCCCGGGGACCGGCGCGACCGATCCCGGCGCAGCGGTCGAAGGTGGCGGCGCGCCCGGCAAGACGCCGGAGCAGTCACCCGTGCAGGCACCGCCGAGCGGCTGCGGCTGCGGCTGTGGCATGGGAGCAGCCAAGGCTGCCGGCGAGAGCGTCGGTCAGGCGCCCGGCCAGGCACCGGGTCAAGCTCCTGCCGAGGACAAGTCCGACAAGAAGAGCAAGAAGGAAGCAAAGCTTCCCGAGGCGCCGCCGCTGCCCGGAACGGGAGGCGACGGCAAGGTCGACCAGCCGCAGACCGTCAAGGGCAAGGCGATGGATGCTGAGCAGCGCGAGATGGCAGCTCGCGTGCTCAAGGTCGGCAAGGACATGGGCGCCAACCGCAAGGTGCTCGAGACCGCCGTCTCGACGATGATCCAGGAAGCGACCCTGCACAACCTGCACGGCGGCGACCGCGATTCGCAGGGCCTGTTCCAGCAGCGCCCGAGCCAGGGGTGGGGCACCGTTGCCGAGGTGACCAACCCCGAGCACGCCGCCAAGAAGTTCTTCGAGCGGGCGATCGCGAACGACAAGAAGGATCCGGGCAAGTCCAAGACCCTGCTCGCCCAGTCCGTGCAGATCAGCGCCTTCCCGAACGCCTACGCGCAGTGGGACAAGGAAGCCGAGAAGATCGTCGCCGACTACCTCGGCTGACATTCCGACCGACACCGCGCCTCCACGCCGCGTCACCGCCGACACGCCACGCCAGGAAGCTCACGCATGACCCCACTCGCACCAACCAGTGCGACGATGCCCGTCGTCGCTCCGGCCGCAGCACCGATCGATGCGACGACGAGCTCGCTCGCTGCCCTCATCGACCAGCTGTCCGTCGCCACCGCGCAGTTGTCGGCGGCGATCACCGCGATCCCGCAGGCCGGCGCCGCAGCCGTCCAGGGCGGCGGCTCGTCACCGACAGGCTGCAGCTGCGGTGCGACCGGCATGTCGACCGCCGCCGTCGCCGGCATCGCACAGGAGCCGCCCACCGGCACCGCGCCGAGCATGCCTGACCAGGCGCCCGATCAAGCGCCCACGCCCACTCCGCCGCCCGCGCCCGAGCCCGCCGCGGCCACACCGGCGCCGCCGCCGCCACCCGCTGCCG
>JAOPYQ010000051.1 GCA_025964555.1 Thermoleophilia bacterium | reverse complement strand
CTGCTGCGTCTTCGCCCTTCCACACGATGATGATGTCGGAACCAGCTTCACAGCGGTCGAACGGTACGACTTCCCCGGACGTTCGAACGATGACGCCCGCGGAGCTATCATTTCGACATGATTGTTCTTCATCCGCGGCCAGCAAGGCCAACGTAACTAGGCCAGCGGCAATCCAGGCGGTTTCGCCGCTCGCCAAGCGAACGAGATACCGACCTGCGGACAGCTCTAGGACATCCACGACCATTGACCGCAGACTGGTCGTCCCCCCGAGCTTGCGAACTCGGGGAGAGCCCCGCGTTGGGGGATAATGCCGTGCAACCGGCCAACCGCGGCGCCGCTCTCCGCCGAGACCAGCCAGCCGCGATCCAGGTAGCCGATGACGCGGCCGCTACCGGTCATGATCTGGGATCCACGCAGGGCGGCCACGCCTTCGGAGCCCGAACTGATCAGCCCAGTTGAGTGGATCATCAGAGTGGCGCGGCCGCTTGCAACGCCGTTGAGTGCTCGACCGAGATTCCCGTCGACAGACGCTGCGACTGCGCGGCTGATCGCGAGTCGGCTCGCGGAGCCCGCTGCGAAGGACTCAGTTGCAAGGCCTCCCGCGCCGGCCCCCGCGGCCAATCGCGCCACTCCAGCCTCCGCGATTCCTAGTCGAGCTCCACCGGCCAAGGCCGCCCGACTCATGAACGCGGCTTCACCTGCTCCTAGTGCTCCGGCCGCGCATCCTGCTAAAGCAAGACAGATAGCTCCGAAAGCCAGACTCTGACGGCCGATCGTTCGCATGGCGGGTTTGCGGGACATGATGATCCAGCGAGGTATATCACAAATCGCATTTGCTGCGATAGCGGTGGTGGGCCTGATCGCGTGCGAAAGACCGCGGGCGCGGGCACCCGCAGAACCGGTGCAGACCTATGTGGAATATGACTCATTGCCGGCGCCCGCGCCGCCGCCGGAACCCCCGCCACGGCCACAAGTTACGAGCGCGCTATTGCGTGTTTCAATCGAATTCGATCAACCGCCTCGGCGAACCCAGCCTTACTTTGACGAGTACTACCAGCAGTGGGTTCAACCGACGCCGGAGTTGCCGCCTCGTCTCTCTATTGCGCCCGCGATCGGCACAAACGCGGTGCTGTATCGCGCGAACGGCGACGCCATAAGGTTATCCGACAGCGCCCGGCGCCCTCCTCTGAGCTTTGATCCGAGAACGGGTCGCTACACCACGACGAAAACATACTTGCCGCTCGCGGGCGATCGCTTCATCGGCTCCCCTCTCGCCGAGGGTGCGACCTTCGTCGACGTGAGCGTCAACTATGCGTCAGTGCTCCAAGCGTACGGACTTCGTTATCTTGGAGTGAGCAACGTTACCTTGGAAATCAACGGCGAGACGATGATCGACGCCGCTTGGCCGGCGGTATTGGACGAACAGCGAACGCGTTTTCGAATCACCAACAACGATCTAGCTTCGCGTGGGAGTGAAGACCCCTCGAGCGCCCCACGGTGAACGGAACGTGCTTACGTCCTCAGAGCGACGTGAACACACGGCGAAAATGTGGAAAAGCCCTGAGCTGGCGCCCGGGCGTCTCACGTGACAAAACATGAATATTGACCTGAGTAGGGCAGGGGCAACACGTGGCAAAATGTGACTACTAGCCTGAGTAGGGCAGAGGCAACACGTGGTAGAATTGTGAAAGTGTTATGATTGCAAACGTCCGCGTTGCACCCTTTCGAGACGCTCGGCGACACAGCCGCGTTCCAGGAGCCGCCATTTCTTAGATATAGTGGCCAGCCGTTGACCACGCCGTCGGTGACCGAGGCGATGGTTCCGGGAAGATAGTTTCGCGCACTGACTTTCATCGCAGTCTCCTTTTGCGCTAAAACCCCACATCATCGTGTCAAGGATGCGAGAGCCAACATTTCTACTTCCTCGTGCGACTCATTTTTATCAACGCTTCGCCAATAGCTTTGCGCGCGCGCGTCCGCAGCTGCGCGGGTGACGGCCACGGTCTGAGCCTCACCACTGGCAAGACGAAGAGAGTCGAGATCCGGTGGCTCATGCTCTGCGATCGCCGCGCTCGTATCATCGACCCGGGCGCATTTAACCCTTCTAAGTTGAGCGGCGCGCGGATTACCTCATCGCAGGAAGGCGCTCGCGCTAAATGCCAAAATTCATAGAACTGGACATTTCAGGAGTCGGTAGGAGCCTTTTGTGACAGCCGCGTCGGCAAAGATGGAAGCGACCGCTCGCTTCGTGACCTCGGTTATCACTATGATGCCGGCGGCGGCGCAGAGACAGAAGATGAGAGTTTGCCGATCCACCGGACTCGTTCCAAGAATGTCCGCTAGCGGGCCCCAGTTCATTGCGAGAAGCTGCAACCCGAGGGCGAGTCCGATGCCCAGCAGCAGCAAGGGGTTGGACAAGAGACGTTCGCGGTAAAGCGGCCGGCGTTCGCTGCGCATGCAAAGCACATAGACATTTTGAAAGAGGACGGTCAGAAGAAGGACCGCATTCTGCACCACCGGAAGCTCGAAGCCGCGCTCGAGCAGCCAGCTCGTGAGCACCAAGGCTGCCACCGTCATGGTCAGCGCCGGCGGCACCATCAGCGCGATCGCCCGTCGGTCCAGCAGGGCCTCTGAAGGTGGACGAGGAGAATGGCGCAACTCATCGCCTTCTCCGCGTCCAAATCCCAGCATGACGTCCTGCGCACCGTTGGTGACCAGATTGAGCCACAGTAGTTGAATTGCTGTGAGAGGCATGGGCAATCCGGTCGCGACGGCTCCGATGAACATTGCAATCTCGGCTATGCCGGTCGCCATCACAAAGATGACGATCTTACGAACGTTCGCGTAGGTGATCCGGCCTTCTTCGACACCTGCGACGATCGAGGCGAAGTTATCGTCGGCCAGAACGAGGTCCGCCGCACCCCGTGCGACGTCGGTTCCAGCCTTGCCCATGGCCACTCCGATGTGTGCAGCTTGGAGCGCAGGCGCGTCGTTCACGCCATCGCCAGTGACCGCCACGAGCTCACCGCTTTCAGATAAGATCTCGACGATCCGCAATTTCTGCATCGGCTCGATCCGAGCGAAGATTATGCCGCTCAGGATCAGCGCATTTAGCTGCTCGGGCTGCTCGGCAAGCTGTGCAATCTGAGAGCCGGTGACGACTTGATGCGGTTCGGCGGCCAACCCTAGGTCTCGGGCTATTGTCAGGGCAGTTCCCGGATGATCACCGGTGATCATGCGGACGGCGATACCGGCTTCAGCACATCTCGCAATCGCGACCGGGACTTCGGGCCTGATCGGGTCGAGCAGAGCGACACACCCAAGCAGAGTTATCCGAGATGGAGCCTCCCCGGATGTGGCGCTCTGCACTTCTCCGGCCACCACCGCGAGCACTCGAAAACCCGCGGCCGCAAGCGCGTCTGCCTTCGCCGCCGTCGCCGGATCGGCATCGTCACACATCGGCAAAACGACCTCAGGTGCGCCCTTGATGTAAACCCGCAGCTTTCCACCAACGTCAATAGTGACGGAAGCAAATTTGCGGGCTGGTTCGTACGGAATAGCCGCGACGCGCGGAATGCGCCTGATTTCGTCGATGTCCTGACCAGCTTCGCGAGCAAACTCGAGCAATGCGATGTCGACGGTATCGCCCCTGGCCACCCCAGCCGCATCCAGAAAAGCCTCGTTGCAGAGCATCGCCGCCCTGGCCAACTCAGCCTGGCGCTCGCGATTTACCGGATTGAGCCAAGCGTCACGATCGAGCGGCTCCCCCGAACCCAGCAATATTCGTTCCACCGTCAGCCGGTTCTGGGTGAGCGTGCCAGTCTTGTCGCTTGCGATCAGGGTACAGGCGCCCAACCCTTCGACAGCGGGCAGAGACCGGACAATCACCTGACGAGCCGCCATCCGACGCGTACCGGCCGCAAGGGCAACGGTGACGGCGATAGGAAGCCCTTCGGGTATCGCCGAGACGGCCAGCGCCACGGCCAGCAACAGAATCTGTCCTGTGGGCTCTCCCCTTAGAACCAATAGAATGGCGAGAGCGG
>JAOPYQ010000045.1 GCA_025964555.1 Thermoleophilia bacterium | reverse complement strand
GGTCGCCTGCTGCTGCAGGTTGGTCATCGTCGCCTCGTACTGCGACTGCAGCTGCTGCATCGCGGCGACCGCCTGCGCCTCCGTGGCCTTGGTCCCCGTCTCGATGCCCTTCGCCTTGAAGCCGATCGCGGTGAGGCCCACGCCGCTGAGCGCGGCGGTGATGCCGCCGAACTTGAGGAAGTTCGATCCCGCGGGATTCTTGAAGGCCATGAGCGCGGCAACGCCGCCACCGATGGTCATGAGCGGACCGAGCCAGCGGCCCGTCGACGCAAGCTTGTTGATGTCGAATCCACCGGGCAGCGCGCCACCTGCGGCTGCTGCGGGGTCCTGGGCTGCGCCCGGCGCTGCTGCGCCAGCGGTGCCCACACCTGCGGTTGGATCGACTGCTCCGGCGCCAGCGCCTGGATCACCGGCACCGCCGGTCAGCCCGGGCAGGATTCCTCCTGCGCCTGCTCCAGCGCCTGCACCAGCCGGTGCCATGCCGATACTCGACGCACTTCCCTGTACGTTCGTGGCCATTCGGACTCCCCCCAGAAGTCGCGATTTCCCCTACCGACCTATCGCTCGGGGATCGCGTTCTGTTTCAGGGGGTGGCGAACGTGGCCGCCCACGGAGCAGTGCCGCCTACTTCTGGATCTTGATGATCTCGTACTTGATCGTGCCCTTGGGCGCGGTCACCTCGACGTTGTCGCCCTTCTTCTGGCCCATGAGCGCCTTGCCGAACGGGGACTCGTTGGAGACGCGGTTCTCGAGCGGGTCGGCTTCGGTCGAGCCCACGATCTCGAACACCTCGGGCGTCTTCTTGCCCTTCTCCTGCACCGTCACCTTGTTGCCGATGCCGACCGTCTTGGTATCGATCTCGTCGATCACCTTCACCGTGCGCAGCTTCTCCTCGAGCAGCACGATGCGTGCCTCGACGCGCGCCTGCTCGTTCTTGGCGTCGTCGTACTCGGCGTTCTCGCTGATGTCACCGTCGGTGCGCGCGATCTTGATGCGCTCGGCGACCTCGAGGCGCTTCGTCGTCGTCAGGTGCTCGTACTCCTGCTGGAGCTTCTCGAAGCCCGCCGGCGTGACCAGCGTCTCTCGTGCGGACAGATCCATTGCACTGCTCCCCTCGTGGACGTGGTCGCCGCCTGCCTGGGTCTCCCCCCGCGGCGCGACGCACGTCATGCGCGATACCATGCTGACGGGTGACTCTAGGGATCCTTCCGGACCCGTGCCAGCATCGCGCCCTCCTTCCCACCCCACGAACTGTCTGAACCTCACGTGACCGACGCTTCCCCGCCCATCGACCTGACCACGACCAGCTTCCTCGAGCTGCTGGGCGAGCACCTGCCGTCCGTGGACCTGTCGGCGCCGTTCTCGATCGGTCGCGAGGGCACGATCCCGGTCCACATCGAGGGCCGGGTCGCCCTGGCCCCGATGGCAGGCGTCTCCGTGCAGGCATTTCGTCGCCAGGGCCGCCGGTTCGGGGCCAGCGTCGTCTTCACCGAGATGGTCTCGATCTCCGGCCTGCACTACGCGAACGAGCGCACGCGCGACTACCTGCGCATCGCCACCGACGAGCATCCGATCGCCGTGCAGCTGTTCGGCACCGATCCCGCACTCATGCGCGAAGCCGCACAGCAGGTCAAGGACGCCGGCGCGGACATGATCGACATCAACATGGGATGTCCGGTCAAGAAGGTCTCCAAGACCGGCGCAGGCTGCGCCCTGCTCGACGATCCGGACACCGCGGTGGCGGTCGCGAGGGCCTGCGCGGAGGCGACCGACCTGCCCGTGACCGTGAAGATCCGCCGCGGCATGAAGAACGGCTCCCACGATTTCGCGATCCTCGGGCAGCGCCTCGTGGAGGAGGCCGGCGTGTCGGCGCTCACCCTCCACCCCCGCAGCGCAGCACAGATGTACACCGGCTTCGCCGACCATGCGCTCACCGCGAAGCTCGTCGAGCTCGTCGACGTTCCCGTCTTCGCCTCCGGCGACATCACCGACCGCGTGCGCGCCGAGGCCGTGATGGCGCTCACCGGGTGCGCGGGCGTGATGATCGGTCGCGCTGCCCAGGGCAATCCATGGGCGGTGCGCGACCTGACGACCGGCAAGGCCGTCGAACCCGACCCCGAGGAGCGTGTCGCGGAGCTCGTGCGCTTCGTGCGCGAGGTCGTGCGAGAGATGGGCGACCATCGAGCGACCGGGTTCCTGCGCAAGTTCTACGGCTGGTACCTGCGCGGCGATGCGTTCGGCAAGGCCGCCCGTCGCGAGCTCATGGTCATGGAGAGCCCGGCCGAGGTCGAGGCGCACCTGCTCGAGCAGTGGCCGGGAGCGCTGCCGCAGCTCGCGGAGCTCGAGGCGACCGTGCGCTATCCCGACGACACCGATCGCGTGATCGAGCTGCCCGTGTCGGCGTACGGCGGCGGCTGAATCGCGCCCTCGCGTCGCGCACGGCGAAACGCGATGCCGTTCGAGAACCGACACTCTGGTGGGACGGTTCGCGCTGGACGGCGCGGACCCTGACGACCACCGGGGACGATCCTTGGTCGACGCGACACGACAGCCAGGCCAGTCGGACGACCTCTTCAAGCGCCTCTTCACGCGCAAGGAGGTCCAGCTCGAGCTGCCGCTCGAAGGGTTGCCGAGCGCCCGCAAGCAGCGGCTCATCAACGCGATGAAGGATTTCGGGACCGGGTTCGGTCCGCGTCTGGGCGCGAAGCTGCTCATGCGCATCGGCACCCCGATGGTCGCCGCCACCACTCCGGTCGCGATCGAGCTGCTCGCGCCGCAGTACCGCGACGACGTCGTCGCCAACCTGCTCGCGGGTTCCGCGCTCGGTGGTGTCTGGGGTGCAGGGGTCGGCGCGATGCTCCCCTTCGGCGGCGACGGCGCGCGCATCTCGCGCGTGAAGTCGGCCGGCATGGGCGCCGCAGGCGGCATCGTGCTGGCGCCGGCCGTCGCCATCGCCTCCAAGTACGTGGTCGACTGGATCACCGCGCCGATCGTGCGTGACCGCGACCAGGCCGAGGCCGAAGTCGAGGCCGGCCAGAACCCTTGACGCCCAGCGCATTCGCGCGCACGCTGGAGGCAGGCCTCCATCCCCCACCCGGCCTGCTCCCATGACCTCCCCGAACCTCGTGTCCGTGCAGATGCCGGACCTCTTCTCGACTCCGACCGTTGCCGGCACCGCCGACACCAGCGTCGGCGCGCGTCCCGCAGCATCGGCTGGCGCGGGCGCGACGCATGGCGAGAGCTTCTCGCGGCTCATGCACCTGCAGGGTCGCGGCCGCGAGCTCGAGGCGAAGCTCGCGAAGCAGGCGACCAGCGCATCCAGTTCCGATCCTGCCGCGATGGCGAGCGCAGAACAGGCGAAGTTCAACGCAGGCGAGCTCAAGGCGATTCGTGAGCTCGTCGGTCCTGCACCTGCAGGCAACGCCCGGCGCGCGCTCGCGGCGATCCTCGAACGGCTCGAGGGCGGCGGGCAGTTCAAGCCGACCGACCGCGCCCGCATCAGGCTCGCGATCGCGGCCGACGAACAGCGGGTCGACCTGCCAGGCGCGAACTCCTTCCGCAGCGCGATCCTCTCGCTCGACTCGTTCTTCGATGCCTCCGTGGAGCAGTCGAGCGACCCGTCGCTGATCCAAGACCCCGCACGCCTCGCGATCCTCAAGGACCAGAACGCCAAGGCGCAGCAGCGGCTGGGCGAGCTCATGCACGCGCTCGGTTCGACGAAGCTGGATCCCGCGGCCGCACGTGCGATCGCGACGAAGGTCGACTAGCGCCTGATCAGGCGGCGAGGTCGAACGGGTCGTACGGGGCGGGAGGGTTCGCCTCGAGCGACGCAGCCGCGGCCATCTCGGCTGCGGTGTCGCCCGTCTCGCGTGCGGCGAGCTTGGCCTTCTCCGCGTCGCTCATCTCGATGACGACGGTGTCCGGGCCCGCGAGCGAGACGCAGTTCTTGCCGCTGCGCTTGGAGTTGTACATGCCGACGTCCGCCTGGTGGAGCAGCTCGGCATTGTCGACGCGCGCGCCTGCGTGCTGCTGGTCGACGTTCGCCACGCCGAACGAGGACGTCACGCGCAGGACGCCGCCATCCTCGAGCGGAACCTCGATGGTCGTGATGTCCTGGCGCAGTCGATCCGCGATGCGGAACGCGGCGTCGGCGTCACAGCCCGGCATGATGACGACGAACTCCTCGCCACCGTAGCGCCCGACCATGCCCATGCCGCCGATGCCGTGCGCGAGCGTGCGACCGATCGCCTTGATCGCCTCGTCGCCCACGGGGTGGCCGTACGTGTCGTTGACACGCTTGAAGTTGTCGATGTCGAGCATCGCGACGCCGAGCGGCATGCCCGAGTCGTAGGCCTCCGCGAGCCGCTTGGTGAGCTCGTCCTGGAGGGAGCGGTGGTTTGGCAGGCCGGTGAGGCCGTCGCGCGTCGCCTGCAGTCGCAGCTGCTCGTGCATGCGTGCGTTGTCGATCGCGACCGCGGCCTGCACTGCGATGCGCTCGGCGATCTTCACGTCCTCTTCGTCGAACGCGGCGGCGGTCGACACGAGCGTCAGCAGCCCGACGATCTGTCCGTCGCGCATGCGAGCCGGGACGACGAGCCACGACGGCTCACCCTCGCCACGCACCGAGGCGTTGCGGATCGGCACTGCCTTCTCGAGGCCACACGGCTCGGTGTCGTTGGGGCGCAGTCCGATGCACGCGGCGTGCTCGTAGTGGCCCTCGTGGTCGAGCGTCCAGAAGCGGGCGTGCGTCGCGCTCGTCGATTCCATGGCGAGGCTGCAGACGGCCTGGAGCATCTCGTCGATCTCGGTGGCGTTGGCGAGCGCCTCGCCGAACAGCTCGACCTGGCGGCGCATGCTCGCGCGTGCGGCGACGAGGCTGTCGATGCGATCCTCGAGGTTCTCGGCCATGTCGTTGATCGACGTCGACAGCACGGCGATCTCGTCATCACCCGTGACGGGGATGCGGCGGTTGAGCTGGCCACCGGCGAGCTCGCGGGCGATGTCGGCGAACTTGCGCAGCGCGTCGCCGACGGCGCGGGTGATGAACCACGACACGCCGAGCGTGATGAGCGCGAGCACCGCGATGAAGCCCCACAGGGAGCTGAGACCTTCGCGCTTCTGGGCCGCGGCGACCTTCGCGGGCATGGAAGCACCCACCAGCACGCTGCCGTCGAGCAGCGGCTGTGCCAGCACGAGCTGGTCGGAGCCACCGAGCTCGACCTCGCGCAGGCCTTCGCGCAGGCCGCTCGGGCGGGGTGCGGCATCGTCGGCGCCGGTTGACATGACGGTGCGCTCGTCGGCGACGAACACGTCGACGCCCTTGGGAACGTAGCTCTCGATGCGCTGCTTGAGGAATGCGCGATCGACGGCCACGGGCACGTGGAGCGTCGCGACGAGGTTCGACTGGCGCAGCAGGCGGCTCGTGGTGACGCCCGGCTGCTCGATGAGCGCGCCGTCCGGCCGCGTGCCGGCGACGACCTTGCCGTCGGCGTCGGTGACGAAGCCGCGCAGGGGCTGCACGGCGGATGACTCGGAGGGCTCGAAGCCGTCAGTGGTCGTCACGTCGCCCGGGAGCGGATCGGAGACGTTCGTCGCGGGATCCTCCCCGCCGACGATGCCGTCGACGGTCGCCCAGTCCTCACGCTCGATGGCGGCCTGGAGCGTCGGATCGGCGTGCAGCTCACGCAGGCGATCTCCGGCGGCGGCGAGCTGCGTGTCGATCACGGGCGCCACGCCACGCAGTGCGGCGTTGAGCTGGGCCTGCACGCGCTGTTCGGCCGGCTTGGACTGGAGGTCGAAGAAGGTGTACGCAGCCACGGAAGCCTGCACCAGGGACACGGCGATGAGGAGCAGCAAGAGCCGCCCTCGGAAGGAGATCGATCGATATCGGTCGCGGATACGTTCCATGAAGTCCTAGGCCGCGCGCCGCCCCCGATCCGATGCGAGCGGGTTGACGACGGGTGCAGGTGCGGCTGCGGTCCCATCGGCGGTCATCGAACCAACCTTGATTTCCTGAGCAAGCGGGACGGATGACAAGTCATCGACCACGTCGGCGTAGGTGCCGGATCCGTTGATGGAGCCGTCGCTCCACTCGAACATGCCGAGCACGTCGCGGCGCCACAGGCGCAGGAGCGGGAAGCATGCGAGCAGCAGTGCGAGCGTCCAGAACGGGATCGGGATGAGCGGCAGGTTGCTCGAGAGCCCACCCATGATCGCCCCGCCGAGGCCCTCGCGGCTCGCTGCAGTGTCGACCTTGAGACCTTCGGTGCCAAGTCCGAGTGCGGAGGTTCCACCGGACTGGATGTTCGTCTTCTTGATGGGGCTGAACGTCGCCGGGGGCAGCGGCTCGGCGGGCGTGGGCTCGACGATCGCCGGCTCGACCGGCTCGGCGGGTGCGGGGGGCGCAGGACGCTTCACGACCACGGTACGGGTCGCGCCGGCGACCTGGTTGGTCTCGCCCATCTTGAGCTCGCCGATCGCATGGCTCGTCGTGGCCGCGGCCACGGTGGAGAAGGCGCGGGCCGCCGAGCAGCCGCCGGGCAGCTGCGCGATCACGTTGGAGGCGACGTCGTCGAGGACACCCCACGCGCACACGCGCCAGCGATACTCACCGGCGCTCGGGACACCGACCGACGCGGACGTGGTCGCCTGGCCCGGCTCGGTGGGGAAGAAGTTCTCGACCGTCGGCCACTCGCTCTGTGCACCGGACGGCATCTCGGACGCCTTGATGATCTCGAGGCGGAAGAAGGATCGGTCGAGCGCGTCGGCGTCGCCCTGGAGCGTGCCGCTCCACTCGAACTCGAGGGACGCGCCTTCGGTGGCTGCCGGAGCGTTCGCCTCGGGCTTCTGCAGGGTCGGCGCGGTCGCCGCTCCCGCGTATGCGGGTACGGAGAGCAGCACGACGATCAGCGTGCTCGAGATAACGGATGCGGTGCGAAGCCAGTGCATGCCTGAGGCGCCTATCGGCACGCTTTCCGGCAAGCTGTAGCCCGTTCGCCCAAGCCGAATGTTCACCCGTGGAAGCCCCTCCGGAGCACATCAGTCTCCGGGAGGTTGCGACGAATTCGCGTCAGCTGTCGGACGGAGCGCCACTGGCGTCGTCGCCGCCTGCGGCACCAGCTTCCTCACCGGACGGCCCACCGTCGGATTCCTCGTCGCTGTCCTCGCTCGAAGCCTCGCCCAGATCCGCGGACAGGTGCGCTCGGAGCTGATCGAGCACCCCGGTCGGGAGCGCTCGTTCGAGCTCGCCCTCCTCGCCCTTGAGCTGCTCGACGGTCACGTCGCCCGTCGTGAACACGTGGGCGCGCGGGATGATGCGTGTGGGGCGGTTGCGGTCCCAGACCCACACGTCCTGCAGGTCGAGTTCGAACAGCAGGTACGCAGCATGGGGCACGCAGTCGATCGCGAGCTCGTTGCACAGGTAGGTCGCCTCGTCGGTGACCACGCAGTAGCTGAAGATCTTGAAGACGTCCGCGTATTCCTTCTTGAGCGTCAGCTCGAGGCCCGCGTCGTACTCGTCCAGCTCGTCGGAATTCGCCATACGGCATGCGTACCCGGGTGGACCCGTCCGGAACCGCCTGCACGCTCCGAATGCAACGCGGTCGGCCGTTGTTCCGAAGTTCGGACAGGAGCACTTCGCTCGTCGTGGGGACGACGAGCGAGCGGGGATCAGACGGGGGACAGCACAATGACCGAAGTTTCGGGACGATCGCGTGGCGCCGAGGCACCACTGTGGGCGCCAGGACTCACGCTCGGCGCCGTGGCAGCGGCCGCGATGCAGGGCCCGTCACTGTTTCCCAAGGACCCCAAGCTGCAGCGCATCGGCACGATCGCGGCTGCGGTCGTGGGTGTTGGCGTCGGCACGGGTGTCGAGGCGATCGCCCGCGGCCTCGACGATCACATTCCCGGTGACCACCTGGCCGCGCAGCTCGCGGTCGGCGGCACGGGCACCGCGATCGCCGCAGGGCTCGCGATCGCCACGCGAGGACGTGTGACCGGCGGACGAGCAGGGCTGCAGACCGGCGGCATCCTGCTCGCGGCGGGCGGCGCTGCCGGCGTGGCGAGCACGCTCGTGTCGCGCGCCGACGACCAGATTCCCGGACACGGCGCCTTCGCGCAGGGCGCCACGAGCGCGCTCGCGGGTGCGGCGATGCTCGGCATCTCCATGCGCAATGCCAACCTCGCCCGTTCGGGATCGGTGCTCCTGCCCGACCTGCCCGAGCTCGCTGCGGACGGCTCGACGTTCGGTCGCCTCGCCATCGATCGTGGTCGTGGACTGCGCGGCCCACTGACCTCGGGTCTCGAGGGCTCGCCGGTCGTCTGGGCCAAGCAGAGCGGACAGGGTCAGCGCTTCCTCTCCGAGATGCCCCACGCCGAGGACATCAACAAGGTGATGGGCACGACGACCGCCAAGGAGCCGGCGCGAGCGTACGTGAGCCTCGACCATGCCGACCCCGCCCTCGGCGAGCGCGAAAAGATGCTCCAGCGCGTCGACATGCTCTTCGAGGACCTCGAGACGCAGGGCGTGTTCGGCAGGTACCGCACGCTCGAGGACGGCACCGTCGAGGTGCTCGAAGCACCGCGCCAGCACCTCATGGTCCCGGCCACGACCTCGAGCGGATTCCTCAACCCGGTCGCCATGAGTTCGTTCGAGTTCATGCACGGCGGCGACACGGCGATCATGGCGGTGCAGTCCGGCGTCACCAAGGCCGCGGGCGAGATGCACCACATGGCACGCGCGACCGCCACGCACCACGAGATCCTGACGCGGCTCGAGGCTCGCCTGGCGCAGCTGCCCGAGGGCGTCGAGCATCCGCAGACGTACGTCTACGGCGAGAGCTTCGGCGCCTGGACCAGCCAGAACGTCCTGCTCGGAACCGGCGATGGCAACATGTCGGCGCTCGCGCGCAAGATGGGGCACTGGAACGGCGAGGTGTCCTGGACGGACGGGCGAACGCTCACGCCCGAGATCGGACGCGAGCGGTTCCGCGAACTGGGGATCGACCGTGCGATGTACGTCGGCACACCCAAGTTCGCGATGCTGCGACCCGGCTTGTCCGAGATGGGCGCGGAGCTCACGAGCGGCGAGCACCCGCCGGTGCGCACGGTCAAGAACCTCATCCAGGCCAAGGAGCTCACGGAGGCCGATGCCGATGCGATGCGCGTGACGTTCCTGCAGCACGACGCCGACCCCGTCGGCCTGTTCCACCCGAAGCTGCTCTGGGAGCAGGCGGAGTTCCTCGGCCCCAAGGCGTCGCGTGGCGACAACGTGTCACCGCACCAGCGCTGGTTCCCGATCGTCACCGGCATCCAGACGGCGCTCGACCAGCAGATGGCGCAGTACTTCAGGCAGGGCGTGCTCGAGGCCAAGGGGCATGACTATCGCTCCGAGGTGACGTACGTGATGCGGAGGGCATTCGGCGCGTCGGATGTCAGTGACACGCAGGTCACGCGAATCCGCGAGTGGAACCGCCAGCTCGAGGAGATCCACAAGCTCCACCAGGAGCAGGCTGCTGCCGAAGCCATCGCAGCCGGCACCCCGGTCCCCGCAGGCTGACCCGACCAGGTGTCAGGCGTCGACGACTGACATGCGCGGATCGCGGTGGCGCTGGAACGCCGCGCGCGTCGCCGGGTCGAGACCGCCGAGCAGGTGCTGGATGCCGTTGGCGAGGTCGTCGTCGTAGTCGTGGTCGTTCTTCTTGCCCTTGCCGACGATCGGCAGTGCGTAGGACCAGAACCTGATGAGCTTCACGAGCATGTCAGGGCGCTGCACGGCGTAGGCGGCGATCTGCGCCAGGCCCGTGCCGAAGTTGCGTCGCGACAGCTGCTCGACCGCTGCGAGCACTGCGCCCGGGTTGTTGCCGAGCTCCATCGTGACGATGTCGCCGGGCGAGTTGTGCTCGCGCACCTGGCCGGGTCGGCCGAACGCCTGCGGCGCGGCGGCGGGGTGTCCCCAGATCGAGGCGCGCGTCACGATCGAGGCGTACGCGGGGTCCGAGAGCACCTTGCTGATGATCCACGCGCCCTGGCTCTCGCCCGACAGGAACACCGGCTTGCGGGGAGCGCGTCGGTGGATCTCGTCGAGCACGCCCTGCAGCACCGCTGCGCCGTCGGGCACGCTCGTGGAGAAGCGCCACGTCGACTCGTAGGGAATCATCGTGACGTGCGCACCAGGTGCGGCGAGGTGCAGCTCGTCGATGAAGCGCTGCTTGATCCAGTACTCGCTCGTGCCGGGCACCCAGATCGTGAGCGCGGGCGCGTTCCAGTCCAGGTCGGCGACGATCATCCGCACGCGTTCCGCGACGCTCGGCAGCGGCGGCGGGTCGTGCAGCAGGTGCTGCGGCCCCTCGATCATCGGCTGCTTGAGGCCGCGCTGGTCCTTCGGCGGTGGCTCGGGCAGCTGGATCGGCAACGGCTGGCGAACGTCCCCCGTGGGAGGCAGGGGCAGTGCCCGCACAGGCACGGCCACGCCCCGTCGGGGACGGCGAGTTCGGCGTGTCTCGAGGGCGGCGACCTCCATCGACGCTGATCGTTCCCGACCTGCGCGAATCCGAACGTGCGGCATGGCCCGGCTACTCGCTCAGGTGGTCGCGCGTGCGTTCCAGGATGACCGTGGCGCGGGCGAGCGTGTGCGGGATGCTCGGTGCGGTCTTGGAGACCGACAGGCGCACCCGCGAGATCGGGAACTCGGCGAGCAGCTCCATGCAGACCGCGTCGGCGAGTGCCTCCATGAGGCTGAACCGGAAGTTGGTGGCGACCTCCACGACGACGGCCGCGATGGCTTCGTACGCGACCGCATCCGCGGGTTCGTCGCTGCGACATGCCGCGCAGTGGGGCAGCTCCACCTCGACGTCGAACTCGAAGCGCTGCCCGAGCGAGCGCTCCTCCGCGACGAGGCCGTGGTGGGCGTAGACGCTCAGCCCGACGAGCCGGATGGTCGCGGGCGCGGGAACCGTCCCTGCGCTCATTCCGTGCTGAATCCGGGACGAAGCGGGCCCGTGGTGCCCTTGGTGCGCGCTTCCTTCTCCTCGGCTGCATCCTCGGCGTCGTTCGCGTCGGATTCGGCCTTGGCAGCGGCCGCGATGACCTCCGCGTCGAACACGTCCTGGGGCTGGTCGCCCGCCATGAGGCGCTCGAACTGCTCGGCGTCCATGTTCTCGTGGATGACGAGCAGGTCCGCCAGTCGCTCGAGCTCCTCCTTGTGCTCGCCGAGCACCGTGCGCGCGGTGGCGTGCGCCTCGTCGACGATGCGCAGGATCTCGCGGTCGATCTCGGCGGCGACGCCGTCGGAGTAGTCGGGCTCGGCGTGGAAGTCGCGGCCCAGGAACGGGTTCTCGGAGTCGGTGCCGAACGAGCGGGCGCCGAGCGTCTCGCTCATGCCCCACTTCATGACCATGCGCTTGGCCATCTGCGTGACCTTCTGCAGGTCGTTCTCGGCTCCGGTCGTGAACTCGCCGAATACGATCTCCTCGGCGGTGCGACCGCCGAGCGCCTGGGCGAGCGACGCCATCAGCTCCGCTTTGCGGCGCGTGTAGCGATCCTCCTTGGGGAGGCTCACGACGTAGCCGAGTGCCATGCCGCGGCCGATGATCGAGATCTTGTGTGGCGGGTCGGCGTCGGGCAGGTAGTGCGCGAGCAGCGCGTGGCCCATCTCGTGGACCGCGGTGACGCGCTTCTCCTTGTCGCTCATGATGCGGGCCTTCTTCTCGGGCCCGACGATGACGCGCATGATGCCTTCCTCCAGCTCGGGCATGCCGACGCGCTTGAGCCCGCGTCGCGCCGCGAGCAGCGCGCCCTCGTTGACGAGGTTGGACAGGTCGGCGCCGGTGAAGCCCGCGGTCTGCGCCGCGATCTTGTCGAGGTCGACGGTCTTGGAGAGCGGCTTGCCCTTCGTGTGCACCTCGAGGATGTGCTTGCGGCCGGGGCGGTCGGGAGCGTCGACACGGATCTGGCGGTCGAAGCGGCCCGGGCGAAGCAGGGCCGGGTCGAGGATGTCAGGACGGTTGGTGGCGGCGATCACGATGATGTTGTCGGTCATCGCGAAGCCGTCCATCTCGACGAGCAGCTGGTTGAGCGTCTGCTCCCGCTCGTCGTTGCCGCCGCCCATGCCTGCGCCGCGGTGGCGCCCGACGGCGTCGATCTCGTCGACGAAGATGATGCACGGTGCATGCACCTTGGCCTGCTCGAACAGGTCACGCACGCGTGATGCGCCCACGCCGACGAACATCTCGACGAAGTCGGAGCCGGAGATCGAGAAGAACGGCACGCCCGCCTCGCCGGCGACGGCGCGCGCGAGGAGCGTCTTGCCGGTTCCGGGAGGGCCGAACAGGAGCACGCCCTTGGGGATGCGCGCGCCGAGTGCCTGGAACTTGCGTGGGCTCTCGAGGAACTCCTTGATCTCGTTGAGCTCCTCCACCGCCTCGTCGGCGCCGGCGACGTCCTTGAACGTCACCTTGGGCGCGTCGACCGCCATGCGCTTGGCCTTGCTCTTGCCGAACTGCATGACCTTCGAGCCGCCGCCCTGCATCTGGTTCATGATGAAGAGCCAGAACACGATGAGCAGGCCGATCGGCAGGATGATCTGAAGCAGGTAGCCCACGACGCCTGGTCCCTCGACCGGCTTGATCGACAGCAGCTCCTCGTCGTTGGACTTCTCGAGCGACGCCTGCAGGTCGTCGACCTGCTTCTCGGTGGCGTAGCCGATCGAGTACTCCTTGAAGTCCTTCGCCTCCTTCGGCGTGACCGTGATCTTGTTCGATCCCGGGTCGACCTCGATCGACTTCACCTCGCCGTCGTCGACCTGCGACGTGAGCGCCGTGAAGGACGCATCCTTGGAGGACGGCTTCTCGTTGCGGTTGTTCGCGACGAGGAAGACGATCAGCACGATCACGAGGATCGGGATCGCCGAGCTGCGCAGGGTCTTCGCGTTCACTGGAAAACGGCCTTCCGTCGGGCGGGGCGCACGCGCTCTTCGGTGCTGCACCCGTGGTCCCGTTTGGTGCCCCAGTCTACCCGGGTTCACACGCAAACCGCCCGAACCGACGACAGCTGCGCATACGTGCACCTCGCGCGCACGATGACGAAGCCCGACCCGTCCACGTGCTGCGGAGGGATCGGGCTTCGTGGAAACCGTGTCTGGCGGTGCGTCTCGCGGGGCCGCGAACGTGGATCAGGCAGCGTCGCGAGCGGTGCGCCGCACGACTGCGGCGAGCAGGTAGCTGAGCCCGCCAATCCACAGGAGCGCGATGCCGGCGATCGCCATGTTGAGGGTCCCGGAGCCGGTGTACGGCAGCGAGCCCGTCGGAAGTGCGATCGCGCTGGAGTTGCTCGTGGAGCTGCCCGGCGCGGTGCCCGGAGCGTCGCCTGCACCTGCCGCGGCGAGGACGACCTCGCCACCCGTGGTCGCGGGCGGATCGGCCTGCGCCGTCTGGATCGTCAGCGACTCGTGCTCGAATTCGGCGGGCGGACCTGCGATGTAGCCCTCGTCGGGAGTCGACGCTGCGGCAGCCGGGGCCGGAGCGGGAGCAGGCGCTGGGGCCGGAGCGGGTGCCGGGGCCGGTGCGGGTGCAACGCACTCTGCGGCGGAATTCTGCATGCCGGCCATGTCGGGGCACGCGTCCGGAACGTTGCTGGGACAGTCGCCGAGCCCGCGCAGCGCCGACTCCCGGCTGCCCTGGAAGCAGCTGCCCTTGCCCGCCATGGCGCTCGACGGCGCGATCGCGAACATCGCAACCATCGCGAACGCGAGGGCCGAGAGGATGCCGAGGGAACGAATCGGGGAGCGCGAGGTACCAGTCATGGATTGACCATAAACCGAAATGGTCGACGTGCAAAGGGCTTTTGTCTCACGAGCGTACCGTTGCGGCCACGGCGTGGCCGGAAGCGACGGCAATCCCGCTCCAGGAGCAGAACTACGCGGGGTGCCCCTCGGCCACCTGTGCGCGCGTCCGGGCCGGCTCGATGGGAGGCAGGTTCGCCTCGTCCATGCAGCAGATGTACTCGAGGTTGCGGTAGCGCTCCGCGTAGTCGAGCCCGTAGCCCACCACGAAGCGGTTGGGGATCTCGAAGCCCACGTAGCGGCAGTTGATGTCGACCTCGGCACGCTCGGGCTTGGTGAGCAGCGCGCAGATCTCGATGCTCGCGGGGCCGCGCTGCTGGAGCAGCTCGATGAGGTAGGCCAGCGTGCGACCGGAATCGATGATGTCCTCGACGATGATCACGTCGCGGCCGGCGATCGGCGCATCAAGGTCCTTGAGCATGCGCACGACACCCGAGCTCTCGGTCGCGTTGCCGTACGACGACACCGCCATGAAGTCCATCTCGAGCGGCAGGTCGATGGCGCGGGCGAGGTCCGCCATGAAGAACACGGAGCCCTTGAGCACGCCGATCAGCAGCGGATTACCCCCCGCGTAGTCCTTCGTGATCTCCGCGCCCAGCTCGGCGATGCGTGCCTTGAGCTGGACCGGGTCGATGAGGACGTCGTGAAAGGGAGCGAAGGGCGTGCCGGGCGTGATCACGGGGTGGGGCCTTCCGTGTCGGGGAGGTAGGTGATGGTGAGATGGTATCCGTCGCGTCGCACGCAGGTGCCGCCTGCGAGGTCGGCGCGCGAGCAGGCCGCGCGCCCGGGCAGCAGGGCGAGGTGATCGATGGCGACGATCGAGCGTTCGGTCACGGCCCGCCCGAGCTGCGCCCGCCGCAGCCATGCGGCGAGGAGCTCGCGCCGGGTGGCGGGGTCGCATGCCGCGAGGCGACGCACGTCGATGCGACCTGGATCGTCTGGCTCCCATTCGTGCAGCAGCGCGGCGGCGAGCGATGTCGTGACCGTGTCGAGCTCGCGGTGGCGACGACCTGCTCGCGCGATCGCGACGCCGGCATCGTCGCGCACGTCCAGCAGGGCCGGGACGACCGTGTGGCGCACGGCGTTGCGCACGGCGTACTCGGGGTCGGCATTGGTCGGATCGATGCCCCAGCCGAGCCCCGCCTCGCGACACGCCTCTTCGTGCTGGTCGCGCGTGGTGCCGAGCAGGGGGCGCACGAGCTGCAGGCCGGGCGCGAATTCGCGGGCGACCGGCATCGCGTCGAACGACCCGGTGCGGCCGGTGACGCCGATGAGCGACAGCAGCGCCTGTTCGACCTGGTCGCTCGCGGAGTGTCCGGTGCAGACGACGTCGGCGTCGAGCTCGCGGGCCAGGTCGACCGCGATGTCGTAGCGAGCGTCGCGCGCGGCTGCCTCGAAGCTGGTTCCCGGAGCGAGGTCGAGCCGGGCGGCGCGGTGGTGGAATCGAGCGCCGACGTGGCCGGCTGCTGCCGCTGCGGCCGCGAGCTCGACGGCGGTGTCGCGTTGGCCGAAATCCACGAGCAGCACGTCGATGGACCTGGGAGCCGCGCCGCGCGGAAGCGAGCCGAGGAGCGCGACGAGCGCGACCGAGTCCGCACCGCCGCTGCACATCGCGAGCACGCGCCGGCCGACGAGCGATGCGCCGGCATCGTCGAGCGTTCGCCGCACGCGACGAACGATCGTGTCGGAGGTGGCGGCGACGACCATGGGTGCATCATCGCAACGCGGGCACGTGGATGCGTGGCACCCTGCGGCCACGCCGACGGTCGGCCTGTCCCCCTTGCGTGGCCCAGGTCATTGCAGCGGCGGCCGCCACCCTGTACAACCTACGCTTGGCCGGCTTCGACGCCGCCCGCATGCCGCCCATGACCGATCCCGTCACACAGCTTCCCGTGTCGCCCGATGCCCCGCTTGCCGGGGATGCCGAGGCGATCGCGGCCGACACGAACGTCGGCAGCGAGCTGCGCTCACGCGTGGTGCGCGAGGCTCGTCGCGAGACGTGGTTCGTGGTCAACGAGGGCATCGACGACCTGGCGACGATCCCGATCGACCTGCGCCAGGACGCGTCGCTGCGGCGGGTCGAGGTCAACGGCGAGGTGTCGGAGTTCTCGGCGGGCGAGGAGCAGGTCCTCGTGCGCCCGCGCCGCATCCTGCGAGCGGGCGCCGGCACCATCGTGGTGCTGCACTTCCGCTGAGCTAGGAGCGCAGGTCGATGCGACGGCCGAGGCCGTCCTTCTGCTCGACCGACCAGCGCGCGGGCGACTGGGCGCGCAGCGCAGCTTGGCGGCGTGCGTCACGCAGCGCGGAGCGGCGGGCGTCCTTGCGCAGCTCGTGCGCGACGCCTCGCAGGACGACGAAGAGGATCATGATGGCGACGCCTTGCCAGACCTCGAAGGCGAGGTCGAACTGCAGGGTGGCCCAGACGACCACGGCCGCATAGCCGTACGAGACCACGTCGGCGAGCAGGACGCTCGGGGTGCTGGTCGAGACCTTGAGTGGAGCTGCGGGGGCGGGGGAGGCTGCCATGTGACTACCGTAGGTCGGGTTCTGGGATCCGGCAAGGACTACTTGCACAATTTCCAACACGCTACCCGCTAAACTTCGGCGCATGTCGATTCTGCAGCTTCGCGCACCCCGGTCCCTGTCCATCCTCGTCGCGGCGGTCGCCGCGCTGGCCATCGCCGCGCCGACCGCCGGCGCCGCCCGGACCGAGCGGGTCACCACGGCGACGTATGTCGTCACCGGATCGACCGAGGACGAGATCCGCGCGAGCCTGGACGCGCGCCACCCCGGCGGCTTCGACGCGCGCACCAACTGGTATGTCACGTGGTCCTACGCATCGGCGATGCGCAGCGGGCGCTGTCACGTCACCACCTCGAAGGTCCATACCAAGATCGCGTTCACCTATCCGCGCTGGGCCGCTCCCGCCGATGCGAGCGCAGAGCTGGCGACCAGCTGGACGACCTACATGGGCAAGCTGCGCGTACACGAGTCCGGTCACGCGCGCATCGGTCGCGGGGTCGCGGCGCGCGTGCAGAACGTCCTGACCGCGACGACCGCCGCCACCTGCGCATCGCTCGACCGCGCGCTGCCGGGACTGGTGCAGCCGCAGTTCACATGGGGCAACGCTGCGGATGTCAGCTATGACCGACGCACACAGCACGGCGCGACGCAGGGTGCCGTCTTCCCGGCGAACTGACGCGCCGGATCACCAGCCGCGCCACGCCTCGTCGAGCAGCTGTTCGAGTTCGGCGATCATCGGCGCGCGCGGGTTGGATCGGATCGAGGGATCCTCGAACGCGAGCTGCGCGAGGTGCGAACGCTTGGCCTGGTAGTCGGCTTCGCTGATCCCGATCGCCGCAAGCGACCGCGGCTGCTCCACCGCATCCAGCAGCGCGATGGTCGTCTCCTGGAAACGCGCGAGGCCCTCCTCGGGGTTCTCGCGGCTGGATCCAAGTCCGAGCGCGCGCGATGCCTGCGCGTAGATGTCAGGCGCAACCCAGCGCGTCTGCGTGGGCGACGGCAGGTTCTTGCCTGGCAGGGCTGCGCCGTTGTAGGCAATGACGTGGGGCAGGAACACGCCGCACGCGGTGCCGTGCGACACGTCGAAGGTCGAGCCGAGGGCGTGCGCGAGCGCGTGGCCGACGCCGACGAACGCGTTCGAGAATGCGAGGCCCGCCATCGTCGCGGCGTTGTGCACGCGCGTGCGCAGCTCCATGTCCTCGCCATGCTGGTACGCCTCCGGCAGCGAGGTGAACAGGTCGTGCAGCGCGCGCAGGCTGAGTGCGTGCGTGTAAGGCGAGGAGAAGCTCGACACGAGGCTCTCGATCGCGTGCGTGACCGCGTCGATGCCGCTGTCGGCGGTGAGGCGCTTGGGCATGCTGATCGCCAGCGAGGGGTCGACGATCGCCATCTCCGGCACGAGCGTGTAGTCGACGAGCGTGACCTTGCGGCCGTCGAGCTTCGTGTCCGTGATGACCGCGGCCGGGGACACCTCGGAGCCGGTGCCGCTCGTGGTCGGGATGGCGACGAGGCGGATCGACCCGGGCCGGCGCTGCGGGTATTCGGCGATGCGCTTGCGCACGTCGAGGAACGGCAGCGCGAGGTCGCGCCAGTCGATCTCTGGATGCTCGTAGCGCAGGCGCGCGACCTTCGCCAGGTCGAGCACGCTGCCTCCGCCGAGCGCGACGATGAGGTCGGGCTGGAACCGCTCGAGGAACTCGACGAGCCGGTCACAGTCCTCGTCCGTCGGCTCCGGGCCGATGTTGGAGAAGATGTCGGTCGCCTTCGCGGAGAGGCGGTCATCGACGAGCTCCACGTTGCCGCGCGACACGTTGCCGGGGCTGGTGACGATCGCCACGCGCTCGGTCGGGATCGCGCGCAGGTTGTCGATCGAATGCTCGTTGAAGTACACGTCGACGGGCGCGCGGAACCACATGGGCGGATGCTTTCGGTAGGAGACCTGCTTGATGTTGAGCAGCTCGTCGACGTTGACGTTGGCGGTCGTGTTGGAGCCGCCCCACGTGCCGCAGCCGAGCGAGTACGTCGGGGGAAGGTCGGTGTACATGCCGCCCATCGCGCCGAGCGCGGTCGGGCAGTTGACGAGGATGCGGCCGGTGCGGATGCGCATCGAGAACGCGTCGACGACCGCTTCGTCGCGGGCGTAGACGGCGCTCGTGTGACCGAGCCCCGCGATCTCGGTGACGCCTTCGCAGAGCGTGAGGGCGTGGTCGACGTCCTCCGCGACGAGGTAGGCCAGCACCGGGAACAGCTTCTCGTGCAGGAAGAGCTCGGCCAGGTCGAAGCGCTCGACCGGGACCACGAGGATCTTGTGGTACGGCTCGATCGGGATGTCAGCCGCGCCGGCGAGCAGCTGCGGCGTCTGGCCGATCGCGAAGTAGTTGAGGTGACCGGTCGCCGAGTCGAAGCAGATGTCGGCGAGGCGCTCGGATTCGGCCTGGTCGAGGAAGCGGGCGCCCATGCGCTCGAGCTCGGCGCGCACCTCGACGTCGATCTCCTGGTCGACGACCATCGTCTGCTCCGCGGGGCAGATCATGGACGCGTCGAAGGTCTTGCTCATGAGCACGTCGAGCACGGCCATCGGGATGTCGGCGCTCTTGTGCAGGTAGACCGGTGCGTTGCCCGGACCGACGCCGATCGTCGGCTTGCCCGACGCGTTCGCGGCCTCGACGATGCGCTGCCCGCCGGTCGTCCAGATGAAGTCGACGCCGGGGTGACCGAACAGGTACTGCGTGTCGGCGTGCGTGGGGGCCGTCATGCACTGGATGGCGCCGGGCGGCATGCCGGCCGCCTCGGCCGCCTCGACCACGATGCGCACCGCCTCGGTCGAGCAGCGGATCGCCTTCGACGAGGGGCGCACGATCATCGCATTGCGTGTCTTGGCGGCGACGATCGTCTTGAACAGCGCGGTCGAGGTCGGATTCGTGATCGGCATGATCCCGAGGATCGAGCCGATGGGTTCGGCGACCCACTTGAGTGCGCGCGCGCGATCTTCCTTGATGACGCCCACCGTCTTCTTGCCGCGCAGGTAGTCGTAGAGGAACTCGGTCGCGGTGTAGTGCTTGAGGACCTTGTCCTCGTAGAGCCCGAGCCCCGTCTCCTCCACTGCGAGGTGCGCGAGATCGTGGGCGGCGAGCAGGCCGGCACGCGCCATCTGCCAGACGATGTTGTCGACCTCGGCCTGGTCGAGCTGTCGGAACTGGGCGGCAGCCTCGCGCGACCGCGCGACCAGCGCGTCGAGCTGGTCGCGGCGTTCGACGGGAACGGATGCTGGATCGGCGGTATCGACGGGGGCGCGTGCCATTGCAGGTCACTACCCACGCACGGCGCCGCTCGCACGTAGCAGCTCGGTGATGGCGTGTGGACCGTGCGGTCCAAGTATTTGTCCTGATTCAGGCGTAATCGACAAGTTCCGGAATTTCCCTGCGTTAAGGATTTCCGCGGAGGCCATTTTTACCGGGTCATTTCCCTACCGATTCCAACACCGGAGTACATCGCATGGACATCAAGAACAGCGCGGAACGAGGATTCGACCAGTTCTTCGCCTGGTTGCCGAACCTCGTCGGAGCCCTCGTCATCCTCCTCGTGGGCTACGTCGTCGCGAAGATCGTCGGCGCGCTCGTGCGCAAGGGCCTCAAGGCCGTGCATCTCGATCGTCAGCTCATGAAGGGCAGCGTCGGGACCTTCGTCGGACGGGTCATGAGCTCGCCCACGAAGACCCTCGGCAAGGTGGCCTTCTGGCTCGTGTTCCTCGGCGCCATCTCGCTCTCGGTCACAGCGCTCGGCATCGATGCACTCACTGCATTCGTCGCATCGCTCTACGACTACCTCCCGCACGTGATCGCCGCAGCGATCATCTTCCTCGTCGCCGCCGCCCTCTCGGGCGCCGTGGCCGGGTTCGTCGCGAAGGTGATGGGCGACACGCCGACCGGCAAGGTCGTCGCGACCGCGGCTCCGATCCTCATCATGACGATCGCGTCGTTCATGATCCTGACCGAGCTGATGATCGCCGAGGAGATCGTGCTCATCACGTACGCCGCGCTCATGGGCGCCATCGCCCTCGGCTCGGCCCTCGCCTTCGGCCTGGGCGGTCGCGAGGCGGCTGCCACGGCACTGTCGACGGCTGTCGACAAGGGCAAGGAGCAGCAGGGCCAGGTCAAGCGCGACCTCGACAAGGGCCGCACGGAGACCAAGCGCTTCGCCCAGGAACAGAACGCCACCGATGGCGTCGGCTCGGTCACGAGCAACTGACATTGCACTGCGCTCGCGCGCGAAACCACCAACCGAATCAAGGAGGTGCCCCCCATGGCATCGACACTCCAGCGAGAACAGGTCCAGGGCCGCGAGGTCTTCACGGCAGACGGTGACAAGGTCGGAACCGTCGAGGACATCTACTACGACACGGCGACCAACGAGTGCGAGTGGGTCGCGGTCAAGGCCGGCTTCCTCGGCATGAAGCGCATGCTCGTTCCGATCGAGGGGGCACAGCTGCACGAAGACCACCTCGATCTGGCGTACACGAAGGACCAGCTGTCCAACGCGCCTGACATCGACGACACCCGCCTGCGCTCCGACGACGACGAGAAGGTCATCTACGAGCACTACGGGCTCGAGTACCCAGGTGCCTCGTTCGGCGAGTACCGAGGCGAATCCGTGGACGGCGGCGGCTCGGTCGTGCGGCACGAGGAGGAGCTCGAGGTCGGCAAGCGCACGGTCGAGACGGGTCGCGCGCGCCTGCGCAAGTGGGTCGAGACCGAGCAGGTCGCCGAGGACGTGCCACTGCGCCGAGAGACCGCGGAGGTTCGTCGCGAGCCCATCGACCAGGTGGTCGACGGCACGATCGGCGACGGCGAGCAGGTAGTCGAGGTGGAGCTCCACGCCGAGGAGCCCGTCGTCAGCAAGCAGACCGTGGCGCGCGAGCGTGTCTCGATCGACAAGGACGTGGAGACGGACGTCGAGCGCGTCTCGGACACGGTGCGCAACGAGCGCGTCGAGGTCGAGCGCGAAGACGACCGCTACTGACATCAGACCGGAGGATCACTGACATGGCACGACACCATGACGGCGATCCGGTCGTCGTCCGTGGATCCGGGGTCGCCACGACCCGGATCCACGACGACGCCGGCATCGCAGTGACGAAGGGCCGCTTCGGCGGTCTCGACATACCGGCGACGCTGACGGGCGCCCTCGTGGCGGTTGCGCTGCTGACCATCATCGGCGGGCTCGTCGCGGCGGCGATCGGTGGCATCGGCTACCAGCTCGGTGCCGAGGGACTCGACGGCGACGAGATCGGCTGGGCCGCAGTGATCGGGGGCCTGGCGACCGTGTTCCTCTCGTTCCTCGCAGGCGGCTGGGCCGCGGGGCGCATCGCGCGCTACGACGGCGTGCGCAACGGCGTGATGGTCGCGGTGTGGGTCATCGTGCTCGGAGCCGTGTTCGCAGGGCTCGGCACCTGGCTCGGGTCCGAGTACGACGTGCTCGACCGTGCGGAGCTGCCGCGCCTCGACGGGCTCGGCGACGACCTGGCCGTCGGTGCGGTACTCACCGCGCTCGCGACGCTCGCCACGATGCTCCTGGCAAGTGCACTTGGTGGGCGCTGGGGAACCCGCTTCCACCGACGCGCCGACGAATCGATCGCGAACACCCGCGAGGGCGCCGTCCTCGACGCGGACCGACACATGAACCGAGGGATCGTCCGATGAACCGCACATGGAACGGAACGGGTGAGGACCCGGACAACGAGGGCGCGACCCTCACTGCTCACGACGAGGAACTCATCGTCGACAAGCGCGAGTTCGTATCCGGCAGCGTCACCGCCCGCAAGCGCGTGGAATCCGAACGCTACCAGGACGTCGTGAGTCGCGAGGTCGAGTACGGCGACACCGAGATCGCGGCACCGCTCGAGGGCGACAGCGGCGAGATCCTCACGCTCGAGGACGGGTCGATCTCGATCCCGCTCTTCGAGGAGCGCATCGTCGTGCGCAAGGAGCTCGTGGTCCGCGAACGCGTCGTGATCCGCAAGCGGGTGACGACAGAGGAGCACCGGATCGACGCGACGCTCAAGTCCGAGCACATCCAGATCGAGGGCGACGTCGAAGACGTCACGCCCTGACCCCGAACCCTGAACGGAGCGTAGGAATCACATGGCAACTGCAGGCGATCGTGTCCCGATGAAGGACGACCGCAAGGCTGGCTGGCTCATACCCTTGGCGTTGCTCGCCCTGGCCCTGGTGGCGCTCGTCGCCTGGCTGGCGATGCGCGGCGACGACGAGGGATCCAGGAGCGTCGGAACCACGAAGTCCGGCGACGAGATCACGGTCGCCGAGCTCACCGAGGACGACGGATCGAAGTTCGTCGGCGAGCAGGTCACGCTCACCGAGGAGATCGACGACGTGATCAACGAGTCCTCGTTCACGCTCGGCGGCGACAGCGACAAGCTCAACATCCCGGTCGTCGGCGTGACGGACGACATGTTCGTCGACAGCAAGGCGGTCCCGCTCGAACCCCAGCTGCGCGCGAAGGTCGAGGGCGAGGTCGTCGAATTCCAGCAGGACGAGTTCGCCAAGCAGTACGGCGACGAGTTCTCGGATGACAGGTACGCGGAGTTCGACGGCAAGGCGGCGCTCGTCGCCTCCTCCATCGACATCGATCCTGCCGACGACGGCGGGAAGGGCGAGTCGAACGGCTGACCGTACCCGCACGCGCGGGACGACACCGGTGAACGAAGCGCCGCTCGACCCTTCGGTCGGGCGGCGTTCGTCGTCTCAGACGTTGGGGACGGCCGTGTAGGTGATCGTCGTGGTGTAGGTGCCGGCGGTCTGCGCCGGCCCGACGTTCGCGCGATACGAAGACACGATCGTGTCCGTGGCGGCCGAGTACGACGATCGTCGGTGCAGGACCGTCGCCGTCGACAGCTGCAGGCCAGCGTACTTGAGGGTGGCAAGGTCGTCCTTGAGGGTCCCGGTCCCCCACGTCGCGGTGTCCTTGCCGCCCGTGGCCGACAGCACCGTGAGCCCGAAGTAGCCACTCGTTCCGGCCGGCCAGGTCGTCGGGGCGGTGGGAGCACCCGTCCATCGTGGCAGGACCGCGGCGGCCGGTCCGCTCATGCCCCAGGAATCGTCGGGTCCCTTCGCGGTGAGCGTGTAGCCGTTGCGGTCGTTGGTGAACACGGTCACGGTGCTCGTCGCCGTGGAGTCGGCTCCGGCCAGCGACTGCGGCAGCGTCGACGCGGCTCCGCTCGGGATCGCGATGGTCATCGCCGCGGCGGTCTCGAAGTAGTCCCAGGTGCTCCAGCCCGACCAGATGTTGGTGGTCGACTTCAGCTTGCCGCGCGCGTACCAGCGCGCACCGTCGCGCACGAGGGCCGGTCCTGCGTAGGTGACATCGGCGCAGCGCGCGACGTTGGCACAGCTGGTGAGCGCGATGCCCGCGTCCGTCGGATCGCTGTCCCACATCGACGTCCCGTGGGGCATGCGCGTCCGCACGTAGCCGCGCAGCTCGCCGGCGCTTCGCGCGACCGCCGAGATCCGGACGTCGTCGACCTGCCCGTCGAGGAATTCGCCGAGGCTCGCGGTGCCACCGATCGCGACGGCGACTGCCGGGTTGTCGACGTTGCCGGAGAAGGTGCCGGTCGCCTCGGCGACGCCGTCGACGTAGACGGTCTGCACCTTGCTCGGGTCTGCAGGACCCGAATCGACGACGTAGGCGACGTGGTGCCATCGGCCGTCGTTGAGGTTGGACGTGCCGAGCAGTGCCGCCGGCAGCGACACGCCCGCGCCGCCCGTCGAGATATCGGCCGTCACGACGCCCGTGCTGGCTCCGGTCCGACGCACGGCGAGCCGCACGTTCGTCGCGTCGGCCGCGGTGCGCTTGTCGAGGATGACGTCGTCCGTGCCGACCGCGCCGGTCAGGGCGTCCAGGCGGACCCAGGCGTCGACCGTGAACGTGTCGAGGTCGAGCGAGCTGCTCGCGGCCGGCGGCGTCGCGACGTCATCGCCGTCGAGATCGAGCACCTGCCCGAATCCGGACTGCGCGTTCGCGACGTCCCAGGAGGCGTCGTTGGGAGCGGCGAGCGACGCGATGCTGCCTCCGCCGCCGCCCGCGACGTCGGTGCCCGCGCCGTCGAGGTGCCACAGCGCCGACACGGTTGCGTCGACCGGCGTGTTGACGACCTGGGTGCGCTGGCGGTCCGCCGCGAGCCCGGAGTTGTTGATCCACGACATGTGCGGGGCGTCGACGAGGATGTTCGTGTTCTGCGGGACACCCGATCCGGAGGCGTTCGTGTCGTGCGACAGCAGGTTGGTCGGCGCGGCGCAGCCGCCGGAGAAGGTCCACCCCGTGTTGCCACCGAGGTTGCCCGACGTCGTCGCCGTGCGCACTGGGGCTGCGGTGGAGTCGCGGAGCGTCGCGTACTGCACGGCGGAAATTCCCATGTTGATCGTCCACGGCGAGCCCGCCGAGGTCGACTCGAGCGCGACGGGAGATCCGCAGCTGCCGCCATTGGCCGTGAAGGTGCCGGTCACCGTGGCGGTCATCCCCGACTGGAAGCGCAGGGTCTCGTTCGGGGTCGTCGACAGCAGGTTCGAGAACGTCGTCGGGGCGCTCGTGACGATGCTCGAGATCTTCGACGCGTCGTCGAACGTCACGCGTCCGCCCGACGGCGTGAACGTCCCCTGATTCGTGAAGTCGTCGGCGATCGAGAACGGCGTTGCTGCGGATGCTGCCGCCGTGACTGCACCCCGACTGGTGATGAGCAGGTTTCCGTCGATGTCGATCGTCTCGTCGAAGGCGCCGTTGATGAGCGTCGTCGTCGCCGTGTCCGTCGCGCGGCCGACCTGCATGGTCCCGCGCACCTTGATGGTGCCGGCGGTCGCGGCGCGCAGGTTGATGACGTTCGACGTGGCCCCCGCGTTGGAGTACGTGATGTTGTTGTACGTGTGGTTGCCGGCGCCCTGTGGCCCGGACCCCTGCGTCGCGCTGATCCGCTGCTCGATCGTGCCACCGGTCATGTCGATCGTCCCGACGTCGACGATGCCGGCGGTGATCAGGATGTCGCTGGTCCCGGTCAGGGTCTGGCCGACCTCCACGTCCAGCTCACCGACGGAGTTGATGCCGCCGACGACATTGACTGTCGGGCTGTAGAGGGTGGAGTCGACGGTCGACACGTTGCCGCCCACCCCGCCCAGCTCGAACGTCCCTTCCACGAGTATCGTGGTCGACGGCGCATGGCCGAGCGTGATCGACGGGACGCTCGCGACGGGTTCGATGAGGAGGCTGGGATACGTGGTCGACTGGACCACGATCGCCGAGGGCGCCTGGAAGCGGATCTCGCCGTTGCCGCCATCGGTCACGATCGAACCACCCGGGCTCACGCACATCGGCATCTGCACCCCGGGACCGGTCGAGCACGAGGTGTTCGTGCCGCCGTCCCTCAGGCTGAGCGTGATCATGTCCAGCGACTGGCGGTACGTGCCACGAACATCCATGCTGCCCACGGTCACGTCGTTCTCCGGCTGGTACGTGTCGCCGGCCTCGATCAGGACCTCGGGCTTCGACACGGCGGACATGGTCTGGCTGAACTCCGCGATGTCGACGACGACGCTCGGGTCGTTCTCGTTGTCGTACATGGCCATGAGCCGGTTTGTCATGGGTGCGGCGGTCTCGCTCCGCAGCCGCACTCGAGCGTAGGTGACATCCAGCCCGGTGAGGTTGACCGGCGTAGACGGGGCCGTGGTGTAGGTGACGCCCGGGATCGGGTCCGTGGTGTCCATGAACACGGCGAGCATGAGCCCTGGATCAGGGACCGGCGTGAACACGTATGCGCCGGTCGCGGCGGAGCACGTCGTCGTTCGCTTGCCGTAGCCGTTGACGCTCATCGCGATATTGGGCGTGACGCCGTCGCAGCCCGACCAGACCGCGCCGAGCTCGTCCTGGTACGCGGTGCCCGACACGGTGACAGTGCCGCATGATCCCGTGACCGTCCAGCCCGTGTTGTTGCCGCCGTTCGTGGAGTTGGTGGCGGTCAGCGGCAGGATCGCCTGGCTGTCGATGACGTCGGCGTACTGCACCGACGCGGTTCCGGTGACGTTGAGCGGGAAGCGGGTGCCCTCGAGGTAGGACGCGATCCCGGCCCGTGTTCCGCAGGCGCCGCCGTTGACGGTGAGGTTGGTGATGTTCGTCTGGTGCGCGGGGTCGAAGCGCAGCACCTTGGCGGGCACAGTGCTGACCACGTTGTAGAAGGTGGCGCTCGCACCGTACGTGATGCGACTCACGAGGTCCGGCGTGTCGAAGGTCACCGTGCCGGTGTTCGCCTGGAACTGGCTGCCGCTGTCGGTGTCGAAGTCCTTGCCGATCGTCAGCGGGACCGTCGACGATGCCGCGTACGAGCCGGGCGACTCCATGTCGAAGAAGGTGTCGACGTCGAGCGCGCGGTCGTTCGTCTCCGCGTCGAGCGTGACTCGCCCCGGATCGGTGGTCCTGCCGAGCGTGAGCGTGTCGACGACGTTGATCGTGCCCGTGCCACCGGCGGCGAAGCGGACCGTGGCAGCGACCGCGCCGGCGTTCTCGATCTCGAGGTTCGCGATCGTCCAGGCTGACGAGCCCGAGGTGGTCCCGAACAGCACTGTCGCTCCGCTCGGCGGACGCATTCGCACGATGCTGCCCAGGTCGGTCGAAACCGTGCCCGCGCCGGTGAGGTCGCCGCCATGGCGCAGGAGGCCGACGTTCGTCGCGCCGTACACCGCGAGTGCATTGACCGTGGCGGTGCCCGCGACCCGCAGCTCGCCGAGCGCGACCCGGGTGGTCACGGCTGCAGCTCCGGTTCCGACGTCGAGCGTGGAAGCCATGACCAGGTCCGTGGCCGCGTCGGCGATGGTGTAGGTCGGCGAGCCGGAAGTCGGTCGCAACTGGAGCGCATTGAAGGTGACGGCGTCCGGGAACAGTGCGTTGTTGCTCGTGGTGTAGCGCACCACGGCCGGTGCGGTGAAGGTCGCGCCGGCCCCGAGGCAGATCGGACGCATCGAACTCTGGGACGTCGTGGTGCAGGCGCTCGCCGTGCCGCCCGTCAGGACCAAGGTCTCGGCCGCACCGGTGTAGGTCCCCTCCACCCGCATCGTGGCGACCGTCACGTTGCCCCCGGGAGCAAAGGTGTCGCCGGCCAGGACGTGGATGCGCGTGTTCGAGGCCGCCACCGTCAGGGCGCCGGTGGTGATCGTCACGGGGACGTCGGCGTCGTTGGGGCCGTCCCAGATCGCGATGTCCGCGTTGGTGATCGGGTTCGCGTTCTCCGAGGTCACGACCACCTGCGACCGGATGAGCGGCAGGCCGGTGATGTTCGTCGTGGTGTCCACGTTCCGGGTGTAGAGCGCCGCCTTGTCGGCGTGTCCGTCGAACCACACGGTCAGGACCTGGTTCGCGGCGGCCGGAGCGACGCCGGCGAACGTGAAGGTGCCGGCGGCGTCGCAGGGCACGACGGAGTGCAGCACGCCGTTGACTGCGAGGGCGACGCGATTCGTAGCCCCGTCACAGCCGGTCCAGACGGCGACCTCGGCTCCATCGTTGTAGGCGGTGCCCGACACGGTGATGGCGTCCGCCGCGGCAGGCATCAGCAGGGCGACGAGCAGCCAGCTCGCGAGCGCTGCGACGCGGACCAGCGCACGCACGCCTCGAGGGCGCGCATGGCGCGCTCGCACGAGCGTCCGTGAGACGGGGGCGGGCATTGCTTGATCTTTCGGCACGCCGGGGCCGAAGCTGGAGCAACTGTCGAAACTCTGGGCATGTCGAGCCCTCGCCCGTCGTTCTGGCGACATGATGCTGTCGAATTTCGGTCGATCTCTCGTCCTTGGCGCTGACAGATCGCCGGGTCCTAGGACCAATGTCCACTGGCAGGCCGGACCTCCCCCACCCGACACTGCAGGCAGTCACCGGATCGACGTCGATCCGCCCGAAGCAACGAAGGATCCACCATGCACGCACGAACCCTCCTCGCGATCGCGGCGATGACCACCCTGGCGCTCACTGCCCCCGCGGCGCAGGCCAGGAACGGCGATCGGGGCACGACGCCGCCCACAACGCCGAGCACGAGCAGCGTGCCATGCGTCGAGCTGACCGCGCGGGACGGTGGCGTATCACCGGGCGAGCTGCGCTTCGAAGCACGCAGCTGTTCGAGCCAGTCCTTCGTCCTGTCCACCGTGGTCGACGACTGGGCCACGCGCGTGCTCTATCCCACCTGGGACTGCGGATACAGCCAATACGCCGGCCCGACGATCACGCTGCCTGCGGGGCGTACCATGTCGTTCTCGATCCCGACCAGGCGCGGCACGTGCGCGATCGGCGCTGCCGAATCGCACAGCGTCAGCCTGACGGCGCTCGCACCCGACGCGGCGCCGATCTCGACGACCTGGACCTCGTGGAGCGAGCGCAGCGCGGCCGAATCGCGCTGAGCCGTCGCCCTCGGTCACGAACCATGGTCGTGCATGCCCACGGCGTGCTCCGGCATCGAACCTGCCGACGGTGGCGAGGCGGGAAGCGTCGGCTCTGCGGTGGCGGCCGCGATGCCGGCGCCGACCGCGACCGCCAGGCACAGCGTCGTGAGGACCGCCGCGAGCGCGACGGCGGCGTCGATGCGGGCACGGGCGTCGTGGATGCGGTGCAGGAACGTCGTCATGCATGCCCCTACGCACCGCAGCCGAGATCGGACGTGGCTGCAGGACGAAGATCGTACGACGTACCGATCATGGGTAGGGGACGGCATGCCGATCCTCGAAGCAATGCCGCCGCATCCCCGCCTCGCCCCGCTGTCCGCGCTCATCGCGACCGTGCTTGTGGCGTGCCTCGCCCTGGTCGTGCCGGCGACCGCCGGTGCGGCGATCCTCGCGCCGGCGAGCAAGCAGATCCTGCGCGTGGGGATCGGCACGCTCCCGACGTCGATCGATCCGGGCAAGGCGGCGTACGAAGAGGACCGGATCGTCCAGGACATGCTGTTCCCGGCGCTGTATCGAAGTCCCGCCGGAGCGAGCGGCAGGCTCATCCCCTACCTCGCGTCGGGGCAGCCGACCGTGAGCAACGGTGGGCTCCGCTACACGGTCACGCTCCGGCCGACCAGGTGGAGCGACGGCATGCCGGTAACGGCGGCCGACGTCAAGCTGGGCTACACGCGGGCGCGTCCCGGGTTCTACGGCACGTTCTTCAGCCCGGTGCGATCGGTCACCGCGATCGGGGCGCGCACGATCCGCTTCGACCTGACGATGCCGGTGCCGTGGTTCGGCGAGCTGCTCGCGAGCAGCGTGGTGGCGCCCGTGCCGTCGCACGTCGTGAAGGCACGCGGCGCGCGCTGGACGCACCTCACCTACCTGGTGACGGCCGGGCCGTTCAAGGTCGCCTCGGGGCGTGGCCGCTCCGAGCTCGTGCTTGCGCGGAACCCCGAGTGGTGGGGTGCGCGCTCGGTCAGGCTCAAGGAGGTGCAGCTGCTCGCAGTCGCATCGGCATCGGTGTCGCCGACGTTCCGGGCGGGCCGCCTCGACGTGACGCTGCGCAACGGTTCCATCCACCCCTCGGCGCTCACGTCGTGGAAGGACGATCCGCGCTTCCACGAGGTACCGCGCGGCGACGGGCAGTACCTGTACCTCAACACGAAGGTGCCGGAGCTCGCGAACCCGGCGGTGCGACGCGGCATCGCACTGGCGATCGATCGCGCGGCGATCGGGACGATCGTGCGGCCGGGGCTGGACCAGCCGCTCGCGACGATCATGCCTGACGACATCCGCGGGGCAGCCTCCGTGAACGCCGGCTCCCGCCTGCTGGCGGCCTCGGGCGTCGCCGAGCCGAGCCGGGCGAACGCGGAGCTCGCTGCGGGCGCGTGGGTGCGCGGTCCCAAGCTCGACCTGTACTACGCGACGACCGGCAAGAACGCGCTCATCGTCGGCCAGATCCAGGCGAACCTCGCATCCGTCGGGGTGGACGTGGTTCCGCATCCGACCGCGCAGTCGGACTTCGCGAAGACCGGGATCGGCATCTCCCCGACGCGCTCGGACGTCGACATGGTGCTGCAGGGATGGCTGCCCGACTACTCGGACCCGCAGAACTTCCACCAGCTGTTCACCTGCGCGAACGTGGATGCCGGCCTCAACACGTCGAACCTGTGCTCACCCGAGTTCGATGCGACCTATGCGTCGGCAGTGAACTCGACGGGCGGCGCGCGCCTGGACGCGCATCGCGCCCTGGAGGACCTGCTGACCGGACCGTCGGGCCTCATGCCGGCGGTGCCGCTCTATCGCCCGGTCGGCGACAACCTGGTGCAGACGTGGGTCGCGGGCTTCAGCCAGCACGCGTCCGGTCGGGTGGACTTCGAGAAGGTAGCGATCCTGCTGCACTGACACGCGGGTGACGTCAGTCGGACCGCGACTGACGTCAGGTGGGCGCGGAGGTCGGTCCGACGACGTCGAGCGCCTCGCGGACCATGCTTCGCGCAGCGTCGCCGTGCAGCACCGCGCCGAGCTCCTGGGAGCCGTGCAGCTCCGCCATCTCGGGCATGTGGTGGAACGACGTCACGAGCGCGTCCTGCTCGTTCGCGAAGAGGTTGAGGTGCGGGAACGGACGCTCGGTCACGGGCACCCCGTTGGCCTTGAGCGACAGCTTGATCATGACGTCGCCGCGCACGGGGCGCGCCTCGACCGGGATGCCCATGCGTCGGATCTTCCCGAGCCGAATCGTGTCCTGGAGGTTGTGGATCCACCCTGCGTTGATGCGCAGGTCGACGCCCGCGTCATGGAGCAGGTGCAGGGACTCGTCGTCGATCTTGCCCACGGTCACCTGCACCTGCGCGCCAGCTCGCTGCGCCTCGGCGAGCCGACGCGCGGTCTCGGGATGACGCAGCTCCTTGTCGACCACCACGAACCGCTCACCGCGCGCGACCGCGCCGTCGAGCAGCTGGGTGAACTTCGGGCGGATCCCGTCGATGCCGTTGCGGGCGTCGTGGACGAGCAGGTCGACGCCCTCGGCTGCCTGTGCTGCGGCGCGGAGGCGGGTGGCATCGCCAGAGGCGGTTGCATGGATGACCTCGTGGGCGGCGCGCGCCGAGTCGCCTCGGAAGAACACGCCGACGTTGGCCTGATGTCGCGCCGAGAACTCGTCGGTGTTGGTGCGCAGCAGCGCGATCGGCTCGCCGGCGGAATCCGAGCCGGCGATGAGCTTGCCGTGCAGCCAGTCGCCGGCGCTGCCGTAGGGCGTGACGGTCGCGCCGCGCGCTTCGTACGACGCGAGCGCCGCGCGATCGCCTCGTCCAGCGAGCTCGTGACCGCGCAGCAGCTTGTGCTGGTCGATGAGGAAGAGGTCCTCCGGGTGCGTCGCACGCTCCGAGAGCGCGGAGCGCACCGCTGGATCATTGAGCTGGCGCACCTGCCAGGACACGGGTCCCGGGCTTTCGGCAATCTCGCGCGTGACCGACGACAGCGCGTCGTGGCCGGCGAGCACGCTGCCGTTCGCGAGGTGCGACACGGGCGTCGGGACGGTCGGACCGAACGGCTTGAGGTTGGCGATGCCCGTCAGCACGTCGTCGTCGGCGACGACACGGATCTTGTCCTCGTCGATGCCGACGACCCACAGGTTGCGGCTCGGCCATGGCGTGCGCGTTCCGACGCTGTCGTAGCCGGCACCCAGCAGCGCCTGGCGCGCCGCCTCGAGCCGCTCGACGCGTCCGCCAGCCGACTTGAGTTCCTTGACGCTCGTGCCGGTCGCGCGAGCCACGCGCCACAGGTAGAGCGAGTCCGAGTTCGTGCCGACCCACGGGATCCAGAACGGCCGCTCGGTCGGGATCGCAGCTCGCAGCACCGAGGAGCCGTAGTAATTCGTCGCGGGCGTCAGCGCCGTGTAGAAGCCCTTGCCGAGCGCGTCGACGCCGCCCGACTGCAGGATCACGCCCTTGCGCAGGATCGACTCGAATCCGCGCGCGCTCGTCGCATGCGTCACGGCGTCCTTGGTCAGCACGCTCCGTGCCAGGTAGGACGTGACGTCCTCCGGCTGGATCAAGCGGACCGCGGCGTTGATGTTCCCCGCGTTCGGCACCCCTGAATTCCCCCTACCGGGGTATCGGAAGCGGCGACGTGCGCGTTTCGTTCGTGCTCAGGCAGCCGGGGCGACGACCTCGAGACGAACCGGTGCCACGTACGCCCCTGGGGGCTGCGACGTGGGAATGCGCATCGCAAACCGCAGCGATGCGAGGGTCGCGTCCTGACCCAGGTCCGAGGTCGCGAACGACTCGGGGGCCGTCGGCACGTCGTTCCACCACGCGCCGTCGGAGGCCGCGCACGTCGCGTTCGCGGTCCACAGCGGATCGCCGGTCGCGGACACCGCGCGCAGGCACGCCCCGAAGAAACCCGAGCCCTGGTCCCAGTCGGTCGCCCCACCGACGTAGTCCGTCACCGAGGCGGAACGCAGCATCGATGCCTGTGCCGCGGTGCCGTTCCTGCCGTAGAGCAGTGCCCGACCGTCTCCCATGAGGAGCAGGCCGTTGTCGTCGGTCTGCGCAGGGACTGCTGGATCGTCCACGCCGTCCTGCGAGTAGGACGGGTCGAGGCTGCCGTCGGCGAGCAGCCGGAGCACGTTCGAGCTGCCGTAGTCGCCGACGGCGACGATCCTGCCGTCGATCCACGCGAGGTCGCGCACGCTCCACCCGTGCGCGGCGAGGCGGACGTGGCCGTCGCCACCGAAGCTGTTCACGAGGGCGCCGGACGCGTCGTAGCGGCTCAGGAACACCGTGCTGTTGACGCCGCCCCCGAAGATCGCCCCACCGTCGGGAAGCGCGACCACGTCGAAGTAGTACGACAGCGTGCCATCTGGCGGATCGAAGCGTCGCTCGCCGCCACCGTAGGTGAGGTCGACGGCGCCCGTCGTGGTGAGTCGCGCGAGCACGACGTCGCTGCTGTTCTGCGCGGCGATGAGCACACGCCCCGTGCGATCGATGTCCATGCCGTCGCACTGGGTCTGGTCGACCCCCACGTAGGCCGTGCCGTTCGTGCCGTAGGTGGTGTCGATCGTGCCGTCGGCCAGCAGTCGCGTGATCGCGCAGTTGACGATCGGCCAGTACCGGGTGCCGGCCATGTAGATCCGCCCGGTCTGGTCGGTGCGCATGACGCGCGGAGTCTGTGCGTCGGGCAACTCGCGCCACCCGTCCCCGCCCCAGGCCATGTCCTGGTTGCCGTTGGACAGGAATCGGGCGAGTGCGGTCCCGCCGGAGCGTTCCGCGCCCACGATGATGGAGCCGTCCGTGCGCGCGCTCATGGACCATCCCATCTGCGATCCGGGTACGTCGTTGAGCGTCACCACGCCGTTCACGCCGAAGCTGGTGCGCGGCGCGCCGCTCGATGTGAGCCGCACGAGAAGCAGGCCGCCGTCACCCGCGACCGGCTCGTAGTGGCCGGACAGCTGGATGTCGCCGTCGGGCATCTCGACGGCCTCCCAGAACACGTCGTTGTTGGGACTCGGATCGAGCGAGTAGGCGCCCGCGGTGGCGAAGGTCGTGTCCGTGGGGCCGTCGATCGGTCGGAACATCGCAGGGCCGCGGCCGTCGACCTGCGAGATCCGCAGCGCAGACGTGTCGTTGGAGGAACCGAATCGGATGTCGCAGTCGGCCGTGGTCACTGCAGACGTGCCGGGGAGCACGGTTCCGAAGGACGTCGCTCCGGCGGCGCTCGTGCACGGCGTCACGTCGAGCATCGTCGCCGAGGGCACCTGCATCGTCACCACCACGGCACTCGAGGCGGCGTTGCCCGGACCGATGCTCGCGCCCAGCGCACCGACCAGCGTGACCGCAACGGCCGTCCAACGCAGCCATATCGCGCGCGTGAGCATCCGGAACTATCGGCTGCCGCGGTGAAAACTATAGAAAGCTTCGCTACCAGAACGGCGTGCGACGGGTCAGGAGATTCGCCTTGAGGCGCTCCTGGATCGTCGCACGAACACGCTCGGAGAGCTCGAGCACGAAAGCTCGGTCGTCGGCGGCTTCCGGCGGGTACTGCGTCACGTCGATCGGGTCGCAGAACTCGATGTGCCACTTGCTCGGCAGCGGGACGAGCCCGAGCAGACCGAACAGCGGGAACATCGGCGTCACCGGCACGAACGGCGCGCCGATGAGCTTGGGCAGGATCGGCAGGTTGGCGATCTTCGGGTAGATCTCCTCGCTGCCGACGACCGCCACCGGAATGATCGGGGTCTTCGTGCGAAGCGCGATGCGCACGAACCCGCCGCGCCCGAAGCGCTGCAGGTTGTAGCGCTGCGAGAACGGCTTGGCCATCCCCTTCACGCCCTCGGGGAACACGGCGATGAGCTCGTCGCGCTTGAGCAGCTCGTACGCGTTCGGCGTCGAGGCGAGCACCTGACCGGTCTGCTTCATGAGGTCCGCCATCCACGGCAGTCCCATGAGCCAGTCGAGCACGAGCAGGCGCACGTGGCGCGGCGTCGGATGCTCGAGGTGCATGGCGGTCTTGATCATGGCCCCGTCGAACGGGATGCCCGCGCCGGCGTGGTTGCTGACGAGCAGCCCGCGCCCTTCGGCGGGGACGTTCTCGATGCCCACCACGTCGACGCGCCAGTAGTAGCGGTACAGGAGCGTCGCGAGCGGCAGCAGCCCTTCCGTGAACTCCTTGTCGAAGCCGAAGTCGTCTTCCTCGTAGTCGCCGCCTGCGCGCGAGGCAAAGGCCGACACGAGGCTGGTGATCGCGTTCGCGCAGTCACCGATCACGCGTTCGAGCAGTCCGTCGTCGACCACTCCAGCGCCGACCGCGGCATCACGGATCTTGGAGACGTTCTCGCCGACGTAGTCCGCGATCTGCTTGAGCTCGTCGAGCGGGCTGCTCGGATCGTCGGAGTCCGAGGCACCCGAACCACCGGCGGCGCCAGCGCCCTTGCCGGTGAGGTCGGCGATCGCGTCGTCGAGCGCGTCGCGGTCGATGTCCTCGGGCATCTCCGGCGGTGCCTGGTCGGCGTGCTGGGAGCAGAACTTCGAGCCCTCGACCGCACGCCTGCGACAGCGCGCACCGCTCTTGGTGTGACCCTCGCAGGTCAACGTGTTGGTCTTCGGGGAATCGGTGGTCGTGGTCGGCACGGCGTGGTGATCCTTCAGTCCATCGACTCTTCGTCGTGGCCGGCGAGGTCGTCGTCCTCGTCATCGAGCGCGGCGTCGGTGCGCACGCGGGTGGCCGTCGTGGTGAATTCGGCGTCTTCGAGATTCGAATCCTTCGTGCGGTCCGCGCGATCGGGATCGAAGCGCGGCGCGATGCGCCCGAACAGGCCGGCGTCGAGCGACGGCATCTGGTGCATCTTGCGCTGCACGTAGTCGAGCAGCTCGCGGTCCAGGTACGCCTCGCCACCCTCGTGGTAGCGACGCGTGCGGATCCACGCGGCGTACTGCTCCGCAGCCTGGCGCGTGTCGTACTCCGGCACGAAGCCGAACTCCTCGATCATGCGATCGGTGGACACGCCGCGCCCGTATTTGAGCGTGCGGTCGTAGCGGCTCGGAACGTAGAGCAGGTCGGCGCGCTCGAGCAGGCCCATGATCGGACCCATCATCGGCGGGATGAGCGGCACCTGGATGCGACCCGCCATGCGCAGGAACTTGCTGAGCGTGACGGCGCCCGGACCGGCGACGTTGAACGTGCCGGGCTTCCACGTGCGCACCGCATGCGCGAGCGCATCGACCGCGTCGGAGTCCTGGATGAACTGCAGGCGCGGGTTGAAGCCCGCGAGCGTCGGCACGATCTGCGACGAGATGTAGCGCGTGAACGCCGTGTCGACGTTCTCGCCGATCGAGTTGGCGAAGCGCAGGATCGTGACGGCCGCGTGCGGTGCGCGTTCGGCGAAGTCGCGTGCGTAGGTCTCCACCTCGCGGATGTCGCGCGAGTACATGTCGCGCAGCGGCGCCTTCGCTTCCATGTCCTCGGTGAAGAACGCGGGATCGCGTGGCGAAGCGCCGTAGATGGCGGTCGAGCTGCGGATGACGACCTTGCGAACGAACGGGCTGGCGGCGCACGCGGCCAGCAGGTTCATCGTCCCGATGACGTTCATGTCGTGCAGGGTGCGGCCGCTCTCGCCGGGGCGGTCGGCCCCGAAGATCTGCGTGTGGACGACCGTGTCGACGCGCGTGACGTTGATGAGGCGGCTGACGGCCGGGTTGCGGATGTCACCCTTGACGACCTCGGTGCGACCGAACTCGCCGAGCGGGTCGCGCGTGTCGATGCCGCACACGAAATCGAGGGCGTGGTCACGCTCGAGCTGGCGGGCGAGGTTCGCGCCCCAGAATCGTCCGACGCCCGTGATGAGCACGCGGCGCGAGCGCGGCGGGGTCACCGCGAGCGACGGATCCGTCGCGGACTTCGAGCGTGGGGGCCGGGGTGGAGTCACGTGCCGTGCGTACCTTGGTCGGGAGCTGTTGAAACCGTGGGACCGAGCGTCACTTGTCGAGCTCGTCGAGGTCGTCGCCGAGCGTCGGCGGCCAGTGGTCCTCGCCCGGCGAATCGCAGCGGCTGAGGCAGTGGATGCCGGCGACGTTCACGAGCGGCACGAGGATGTGCGAGTTGAGCTCGACGTGCTGCACGTCGCCGACGATGCAGAACGCCGTGAGCGTGCCGTCCTGGGCGGGCTCGCCGCCGTAGAGCCAGAGCTCGACGTGCTCGCCGATGTACTTCGCGGTGTAGTCCTCCATGGCACGCATGCTAGTGCATGCAGGCAGCCCGGGTCAGGACGTCGCGTCACCGCTCGGCGACCAGCGACCATCGTCGTCGGCGTGCTCGACGGCAGGCGTGGCGGGTGCGACCTTGGTCTCCCGGTCGACGAGACCGTCGTGGTCGTCGTCGCGATGCGCGCCGCCCTCGACCATGCGCTGGTTGCGCGCTCGTTCGGAGATGAGCTGGTACAGCTTCATCGGCTTGGGCAGGTACTGGAGCCCGGCGAGCGGCTCGTGGCCGCCCGAGGCGTTCTCCACGTCGAGCTGGCCGAAGCCGAGCATCCGTCCGAGCAGCGGTCGACGGAGCGTCATCTCGTCGATCTTCACGAGTGCCGTCGACGTGACGTTGCGGTTGAGGATCCCCGACGCGTAGACGATCTTGCTCGTGGTCACGTAGAACCGCTCCGTGATCCACCCGAGCAGCGACCACGCGACCGTCACCGCCACCACGGCGAAGCCGATCCACGCCGCGTAGCTGACGTAGTCACCCGTGCGATTGTCGAGCCAGCCGGCCTCGCCGATGTACCAGATCGCGATCGCAAGCACGAGCAGGATCAGCAGCCGGACGACGATCTGTCGCACGACCACGAACCAGTGCTGTCGGGTTTCGAGGACGACGCCTTCGTCGGCACCGAGCAGATCCTTGAGGTCACGAGACATGTGCGGGACCTACCCGTGCATGGCTCGTTGGAACCGCGAGGTTCTCCCCGGTCGCGACCTAGAAGCGACCTGCGAACCACTTCGTGCTGAGGACCTTCTCTTCGCGCTGCTCGGTCGTGCCACCCTTGCCGTCGGCCACGGTCCTGATGGTGACCTGGATGGTCTGGACACCGGGCTGCACGGCTCCGGGATCGCCAGCGGTCGAGCGGTCGCGGTTGATGCTGCGCGTGATCTGCTCGGTGCGCGTGTCGAGCACCGTTCCGGCCGGCTTGTACACGATCGGATCGCGCGTGCTCCCGACGGGATCCACGCTGCTGCGACTCGTGCCCGAACCGGAGTTCGTGCTCGTGCGCTGCGCGACGTCCGTCGCGTTCGCCGGAAGCGTGAGCACCATGCCCGGCTTGATCTGGTTCGGGTTGTTCCCGATGACGGCCTTGTTCAGGTCGTACAGCTTGTGCCAGTCGCCGATGCCGGCGCGGCGCGCGATCGATGCGAGCGTGTCGCCGGCGGCGACGGTGTAGGTCTTCGGCTTCGGGGGCGCCTCGCCACCGATGCCGCCGCCACCTTCGGCAGCCTTCGTTGCCTCGGCGGCCTTCTTGTCCTCGGCGGCCTTCGCGTCGGCGGCAGCCTTCTTCTCTGCGGCAGCTGCGGCCTCGGCAGCCTTCTTCGCTTCGTCGGCAGCCTTCTTGGCGTCCTCGGCAGCCTTCTTGGCGGCGGCCTCGGCGGCCTCGGCCTGGCGCAGCGCCTCGCGTGCCGCGTTGAGCGCGGCGATCGCGTCGGTGACGGCCTTGGCAGCGGTGTTGGCCGCGGTGCGTGCAGCGTCGAGCTTGGTCTGCGCCTCGGCAACCTTGCCGGCAACGCCGACGCCCTTGGGCAGCTTCACCTTGGTGCCGGCGGGCAGCGAGCCGAGGATCGTGATGGTCGGGTTGAGCTCCTTGAGCTTCGCGACCGTCACGCCGTGCTTCTTGGCGACCTGCTCGATCGTGATGCTGCCGTCCGCGACGTGCTCGCCGTGGCCGGTCTTCGCGGCCGTCAGTGCGGCTGCGGCATCGACGAGCGCCGTGTCGGCGGTCTTCTTGCCCTTCTCGGCCGTGGTCAGGTCAGCCTTCGCCTTGTCGACGCCCGACTTGGCGGACGTGACCTTCTCGCCGGCGGCCTTGACTGCGGCAGCGGCGTCGACGGACTTCTTGTCGGCCGCGACGAGAGCGGCCTGGGCCTGCTCGTTGGCGGTCTTCTCGACCGACTTCTGCGTCGGGTCGTTGCCGCCACCACCGGTGCCGGCGACGCCCGAGTCCTTGCCGGGCGCATCCTTGCCCGCGCCGGTGTCCCCGGCGACGTCGGAATCCTTGCCGGGCGCGTCCTTGCCGGCGCCGGTGTCGCCCGCGACGTCCGTCTGGTCGACGGACTTGGCGGGAGCGTGGCCGTGGCCACCGCCACCCTCGACGGTGTCGCCGATGGTCTCGGCGCCGTCGTTGGCGCCATTGACCGCGCCGGACTCGCCACCGGCGCCGCCACCCATCATGTCGCAGCCGGCCATGTCGCCATGTCCGCCACCGCCAGCCGCGTTCGCGAGCGCTCCCGAACCGGCGAGTGCCTGCTGCAGTGCCTGGATCGACTTCGAGATCTCCGCGAGGAGGCTCGCGATGCTGCTCATGTCGCCGCCGCCCGCAGCGCCGGCAACATCGCCGCCGCCGGATGCGCCTGCAACCGAAGTGTTGTGTGCCATCGATGCCATCGGCATCGCAGCTCCGCTACCAACCGTGCCCGTCCCGCACATGGGTCGCTCCGTTCGTCCCTGCAATGTCACCTGACCGTCCCGGGTCAGGTGTGAAGTGGAGAACGACGTCGCGACCGTCCCGGGCCGCGCGTAGTGTCGTATCCAGCTCCAGAGAACGACGAGTTCACGAAACCGTCAAGCGATCTGACGGCCAACGTGGTGGTAGACGACGACGGGGGCCCCAGTGGGACCCCCGTTCGTTCGAATGCGTGGTGCTCGCGACGCGTGAGCGCGCGTGTCACTTCGGCGGAGTGCCGACCTTCCAGGAACTGCCGTCCTTGACGAGGTACTTCGCCAGCGAATCGCTCGCACTGGACTTCACCCACGTGTTGCTGGGCGACTGCCAGTGCCAGTAGCCCTCCGACGTCACGCCCTGGTACTTCGCGGTCGGGTTGAAGGTGCCGGTGCCGGTGCCGCTCGAGGGCGGCGTGCCGACCTTCCAGCTACTTCCATCCTTGACGAGGTACTTCGCCTGCGCGTCGCTCGCGTTGGACTTCACCCACGTGTTGCTCGGCGACTGCCAGTGCCAGTAGCCCTCCGACGTCACGCCCTGGTACTTCGCGGTCGGGTCGAACGTGCCGGTGCCACCGGTGCCGCTCGGACCGCCGGTCGCGCCGCCGGATCCGCTGCCGCCCTGGGAGCCGCCGGTGCCCTGCGTGCCGCCAGTTCCCTGCGTGCCGCCAGTTCCCTGCGTGCCGCCGGTGCCCTGGGTGCCTCCGCCGCCTTGCGCCTGACCGGGATTCTGTGCCGGGTCGCCGTGCTTCTGGTGACCCTTGCCCTTGCCCTTGGCGTGACCCTTGCCCTTGCCCTTGCCCTTGCCCGGGCCTTCGGCCTTGTCCTCGCCCTTGCCGCCACCCTTCTGCTCGGGCGACTGCTCGGGCGTGGGCGGGGTCTGGGTGGGCGCGGGCGGAACATCGCCGCCGCCGCAGCCAGGCATGCCGCAGCCGCAGCCGCCAGCCGCACCGGCACCAGCTTCACCCGCAACCTTGCCAGCCGGGCCGCCGCCATCGACGGGAGGCGCCGTGGGCGGTGTGGAGCCGAGCAGCCCACCACCAGCAAGCGCCTGCTTGAGCGACTCGATCGCCGCGGTCACCTGCGTGAGCAGCGGCGCGATCGAATCGAGCGCTCCTCCGCCTGCGGCACCGGCGACCGCGCCTGACACCGGAGGCGTCGGCACCGCGCCGCCGCCGCTCGCCCCTGCGACGGAGGTCGTCGTCGTCGACGCGCCCCCACCCGGCAGGGAAGTTGCATTCGTGGCAATGGTCGGCGTCGTGCCGACAGATCCAGCTGATCCACACATGTCTGGCGATCCCTCGTCCTGGGCGCACACCGGTCCAGGGGCGCGCGCCGCTCCCACCTCCACGAAACGACGGATCAACGGGAGCGTCAAGCGATTTCCGCAGCCGGATGCAGGTTGGCGCGCGCGTGGACGCCGCCGAACGTCGCGACGGTGTAGATTCCCCCAGCCCCGTTTCTGCCTCGAAAGGACCCTCCAGATGCCGATCCACCTCCGTGCCGAGCAGGGCGACTACGCCGAGGCAGTTCTCGTTCCCGGCGACCCGCTCCGCGCGAAGTACATCGCAGAGACGTTCTTCGAGGATGCGCGCCAGGTCAACGGCGAGCGCGGGATGCTCGGCTACACGGGCACCTTCAAGGGCAAGCCCGTGAGCGTGCAGTCGACCGGCATGGGATGCCCGAGCGCGGCGATCGTGTTCGAGGAGCTCAACATGCTCGGCGCGAAGAAGCTCATCCGCGTCGGCACCTGCGGCGGCCTGCAGCCGGGCATGACGATGGGCGAGCTCGTCATCGCGACGAGCGCCACGCCGTCGGACCGCACGGCCCTCAACTACACGGGTGGCGAGATGCACGCGCCGACCGCCGACTTCGGCATGGTCCTGAGCGCCGTGAAGGCTGCACAGGCCGTGGAGCGACACGTCACCGTCGGCAACATCGTCTCGAGCGACGTGTTCTACCAGCCCGATACCGGGCTGGCGCAGCGCTGGAGCGACCGCGGCACCCTGGCCGTCGAGATGGAAGCCGCCGTGCTGTTCACGATCGCCGCGATGCGCAAGATCCGCGCCGCCGCCATGTGCACGGTCAGCGACGTGATCGTCGATGGCGAGTTCCACCGCATCACGGACGAGGACCTGCGCAAGGCCGTCGACGAGATGGTCGAGATCGCACTCGAGGTCGCGATCGACGACACCGTCGGCGTGCCGGACGCACGCTCGCTCGCCTCGGTCTGACTCGTCTGAGTCGACTCCCCTTCGGGTAGGCGCGCTGCATGCGTGCCGTGATCGTGAACCCAGCATCTGCCAGTGGCCGGACCGCCGGACGCTGGCGCCGGATCGTCGCTGCCCTGGAGGCTGGTGACGACGCGATCGAGGTCTTCCTGACCACGGGCCCCGGCGACGCGATCGGGCTCGTGCGCCGCATCCTCGAGGAAGGCACCCGCAGCCTGGTCGTGCTCGGGGGCGACGGGACGCTGGGCGAGACCGTCGCCGGCTGCATCCGCGCCGATGGCAGCGGCATGGTCCGCGACGACATCGACATCTCCGTCATCCATCAGGGCACGGGCGGGGACATGGCCCGCGGCCTCGAGATCCCCAAGGACGAGGATGGCGCCATCCACGTCGCGCTTGCCGGGACGCCGCGCCGCATCGACGTCGGTGTGGTCGCCTTCCAGCCGCTCGACGGGGTCGACGCACACGTGGCGGCGCAGCCCGACGGTACGCTCGTCCGCGGATTCGTCGCCAACTCCAACGTCGGCATGGGCGCGGAGGTCGTGCAGAAGGTCGAAGGACCATTCAAGAGGCTCGGCAACAACGGTTCGTTCGCCGTCGCGACCGTGAGCTGCCTGACACGCAATCGCCCGCGCAGGGTGCGCCTCACGTCCCGCGAAGGCACCGACTCGGTACTCGACATCGTCGACATCACGGTCTGCAACAACCGGTACATGGGTGGCGGGATGCTCGTCGCGCCCGACGCGGAGGTCGACGACGGCCTGCTCGACGTCGTGATCATCGGCGCAGCCGGCCGGCTCAAGCTCATCCGCACGTTTCCCAAGATCTACAAGGGAACCCATGTGCTCGACCCGCTCGTGCGCGTCGAACGAGCCACGGAGCTGCGAGTGGACGTGCCCGACGGCTCGGAGCCGCAGGGCGTCGTGCTCGACGGCGACCTGGTGGGGCAGACGCCGGCGACGTGGCGCGTCATTCCCGGCGCGCTGTCGGTGCGGGTCCCGGCTTCGAACCGGTAAAGTCCTCGCATGACCGCTTCGTTCGCATCCGCCGCCTGGGCCGAGGACTTCGCCGCCCGCCTGCAGGAATCAGCCCGAGTTCGCACCGAGTCGATGTCGTGGGTGTTCGGCCCCCTCGCACTCGTGATCGACGCCGATGCCGAGCACGGGGTCGAGGCATCCGGGATTCGCCTCGACGTGCACGAAGGTGCGGTACGGAGCGTGGACGTCGTGTCCGTTGCCGAGGCTGGTCGCGCGCCGTTCGCGCTGGGCGGCACGCTGGCGCGGTGGAAGACCGTGTTCGGTGGATCCTTGGCGCTGGTCGATGCGGTGCTCGATTCACGAGTGCGTGCGACGGGTGACCTCCCGACGCTCGCTCGTCACCGCGAGCTGCTCGCTGCGATCGCCGCGGCCGGTGGCGAGGTGGCGACCGTCTGGCAGGACGAGGCAGAAGCCGCCACCACTGCCTGAGGGCGCAGGTCAGGCGCCGATGTAGAAGCGCATGCCCGAGTACAGTGCCGGCGTGCCGTAGGCGATCTCGGCGACGTCGGTGTAGCTGTCAGCCATGCTGGGGCTGTGGGCGCCGCGCTTGATGCTCTCGACGGCGCCGCGCAGCTCGTTGAGGTAGACGGCGACCTGGTCGCTGCGGCGGCTCGCGACGTTGCGGGTGCGGGCACCCAGCGCGCCGGTGCCCGTTCGAGCGAGTCCGGCGGGGCGCATGGCCCAATCGCCTGCGACGTTGGTGGCGTTCAGCTGCAGCGTGACGGTGGTGGACATCAAAGCTCCCGAGTGGCGTTTCCAGCGGCCCCCTCCGAACCGCTTGACCTCAAGGTACGGCGAGCCGGACGTCACCGACATGGACGAACTACCTAGGTTTGGACCCGCAGCCCGACCTGGGGAATTCGACGGCCCGGAGCCGGAAATCGGGGAAGAAGAAACTCGCGGCCCGCATCGAGGGACGAAGTCGATGCGGGCCGCCATGAGTTCTTGTGTGGGCTGGTGGGACAGTCGGGACAGACATCCAGCCGCTGCGCGAGGTATGTGGACGACGACGTTGGTGGCGTGAGCGGGACGAGTGCTCGGATCGGGACGTGATCCATGTGCCTGTCGCTGTGGGAAGCTCCTCGCTGCCTCCCTGTGCCTCCAATATGCGGCAGGGCCCGAAATCCCGGATCGGTGCAATTACCTACGTTAGGTACCTAGTCGAGAACTCCCTGCACACAGTGCTGTTTTGGTGTCAGTCGGCAGTGGTGTCGTGCTCCCGAGCGATGGTCGCCGGGCGGGTGCGCCGCCAGATGGCGCGCCCGACGAAGGCGAGCGCTGCGAGCAGGACGAGCGCGGGAAGTGCGCCGCCGAACCAGACGATCGCGCCCGCGACGTTGCCCTCGAGGCGATCCTTGGCGTCGACGAACGACTGCGTGAGCACGCCGGGCTCGTCGCTGTCCTGATCGCGATCGGCGCCTGACTTCGCGGGTGCGGTGATCGAGACCTCGACGGTGCTCATGGACGTCATCTTCTCGAGGTATTCGAGACGACCGGTCGAGAGCTCGATCTGCTCCTGCACCTGGTCGAGGCGCGACTGCACCGCGAGCACCTCGCTCACGCCCTTGGTCTGGGCGAGCAGCGACAGCAGGCGTCCTTCGACGGCGCGGTCGTGCCGCAGGCGTGAGCGCACGTCGACGAACTCCTGGGTGACGTCCTGGCTGGAGATGTCGAGCCGGCGCACCTTGGCTCCGGAGACCTCGCGCAGGCGATCGACCGCTGCATCGAAGCGCTTGGTCGGGATGCGCATGGAGATGGTTCCCGCGCGGGGTCCGCCGCCTGCGCCGCTGCGCGAGGCCGCGATCACGTAGCCGCCGAACGCGGATGCGACCGACTGCGCGTCGCCCCATGCGTCCTCGAACCCGGCTCGCTTGACGCGCAGCTCGATGCTGCCGCTGCGGATGATGCGCGAGTCGAGCTCCGCCGGAGCGATGGTGCCGGTGGCGGGCGCGATCGCGGGCTGGTCGGTCGGGGCGGTGGGGCCGACCGTGGCGTTGGCCTTCGCAGCCTCCTCCGCTCCGATCCCGATCGCGGCATCCGGTGCGCCGCCCGCGACCCCGGGCACGGCATCGTTCGCGACGTCGTCGATGGCGGTGTCGGCTCCGTCACGCTCGGCGACCCCACCGGTCGAACCGAACGCGTCGCCGTTCGGGCTGGGCTCGCTGGTGGTCGTGCCGGCGGTGCGAGGACCATCGCTCGTCGATCCCGAGCGGGTCGGTGGCTCGAGGACGAGGGCCGCTGCGAGCAGCATCGCGACGACGACGCCGAGCGCGATGAACACGAGACGACGGGTGGGCAGTGACAGCGAGCGGACGAGGTACATGGAACGGCTCCTGGAGGTCGCAGGTCGATTCATGCGTCAGACGCGACGACCGCGTCCTCGGTTCCCGACGGTCCTCGACGACTACCAGGAGAGCTGCTCGGCGCCCGCCGCCGCAGCAGCAACGGGCGCAGGGGGCGCGGGCTGCATGCTCGGGTGGACCGGGATCGCTCCGACCTGCTCGAGCAGCTGGTAGATGCTGCGAACGCGACCGAGCTCGGCGTAGTCGGGATGGTTCGCGTACCCGTCGTAGGGACGCCACCAGCGCTCACCATCGACACGCGCGAGGTTGCGATCGAGGAGCTGGTATGCGGTTTCGCGCAACTGCGTGACCGGACCGGTGGGGGTTGCCGTCTCGAGTGCGGCGCGCACGTCGTGCATCCAGTCGCGCGCGTTGGAAGGGTCGGTGGGCAGCATGTGGCGAAGCCGCACCGCGGAGGCCTCGGAGCCCGTGATGTCGAGCCGGTGGAGCTGGCCTCGGCGCAGCACCGACTGTGCGAGCGGGTCGAGATCGCCCGGACGGAGCAGCTGGTCGCGCACGCGTGCCTGCTCGGCAGCATTGGCACGTTCGAGGATCGGGGCGGCATCCCTGGCGCGCTCGTAGCCCACGACCTGCGCGGATCGCGTCGCGTCGTCGAGCTGCTGTCCGGGGAACCACGGATGCTCGACGAGGTCGTGACCGCCGGCGCGCAGCAGCGACGTCAGCTCGTGCCACTCCTCCTTGGTGCGCGCCGCGGGGTCGCCGGAGAACAACTCGTCGATGCGGGCTCGCCGAACGTCGACCGGCAGCTGTGCTGCCTGCCACGCATCGAAGTACTGGTGCCCGACGAAGTACCCGCTGGTGCGGTTGTCGTACATGCTCGTCTCGGCGGCGCGCAGCGAGAAGTTGCGGAGTGACATCGCATCGCCGATCGAGCGCGGGAGGCCCGCGGTGATGGTGGCATCGGGGTCGTCGCCGACGATGCCGGCGAGCGTGCGCCAGTCGTCCTTCGTGAGGTTGACGGATCCCGTGGTGCGGATCCGAGCGAGCTCGGCGACACGCGCGTCCTGGTCGAGCGGCAGCACGTGCTTCCACGCCTTCACCGCCCACTGTTCTCGATCGAGTGCTGCGTAGACCCAGAACGCGGCCTCGCGTTCGGGGAGCCGCATCTCCTGCATCGCTCGCGCACCGCGCACCGCGTCGAGGAGCGGCGCCAGCCCGGGTTCATCGCCCGCGATCGGTGCGAGCAGCCGCTCTGCCTCGGCTGCAGCGCCGGTCGCCGCTGCGAGCTCCCGCGCGCGCGAGAAGCCGCCGCGGGTCGCGCCGAACAGGAACGGGTCGCTCATCTCCGCGGCGTTGCCGAACGCGCGGTGCGTCGTCCGTACGTGGCGAAGCGCCTCGTCGACCACCTGCAGCTGTGCATCACCCAGTCGCATCACCGTCACCAGCTCAGGAGCTCGTCCGCGGCGGAGGTCGGGGCCGGAGCAACGTGCGCAGGAGCAGCGGCAGGCACCGGCGACGATCGGGGCGTTCGCATGGAGGTCGGCAGCTCCACGGCACCGACCTGCTCGAAGAGCTGGTACGCGCTGCGGATCCGCCCGAGTTCGGCGTAGTCGGGATGGTCCATGTAGCCGTCATTGGGCAGCCACCATCGCTCACCCTTGGTGCGCGCGAGGTTCTTGTCGATGAGTTCCATCGTCGTGTCGCGCAGCTGGATGGCAGGTCCCTGGACCGTGGCACCCTCGAATGCGGCGCGGGCGTCGGTGAGCCAGACGCGCGCGCTCTGCGGCGTGAGCGGAATCTGGTGACGAAGCCGGACCGCGGATGCCTCGGCGCCGCGCAGGCCGACCTGGTCGAGCTTGTCGAGGCGCAGCACGTCGGCGGACAGCGAGTCGATCTCGCCGAGAGCGAGCAGCTGTGCGCGCACCTCGGCCCGCCGAACGTCGTTGACCTGTTCGATGGTGTGGTGCGTCCTGAGGGCCTCGTCATAGCCACCGAGCTGCGCGTTGCGCGCCGCACGGTCGAGCTGCTGTCCGGGAAACCAGGGGTGCTCGACCACGTCATGGCCGCCGGCACGCAGCAGCGCCGACAGTTCGCGCCACTCGTCCTTGGTCCGAGCGCGCGGATCGCCGGTCAGCAGCTCGGCGATGCGTGTGCGACGCGTCTCGACCGGGATCTGGGCGGCGTCCCACGCCTCGAAGTACAGCGTCGTGCGGTGGTACGGGTCGTATCGGTACTTGTACGAGCCGGTCTCCGCCATCCGCAGCGCGACGTCTCGCAGCGACTTCTCGCCGGTGATCTCGCGCGGCACGTCAGCGCTGTAGCGGCGTTCGACGTCGTCGCCCAGGATGCCGGCGATCGTGCGGAAGTCGTCCTGGGTCGCACCGAGGTTGCCGGCCTCGCGGATCCGGGCGAGCTCGGCGACACGCGCCTCCTGGTCGAGCGGCTGCACGTGCGCCCACGCCTTCGCGGCCCAGCCCTCGCGCTCGAGGTCGGCTGCGACGCGCAGCAACACATCGCGATCGGGACGCCAGCCCGACTGCACGGCTCGCGCGCTGCGCACGGCATCGAGCAGCGGTGCGAGCGCCGGCTCGTCACCGACCATCGTCGTGAGCAGTCGCTCCGCCTCGGCGGCCTGGCCCCTGACCGGATTGATCGCCAGGGCGCGCGACACGCCGCCACGGGTTCCGCCGAAGAAGAGCGGGTCCTTGATGTGCCCGCCCGCGTAGAACGTGGCACGGGTCGTCTCGACGTGCCGAAGCACATCATCGATCACGCGCAATCCCCGGACTTCCCCCAAAGCCATGCCCGTGTATCGGCTTCGACCGCGAATTCGTCCCGGTGACGATCGGTGCGCTCGTCAGGTCCCGGTGAAGGTCGCTCGCCGGTTCTCGCTGAGCGCGGTCACGCCCTCGGCCACGTCGCGGGTGGTCAGCAGGTCCTGGAACAGCTCGCGCTCGAGTTCGAGGCCGGGCTGCCCGGGCTGCTCGAAGGATGCGCGGATGAGCGATTTCACGTGCCGCAGCGCCCGCGGGGCCTGCGCGGCGAGCGACGCAGCGCGCTGCTCGACAGTGGCGACGATGTCCTCGGCAGGCACCACCTCGTGCACGAGCCCCTTCTGGAGCGCAGTCGCGGCGTCGTAGCGCATGCCCTTCATGATCATCTCGGTCGCGACGCCTGCTCCGACGAGCCGCGGCAGCCGCTGCGTCCCGCCGCCTCCGGGCAGCAGGCCCAGGCGGACCTCCGGCAGTCCGAGCTGCGCGAGGTCGTCGCTCGCGATGCGAAAGTCGCAGGCGAGCGCGAGCTCGAAGCCGCCACCGAGGGCGATTCCCTCGAGCTGGCAGATCGTGGGCATCGGCAGCGCGGCAACGTGGTCGAACACGTCGAGCACGTCGCGAAACCGGTCGAGCAGTCCAGGCTCGGCTACGACGCGAGCCATCATCGTGATGTCCGCGCCGCCCGTGAAGATCCCGCGATGCGCGGATCGGAACACAACCACTCGCAGGGCCGGATCCGCGGCGAAGTGGCTGCACGCGGCCTTGAGCTCGTGCCCGACCTCGAGCGTGATGACGTTGAGCGGTGGATTGTCGAGTTCGACGATCGCGATCGCGCCATCGCGGATCACGTTGATCGCGTCGAAGGTGGGAGCCGTCACGGGACCGCGACCATGCCCTGCGAGTAGTAGCGCGACGCGATCAGTCGCTGCACCTGGTTGGTGCCCTCGACGATCTGCAGCACCTTCGCGTCGCGCATCCATCGTTCGACCGGGTGGTCGGTCGAGAGGCCCGCGCCGCCGAGCACCTGGACGGCGTCGGTGGTGACCTGCATCGCCACATCGCTCGCGAACGCCTTCGCGTACGAGCCGAGGAGCCCGACGTCCTCGCCGCGTTCGGCGGTATCGCACGAGCGCCACACCAGCGCACGGGCTGCCTCGATCTTCATGCCCATGTCGGCGAGCAGGAACGAGACGCCCTGGCGCGTCATGATCGGCTTGCCGAACGCCTCGCGCTCATTCGCGTACTCGACTGCGTGTTCGAAGGCGGCTCGGGCGATGCCGAGCGCCGATGCAGCGACCTGCGGCCGCGAATGCGCGAAGAACTTCATCGCGACGAGGAAGCCCGCATCCACCCCGCCGACCACGTGGTCCGACGGCACGCGAACACCGTCGAGGAAGATCTGACCGGTGTAGGAGGTGCGCAGGCCGAGCAGGTCGAGCTTCTGGTACGAGACGCCCTCGGCGTCGCCCGGCACGATGAACGCGCTGATGCCGCCGGCTCCGTCCTCGCCCGTGCGCGCGAACACGAGCAGCGCGCTCGTGCCCGGCATCGCGCCGGTGATCCACGTCTTCTCGCCCGTCAGCACCCACGAGCCACCGTCGCGTTCGGCTCGCGTGCGGATGTTCGCTAGGTCGCTGCCGGCGTGCGGCTCGCTGAACGCGATCGCGGCATACGCACCCTCGGGCGCGCAGACCTTGGCGAGCCAGTGGTCGCGAACTGCGGGGTCGAGGCCGTCGCCAGCCGCGAGCAGCCCTCCTGCGAACAGCTGTCCACTGCCGAACAGTGACGCGAGGCCCGGGTCGCCCCAGGTCAGTTCCTCCATGAGCATCGCGCTGGTGACGGCGTCCAGCCCGCTGCCGTGGGGCTCCGGGATCGCGTACGTCAGCAGGCCCGCGGCCGCGGCCTCTGCCAGCAGTCCGTCCGGCACCTGCCACGCGCCGAACCCGTGTTCGGCGATCGCCCGCTGCATCGCGTCCGCAGCAGGTCGCAGTCGCTCGCGCGCGAACGCGTTCGCGACCGCCACGAGCTCACGCTGCTCGTCGGTGCGAGCGAACGTGATCCGGTTGATGCCCTGCTCGACGTCGATGGTGGTATCCATGCGGTCGCGCTACCCGATGTGGCGCATCGCGATGCGCGCGGTGCGTCGACCTACTCGAAGATCTCGCCGGCCTCGGCCTTCTCCACCAGCGAGGCCGGCGGTGCGAACCGGTCGCCGTAGGTCGCGGCGAGCTCCTCGGCGCGCGCGCGGAACGCGGCGACGCCGAGCGAGCCGTCAGCTGCCTCGTAGCCGTTGACGTACTGGATCGCGCCACCCTGCATGGGTGGGAAGCCGATGCCGAACACGCTGCCGATGTTGGCATCCGGCACCGTGCGCAGCACGCCTTCCTCGAACAGGCGGACGGTGTCGAGTGACATCGAGAACGTCAGTCGCTCCTGGATGTCGCGCACGCTCGGCTGCTCGGCTGCCTGCGGGTACTGCGCAGCGAGTCCGTCCCACAGGCCGAGGCGCGTGCCACGGTCGTCGTACTCGTAGAAACCCGAACCCGCGAGCTTGCCGCCACGTCCCTGCTCGAGCATCCACGCCACGACCTCGTCGGCGGGCTCGGGCCCGTACGTGCCGCCTTCGGCTTCGACCGCTGCCTTCGTCGCGAGCCCGATCTTCTTCATGAGCTCGAGGTTGAGCTCGTCGCTCAGCTGCAGCACGCCGGTCGGGAAGCCGGCCATGACGGCGGCACGCTCGAGCGCGACGGGACTGACGCCCTCGCTCAGCATGCGGATGCCCTCGTTGATGAACTTCCCGATTACGCGGCTCGTGAAGAACCCGCGGGAATCGTTGACCACGATCGGGATCTTGCGGATCTGCTGGACGTAGTCGAGCGCGTGCGCGATCGCCTCGTCCCCCGTGTCCTTGCCGGCGATGATCTCGACCAGCTGCATCTTGTCCACGGGCGAGAAGAAGTGGATGCCGATGAAGTCCTTGGTGCGAGTGACACCCTGCTGCAGGCCGGTGATCGGCAGCGTCGAGGTGTTCGAGCCGAGCAGCGCATCGGGCAGCACGACGTCCTGGAGGTCGGCGAAGACCTGCTTCTTGAGGTCCTCATTCTCGAACACCGCCTCGATCACGATGTCCACGCCAGCGAGGTCGGCGTAGTCGGCCGTCGGCGTGATGCGCGCGAGCAGCTCGTCACCCTTCTCCTGGGTGACCTTGCCGCGCGAGACGCCCTTCTTGACGATGCTCTCGCTGTACGCCTTGCCCTTCTCGGCTGCCTCGATGGAGACGTCCTTGAGCACGACCTCGATGCCGGCCTTCGCGCTGACGTAGGCGATGCCCGCGCCCATCATGCCCGCGCCGATCACGCCGACCTTCGTGAACGTGCGCTTCTCGATGCCTTCGGGGCGCGAGTTGCCGGAGTTGATGGCGGTGAGGTCGAAGAAGAATGCCTTGGTCATGTTCTTCGACTGCTGGCCGACGGCCAGCTCGACGAAGTAGCGCGACTCGATGCGCGAGGCGGTGTCGAAATCGACCTGCGCGCCCTCGACGGCGGCCGCGAGGATCGCCTTCGGCGCGCGGTAGTCGGCGCCCTTGACCTGCTTGCGCACGTTCGCGGGGAACGCGGGGAGCATCATGGCGAGCTTGGGGCTCTGGGGCGTGCCACCCGGCATGCGGTAGCCGTCGCGATCCCACGGCTGCGTGCGCGCGTCGCGGTCGCTCGCGTGCTCCTCGATCCACGTGCGCGCCGCCGGCAGCAGCTCCTCGGCGGGCACGACCTGGTCGACGAGTCCCTTCTCGAGCGCCTTGGCGGGCTGGAACTGTGGGCCGGGGCCCTTCACCAACACGCCCATGAGGGCCTCCTGGATGCCGAACATCCGGACCGTGCGGGTGACGCCGCCACCACCGGGCAGCAGGCCGAGGTTGGCTTCGGGCAGGCCGATCTCGTAGCGCCCCTCGGCCGCGATGCGGTGATGCGTGGCGAGCGCGATCTCGAACCCGCCGCCGAGCGCCGCGCCGTTGATCGCGGCCACGACGGGCTTGCCGATCGTCTCGAGCCTGCGCAGCGATGCCTTGACCCGCTCGACCTCGCCGAACAGGCGTGGCGCGTCGGCCTTGGTCGCCTGCTGGAAGAGCTTGAGGTCGCCACCGGCGAAGAAGGTCTTCTTGCCCGAGGTGACGATGACGCCCTTGACCGCATCCTTGTCAGCCGCGATCTCCTCCGCGAGCCGATCGACCGCACCCTCGAACGCCTCGATGTAGGTGGCGTTCATCGTGTTGACGCTCTGGTTGGGATCGTCGATCGTGAGCGTGACGATCCCGTCGTCGTCCTTCTCGTAGCGAACGGCGTCTGCGGCGGGGCTCGGTGCGGTGGCGGTCATGCGGCTCGGGACTCCTGTGTGGTGGTCGTGCGAAACGTTCGGTGCTGCGGGTGTCGCTGTCAGACGCGCTCGACGATGGTGGCGACGCCCATGCCCCCACCGATGCACAGCGTGGCGAGCCCGTAGCGCTTGTTCGTGCGCTCGAGCTCGTCGACGAGCGTGCCGAGGATCATCGCGCCGGTCGCGCCGAGCGGATGTCCGAGCGCGATCGCGCCGCCGTTGACGTTCACCTTCTCGATCGGGAAGTCGCCCATGTCCTTGACGAACTTCAGGACGACCGCGGCGAACGCCTCGTTCATCTCGACGAGGTCCATGTCCTCGATCGTGAGGCCGGCCTTGGCGAGTGCCTTCTTCGCGGCAGGGGCGGGGCCGGTCAACATGATCGTGGGATTGGAGCCGGTCACGGCCGTCGCCACGATGCGTGCACGTGGCGTCAGCCCGTGGCGCGTTCCGGCAGCCTCGCTGCCGACGAGGACGAGCCCGGCGCCGTCGACGATGCCTGAGCTGTTGCCGGCGTGGTGGACGTGCTCGATCTTCTCGACCTCGACGAACTCCTGGAGTGCGACGGCATTGAAGCCGCCCATCTCGCCCATGGCCTCGAAGGACGGGCTCAGCCTCGCGAGGCTCTCCACGGTCGTTCCGGGGCGGACGTGCTCGTCGTGGTCGAGCACGGTCAGTCCGCTGTGGTCGACGACGGGGACGATCGACTTCCCGAACCGGCCCTCCGACACGGCAACCGCCGCCCGGTCCTGCGACAGCACCGCGTACTCGTCGACCGCCTGGCGGTCGTAGCCCTCGATCGTCGCGATCAGGTCGGCGCTGATGCCCTGCGGGACGAAGGAGGTGTTGAGCGCGGTCTCCGGGTCCATCGCCCACGCGCCGCCGTCGCTCGCCATGGGCACGCGACTCATCGATTCGACGCCGCCCGCGACGATGAGGTCCTCCCAGCCGCTGCGCACGCGCGCCGCCGCCTGGTTGACGGCCTCGAGCCCCGAGGCGCAGAAACGGTTGAGCGAGACGCCACCGACCTGCTCGCCGAATCCGCTGGCAAGCACTGCGGTGCGCGCGATGTCCGCGCCCTGGTCGCCCACCGGGGTGACGCAGCCGAGGATGACGTCGTCGACCTCGTTGGTGATGAGGTTGGGGTGGCGCTCCGGCAGCTCCTGCAGCAGTCCGCTGACCAGCGAGACCGGCTTGATCTCGTAGAGGGAACCGGACTTCTTGCCGCGACCACGGGGTGTACGGATCGCGTCGTAGATGAAGGCCTCGGGCATCGTGGAACCTCGCTCGTCGTCTGAGGCGCCACGTGCCGTGACGACTCCCCCTCGCGCGTGCGTGCGCGCGTGTGGAACGAGACTAGCAGCAGCCGACGCCGCGACGCGGGCGAATCAGCCGCGAGGGCGTCACCGGATCTTCACGGCGAGCTCCTGGGGTGACACCCCGTCCAGGTCCTCGGCCACGGACCCGTCGGTCGCCGGCTGGGCGACCGCCGGTGCTGCCGCCGCCGCCGGCGATGCCGAGCCAGGACCGGGGGGCACGGTCGAACCGACCGCCGGCGCAGCTCCGACGCCCGGATCGGCCACCGCGACATCGTCCGGCATCGGCGCAGGCGCCGGTCCGACCGCGACGCCGGTCGATGCATAGCCGACTCCCGCGAGGGATGCCGTGCCGTGGCTCCAGCACTGCCCGAACGCGTTGGCCGGATACGTGACGGCGATCGCGCCGTGTGGCAGCCGTTGCTCGGTCACGTTGACCGACGCTTCATGCGAGCGATGGCACGCGCGGTATTCGGCGACCCCCGGACCGGGGACGAGCAGCGCATTGGTGACGGTGGCATATCGCTCGAAGCGCGACGCGCATGCCTCGTCCTGGAAGGTGCTCGATCGGACCATGTACTCGCTGCCTCGCGGCAGGTCGAGCGGGTCGAGGCACTCGGCGCTGAAGCTCGCCGCGCCGAGCTGTGCGAGCGCGACGCCCGTGGGAGACAGCAGCTGCGCGCAGCGCGTCGGCGCGAGCGGTTCCGTGGTGCCGATCACGACGCTCAACCGGTCGTCGACGCGCAGGTCCTTGACGCGCAGCGACAGCTCCTCGTCGACCTTCGCTCCGGACGATCGATGCAGCGTGAGCGTGGCGAGCTCGTCGCCGTCGTACGCATCCCCACAGTCGCCTCGTCGCAGCGACGCCACGACGGTCCCGCGAGCGCCCCTGGCGATCGACGGCGCGATCGCCAGGCTGATCTTCCCGCCGGGATGCGCCAGCAGCTGGGCCCAGTTGGGCGTGCCCGTCGCCTCGCCCTCGATGTATCCGGGCGGCGTGGGCCCGCCGATCGACGGGTCGGTCGGCGACGCGATCGCGGCATCGGTCGGCACGACGCTCCCGAACTCCGTGGCGGGATCCACGGCGGCGGCGGGCTCGGCAAATGCCACGCCGTACGCGGCGGCCGCGTCGTCGATGTAGCCGCGTCCGAGGGCGGGCGCGCCGTACTGGATCGAGACGTCGTCGAGTCGGAACCCGTCGGCGGTGGATCGACCGACGACCTCGCCGGCGAGCGTGGCGTCGAACCCGAGCTCGCCCATGTCACCGTCGAGCCAGTCGAGGGTCGCGGGCAGGGCAATGCCTGCCAGTGCGCAGACCACGACGACGCCCGTCAGCCAGGCCCATGCTCGATCGCGACCGGCGACGAGCTGCTGCATGAACGCGAGCAGCAGCGCGGCGATCACCCCGAACACGCTCGAGATGATGACCCGGTCCGCGAGCATGTCGACCTCGGTGCCCTTCGTCGCCCACGCCAGCACCAGTGCGCCGACCACGAGTCCGCCCTCGAACGGGAGCAACGCCCTCCGCAGCGCCGGGAACCTGAGCGAGACGAGCCAGAGGACGGTGACGACGCCGAGCACGATGGCGGCGGTGATCGTCGCCCAGTTGAAGAGCGCGGTGTCGCTCGCGTTCCACTGCGTCACGACCACGATCCAGGCCACGACGATCGCCGCCGGGGTGGCGAGCCGTCGCGCTCCCCGCAGCACCGATCGCCGGCGCGATGGGACGACGGGGCCCGTCGCGTTCGTGCCACCCGCGTCCGTGCTGGCGGTCGCAGCGGATTCGATGGTCGCTTCGGTATCGGGGTCGCGGTCGCTCGGCATGTCGTCACCCTTCGTCGTGGACACCACGACCATCGGTCCGATGGCCGAGAGCCGACCGAGACGAATCCGAGAACTTCCTGAGGATGGCGAACCGCATGCCCACGGTCGCGGGCGATCGGCGCTCGATCCACGCGTCCCCGCCGTGCGCGCGCGCCACGTGGCGGACGAACGCGAGCCCGAGGCCGGACCCGTCGCCGCCACTGCTGAACGGGCGGAAGACGTCGTCGTCGTCCATCGTGAAGCCCGGCCCGTCGTCGAGCACGAGGACGACGCCGTCGCGAATCTCGACCGACACGTGCCCGCCGCCGTGCACCACTGCGTTGTCGAGCACGTTGCCGAGCGCACGGACCACCAGCTCGCCGTCGACGTCGTCGGTCGATCCATCGTCGATCGCATCGAACGACGCTTCCGGCCATCGGGCGCGTGCCCGTTCGATGGCGACGGCCGCGAGCTCGCCGAGCGACGCTGGTCGACGCTCGCCCGACCACGCGGAGATCGCCGTGTAGTCCACGAGGCCCGAGACGAGGTCGGAGACCGCTGCAGCCTGGCGGGCGATGCGGGTCGCGATGTCACGCGATTCCTCGTCGAGCGCCGGCTGGCGCTCGAGCAGCTGCGCGTTGGTGCGCAGGCTCGTGATCGGCGTGCGCAGCTGGTGGGCCGCGTCGGACACGAGGCGCCGCTGGGCAACTTCCGATGCGCGCACGTCGGCCAGCAGCTCGTCGAACGATGCGGCTGCGGCGTCGAGGTCGCGACCACCGATCTTCCCGACGGTCGCGGAGCCCGAGCGGTCGCGACCCGCATGCTGGATCCGCTCGAGCAGTCGTGCGATGCGGCGGCGAGCTGGGATGGCGGCGATCGCGCCACCCGCAGCGGCGATGAGCGTGCCGAGCACCATCGCGACGATGATCGCGCGGCGCGCATCGGCTCGCGCGAGTTCGTGCGCCTCGATCTGCTCCGCCGCGATCGCGCGCGATCCGGACGACGACGTGCGAACCAGCGTTCGCCAGCGCGCACCGTCGACCACCGCGGTGGCGAAGCCGTCTTCATCCATCTCGAGCGCTCGGGGCGATGGTGCAACCGGGGAAGATCGGCACGTCTCCTGGCCAGCTCGGTCGATGATCGACACGACGCGGTCGTCGGCGGTGGTGTCGCCGGGGGAGCGGATCGACGCACATGCAGCCGTACCGACAGCCGGGATGCCCCGCAGCGTTGACTGCAGGCGCTCGTCAACGACGGCGTCGAGCGTGCGGTCGACGACCACGAGCGCGACGACCCCAGCCAGCAGCACCGCGAGCGATCCCGCGATCGTCGCCCAGACCGCGAAGCGCAGCCCGGTCGTCACGCGTCCGCCCGGAGCACGTATCCCACGCCGCGTACGGTGTGCAGGAGGCGCGGCTCGCCGTCGGCCTCGAGCTTTCGGCGCAGGTAGGAGACGTAGACGTCGAGGTTCGAGGACGACGTTCCGAAGTCGTAGTCCCAGACCGACTGCATGAGCTCGGCTCGACCGATCACGGATCCGGCACGCTCGGCGAGTGTCAGCAGCAGCCGGAACTCGGTGCGCGTCAGCTCGAGTGCGCGCTCGCCGCGACGAGCGGTCCAGCTCGACTCGTCGACTGACAGGTCGCCGACGCGCACGACGCGAGCGGCGCCCGACCCGGCGGCAGCACCGGGGGATGACCGTTCAGGTCGGCGGCGAGCGACTGCGCGCACCCGCGCCAGGAACTCGTCGATGTCGAAGGGCTTGACGACGTAGTCGTCGGCGCCGGCGTCGAGCCCGTCGACGCGATCGCGAACCGCACCGAGTGCGGTGACCATGAGCACCGCGACGTCGAGCTCGGCCGCGCGGATGCGGCGACACGCCTCCACGCCGTCGATGCCGGGCAATCCCCGGTCGAGCACCACCACGTCGAATCGCTCGCCGCCGCGCAGTCGCTCGAGTGCGCCTTCGGCGTCCGCTTCGAGCGTGGCATCGTGCCCGTCGAGGGCGAGGGCGCGCCGAAGCGACACCCTGATCTCCTCGTCGTCATCGACCACCAGCACGCGCATGCAGTGGTGCTACCCGCCGCGGGACGGATCGGCACCGAGCGTCCTCCATCGCCGTTTTCCATGACGAAGGGGCCCGGCGAACCGGACCCCTTCGTGACACGCAGATGTGACGCTCGGCAGGTCAGCCGCGCGGCATCATCAGTTCCTTGGCGATGACGAGCCGCTGGATCTGCGACGTGCCTTCGTAGATCTGGAAGATCTTGGCGTCGCGCATGAGCTTCTCGACCGGGTACTCCTTCGTGTAGCCGTAGCCACCGAAGATCTGCACCGCGTCCGTCGTCGCGGACATGCAGCTGTCTGCCGCGAAGCGCTTGGCGTGCGACGACTGGAGCGTGGCGCGCTTGCCCTGGTCGTGCAGCCATGCACCCTGCCACGTGAGCAGGCGAGCGGCCTCGATGTTGGTCGCCATGTCCGCGATGAGGAAGTTGACGCCCTGGTTCATCGCGATCGGCATGCCGAACTGCACGCGCTCGACCGCGTAGGCCATCGCGTACTCGAGCGCGGCACGGGCCACGCCGGTTGCCATGCCACCGACGCCCGGTCGTGTCGCGTCGAGCGTCTTCATCGCGATCTTGAAGCCCTCGCCCTCCTCGCCGAGACGATTCTCGACGGGGATCTTCATGTCCATGAAGGCGATGGCGTTGGTCGGGCTGGCGCGCTGGCCGAGCTTGTCCATGTGCCCTTCGCACGTGAAGCCGTCGGCCGGTGAGCCGTCGGGCTTCTTCACGTCCATGATGAACGCGGTCAGGCCGCGGTGGCCTGCGCTCTTGTCCGTCATCGCGAAGATCGTGATCCAGTCGGCGATCTCGGCGTTCGTGATGAACGTCTTCGAGCCGTTGATGACGTAGTGCGTGCCATCCTCGCTCAGCGTCGCCGTGGTCTGGATGCCGGACACGTCGGAGCCGGCGCCCGGCTCGGTCAGGCCGAATGCCGAGAACTTGAAGTCCTCGGTCAGCATGCCGAGGTACTTCTCCTTCTGCGCCTCGGTGCCCGCGATGATGACGGGAGCGGCACCCAGGCCGTTCGCCTCCATCGACGTGGCGATGCCGGAGCAGCCCCACGCGAGCTCCTCCATGACGAGCACGCCGTCGAGCGAGCCGAGGCCCGCGCCGCCGTACTGCTCGGGCACGTGCAGGTTCATGAGGCCGGTGTCCCAGCCCTTGCGCAGGACCTCGATCGGCAGCTTCGACTGCTGGTCGGCCTCCGCCGCGACGGGACGAATCTCTCCCTCGGCGAAGTCATGGGCGAGCGTGCGGTATTCCTTCTGGTCGTCGGTCAACTCAAACGACACACCGGTGCTGGTAGCCACTGCCACTGTGGGTCCTCTCGTGCGGAAGCCGCGGCAGACGCCGCGGCGCGTTGGGGTGGAGCGTTTCCGGGCGCGTCCCTAGAGGAACAGCGACCCGAGCTTGGTGGCGAGGCCGATGTTGCCCTTCACCTTGATCTTGCCCGTCATGAACGCCATCTGCGGATTGAGCTGGCCGTTCACGATGCGAATCCAGTCATCGGCTCCTGCGGTGATCGTCACCGAGGGATCGGCTGCGACGCCTTCGCTGAAGGTCGCCTCGCCGTCGTTGATCACGGCGTTCCACTGGCCACCACCGTCGCCGGTGATGTCGAACTGGAACGTCTCGGTCATGCCGGTCGCCTTGTCCGACTTGAACTTGCCCTGCATCTCCTGCATGACGTCGGCAACGGTCTGCGTGTCGGTCATCTTCGGGGATCCCTCTCCGTCAGGGCCCCGGCCGGATGCCGGTGCCCGTTCCTCCATCGTGCGGACCATTGATTGACCCGTCAGTCAATATTCGCAGGCGGGCCGGATTCGTGCGAGTCCGCAGCTTCGCGAAGGGTGCTTTCCACGCCCTGCCGTATCGAAACGCAGGGAACCGTCGATGGCGTCGGGGATCTCGCCGGCGTGGCGCCCTCCGCGGCCGCCCCCGGCCGCGGGCGCGGTCCGCCACGGCCGCCGGCGCTTTCGACCCTGCAGGAACCTGTCGTGGTCGGGGAGCATTCATCCATGCAGCTCTCCACCGTCACCGCTTCAGCCCCCGTGCCCCCGACCTCGGCCGCGTCCCTGCTGCCGCGCGAGATGCAGGTCGCGCGTATCGGCAAGGGCACCGTTGCGTCCGAGATCGACCGCTCGATCAGGGTTCGCTTCGAGGGCACGGGTCCGATCGAGGGCCGGAAGGTCGTCCCGGACAGCGCCGCGGCGGTCGCCCTCTTCAAGACGAAGGACGGCGCCACGCTCGAGAAGGCGATCCGCAGCTTCGCCTCGATCGTCGACGCCCACCAGGGCAACGAGGACCTCAAGACGGTCACGCTGCTGCCGGACGAGCACGCGTCCAAGGGCGTCTCGATCCTCAACTGGGCGGACACCGCCACGCGAGAGGGCCATTCGATCGACCAGATGCTCGAGCCCACCAGGAAGGACCTCGACGAGGCCGCGAAGCAGTTCCCGAAGCTCTCCCGCGACGAGCTGCGAACCGAGCTGCGCAAGGTGTTCGCCGCCGAGGGCGCCAAGCAGCTCGCCCAGGGCGAAGCCGAGAACGTCGCGTTCGCCGCCGCCTGGAACGGCAACGGCAACATCGTGCTCATGCCCGACGTGTCGCGGGACTTCCTGTCGACGATCGGGCTGTATCGGATCCAGCCGGGCGACCAGACGCAGCTGCGGCCGGTCGAGAAGCGTGAGCGGGCCGCGAAGTGGGCGTGGGACACGGCGCTGCACGAGACCCACCACTCGATCTCCCCGATGGGTCCCCGCGGCCCCGAGTGGACGTCCGTCATGGAGGAATCCGTGCCGGAGGTGCTCTCCCCGGGCGACATCCGCGGCGCCGTCGCCCGCGCACAGGCGGACTGCTCGCTCACCGCGCGACCCGCGCGCGACACCAGGCACGAGGCCGTCGACTGGCCCGCATGGAACCGACAGCACCTGCCCCAGGCTCCGAAGGACCAGGTCGAGACGGCCAAGGGTCGCTACACGGACGGTCCGGCGCTCCTGCGAGAGCTGCTGCAGATGGCGGGCATCGACCGACGCACCACGGCCGGCAAGGCAGAAGCGCTCGACCTGCTCCAGAAGCGGTCCGCGTCGTACGTCCCGCGCCGCGTCGCCGATGCGATCGTGGCCGAGCACGGCCTGGCCTCGGACAAGGCACCCGCGCTCGCCGACCTCATCCGCAAGGCCACCATCGGCAAGGCGACGCTCGGCGAGATCAAGGACTTCCTCGGCCTGTAGGTCCTGCGCCCGCAGGGTCCTTCGCCTGCAGGCCCGCGCGCGACGAGCGTGCGCAGCGTTCGATGTTCGCTGCGCTCAGCTCGCTCGGGACCTGTCCTCGCGGCGAGCGTGCACAGCGCCCGACAATTGCGACGCTCTGCACGCTCGGCGCACTCGCACCCCGGACCACCGCGGGAGCAGGCGACCCGTCGCTGCGCGAACGCCTGGTCTCGCGGGTGCGCGCGACCCTGAGCCAGCGCGCCGATCCGGCGGCCCCACGGCGGCCCCACCTGCACGCGCGCGATAGGCTCGCGCCCATGGCCATCGACCTCTCGCTCACCGAAGAGCAGCAGCACATCCAGGACGCCGTCCGAAGCTTCGTCGACGAGCGGGTCCTGCCCGTCGCCGTCCAGAACGACATGGAGCACAAGCTCGACATGTCGCTCATCGACGGGATGCGCGAGCTCGGCATCCTCGGCGCGCCGATTCCCACGGAGTGGGGTGGCGCGGGCCTCGACTTCATCGCGGAGGCGCTCATCTGCGAGGAGATCGAGCGCGGCGAGGCGGCGCTGCGCACGCTCATCAGCGTGCACGTCGGCCTCAACTCGCTGTCGCTGCTCGGCAATGCCAACGACGAGCAGAAGGAGCGGTGGCTGCGCCCGCAGGCGACCGGCGAGAAGCTCGCCTGCTTCGGCCTGACCGAGCCCGACGCCGGCTCGGACGTCGCCGCGATGAAGACCACTGCCATCAAGCAGGGCGACGGCACGTACGTGCTCAACGGCGAGAAGAGCTGGATCAGCTTCGGCACGACCGCCGACCACGCGCTCGTGTTTGCCAAGACCGACCCAGCGGCGGCGCACAAGGGCATCTCGGCGTTCGTCGTCGACCTCAAGCACGACGAGGGCGTCTCCACCCAGCTCTACGACCACAAGCTCGGCGTGTGGGCGGGCGACACGAGCAGCCTGTTCTTCTCGGACGCTCGCCTGCCGGCAGACCGCCTCATCGGCGCCGAGGGCGAAGGCTTCAAGATTGCGATGTACTCGCTCGATCACGGCCGCTTCACCGTGGCGGCTGGCGCGGTCGGCGTGATCCGCGCGTGCCTGGAGGCATCCACCAAGTACGCCAACGAGCGCGAGACGATGGGCAAGAAGATCGGCACGCACCAGTTCGTGCAGGACTTCATCGCGCAGATGGCCGCCGACTATGAGATGAGCCGCCTGCTCGTGTGGAAGGCGGCGTGGGCCAAGAACGCCGGCGTTCGCAACACGCGCGAGACGAGCCTCGCCAAGTGGATCGCGACCGAGGCCGCGTTCCGCTCCGCGCACAACGCCCTGCAGATCCACGGCGCGATGGGCTTCGACGAAGAGACCGGCATCGCGCGCTTCTTCAGGAACAGCCGCGCGCCGATCATCTACGAGGGCACGACCCAGATCCACAAGATGATGCAGGCCGAGCACGCGCTCGGCTGGCGCGAGCTCAACGGCAAGGGCGCTCCGGCGGACCTCCACCGTTCGCTCGCCCCCGTCGGAGCCTGACGAAGCTCCACCGGGCCATCTTTCGGTCCGAGTAGGCGTCGTCCCAGAACGGCTCTTCCGCCGGTGATGGAAGCTCGACGCCCGATCCCGCGTACTGGCGTCGATCTCGGATTGCGGCCAAGATTCGCGCTTGTAAGGGGTCCGTTAATTTGTTGTCGGAAAACTGGCGGAACCGTGACATTCGTGGTCGAATTGGCGACAGACCGGTAACGACCGTTACGGCGTCGCAGCGAATCCGTCAAGTGCCGGATGGCCCATCCCACGGGATCGGCAGGAGGCCTTGCAGCAGGTTCGATGGCGTCGTATCACGGTCCTATCGCGGAGCCGCACCAGTAGCTCCGGAAGGCACCAAGGAGAACATCATGAAGATCCGACTTATCGCTCTCGCCACCACCTTCGCCTCGCTCGCAGCCGTGATGGGTGGCATCCGCGGCGCTGCCTGAGGCATCCGCACAGCGTGTTCGGACGGGTCGGCTCTCATGCCGGCCCGTTCTCGTATGCAGGCACAAGACCTGCTCAAGTTCACTTCGGGGCCTGCCGACACCCCGCGTGTGACGCCCACGCATCCAGATCCCCTGCCGCCTCGCCGCGCCCTCATCGTGCTGGCCCTCGGCGTCATGCCGCTCGTGGCGGCATTCTGCGTGCTGCGCTCGCTGCTCGCCATGGGTGATCTCCCGGTGGACGGGCTCATTGCATTCGGCCTGCTCGCCGGCGCCGCGCTCGTCGCGGTGCGATCCGAGATCCACCTCGGCACGATGATGGTCGGCAGCGAGTGGGCTGCCACGCTTCCTGCCGCGATCCTGTTCCCGGAGCAGGCGCCCCTGATCGGTCTGGCCGTGCTTGCGACGACGTACCCCACCTGGCGTGGCTACGTCGCAGCCGGATCGAACGAGGTCGTCACGCTCACCCTCGCAGGGCTCGCGGTCAACGCGATCGCCGCAGATGCCGCCGGCTCGGGCGACATCGGAACCTTGGCCCTCGTCGCGTCGGTCGCGTCCGGTGTGTTGCTGCTCGGCAACGTCGCGACTGCGTGGATGGTCATCATCGGCCTGCGCCTCAGCACCATGCGCGAGTACATCGCGCTCGCGGTGCTCACTGCCGCCGCCACGTTCCTGCTCGCCGCCCCCATCGTGCTCGTGCTGCTCATTGCCATGCGCTCGTTCGGTTCCATCGTGATCCCACTCGTACTCGTGCCCCTGCTTGCCGCCAACTACTTCCACGGCCTGTTCCGACGCACCCTCGAGATGCGCGACGAGCTCGCCGAGAAGGCGCAGATCCTCGCGCGCACCAACCTGCAGTTCGCCGCCGCCATGGTCCGCGCACTCGACACGCGCGACGCCTACACCGCCGGCCACTCCGCGGCGGTCGCCGTCTACACGCGCGACATCGCGCGCGAGATGGGCTTCGACGACGAGACCGTGCGCCTCGCCCACCTGGCCGGCCTGCTCCACGACATCGGCAAGATCGGCGTCCCCGGCCGCGTGCTCAACAAGCAGTCGCCGCTCGACGACGAGGAATACGAGCTCATGAAGACGCACGCCGCGATGGGTGCCGACATCCTGGGCGAAGTCGACCTGTACAAGGACATCGCGATCCTCGTGCGCTACCACCACGAGCGCATCGACGGGCGCGGCTACCCCGACAAGCTCGAGGGCGAGGCGATCCCGGCGATCAGCCGCATGATCTCCGTCGCCGACACCTACTCGGCGATGACGACCGACCGTCCCTACCGCGACGGCATGCCCACCGAGAAGGCGATGTCGATCCTTCCGGAGTGCCGCGGCACCCAGCTCGACGCCGACTGCACGAACGCCTTCAAGCGCATCCTCATCGTCGCCGACGCGGACTACCAGCGCGGCAAGCAGACCGACTTCGAGGTCGAGGTCGCGAAGCACCAGGCGCTCAGCGAGGTCGAGGCCGAAGCGGTGCGCATCCACGCGCCGACGCCCGCCGGTCCGCCGGCTCCCGCCGCGCCCGACGTGCCGATGCTTCCTGCCGCGGTTGACGGCAAGCTCGTCGAGGTCGACCTGGAGCGCGAGGCGGCGTGACGTCGCGACGACGCAGGACGGCGCGCGCCTGACGCGACCGCATCCACGACACGCGGTGTCGGATGGTTCGACCGCTGCCGATGGAGCCACCATGCCGATCGTCCACCGCCTCGCGCTGTTCCTGTTCGTCGCTGCGTGCGCGCTCGCGCCCGCTGCTGCGGCGCACGCCGTCACGGCACCCGTGGACCGGACATGGACCCACCCACCGATCCCCGACGCGAACGGCCTCAAGGTCGAGCTCGTGCGACCGGACGGAGCGATCCTGTTCTCGACCGGCGACACCAACGGGACGTTCGATCCCAACGACGACATCCGTCGCCTGCGCCAGCTCGACCTGAGTGGTCGACCCGATCGCTCGTTCTCGGGCGACGGACTGCTCGACCTCACGGCGCGCCAGCACCTGCTGCTCTTCGACGGCCAGGAGTTCCTGACGGATCGCCGGGTCTACACGCGCGAGCTCGGGTGGCGATCCAACGTCGAGCTGCGTCGCTACCGCGCCGACGGAACGATCGATCGCACGTGGGGCAGCAACGGCGTGAGCGAACTGTGGCTCATCGCGCCGTGGGACGCGGACCCGACCGACGGCGATCGCGACGACGAGGTCTGCGGCGGCTGGCCGACGTCGCGCGGGTTCACGATCCTGGTGCTCGACGGACAACGCGCCCTCAACCTCCTGCACATCACCGAGCGCGGCGTGCCGGACACGTCCGTGGGCGAGCAGGGGTGGACGCGCACGCAGCCGCCCGCGGCGTTGCCACTCGCGATCTCGAGCTGCTTCCGGACCGTGCCGTTGGCGGGCGGGTCGCTGCTCATGCGGTCCCGCGGATCGGATGCGGCTCGCACCGAGCGCGTCGCACGCATCAACATCCGGACCGAGACCTTCGACACGACGTGGGGCACCGGCGGGCTGCTCGCCACCGGCTCATTCTCTGACCAGACCGGGGGATCGAGCATCGTCCCGACGCTGCAGCTGCCTGACGGGCGCATCATCGCGAAGCGGTACGTCGACACGATCACGCGCGAGGAGGTGCCGGGCCACGGCACGAACATCACGACCGTCACGCAGGTGGGCATCGTCGCGCTGCGGCTGGACGGGACCCTCGACCCGACGTTCGGTGACGACGGCGTCGTGAAGGTCGCGACGATCCGTCCCCCGCGCGCGGAAGGCGACGTCATGCCGCTCCTGACGCTGCATCGAGGCCGGCTCGTCACGATGGTCTCCCGGGAGAACGGCGACCAGCTGCCTCCGCCGAGCGTGCACCGCTACCTGCTCGACGGAACCCCCGATCCCGAGTTCGGGGTCGGCGGTCGCGTCGACATCGGGCGCATCTCGGGCATCGTCGCGGTGCTCGACTCCCTCGGCGGGCTGGTGGTTCACGACCTGAGCGAGGAGCACCAGCAGTTCCGCCGCTACCGCACCGACGTCGGCGACCTCGCGGTGTCGAAGCTCGGACTCGAGCGACAGTCCGAGACGTTCACGGCTCGGGTCAGGATTCGATCACTTGGTCCGCTGGCGGCCATGCGCGTCGTGCTCGTCGCCGACCTGCCGGCGGGTGTCAGTCAGGTCCGCGCCGCGCTTCCCGGCGGAGCCTGCCGAGTACGTGCATCGGCGGCACGAACTCGCGTCGCGTGCACGCTGTCGCGGCTGCTCGTCTCCGACCACGCCGACCTGCAGCTTCGCGGCACCGCATCCAGCGGGCCGCTTCCGATCCGGGTACACGCGGATTCCTCCACGCCCGATCTGCGCGCCGCGAATGACACGGTCGCGTTCGGAGCTCGCTAGCGCGCGGCTCGACGGTTGAACAGCGGGCTCGTCGGTACCGCGATCAGTCGATCGGTGCGTCCTCGGGCGGCTGGTTCGGTTCCGTCGCCCAGTACTCGACCCAGCGTCGCAGCGTCGAGTAGTACCACGAGGGGTCGACGGCACCGAACGAGACATGCGCGCCGACGTCGCGGACGTCGACGTGCACCCACGGGTTGTCGACCACCGCGTCCTGCAGCGCGTACGCGTGTTGAACCGGAACGAGGAAGTCGTCCGCGGCGTGGATCGCGAGCACGGGCTGCGTGATCTCGTGCGCAAAGTTCGCGGCGCTCGCACGCGCGCAGAACTCGTCCATCGGGATGTCGTAGTAGGGCGCGCTCAGGGCGGTCGTGAGGTCGCGCCACGTGGCGATGTCAGGCGACAGGCCGCGGCGACGGACGGTTCCCTTGATCGCCGCCTGGAACACGTGCCAGAGCCCGAAGAACGGATCGCGCCAGTGCGGCTTGGTCGAGATGTGGTCGAGGGCGACATCGATGACCGTGGGCGGGCTCACCGCGATCGTGCCGCCATCGAGGGGACGGTCACCTGCGAGGCTCGACGCGTGCGCGGCGTTGAGCATGCTCGCGCCGCCGAGCGAGTAGCCGATGCCGGCCACGCTCGTGACGCGCGGGTCGCGGTGCAGCTCGCGACAGATCTCGACGATGTCGCGACCCTCCAGGTAGCCGGCGCTCGCCGGCGCGTCGGTCGTCCACGCCGACTGGCCCCAGCCGCGCAGGTCGACCGTGACCACGTGGAACCCCCACTGCTCGAAGGCACGCTTCGACAGCTGGATGATCGCGTCGAAGTTCTTGGTCATGAGCAGGCCGTGGGAGATGACGACGGCCGGGCCACGGTGCGCATGCATCGCCTGCATGCCCGCGAGCTGCACGCCGCCGTGACCGGCGAACAGGCGCTGCTCGAACGGGCGCGGATACAGGTGTGGGATCGTGGTGATCTGCGGATTCGGGCTCAGCAGCGCGCCCAGCGCATCCGGACCGTGGTCTCGAAAGAACGCCGCGTTGGTGGAGATCCGCTCGGGGCGGAACGGGAACGACCCGATCGTGTCCACGATGTCGGCGACGCTCCGGTCCTGCGGCGCCGGCATGCCCTCTGGCCGCGCGAACGGCGGGCGGGCCTGCAGCTGGATGCCCCGAGCCCTGGCGATGCGGTCGCGCAGCTCGCGGAACGCGTCGAGCACCTGGTAGATGGCGAAGAACGGGAAGAACAGGAACGCGAACCACGTGCGGCGTGCGCGATTGGCCTGGCGCATGGCATGCGGCGCGATGCGGGGCGTGCGGCGCGTGCGGATGGGCGCGGCGGCACCGTCACTCGCGGTCGCGGCATCCGCGTCCGGCGCGGAGCCTTCGCTCACCATGTCCGCGGCATCGGCATTCGTCACCGTCGAGCCCGAGCCGGACTTCGACCCAGCGATCGCATCGGCGCGCGCCTTCGCGGCCACGGCGAGGCGTTCGCGGGGCGAGGCGCGGCGGGCGGGCTTGTTGGGTGACTGACCGGGGTGTGACATCGCGAGCAGGGTACCCCGCCCGGTCAGGCTCTACGCGTGCGCGACGGCGTCAACGCGGCGCGAGGCCGTTGAGCACGAGCTCCACGACCGCGTGCTCGGCCTTCGCGACGTCTTCGTCCGTGCCGGGCAGCGTGCCGAACACCCAGCCGGTGAGGACCTCGTCGACGGCACCCCAGAACACGAACGACACGAGCGTCGCGGAGATGTCGGCGCGCAGCTCACCGCGCGTCTGGCCGGCCTCGATGATGCGCTCGATGATCTTGAACGCCTCCGCGATCTCGTCGACCTGCGCGCGCAGGTGACCGGAACGCGTGACCTCGAGCACGACGACGCGCACCAGGTCGGGCGACATGCGGTAGGAGCCGAGGAGCAGGCGCACGATGTCGGCGAGCTGCTCGCCCGCCGTGCCGTCGCCCTTCTCGATGGTGCGAAGGCCCTGCTCGATGTGCAGCCACGTGCGTCGGAACACGTCCTGCAGCAGCTGCTCCTTGCCCGCGAAGTAGTGGTAGACGAGCCCGTGTGCGACACCTGCCTCGCTGGCGATGTCGCTCACGCGGGCGTCGTGGTAGCCCTTCGACGCGAAGACCGTGACGGCCGCCTCGCGAATACGGCGACGTCGCGACGGCCCGGTCTCCTCGCCCACTTTCGGGCGTCCGGGACGTCCACGCGTGGCGCCGCTGCCCGCGCTGCCTCGCTCGTCCGTCTCGTCGTCGTTCGCCACCGCGCAAGGCTAGCAGCGAGACCGGAGATCGTCGGCGGTCAGATCGCCGCGGCCTCCAGCCAGCGCGACATCGCCACGCCGAACACGCTCATCATCAGCAATGCGGCATAGCGCCGCGATTCCCGCACCTTCAGCATCTCGTCCCTCACCCGTCCCTGGTTCCCTGTGTCGATGCTCCAGCAGCGCCTCCACGCCGCTCCCGATGGAGCCGGACGACACTATCGGCGCGAACCGGCGCCGCGCCAGCAATTGGAGCAGCGCGTGGCCTTCGGGGCACCTGTGCTGCCGCTGGCGGCCACGAGCCCCGACGCCCGGCGGGGCGACGCGCCGGATTCGGTCCGGGACGCCGGGGTACCGTCCCGCCCATGCCCGACGATTCCGCCACGCATCCGCCTGCCCACCGACCGCTCGAGGGCATCACCGTGCTCGACGTGTCGCGCTACCTGCCGGGTCCGTTCTGCTCGCTCAACCTCGCGTGGCTGGGTGCGTCGGTGACCGTCGTCGAGCAGCCGCCGCACGGCGACCCGCTGCGCACGCTGCCACCGGTGGGCGACGACGGGCTGAGCCTCGCGTACCGGTCGCTGCGACGCGACATGGACGTCGAGCTGCTCGATCTGGCCGATGGGGACGGCCTGGCGCGCTTCCTGGAGCTCGCGGATGCTGCAGACGTGTTCGTGGAGAGCTTTCGCCCCGGCGTGACGACGCGCCTGGGCATCGGACCCGAGCAGCTGCGCGCGCGGAATGCTCGACTTGTCTACTGCTCACTGAGCGGCTACGGGCAGACGGGTCCGTGGGCGCAGGCGCCGGGCCACGACATCGGCTACGAGAGCGTCGCAGGGCTGCTCGAGCAGACCGGCACGCGCGAGGAGATCGCGATGCCGCCGGTGCCGCTTGCCGACCTCGCCGGCGGGCAGTCCGCGGCGACGGCGATCTGCGCGGCGCTGGTGCGGCGCGCGACGAGCGGCGACGGCTGCGTGCTCGACATCTCGCTCACCGAGTCGGCGCTCGCGCTGCAGGCGATGCACCTGCCCGGTGCGGAGCTCGCGCCCGCGAACGAGCGAGCACGCGGGCTCCTGACGGGAGGCTTCGCGTGCTATCGCCCCTATCGCTGCGCGGACGGCGAGTGGATCTCGATCGGTCCGATCGAACCGAAGTTCTTCGTCGCGCTGTGCACGGCGATCGAGCGGCCCGAGCTCGCCGAGCTGCAGTACTCCCCGAGCGACCAGGCGCATCTGCGCACGGAGCTGGAGACGGTGTTCGCCGCGCGCGACGCGGCTGCGTGGGAGCAGGTGCTCGTCGGCGATGCGGGCGGCGATGCGTGCGTGGTGCGGGTGCTGCACCCGTCGCAGGTGGCGTCGCATCCGCAGCTCGTCGCGCGGGGCGCGGTGCTGCCCCTGCCGGGGTCCGACATCGCGCACATGCCGGCGTCGCCGTACGTGGTGGACGGCGTTCGCAGCGACCGCTCGACCGTCTCCACCTGAATCCGGAACGCTGCTGCGTCAGGTGACGGGCAGGGTCCAGTCGTAGGCCGACTCGCGCCGGTTCGCGAGGGACGGGATCGCGCTGCGCACGCGATCGACGGCCGCGAGGTCGAGGTCGGCCACGACGACGCACTCTGCATCGGCGGCGCGCGCGACGACCGTCCCCCACGGGTCGATGATCATCGAGTGACCGTAGGAGACCTTCCCGGCGCCATGATCCCCGATGATGTCGGGGGCGACGACGAAGCACTGGTTCTCGATCGCGCGTGCGCGCAGCAGGACCTCCCAGTGGTCGCGACCGGTCATGAGCGTGAAGGCGGCGGGCACGGTGATGATGCGCGCGCCACGCAGCGCGAGGATGCGGTACAGCTCGGGAAAGCGCAGGTCGTAGCAGACCGTCATGCCGAGCGGCGTGCCGTCGATGTCAGTCACGACGATCTCGTCGCCGGGGTCCTCGCCGTCGCTCTCGCGGTATGCGACGCCCGCCACGTCGACGTCGAACATGTGCATCTTGGCGTAGGTCGCGCGGATCTCCCCTTCCGGATCGACGAGCACGCTCAGGTTGCGGAGCTTCTCGGCGCCCGGCTCGCGGATCACGGTGCTGCCGCTCAGGATCCACGCGTCGTGCTCACGAGCCCAGGCGCGCACGCGGGTGATCGTGGGCCCGTCGATCGGTTCGGCCGCGGCGCGCAGCACCTCGAGCTCGCCGATCGCGTTCCACTTCTCCGGGAGCGTGATGAGGCGTGCGCCGCGTTCGGCTGCTTCGCGCACGCCACGTTCGGCACGATCGACGTTCTGGTCGACGTGCTCGTCGGAGGCGAGCTGGATGCACGCCACGCGGAGCGTGTCGCGCGAGGTCGGGTCGAGTCGTGGCACCTGGAAGCGCATGAGCCGCAGCCTACGCTCGTCGTGCGATCCGATGTGCGACTGCCGCCCACATGATCGCCGCGACGAGTGCGCCGCCGGCATTGGATGCCATCACCACGAACGACACCTGCAGCGCGAAGATCGGCATGCACCAGCGCGGGAGCGTGCGCGTTCGCCATGCACGGATGGCGAGCGCGATCGATGCGACGAGCCACGACAGCAGGCCAGGCCCGGCGAGCGCGAAGAACCACTCAGGGTCCGTGCCCTGGACGAGGCCGACCACGACGCCCACGATCAGGAGCGAGATGCCGACGGTGGCGAGCCATGCCGGCCACGCGGATCCGCCCACCATGCGGCGGACGGCGTGGAAGGACACGACGGTGAGTGCGAGGAGCGCGAGGAACGTCCCGTCATTGAGGGGGTCGACGTCCGTGTACTCGGGGTGCGTGAGCTGAATCGTAGCGGCAGCGGTACATGCGAGCGCGGCGCCGAGTGGCGCGGCCCACTGCCAAGCCGCGAGGTCGCGCGCCGCCGGCTTGGCAGTGGTCGTAGCGGCGTGGGCGTGCCGGTCAAGTGCATGGTCAATGCTCGTCATGGGTGCTCCTCTGGTCGCGTGCCGTTCCAGCATGCGCCATGGCCAGGCGCTCGCGCATCGGCCGTTCGGGCGATTCGTCACCACCCGCGCGGGCGATGTGCGCGATGAGATCGGGCTGGTAACGTCAGCACATGACCAGGATCCCCACGCGACTGATCGATGCGCTCGGCGCTGCCGTGCTCGTCGCCGCGGGACTGACGCAGATGCTCGCGACCGCGACTGCGAACCAGGCAGCGTCTGCGTTGCTCGTCATCGGCGCCCTGGCACCGATCGCGATCTTGCGCAGTTCACCGCTCCTTGCATTCGCGGCGAGCGCGGCAGGCACGTCGGCGATCGCAGCGGTGCCCGGGAGCGGCGAGCAGATCGCGATCCCGATCGGACTGCTCATCGCGACCTTCGTGCTCGGCCGACTCGAGCTGCGCGAGCGCGGAATCGCGGCGATGGGCGCCCTGCTCGTCACGATCGTGGTCATGCTCGTCGTCACTGGTGCGCCGGCGAGCGACCTGGCGTTCACGACGCTCATCTATGGCGGCGCGTTCGGCGCCGGCCGCGCACTCGGCGTTCGGGACCGTCACGTCGAGGACGCGCGCCACGCCGCGACACGGCAGCGGATGCTCGACGAGCTCGAGCGAACGCACGCGCTCCAGACGGAACGCACTCGGATCGCACGCGAGCTGCACGACATCGTGGCGCACTCGATCAGCGTCGTGGTGCTGCAGGCGCAGGCCGTGCGGACCACGCTCGATGTCGAGCGGTCGACGGCGCACGACGGCATCGACGCGATCGAACGCGCCGGCCGAGACGCGTTGGCCGAGATGCGCGGCCTGCTCGGCGTGCTTCGGGCGGACAGCTCCGGGCCGCCGCTCGAGCCGCAACCGGGCATCGATCAGGTCGCGGACCTGGTGGCAGCGGCGCGTGGGAGCGGCATGGAGGTGTCGTTCGACGCCCGGGGCACCGAGCGCGACCTCGGTTCAGGTCGATCGCTTGCGGCGTATCGCGCGTTGCAGGAGGCGCTGACCAACTGCCGACGCCACGCGCCGGGCGCTGCGGTCAAGGTGGTCCTCGACTGGGGAGACGATGCGCTCGAACTCGTGGTACGCAACGATCGCCCTCCGCGGTCTGCTCCGCGAACGACCGGTCCGGTGGGGCACGGGCTCATCGGGATGCGCGAGCGCTTCGAGCTGTACGGCGGGCAGATCCTGCACGGTCCGACTTCGATCGGCGGTTTCGAGCTGCGCGCGGCGCTGCCCCTGCCGGTCGCCCTACCGATTGGATCGGCACCGGCGTGAGCACCATTCGGATCCTCGTCGCCGACGACCAGCCGCTCGTGCGGACGGGACTGCGCACGCTGCTCGAGGCCGAAGGTGACCTCGAGGTCGTGGGCGAAGCCGCATCGGGGGCAGACGCCGTCGAGCTCGTACGCGGACTCGAGCCGCACGTCGTGCTCATGGACATCCGGATGCCGGTGCTCGACGGCATCGCGGCGACCAGAGAGATCGTCCGCTCCGGCGCGCGCACCAAGGTCATGGTGCTGACGACGTTCGACCTCGACGAATACGTCCTCGACGCCTTGCGCGCTGGCGCCAGCGGGTTCGTGCTCAAGGACATCGCCGCAGCGGACCTCGTGAACGCGGTGCGGGTGGTCGCAGCGGGAAATGCCCTGTTCGCTCCTGCCGCGACGACGAAGGTCGTCCGGGAACTTGCGGTTCACGCGAACCCGGACCAGTCGTTGACGGGACGGCTCGACGAGCTCAGTCCGCGAGAGCGGGAGATCCTGCAGCAGCTCGCCACGGGTCGGTCGAATGCCGAGATCGCGGCATCACTCGTGGTGAGCCCGGCGACGGTCAAGTCACACGTCGCGAACCTGCTGGCGAAGCTCGGGCTGCGTGATCGCGTCCACGCAGTGGTGTTTGCGTACGAGTCGGGATTCGTGGCGCCGGGTTCGGCGCGGAGCGACTAGCGCGGGTCGCGGTTGGAGCGCGGGTCGAGCTGGTCGGCGACGTTGAGGCTGATCGACTTGGCGCGACGGATCGCGGCCAGGATGTCGCCGCGCTCGATCGGCCACGTGGACGCGAGCTCCTTCGACGAGAGGCGCGATTCCGCGTGCGTGACGCCGCCACCGGCGGTCGAGATGAGCGGCAGGAAGGAGTCGTTCTCCTTCGATGCGTCGGTCGACAGTGCGGTGGTCGCGGCGTCGTAGATCTCCATCGTGGAGCGCAGGTCGACGGCGTAGGCGCGCACCAGGCCGACGTCGCTGATGTTGCGCACGATCCCGGCCTCGATGGTGCCGAGCAGGTCGGCGGTGCTGCGCAGCGCGGCGGATGCGGCGGGGTTCGTCCACACCGGTCGATCGTCGACCAGGACGGCGGCCTTCGGCGTCGTGGCTGCGGTCACGGAAGCTGCGGCGATGTTCGACGGGATACGCATGCAGCGACGGTATCGGGCATCGCGGTGGGGGGGCATCGGTTCGAAGACCGACATGGCCGCAGGTGGTCAGGAACGCCGGTCCGGTGGGGCCAGCGCGGGCGCGACTCAGCCGGCGAAGGTGGAGAACGTCCAGTGGTTCCCGTCCGGGTCCGCCACCGTGAACTCGCGCGCGGGATAGTCGGTCTGGTCGACGAGCCCGTGGACGATCGTGGCGTCGAGCTCGACGGCTCGGGCGTGAACCGTGTCGGGGTCGGAGGTGACGACGTGCTGCCAGCCGGTGCCCGGGCGACAGGGCGTGGCGCGCTCGTCGGTGCTGGAAAGCATGACCCGGCCACCTTCGGGCCAGTCGAGCTGGCAGTGGTGGATGGCGCCATCGCGCTCGCCGGGGATGGCAATGTCCTCGGTGAACCCGATCGCGAGCAGCCAGTCGCGGAGCGCCTCGGCCTTGTCGCTGACGACGCTCGCCCACACGCTCTGCTGGTGCGCGCCGCTCGTTGTGATCGCCATTCGACCGTCTCCTTGCTGCCGTCGTGTCGCTGCGTCCAGATCGTACGTGTCGAGTATGGTTGACGGGCATGGATGACCAGCCGCTCATCGAGACCTCGGGCCCATTGTTCGACCGCGTCGACGCGGCGATCGAGCAGATCCGTCCGCACATCCAGGCCGACGGGGGCGACGTTCGCCTGGTCGAGATCGAGGACGAGACCATCGCGATCATCGAGCTGATGGGTGCGTGCGTCGGCTGTCCGATGAGCCAGATCACGGTCCGCCACGGCATCGAGGGCACGCTGCGAGTGCTCGTGCCCGAGATCATGGGCGTCGACGTGCTCGAGGACCCCACCGCACCGGTGCGAGAGTTCACCGACGTGCTCGAGCGCGCCACGTTCAAGCCGCTCTGATCACGATTTTCGATTGGTCGTCCAATCGGGGTTTGCAGCCACGCGCGATCCGGTAGTATCGATTCCTGTCACGGGCTGTGGCGCAGCCTGGTAGCGCGCTCCGTTCGGGTCGGAGAGGTCCGGAGTTCAAATCTCCGCAGCCCGATGTGACACAGGCGGGCCGGTTCCTTCGGGGATCGGCCCGCCGTCGTATTTCCGGGC
>JAOPYQ010000044.1 GCA_025964555.1 Thermoleophilia bacterium | reverse complement strand
GACCTTGGCGAGCTCCGTCGCGAGCTTGACGCGCTGCGCCTCGCCGCCCGAGAGCGTCGTCGCAGGCTGGCCCAGGCGGAAATAGTCGAGCCCCACGTCGGAGAGCGCCTGCAGTCGGCGTCGGAGCGTCGGGCTCTTCCCGAAGAACTCGACGGCTTCCTCGACGCTCATGTGCAGCACGTCGGCGATCGACTTGCCGTTGTAGCGCACCTCGAGCGTCTCGGAGTTGTAGCGCTTGCCGTGACAGATCTCGCACGGCACGTACACGTCCGGCAGGAAGTGCATCTCGATCTTGATCGTGCCGTCACCCTTGCACGTCTCGCAGCGACCGCCCTTGACGTTGAAGGAGAAGCGGCCGGCCTTGTAGCCGCGCATGCGCGCCTCGGGCACCTTCGCGTAGAGCGTCCTGATGTGGTCGAACAGGCCCGTGTACGTCGCCGGGTTCGAGCGCGGCGTGCGGCCGATCGGCGCCTGGTCGACGTCGATGACCTTGTCGAAGTGCTCGAGGCCCTCGATCGTCTTGTGCGCACCCGCACGCTTGCGCGCCCGGTTGAGCTTCGTGGCGACCGCCTTGTAGATGATCTCGTTGACGAGCGTGGACTTGCCGCTGCCGGACACGCCGGTCACGCAGGTGAGTCGACCCACCGGGATCGACACGTCGATGTCCTGGAGGTTGTTCTCAGCCGCACCGCGCACCGTGAACCAGTCACCGCCCTCGGTGATGCGCTCGGGGATCTCGATGCGACGCCTGCCGGACAGGAAGTCAGCGGTGATCGATCCCTTGGCCTTGGCGACCTGTGCGTAGGTGCCGGCCGCGACGACTTCGCCGCCGTGCTCACCCGCGCCCGGGCCCATGTCGACGAGGTAGTCGCACTCGCGCATGGTCTCCTCGTCGTGCTCGACGACGAGGACCGTGTTGCCCAGGTCGCGCAGGCGCGTGAGCGTGCCGAGCAGCTTGCCGTTGTCACGCTGGTGCAGCCCGATCGACGGCTCGTCGAGGATGTACAGCACCCCGACCAGGCTCGATCCGATCTGCGTCGCCAGGCGGATGCGCTGCGCCTCGCCACCGGACAGCGTCCGCGCGGCACGACCCAGGCCGAGGTAGCCGACTCCGACGTCGGCGAGGAACTGCAGGCGCTCCTTGATCTCGCGCACGATGCGTCGCGCGATCATCATCTCCTGCTCCGACAGCTCGAGGTCCTCGAGCCACGCGACCGCGGTCGCGACGTCGTAGCTCGACACCTCGGCGATGTTCGTGCCACCGACCGTCACCGCGAGCGATTCGGGGCGAAGGCGGTCGCCCTTGCACGCCTCGCAGGGCGCGTCGAACATGAAGCGCTCGATGCCGTCGCGCACCATCTCGCTCTCGGTGTCGGCGTATCGCCGCTGGAAGTGGTTGATGAAGCCCTCGAACTTCATCCGGTACGTCCGCGTGCGGCCGCGTCGGTTGCGATAGGTCACCGGGACGCGCTCGCCCTCCGGCGTGCCCCACAGGAAGACGTCCTTCTGCCACTCGTCGAGCTGCTTCCACGGGGTGTCCGTCGGGATGTCCCAGTGTTCGCAGATCGCCGTGATGAGGTTCTGGTAGTAGCCGCCGCTCACCGTGCCCGGCGCGAGCGCGCCGTCGGCGATCGAGATGTCCTCGTCGGCGACGATGAGGTCAGGGTCGACCTCGCGCGTGTAGCCGAGGCCCGTGCACTGCGGACATGCGCCGTGCGGGTTGTTGAACGAGAAGATGCGCGGCTCGAGCTCGGGCAGCGACACGTGCCCCTTCGGGCAGGCGAAGCGCTCGGAGTACGTGCGCTCTTCGGGCACGCCCTCCCCCTCGCGCGGCACGGTCTTGACGACCACCAGGCCGTCGGCGAGGCGCAGCGCGGTCTCCACCGAGTCGGCGAGCCGTCGACGCACGCCCGGCTTCATCGACACGCGATCGATCACGACGTCGATGTCGTGCTTGAACTTCTTGTCGAGCTTGATGTCCTCGTCATCGAGGTTGCGCAGTTCGCCATCCACGAGGACGCGGGTGAACCCGTCGCGGCGCACTTCCTCGAAGAGCTTGCCGAACTCGCCCTTGCGCATGCGCACGAGCGGCGCGCACACCATGAGGCGCGTGCCCTCTTCGTGCAGCTCGACCGAGTCGAGTATCTGCTCGATCGACTGCGCCTCGATCGGCAGCCCGCACGTCGGGCAGTGCGGATGTCCCACGCGCGCGAACAGCAGGCGCAGGTAGTCGTACACCTCGGTGACCGTACCGACCGTCGAGCGGGGGTTCTTGCTCGTCGTCTTCTGGTCGATCGAGATCGCCGGCGACAGACCCTCGATCGTGTCGACGTCAGGCTTCTCCATCTGGCCGAGGAACTGGCGCGCGTACGCGCTGAGCGACTCGACGTAGCGGCGCTGACCCTCCGCATAGATGGTGTCGAACGCGAGGCTCGACTTTCCCGATCCGGACAGTCCGGTCACGCAGATGAGCCGGTTGCGCGGCAGCGTGACGGAGACGTCCTTCAGGTTGTGCTCCCGCGCGCCGCGGACAACGATCTCATCAGCCATGCATGCATGATAGCCGCCACGCCAAGCCGAGGGGAACGTATGTTCGCTCGAAGCCTCGATTGCACGCGCAGACGTCGTATATCGCCTACGTACCGCCCCCCAAAATATAGGTAGGTACTACGGATTCGGGATCCGGGGGGCTCCGGCATAGTAAAGGCACAGGGAGGCAGCGAGGAGCTTCCCGCCACGGTTTCATCGGCTCGTCCCGCGATCATCGTCCCGATCGCACCCGCCGAATACACCGGACATACCGTCCTCGCCACGCAGCGTCCAACACGACCGTCCCAGCTGTTAGCTCGGTCGCTGCACCTTTGCGAAGGCCCACTTCCACCGTCCCGGAAGTGGGCCTTCGACTCTTCTGGGTCGGTTGTGCCGTTCGCCTCCTTCAGGGAGTCGAAACGACACGACCGATCGCATCGACAAGCAGGTGACGGGCCGCGTTCGGGATGGCCCGACGGGACGGAGTCGGGACGAATGAACATCTCTGGCCGAGACGTGCGCAGCCTGGTTGGATTCGCTGCGGTGATGGGCGGTGGCGCGTTCGCGCTCAATCGATTCGCCCCTATCGAGAACGACTATCACAACGGGTGGCCAACGGGCGGTCCGATCGAAGGCGGCGACGTGAAGCTCGCGCTCGGGATCGGCGCCGCTGGTCTCTTCCTGGGAGCGCCGATGGGGCTCGTCGGCGCGGCGATCGCAGACGCGCCGAAGTCAGGACTCCCCTTCGCGATGGTCGCCGGGGCAGTCGCCGGCGCCGCGCTCGGCGTCGGCCTCGTGCTCGGCAACGCCGCGCGCGACTGACGCGAGGTCAGTCGTCGCTGCGCGGCTGCACGCGTGGGATGCGGATCGTGTGGTCCGACACGTCGCCCTCGAGTGATGGCTCCCACGGGTCGGGCAGTCCGATGCGCTCGATCCGCTCGATGTCTTCCACGGTCGGCGCCTGCAGCTCCGGCGGATCGTCCTCGAGGCGACCGCCACCCTCGTGCACCCGGCCACGCCGCGCCTGGTCGCTCACGAGCCGGTACAGCCCCGCGGGGTCCGGCAGATAAGCGAGCCCGTGCAGCGCCTGGTCGCGCCCGCCCGGCACGTCCACGACGAGCGAGCCGTAGTCGAAGATCCGACCGACGAGCGGCTGGCGGACCGTGAACTCCGACACCTTCGCGAGCGGCGTCGACGCGATGCGCTTGTCGAGCACGCCCGCGACGTGGATGACCTTCTCGTCGGTGACGACGACCCGCTCCAGCTCCCACGCGAGCACACGCAGCGCGAGGCGCGCGAGCAGCACGAGCATGAGCGCGAAGATGATGCGCAGCAGCCACGTCCCGACGACGCCGCGCAGCAGCTCGGTACCGGCGATCCCCCATGCGGCGATGGCGAGCGGCAACAGCAGCCCGAGCATGTCGATCGCGGCGCGCACGAGCACGAACGGATGCTGGCGCGTGACGAGCATCGTGGTCTCGCCGTCACCGAGGTAGCGACGCAGGCCGCTGCGTCGCGTGCGGACGATGCGTGGGCGGCGAGACATCGGCCGTCCCACCCTCAGGTGAGCGCGCTCAGGAACTGGACCACGCGTTCGGCCAGCAGCTGCAGGAACCCGAGCGTCCAGTCGAACACCTCGCGGATCATCGCGGCAGCGCCGACCGGGTCCTGCACGACCCAGTACAGGAACAGGGCGACGATCGCGAGCACGACTATGGGTGGTGCCTTCACGTTCGTCATGCATGCACGTTCGACGGCTCGGGGCGAGATCCTGCTACCAGGCGAGATCGCCGCCAACCCGGGGTGCCGGTGCCACGGGTCGGCCCGCAGCGATTCGCGCCGGCCAGTTCGGTGCCGGCGGCGGCGAGCAAGTCCTGTGGGCCGCGGTCACCATGCGAGCACCGCCCCGTCTGGCGGGGCACCCGGCTTCTGCATGTCATCGAACCTGGCAAGCAGCTGCGCGTTCGCGAGCGCGCGACCATGCTCGGCGTAGTCCGGGTGAAGTCCGTATCCGTCGGTGCGCAGGCCGTTCGTTCGCTCGAGGTTGCGCTCGAGCAGCTCTCGAGTGCTCGCCACGACCGGCGCGCGCGGGCCATCCCTCGGCACCCGATCCAGCATCGCGATGGCCGACCGGTACATGTCGGCGCGCGAGAAGGTGATGAGGGGGTCCGACAGCATGCTGGCGAGCACCGACGAAGGGGCTGCACCTGCCGCGAGCCGGTCGTCGTGCGCGGAGCTCCAGATTCGATGGGACGCCCGACGCACTTCCTGGATGTCCCGAACCACCGATTCGTGCAGGCTGGGACGCAGGGCTTCGGGGAGCTCCAGCGCGGCGGCGTACGTCGCGGCGCCGGTGTCGAGCGCGCCGTATCGCATGCGGTCCGGCGACCGCAGGCTCTCGAGCACCAGCTGTTCGACGTCGGCGCGTGTGGTTGCTCGGGTCAGCAGGTCGAGCTGCGTGCGCGTCACCACGTCGAGCGCGACGAGGTCGTCGTCCGCCAGTCGCGCGAGCCACGCGGGCTCCTGCGCCCGCCCGCCGAGACGATGCTCGCTCGCGGCACCGAACATCGCCTTGACCACGGAGGCTCGCGTCCGGGTGTCGATTGAGTTGCCCGCGCCGTCGGTCGCTACTGCTCCGAAGTCGCTCGTGCCGTTGCCGAACCTGACCATGTGGTCCCAGATCCAGTCGACTGCGCGTCCGCGCTCCGCTACGCCCAACCGCACCAAGGCACTGATCGAACGCTCTGCGGTGTACGAGTCACCGACGCCCCGGAAGTCGAGCTCCGGGACCATCGCCTCGACCAGCGGATCCAGCCGGCCGGGTCGGGCGTCCACCACGAGCCGCAGTCCCACGAGCCTGTCGCTCCGGCGCAGCGCGTTCCCGTCGATGTGCTCGGCCAGCCACGCGGCACCACGGCCGGACTCGATCGCGTCGATGCCATCGGCGGCGAAGGACAGTCGTTGCCCCATGCCCTCGGCGCCGGAGTACTGCATGTACCCGTCGTAGCCATGCGACCACCGCTTCCCACCGGTGAGGAACCGCCAGTCGTCGAGATGCTGCGCAAGCGCAGCCGCCCCGTCGCGAACCTGCACGACCCCGGGATGCTCGGCCCCGTCCAGGAGCGCGACCGCCTCGCGCGCGTGTACCGCGGCCGCGTCCAGACGCGCGTCCTGCGCGTCGATCGCGGCGCGCTTGCCGAACAGCATGGGAATCTCGGCCTTGTAGTCGCCCAGAGCCACGGTTGCGGCTGTCTGCAGCGCCGTACCTGCGCGCCGAAGCACGCCAGCATCCGGTACCTGTCCGACTCCAACCCCCACGGATTCCCCCCGAACTCCGTCTCCGGGATGTCGAACAGCGTGCGTCGTTCGTTGCAGCTGCCTAGACGCCCGCCGCGGTGAGCTTTCGGATCTCGTCGCGCAGCTTGGCCGCTTCCTCGAAGTGCAGCTGCTCGGCGGCGATCATCATGCGCTCTTCGAGGTCGATGAGCTTCTTGTGGCGCTCTTCGTCGCTCAGCACGTTGATCGCGGTGTTGCCGGCCTTGCGCACGCGGCCTCCGGTGCCGCCCCCGCCCGGGCCCTCGGGCACGGTCGTGCGTGCGAGCGCACCGCGCTTGACCGAGCCAGCGCTGGTGCCCATGAGGATGCCCTTGCCGCCCGTATCGACGCCCATCTGCACGCTCGCGCTGTCGAGCGAGAGGAACTCGGCGATGTCGGAGACGCCCTTGTTGATCGAGATCGGCGTGATGCCGTGGAGCGTGTTGTGGGCGACCTGCTTCTCGCGACGGCGGTCGGTCTCCTCGATCGCCTCACGCATCGAGTTGGTCTCGCGATCGGCGTACATGATGACCCTGCCCTCGCTGTTGCGTGCCGCCCGGCCGATCGTCTGGATGAGCGCCGTGCGTCCGCGCAGGAAGCCTTCCTTGTCCGCGTCGAGGATGCCTACGAGCCGCACTTCGGGCAGGTCGAGGCCCTAGCGCAGGAGGTTGACGCCGACGAGGATGTCGAACTCACCCATGCGCAGCCCGCGGATGACCTGGATGCGCTCGAGGGTGTCGATCTCCGAGTGCAGGTAGCGGACCTTGAACCCGCTCTCGAGCAGGTAGTCGGTGAGGTCTTCGCTCATCTTCTTCGTGAGCGTCGTCACGAGCACGCGACCGCCCTCCTCCACCACGCGACGCGCCTCGTTCATGAGGTCGTCCATCTGGTGGGCGGTCGGGCGTACTTCCACGGGCGGGTCGATGAGCCCGGTCGGGCGAATGACCTGCTCGGCGATGTGCGCGGAGTGCTCGAGCTCGAACGGACCCGGCGTCGCGGACACGAACACGGTCTGGCCGATCGTGTCGAGGAACTCGTCGAAGCGCAGCGGGCGGTTGTCCATCGCGCTGGGCAGGCGGAAGCCGAAGTCGACGAGCGTCTCCTTGCGCGACCGGTCGCCGTTGAACATCGCGCCGACCTGCGGCACGGTCATGTGGCTCTCGTCGATGAGCATGAGGAAGTCGTCGGGGAAGAACGAGATGAGCGTGTTGGGCGTCTCGCCGGGCATGCGCCCGTCGAACCACCGAGAGTAGTTCTCGATGCCGTTGCAGAAGCCCACGTGCTGGAGCATCTCGAGGTCGTACTCGGTGCGCTGGCGCAGGCGATGGCTCTCGAGCAGCTTGTTCTGCTCGTCGAGCTCCGCGACGCGGTGCTCCATCTCGTTGCGGATCCCGTTGATGATCTGCTCGAGCTTGTCGTCCTCGGCCACGTAGTGCGACGCGGGATAGATGGCCAGGTGCCCGAGCTCCGCGGTGACTTCGCCCAGGAGGGGATCGAAGCGGACGATCTTCTCGATCTCGTCGCCGAAGAACTGGATCCGGTACGCGTTCTCCTCCGAGGCCGGCTGGATCTCGATCGAGTCGCCGCGCACCCGGAAGTTGCCGCGCGCGAGCACCGCGTCGTTGCGCTGGTACTGGATCGCGATGAGCTGGCGCAGCACCGCGTCGCGGTCCATCTCGCCGCCCTGCGTGAGGATGAGCGAGTTGCGTCGGTACGTCTCCGGCGAACCGAGGCCGAAGATGCAGCTCACCGACGCCACGACGAGCGTGTCGCGACGCGCGAGCAGCGCGCTCGTGGCGGCGTGGCGCAGCCGGTCGATGTCGTCGTTGACCGACGAGTCCTTCTCGATGTACAGGTCGCTCGAGGGAACGTACGCCTCGGGCTGGTAGTAGTCGTAGTAGGAGACGAAGTACTCGACGGCGTTGTTCGGGAAGAACTCCCGGAACTCGTTGCACAGCTGCGCCGCGAGCGTCTTGTTGTGCGCGAGCACGAGCGTCGGTTTCTGGACGGCCTCGACGACCTTGGCCATCGTGAAGGTCTTGCCGGTGCCGGTCGCGCCGAGCAGGGTCTGCCAGCGATCGCCGCGCTGCACGCCCGCGACGAGCTCGCTGATCGCCTGGGGCTGGTCGCCCTTCGGCTCGAAATGGCTGTAGACCTGGAACTCGGGCATGCGAGCATTCTGCCACGGCACGCAACCGACCCTGCCACAACCTCCGAACGTCCTTCGAACGGTTGCTTCAGGAATCGTCGTGAAATGCCGATGCCGTCCACGTGCGCCTCGTGCGGAGCCCATCCGTGCACGCGCACCGCCCAGCATGCAAGCCCATACCCCCACACGCCGAGTCGGTCTCCGAGCCGACCCTGAACGCGCCGTCAGCCTCGTCGAGGTCGTGATCGTCGTGCTCATCATCGGGATCCTGGGTGCCGCGATCTTCGCCGCCAGGAACTCCTCGAGCCGTGCCGGTTCGGTCACCGCCGCGCGTGCAGCGGGCCAGAGCTACCACGACGCGATCGAAGCCTTCATGCGCGACCACGGCGGTCGCGTGCCGGTCTTGAACGACCCCGAGGACTGGCCGACCACGCCACCTGCGGGGTCTGGCGTGACCGGCGGAGCCGGCGGCCTCTGGGGACCCATCAATTTCGGTGCGCGTGGCAAGCCCTACCTGGACAAGATCCCGGAATCCATCAACGACGGTCGCGTGGCGCTCGGCACCGCCGCTGCGTCACCCGGCGTTCGTGCACGCCTGCTCTACGAACGGATCGGTGCGCGCCAGTACCGTCTGAGCGTGCAGCGTGCCACGTCGACGAGCTGGGCCACCAGCTGCGAGTTCGGCACGGAGGGCGGCAACCAGTGCTGACCTCCTCCTTCCGCATCGAACGCGAGTACGGCTTCACGCTCATCGAGCTGGTGGTCGCCATGATCCTCGCCGCCATCGTGCTGGGAACGGTCATGCTCGCGCTCACGGGCATGTTCTCCGGCGCCGCGGACCGCTCCGTCGATCGCAAGGCCACCGCACGCGCGGCCGACGTGCTGGAACGGTTCGAACGCGACGTGCGCAGCGCCGAGAGCCCCGAGCGACTGAACGCGCCGATCATTCGCGACGAGATGCGCGCCATCTCCCTGTGGGGCGTGTCGAAGAGTCCCTCCGGGATGGTCTCGGGCATCGCCTGGAACAACCCGTGCCCGGCCGGACCTGCCCGAGCCAAGGACTACTGCGTCTTCCAGGACATCACCGTCTCCAACGCCAACCAGCTCTGGTTCCGCGCGGACGTCGACGCCACCAACAACGGGCACGAGTGCGTGTCGTGGGCCATCAATCCCGACGGATCGCTCCAGCGCACCGTCACCGTCAACCACCTGGCCTGCTACCTGGGTTCCGCGCGCGGCGCGACCCTCAGCAACGAGACCGTGCTCTCGCCGCCGGCCACCGCAACGCTCGGCAACTCCCAGGGGCGATCCGCGAGCTTCGGCTTCCTGGTGCGCTTCAACCGCCAGGGCATGCCGCAGGCCTCGTACAACGGGCCCTCGAAGTACAACACGATGATCGACCCCGCCAACTGCCAGACCTTCACCTACTTCCCGCTCACGACGAACCTGACCGACATGCGCCGCGGCTTCATCACGAACGTGACCCTCGACCTGTCGGCCTGGACCACAGGCGGCGACGCCGCAGGGACCACCCAGAAGAACTCGGCTCGCCAGCGACTGACCACCAGCGCGACGATCACGTCGCGAGCCAACGACGACTTCGCGTACGCGACGGGATGTGGACAGTGAGCGAGCCCCGTCGACAGGTCGCACGCACCGGCGAGCAGGGCGTCATCCTCATCTGGGCGATCATCGCGATCGCCGTGATGGCGGTCGTCGCCGTGACGTTCTCGATGCTGTCCAACGGCACCATCGAGCGCAGCAAGTCCAAGTCGGAACGCGCGCTGTCGTATCCGCACGTGCAGTCGTCGGTCACGAAGCTCGGCGTCGCGCTCCAGGCCGACCTCGCCAGCGATACCGACAACTACGGCCTGAGCGCGGCCGACCTCGCCACGCTCGGTCCCGCTGGCGCCGCGAACGTCGCCACGGCTGCGGGCATCCCCACCCAGTTCAGGACCGTCGGCGGCGTCTACCGCCACGGCCCGGGATCGACGTTCGTCTATGCCGGCGCGCTGCCCGTCGTCGCCTACCACGAGACCGCGTCGCTCACGTCCGCACAGTGCGCCGCCCTCGGCGTCACGCCGTGTGACACGTCGCTGCACGGGTTCTGGCAGATCTACCGCGTGGAACTGCCCGACGTCGCGTCGACCACGTCGATCGGACAGGTCGTCTACTACGTGCGCACCTGGGTCGGCCCCGCGTCCGGCTCCTACGGCTCCGATGCCACCGTCGTGCGCATCGCCACCCGCCCGGGTCGCTTCGCCGACTACCAGCTCATCAGCGACGGCACCGTGCACTTCCGCGCCGGCGCGAAGATCAACGGTCCGGTGCACTCGAACGGCTTCGACACCGCCGACCCCGCGACCGGCGGCGTATCGACCCCCTACGCGATCAAGGCCGAACCGGGCGTGAACTGCAGCTCCGACGGTTCGCTCACGACGGCGCGCAAGACGATCGTCACCGGCGCCTCGTCCGGGTGTCCCAAGCAGGAGAACACCAATCGCTACATCACGTTCCTGCGCGTGCAGACACAGCTCGACGACATGGCGGCCGATGCCGCGACGCGTCCCGACGTGTACATGTATCCGACCGTCGACAACACGGCGCTCGCACCGCTCGAGCACGCGTATCACATCCAGTTCTCCGGCGGCTCCTTCCGCGTCAAGCCGCCCTTCGGCGGTTGGGGTGGCTGGCAGTCCGCCGGTTCGGGCGCGGGCGCGGTGCTCTTCAAGGACGACGTCATCGTTGAAGGCGGCGACATGACGACGCGCTTCACGGTCGCCGCGAGCCGACCCAACGAGGGCTCGGCGAGCATCTACATCCGCGGCAACGTCAACGCGAACGTCACGGCGCCCGGCAAGACCCTCGGCCTCATCGCGCAGGGCAACGTCGTGATCGACATGCAGGGGACCGTCGGCGCGTGCAACGTCACCATGGTCCGAGCCGCGATCGTCGCGGCGGCCGGCGGCGTGACGATTCCGCCGGAGTACGCGACGCAGCAGATCCAGACCGGCCAGCCACGCTGCGGCACGGAGTTCGTCATCGACGGCTCGATCGCCGCGCATCGCCCCCCGCTCCTGTACTGGAAGTGGGTCGACGGCACCTGGACCGGCTACGACGACCGCAGGTACAAGTGGGACAAGCGATTGATCAACGCGACACCGCCGTACTTCCCGCTGACGGGAAGCTGGCAGGCGACGAGCGTGCGAGAAGCCAACATCGACTGCTATGCAGGGGGGAGGAAGCTCGATGCGAACTGTGGGTAGTCGTGAACAGGGTTTCTCGATCATCGAGGTGATCATTGCGGTCATCGTGGTCGCCATCGGACTGGCAGGTCTGGCGGCGCTCTCGAGCGGCACGTCGAAGACGGCGAGCACCGCGAAGGTCCGTGATCAGCAGACGTCGATCGCACAGTCGCTCGGCGACAAGATCCGCGGCGATGCGGCCTGGGCCGGCTCGACCCCTGACACGTGTGCGACCGTGACCTCTCCGGCCAGCATCAACCTGACGGGTTCACCGTGGCTGACCAACCGGCTGCAGTCCGAGCTCGCGCTCGACGGCATCAGCCCGGAGGCGTGGACGATCCAGGCCACTGCCCGCAAGGTGGACTCCCCGGCCGACGGAACCTGTGCCGGTGGCGGTGACGACGACGGCGTGCTGCCTGACTACTTCGACGTGAACGTGGTGGTACGTCCGGCCGCCGGCACGCTCGCTCGCTTCCCGAACGTGAAGCCGTTCGTGACGTCGTTCCAGGTGAACTTCTCGAACCGCACCGCGGGTGGAGCGCTCACGATCCAGGCGTGCTACATCTGGCCGCAGGTCGACGAGCGCCTGCCGGTCGGCACCTGCGGCGCGGGCTCTGGCGACAAGATGGTCGTCCTGCCTCCGCCGGGATCCAACGTGGTCCCGTCTCCGGGTGATGACGTGATGAGCTGCGTCGCGGAGCCGCTCGACTGCGCGGCCTACAAGTGCGCGCATCCCGGCATCACGGATGGGTGCGCCGGCGAGTTCGGCGACGATGACTTCGTGAAGGTGCGCTCCTACCCGGGCGGCGGCTGGAACTGGAAGCTGACCGGCGACCCCTCCGACCCGGTGACGGCCGGCATCGTCAAGACCGGTTCGCTCGACGCGAGCGGCATGCGGAAGATCAAGTACCTCAAGGTCGGTCGCTACAAGGTGCAGGTCTTCGAGCCGGGCAACCTGCGACCGTGGCCGAGCCACTCGGTCCCAGCCGATGGCTGGGCGACCGTGGTCGGAGGCATCGAATCGCGCGTGGTGCAGATGTACAAGCCGAAGCCGCGTGCAGCGGACCTGGTCATCCCGATCCAGACGACCGACTCGTCGAAGCCGCCGTGGTTCGGCCAGTCCCAGTACGACTACCTGTACAAGAAGGGACCGTACGAACTCATCCTCGTGCCTGTGCCGCGAGGGCGCGTTGTCGGATCGACGAACGGCACGATGGTGTACGACGGTGACAAGAACATCCGCTTCAAGAACCTGGAGCCGGGCCTGTACGGCGCATACATGGCCGATCCGAAGCTGACCAATGAGTACGAACTGAGTGGGACCAAGACGTTCCTGTTCGTGCCGCCGGGCGGTGGAGATCCGATCGTGCTGCCGGCGTCGGGCTCCATCTTCTGGGACGTGTCGTTCTGCGATCCGGACATCCGCAAGGTGTACGTGGACATGTATGGCGGCGAGGGACCCGTCACCAAGACCTTCGTCGACCCCGTCACCGGCGCATCCTCGACGCAGACCTGGAATGCGCAGTACTGCAACGCGCCCACCGGCGGTCCGCCCCCGGTCGGCAGCGGCGGCTCCGGCGGCGCCTGATCGGTTTCGGTCGAGCAGGAGCGGGAAGGTACGCCTCGAATACCGTTTTCAGACGGATTCGCGTCGGTTCCGAGGGGGAATCGGCGCTGGTCTGAACGGTGGGAGGGGATGCCCGTGGAGATCGGCCAGGCACAGCTCGGTACGCGTCGTCATGCGCCAGCGCACGATGTCTCCACGACCGCGCGCGAGATCCCCGTGGAAGTGTGGGTCCCCGGCGCCGACAACGGCCTGGACGTCGTCGCCCAGAAGAGCGGGGGCCCGGCCAGCGCCGATCGGGACGTGCAGGTCGCGTTCGAGAACGGCCGCCGGGTGCTCGAGTACGTGCGAACCGAGTACGGCCGCTCGAGCTTCGACGGGAAGGGCAGTCCGCTCAAGCTGCGCGTGCACGCGCCCGACCCCATGACGAACGATCCGCGCTCCAACAACGCGTTCTGGTTCAACGACGAGCAGCGCATCTGGCTCGGCGATGGCGACGGGGAGATGTTCGCGCCACTCGGCGGCGGCGCTGACGTGATCGCGCACGAGTTCTTCCACGGGGTCATCGACAGCGAGATCAGGCTCGCCTACTCCGGGCAGTCTGGCGCGCTCCACGAGAGCTTCTCCGACGTGCTGGCGAGCGGCATCGACGGCAACTGGCAGATCGGCGAGGACGTGTACACGCCGGGCGTGGCGGGTGACGCGCTGCGCGACCTGTCGAAGCTGACGTGGACCGATTGGCGCACCTTCCCGGGTGGCGAGGACGAGGTCCACGCGATGAGCGAGGTGCCGTCGCATGCGGCGTACCTGATCGGCTCGAAGCTCGGTGCGAAGGAGCTGCGCCACCTCTGGTACGTCGCCCTCACCGACCACCTGCGCTCGGAATCCGGCTTCGCGGGTGCGCGCGACGCGACGATCTCGGCTGCGCGCGCGATCTACGGGGCGCGCAGCACGCAGACGCAGGCCGTGATGGATGCGTGGGCCGCGGTCGGCATCGACGCGACCACGCCGACGGAACGCCCGCTGGTCCCGCCGACTGCTGCAGTCGCCGCGGCGTCGACGTCCGTCGCGGCGCTCGTCCCGCCGCTCGTGCGCTAGCCGACGTGGGCGCTCACGCCACTCGCGCGCGCAGTGCGTCGAGCACGTGGCCGGCGAACGAGTCAAGGTCGTCGAACGACCCAGTGTTCTCGTAGCTGAAGTCGGCGCGTTCGGCCTTCTCGGCCTCGTCCATCTGGGCCGCCGCACGCGCGGTCGAGTGCCGCTTGCCATCGTCGCGGGCACGGGCACGCTCGATGCGCAGCTCGAGGGGCGCGGTGATGGTGACGATCGCGTCGTAGCGATCCTCGAGGCCGGCCTCGAAGAGCAGCGGCACTTCGGCCACGGCGAACTCGGGCGGCGTGTCGGCAGAGCTGAGCGATTCGACGAACCGCAGCCAGGCTCGTCCGACGAGCGGGTGCAGCAGGCCCTCGAGCCAGCGGCGCTCTGCTTCGTCCGTGAAGACGATGGCGGCGATCGCGGCGCGGTCGACGATGCCGTCCTCGGCGTTGATGACGTCGTCGCCCCAGCGAGCGCGGACCTCGTCGATCACGCCGGGGTCGGAATACAGCTCGTGCACCGCGGAGTCGGCCGAGAACGGCACGGCCCCGCGGTGCACGAATGCATCCACGACAGTCGACTTGCCTGCGCCGATCCCACCGGTGACACCGATGAGCAGTGGGCGTGGCATGTCAGTCGACCGTCAGCTCGATTCCGGAAGTCAGGACTCCTCGGTCTCCTCGGCGGCAGGCGCTTCCTCGGCGGCGGGCTCCTCTGCAGGTGCCTCCTCCTCGGCAGGTGCCTCCTCTGCAGCAGGCGCCTCCTCCTCGGCAGGCGTCTCCTCGGCAGCGGGTGCCTCCTCGGCGACGTCGGCCGAAGCCTCGGTTGCCTCGACAGGCGCGTCCTCCGGCTTGCTCTCGCCTTCGGCGGTCGCAGCCTTCGTCTCGTCGTCGTCTGCGGCAGCTTCCTCGCCTGAGACCTCGTCCTCGCCGCGGGCACGCGTCGCTGCTTCACGCAGCGCTGCGGCCATCGCCGTGGACGGACCGTCGCCGAACTCCAGGCCTTCGCCGGAAGCGTCGATCGGCACGAAGTCGTCGTCGGTCCCGA
>JAOPYQ010000016.1 GCA_025964555.1 Thermoleophilia bacterium | reverse complement strand
TCGCGCCCTCGGGTGGCTCGCGCTCGAGCGCGGCATTCCCCTGGAGAACGGCGCGCGCCTGCGCGGCCTCGCCATCGCCCAGCCCGTCTCGCTCGGCTACGGCGCCGACCGCTGGGAGGTGCGCATCGCCGGCCATGAGGTCACCGACGCCATCCGCGAGCCGCGCATCGACGACGCCGCATCGCGCGTCGCCTCGCACGCCGGTGTGCGCGACGTGATGATCGCCCGCCAGCGCCAGCTGTCGCTCGACCGCGACAGCGTGCTCGACGGGCGCGACTGTGGCAAGGTCGTGCGCCCCGACGCCGAGCTGAAGATCTTCGTCACCGCCGACCTCGAGGAGCGTGCGCGCCGCCGCGGCGGGCAGCAGGGCGAGCTCGGCACCGCCAGCGACTCCGACGTCGCCCAGGCCCTCGCCGCGCGCGACGAGCGCGACGCCAAGCAGTCGGAAGCCGCGGCTGACGCGGTGGTGCTCGACACCACCAACATCGGTATCCAGGAGGGCGTCGACCTGCTCGTGCAGATGTGGCTCACGCGCCGCCGCGAGCTGCTCGACGACGAGGTCACGCAGGGCCGCACCGCGCGCCAGTGGATCGACAACGACGCCGGGCTCGCCCAGTTCGACAAGGTCATGCGTCGCACGCGCCCGATCTGGGAGAAGGGGTTCCGGCTCAAGTCGCACGGCGTCGAGCGCGTGCCCGAGGGCGGCTGCCTGTTCATCGCCAACCACTCCTCGACGTGGGACCCGGCCTTCGTCATCTCGCCGCTCGACCGCGTCGTGCGCTACATGGGCAAGGCCGACCACGCCACCAACGCCCTGCGCAACCTCGCCGACGCCATCGGGTTCTTCCCAGTGCGCCGCGGCGCAGGTGACCGCGTGGCCATGCACATCGGGGAGGAGGTGCTGCGGCGCGGCGATTCCCTCGGCATCTTCCCCGAAGGCACGCGCGTCTACGAGGGCAACCTCGGACGCCCGCGGCATGGGGCGGCGCGCCTCGCGCTGGTGACCGGCGTGCCCATCGTGCCGGTGGCCATCTACGGCAACCGATGGTCGGAATCCCTCTTCAGGGTCACCGTCGCCTACGGCCGGCCCCACTACTTCGACGGGCAGCTCGCGACACCGGCGAACATCCGTCGCGCTACCGACGCGGTCTGGGCGGACGTGCAGGAGCTGTGGGACGCGCAACGCGCCGACCGACGCTTCTGAGCGGCCAACCTGCGATGATGACAGGTCGCCCCATGGATACCGACACCGACATCACCGAAGAACACGACCTGCTCCCTCCCGCGGAGGAGCTCGACGACGACGTTTTCCCGTCGTCGGACATCGACCTCGCGCACCTCGACGAGGACGACGCCGACTGGATCGCCGCCGAACTCGCCGAGCTCGAGGAGGCGCAGCAGGAGGAGGCGCGACCGTTCATCGGGCGCGTCGCCGTCATCGGCTACCCGAACGTCGGCAAGTCGACCCTGGTCAACCGCCTCTCCGGCACGCGCATCGCGATCGTCCACGAGACGGCCGGCGTCACGCGTGACCGCAAGGAGATCGAGTGCGAATGGAACGGTGAGCGCTTCATCCTCGTCGACACCGGTGGCGTCGACGAGGGCGACCACTCGCTCATGAGCAAGGCCATCCGCCGGCAGGTCGACAGCGCCATCGGCGAGTGTGACCTCGTGCTGCTCGTCGTCGACGGCCAGCAGGGCATCAGCGCCGCCGACCACGAGCTCGCCGAGCTGCTGCGCACGTCGCGCGCTCGCGTGCGCCTCGTGGCCAACAAGGTCGACAACCCGCGCAACGAGAACGAGGCCGCGGAGTTCTTCGAGCTGGGGCTCGGCATGCCGATCCCCGTCAGCGCGCACCACGGCAACAACACCGGCGACCTGCTCGACATCGTCGTCGAGGAGCTGCACGAGATCGGCACGCCGTTCCATCGCGACGACGACAAGGCGATCCGCATCGCCATCGTCGGCCGCCCGAACGTCGGCAAGTCGACGCTCGCCAACGCCATCCTCGGCCAGGGCCGCCACATCGTGGCCGACATGCCCGGCACCACCCGCGACGCGGTCGACACGCGCTTCGAGTTCGAGGGTCGCGACATCATCCTCGTCGACACTGCCGGCCTGCGCCGTCGCCGCTCGGGCCAGGACCCGCTCGACTACTACAGCGAGGTGCGCGCGCTGCAGGCCGCCGACCGCGCCGACGTCGCCATCCTGCTCGTCGACGCCTCGATGGGCGTGCGCGAGAACGACCTGGCCGTCGCCGACGCCATGCGCGAGCGCGACTGCTGCGTCATCGTCGGGCTCAGCAAGTGGGACATCAACGACGTCGACCTCTTCGACGTCACCGAGACGATCGCCCAGAAGCTGCGCCAGCGCCCCGAGGTCGTCACGACCTCGAGCACCGAGAACCGCAACATCCACAAGCTGCTGCGCAAGGCCATCGAGCTGCACGACCGCGCCACCAAGCGCGTCGGCACCGGCGAGTTCAACCGCGTGCTCAAGGAGCTCAAGGAGCGCACGCCGCCGCCGCTCGACAAGAAGACGCGCCGCCGCCTCAACCTGCTCTACGGCACCCAGATCCAGGCCGGCCCGCCGAAGGTCCGCGTCTATGTCAATGACAAGGGCCTCATGACGCGCTCCTACGGCTACTACCTCGAGAACCAGCTCCGCGAGCGTTTCGGCTTCGAGGGCTGTCCCCTCAACATCGAGTACCGCAGCCGCGCCTGAGGGTTGCCAGCGCGCATCGCGTCGCGCGCGCTCGGGCGGCACGCCCGGCTGGCTTCGCCGGTGACTTGATGCCCGATCGCCAGGCCCATCCTGACGAGCGGGATTCAAGTGCCGGTACTGAGGCGACTTGATGCCGATTCGTCAGGCTCATCCTGACTTGGTGGCGTCGAGTGACCAGTTGGGGCTTCCTGCCCGAGTGTTCAGTGCGGATCGACACGGGTTCGACACACTCAGCGCGTGTTCCGTCACGCCAGATCGTCGAGGCTTCCTGCATGCCACGGGGTCGAAGTCTTGATGGAGTGATCAGCGAGCTCGCCTCGCGTACCTGCTCGGTCGTGCACATCGCCGCGCTTCGAG
>JAOPYQ010000009.1 GCA_025964555.1 Thermoleophilia bacterium | reverse complement strand
CGGACCCTTGTAGCCGCGCCCGAACTGTCCCTCCATCGCGGAGACGTTCACCACGTGCGCGCGACCCGACGGGGCCGCTGCCGCCGCAGCCGCGAGCGCGGGGCGCAGTCGGCTCAGCAGGATGAATGGCGCCGTCTGGTTGCACAGCTGCACCTCGAGCAGCTCGATCGGGTCGACCTCCTCGACCTTCTGGATCCAGCTGTTGGTCTCGCACAGGTCGGGAACGAGCCCACCGGCGTCGATCGCGTGCCCGGTCTGGATCCGGTCGAACGATGCGGAGCGCGCGGTCATCGCGAGCGAGGCGAGCGCGTGAGGCGTCGGCGCCCAGTGCGCGGGCGTACCAGCGTCGATGTCTGCGGGCCCCGCGCCCGCGGCGATCTGCAGGTCTGCCGCCACGCGACCGAACGTCACGATCTCCGGCAGCGGACCGGCCGGCAGCGCCTCGCGTTCGGCTGCGACGAGCGGCGCGTACGCAGCCGGGGTGCGGCGCACGGTCTGTGCTGCGTTGTTGATGACGATGTCGAGCGGTCCGCGTGACGCCACGTCGTCGGCGAGCGCGACGACCTGCGCGGGATCGCGCAGGTCGATGCCGACGATGCGCAGGCGGTGCAGCCACTCGCTGCTGTCCTCGAGCCCCGCGAAGCGCCGCGCGGCGTCGTTGGGAAAGCGCGTGGTGATCGTCGTGTGCGCACCGTCGCGCAACAGTCGCAGCGCGATGTACATGCCGATCTTGGCGCGGCCGCCGGTGAGCAGCGCACGGCGTCCGGTGAGGTCAGCGCGGGCATCGCGACGCGCGTGGCTGAACGCCGCGCAGTCGGGACACAGCTGGTGGTAGAACGCGTCGACCTGCGTGTAGCGCTCCTTGCAGACGTAGCAGCCACGTGGCTGGAGCAGCACGCCGGCGATCGCGCCGTGCGTGGCCGGCGCGAGCGGCAGCCCGGCGGTCTCGTCGTCGATGCGTCCGGGCGCTCCGGTCGCCGTCTTCGAGGTCACCGCGTCGTCGTGCGCGAGGACCTTCGCGCGGCGCTCGGTGCGGCGTCGCACCTTGACCGACTTGTACAGCCCGGCGACCGCATGGCGTACCGCGATCGAGTCGGGGTGCTCGATCGGCAGCGCTTCGACTTCCTCGATGATCCGAGCGAGCTCCTCGAAGCGCTCCGGCGCGAGTCCGGGTCCGTCGTGGACGGCGGTGTCGATGTCGTGCGTCGCATCGAGCTGCGTCGCGTCTGGGCCTTCGAGCGTGGTCATCAGGCTCGAATTGTAGCCGGGATCACCAGGACAGCAGGTCAGTGCCCGCAGCGACGCCGTCGCGGGACGCCTGGATCCGGTCGAGCAGCTGCGCCAGCTGCGATGCGCGGCCCACCTCGGCGGCGTCGGGATGGATGAGGTATCCCTCGGTCGGCGCCGTGGCGTCGATGCGGGCGATGTTGCGCTCGACGAGCTCGCGCAGCTGCCCGATGGCGGCGAGCTCGCTCGGCCTGTCGGCCGCCGCGTGTTCGAGCGCTGCCAGCGGTCGCGCCGCCGATTCGAGGTACGTGCGGATGAGCGGAACGCGCTGGATCTCGTTGCCGAACTCCAGGAGTTCCGCGGTGGCGAGGCGCAGGCCGAGCGAGACGCGGCCCGTGTTGGACGTTCCTGCGGCGTCGAGCACATCGGTGCCGAGGCGGGTCGCGAGGTACTGCGCCTCGAGCACCTCCTGGGCACCCATGTCGCCCCGCGCGAGCGACGCAAGCCGTGACGGTGCCGCCGACGCCGTGATGTCGAGGCGTCCGGCCCGAGCCAGTTCGACCTCGGCACGCATGCCGGTCAGCGCGCTGTCGAGCGTCGCGTTCACCCAGGCGCGGTCGGTGTCGGGTCGAAGGAAGATCGGTTCGCCGCCCCCGACGCCCAGCAGCAGCCGACGCACGGCGGGCACCGGCTCGAACAGTCGGTCCTGCAGGGGACGAAGTTCGGGTGCCAGCTCGAGCAGGCCGTCGATCCGTCCCGCGCTCACGCCGTCGAGCTCGGTCCGCGGCACCGCGAGCGCGTCGCGCGCGATCTCGAGCGCGCGCTCGCGTGTCGTCGCCCGGCGCACGGTCGACAACAGCGCGACGTGATGGTCGAGTCGCGATTGCTCCATCTCGCTCGGCGCACGGTCGATGAACGACAGCGACCGACCGACCTCGTCGACAACGCCGGACGGAAGCAGCACGTGCCGTGCCACGTCGCGACGGCCGAGCAGTCCGTACAGCTCCACCGTGTCGTCGCGGGACAGGGGTCCGGCGTCCGCGACCAGCTCGTCGATGCGTCCCACGGCACCAGCGAGGTTCGGGTGACGCGCGTACGAACCCAGCTCCGCGACAGCCGCGCGCTGCACCGCGAGGAGCGACGCGGCGTACTCCGGGTCGGTCGACTCGACGAGGTGATCGCGCAGCGGACGGTGCCATCGCGGCTGCGGCGGTCGTTCCAGCGCGAGTTCGGGCGGCAGATCGTCGCCCAGCACAGCCAGCTCGTGCAGTGCGTCCATGCCCTGGCTGCCCGGCGTCCCGCTCGTGAGTTCGAGCACCCGTGCCCGCGTCGCTGCCCGGTCGGACGGCATCATGCCGCGCGCGGCGACCACGTCGAGCGACTTCGCGATCCGCGACGCGGTGTTGAGCACGCCCTGCAGTGCGCGCGCATGCGCATGGATCTGGTGCGTTGCCACGTGTCCTGATCCATCGGCGACGACCGCCGCAGCACCGTCGATCGAGTCGGCGAGCGCACCGAGGCCGGGCTGGCCGCGAAGCATCGTCGCGGACTCCCGGAACGAGCTGGCGAGGTTCGCGAGCTCGCCGGACAGCTTGGTGCGAACCGCAACGTGGGCGTCGGAGTAGCCGAGCACGTAGCCGTCGGCGAGGTACGGCGCGTCCATCCCCTCGGGAAAGTACTGCGCGAGTCCGCCCGGGGCGCGCGCGCAGCAACGCGGCAGCATCGTGCAACGCGCCGACGTCGATCCGCTTCCATGCTCCTGCGACCGGCACCATGTGCCCTGCAGCCTCCCCCGGTGCGACCGATCCCCCGAAGGGCCGCCTACCGGGTTGTCGGGCCCACGCTGCCCGGCGTTGCGCTGGCCGCCGACCTCAGGTCTGCAGCAGCGCGCCCGTCTCGCGTTCGACACCGAGGTCGAAGCGCACGATCGCGCTGATGCCGCCGAGCGAACGCATCGCCTGGAACGCCATCCGCTCGGGCGTGGTCCCGTCCGAGGCCGGCGGGGTCTTGGGATCGGTTCGCTCCACGATCGTGATGTGCGCGCTCTGGCGAACGGCGTGCTCGATGGCGAGTTCGACGACGTCCGCGCACGGCTGCAGTCGCGTGTCGTGGATGGGGCAGACGCCACCGTCCGTGGCGAGCCAGTCGCCGTGCGGGCACGTGAGCCCCGGATGGCTGTACCCGTCGTTCACCACGAGCGTCTCGATGCGCCGTTCGGCGATTGCCTGCAGCACGTCGTCGAGGCCGATCACGGCGCGTTCGCGCTTGCCGACGTTCTGCTGCAGACGCGCGAGCGTGCGTTCGAGCTGGTCGTCGTCCCATGCGTGCATGTCGTCCGCGACCGCGGCCGAGACCTCCGCGATCGTGGCGTGTTCGACGTCGACGTCGACGAATCCGCGCATCGTCGTCCGGAGCGATTCGGATCCGAGCGAGCGCAGCAGTCCGCGCACGTCTGCGGGAGCCGCCACGAGCAGGCAGTCGAACGCCCCGGTGCGGTGCAGCCCGTCGAGGACCTGGACCACGCGGCGCACGTGGGCGGAGACCTGCTCGTCGTGGATGCTGTCTGCGCGGCCGGTCGACCAGCCACCGTCGAAGTGGCGGTTCTCGAGGTCGTCGCGCAGCTGGTCGACCTGCTCGAGGTGGTCGCGATCGCCGAGCAGCACCCGGGCGCTGCGACTGTTGCACAGCAGCACGCACCACGACGACGTCGGCAGGGCCCGTACGAGCTGCCGCACGTGCACGTTGTGGTCGAACGCCACCTCCGGTTCCACCGGCCAGGGCAGGCGCACGAGCGTGGCGTCGCCGTCCGCGGTCGCGTACACGAGCAGTCCGCGTGCCTGGTCGACACCGTGGTCGCCACTCGCCAGCGTGCTGCGCAGGTAGCCGATCGTCTTCGACCACCGTCCGTTCGGTGCCTGGCGTTCCGCCTCGTCGATCGCGGACTGGATCGAGCTGGCGCGCGTCGCGGGCGACGCGAACGTGCGCGGGTCGACGTCGACGTACATCGAGAGCACCTCGCCGGAGGAGCCGCCGCCGTCCTGGTCGACCCTGGCGAGTTCGCGCACCAGCCCTCGCAGGTCGGTGTCGCCGTCGACGATTCGAATCTCGTTCATGCATGCCTCCCGGTGGGGTCCCGATGGACTCGATCCCCGTCGTGGCAGGCGTCAATCCCGGTCGATGGTCCTGGCGGTCTCCATCGCGGCGCGTCCGCCGCGCAGCAGGTGTTCGAGTCGTTCGGCGTCGTCGAGCGCGTCGGCGAGGTCGGCGAGGTGGCGCTGCATCGAGCCGATCGAGGTGCGCACGTTGGCCTCGTTCGTGGCGAGCACGTCGAGCCACATCTGCACGTCGCCCGAGGCGAGCCTCGTGGCGCCGCGGAACCCGGTCGCGGCGAGGCGTCCGGCCACGCCGGAGGTGCGCGCATCGGCCTCGACGAGCGTCCCGGCGAGCGCCTGGGCGATGACATAGGGCAGGTGGGAGGCCGTCGCCACTGCCTCGTCGTGGACGTGGCGATCGACGTCGACGGCGATCGCTCCGGCCGCGTCGACGAGCTCGCCGACGAGCGCCCGCGCGTACTCCGTGGTGCGAAGCGTGGGGGAGAGCACCCATCGCGCACCCTGGAACAGGGTGCCGTCGGCGTGCGTGATGCCCGACACCTCGCGGCCACACATCGGGTGCCCGCCAATTGTCTCGATGCGCTCGTCGACGGAATCGAGCGCGGCGCACGCGTCGACCTTCGTGCTGCCGAGGTCCGTGAGCACGCGGCCGGGGCGCATCCACGCGGCGATGTCGCCGGCGAGCAGCGCGACCTGGCGAACCGGAACTGCCAGCACGACGATGTCCGCGCGCGCCGCAGCCGTCGCGAGCGGTGCGAACTCGTCGATCGCTCCAGCCTCGATCGCGCCCGCTTCACCGCCATGGTCGATGTCGATGCCGATGCGGTGTGCGCAGTGCCCGCGCAGTGCCAGGCCGAGCGAGCCGCCCATGAGGCCGAGCCCGACGATGGCGACCGTGCACTCGTCCAGGGCGGAGGCGGTCATTCGGGTGCTCGCGACCCGAGTCCGAACGAGTCGCTGGGCGACGTGGTCAACAGCACGTCGGTGCCACGCAGGTAGACGTGCTCGATCTCCTGCTGGGTGCGCGTGGTGTTCCACATGAGCAGCACGCGGATGCAGCGGCCGGGTGCGCCGGGCTTGGCCATCTCGACCGCCCCGAGCAGCGGCACGTGATCCCATCCCATGTGGCGCACCGCCTCGGCGGGGAACGCCGCGTTGAGGTCGGGCGTGGTGGTGAACTGTGCGCTGGCGATGTCCTCAGGCTGGATCTGGTTGCGCGCGGCGAGCTCGACGACCAGTTCACGGATCGCCTCGTGGATTGCTTCGGCGGTGTTCTCGTCCGAGCACGTGGCGCCGCGCACTCCGCGGCATGCAACGGTACGGGCGGGCGGCGCAGGCGACTGTTCGGGGGCGTCCATACGCAGGCCCTTACCCGGATCCGAGCTCCGAGTCCCGCGCGAGTTCGTCGAGCTCGTCGGCGAGGCGTTTCGGCACGTTGGCTATCGTGCGCGTCTCCTGTGCCAAGGCATGCAGGCGCGTCGGCAACTCGGCGAGCGTCACCGTGCGTGTCGTGTCCGCGTGCTCGCGCAGCCAGTCGAGCGGCGCGCCCCACGACAGGCGCCACAGCCCGAGCAGCACTGCGCCGCCCAGCGGCACGAGCCCGGCGAGTGCCGCCCACGGCGTGAGCTGCCACATCGCGTAGGCCAGCAGCAGTGCGAACAGCACGAGGAAGGCGATGCCCGCAACCATCGCGCGCATCGCATACGCGTAGCCGTTGAGGGCGAGGCGACCTGGCGTCGTCGCCACGAGCGACGTGCGGACCGTCGTCGCGAGCTCCACCTGGTATGTGGTGCCGTGCTCCTCGAGCTGGCCGCGATAGCGCCACAGCGCGCGCACGAGCCGGATCGGTGAGATGCGGCGACGCGCTCGAGCCATCAGAAGGTGCGCACCAGGTGCATGTGGCGGTGGTCCTCGACCAGCTCGGCGATGTGCACGTGCGACGGGACCCGCCCCGCGAGCACCCGAGCTGCCGCGGTCAGCTGCAGGTCTGCGGACTGGCGCATCGATCCGGCGCCGTAGCGCAGTGCCTTCTGGATCGACGTCGGCAGCTCGCCCAGCCCGAACGTGCCGGGCGATCGCACCTGCAGCTCCGTGCGCACCGGTGTCGCGATGAGCCGGATCGTCGCGCCTTCCCAGACGTTCGTCACGTCGGCGATCACGCAGTTGAGGCGCACGGGCTGTGGTCGACGCCGCGACCTGGTCGTCGTCTCGCGCCGGCGGATCGTCGGCAGCGAGCGATGCTTGAACGCGCCACGCCGCGCGCTGCGCAGGGCGCCGAGCGTCGGTCGCCACGCATCCTGTGCGCCCGCGATCGTGGATGCGACCGCCCACTCGACCGGTCCGAGTGCTTCCTGCAGCTCGGCCGAGAAGGGCTGGTGGAAGCCGACCACCTGGTTCGCGTCGGGGCTGCCGTCGCGGTACACGTCGATCGAGCGGTGGTCGCGCATGCGGTCGGAGGGGTCGGTGCTCGCCCACCCGCGCCATCGCCAGATCGTGTCGAGCGCGGCAACGCTGACATCGACGTGTCGGACGACGAATCGGGACCCTTCCATGCGCCTGATGGTATTCCGAGGATCGGATGCAGCCGGACGTCGAACGACTACGTACGAGCAAGGGTGGGATGATGCATGGATGAGTACCGACGCGACCTTGAACGAGAACTGGTGGGACGCCTATGCGACGGCGTACCTGGCCGAGCACGATTCGCAGCTGCCGATCGACGTTCCGACGTGGAGCCTGTGGGCGCTGCCCGAGGCCGAGGTCGGCGCGCTCGGCGAGATCGAGGGGCGCGACGTCCTCGAGCTCGGCTGCGGCGCCGCCCAGTTCTCGGTCGCCCTCGCGCGCGCGGGTGCGAGGTGCACTGCAGTCGACATCTCGGCCGAGCAGCTCGCGCTCGCCGAGCACATGATCGACCGCGCGACGGAGCTCGACGGCGAGCGACCGGACGTCACGCCCATCCAGGGCAACGTGGAGGACCTGTCGCAGCTGCCGGATGCCTCGTTCGACCTCGCCTTCAGCGACTACGGCGCCTCGATGTTCGCCGACCCGCTGCGCTGGGTGCCGGAGGCGGCGCGGCTGCTGCGCCCCGGTGGACGGCTCGCGTTCAGCCAGATCACCCCGATGCTCGAGGTCTGCTGGCCGGTCGAGATCGGCGTCGCGACCAACGAGATGGTCAAGGACTACTTCAGACTGCACCGCATCGAGGACCGGGCCGTCTACTACAACCTGCCCTACGGTGAGTGGGTGCGGCTGTTCCGCCGCAACGGGCTCAGGATCGTCGACCTCATCGAGACACGCCCGCCCGAAGGGGTGAAGACGACCGCCTACCGCAGCGCGAACCAGGTCGAGTGGTCGCGGCGCTGGCCCGCGGAGATGATCTGGGTCGTCGAACGCGAGGACTCCGAGGTCGGTGCGAACGGGGCCGTGGTGCCGGCGTGATCGAGAAGGTCACCGTTCCCGGCGCGATCGAGCTCGACCAGCTCGCCGGCGCCGAGCCACCGGCCCAGGTGGTGTGGATCACGCCCGACGACGACGTGGCGGATCCACCGCGCGAGGCGCACCGCCACGACTACCACGAGCTGTTCCTCGTGCGCGCGGGGGTGACCGAGCACCTCGTCGACGGGGTGCCGATCTCGATCGGTGCGGGGCGCGCGTTCATGATCGGGCGCGGCCAGGTGCACCAGCTCGTCGGCGCCCGCGACGTGGAGGCGGTCGTCGTTCGTTTCGCGGAGGAGCTGCTGTCGGGCGCGTCGCAGGAGATGTCGCCGGGCTGGATGCTCGTGGACTGCGGCGGCACGGAGCTCGATCCGCCCCGACGCGAGCTCGACCACGCGGTCGCGCTCGTGCGGCTGCTCGACGACGAGCTGGAGCGCCCGCCCGATTCCGGCACCTCCACGATGCTCGGCGCGTCGCTCGGCGCGCTGCTCACGCTGGTGCGGCGCTGGCAGGTCGGCGCGTCGATGGGGACGCCGGCCTCGGTGACCGATCCCGACGTCGCGCTGCTGCATCGATTCGTGCGCCTGCTCGAGGCTGAGTACGGGCGCCACCACGACGCCGCCTGGTACGCGTCGCAGATCGGGATCTCGACCAACCACCTCGCCGCCACGCTCACGCGCCTGACGGGTCGCTCCACGAAGCGCCTCGTGACCGATCGGCTCATGACGGAAGCCTCGCGTCTGCTGCGCTACACCGACCTGTCGGTGCAGCAGGTCGCGCACCGTCTGGGCTACGACGACCCGCTCTACCTCTCGCGCGCGTTCAAGGCGTGGGCCGGCGAGTCGCCGACCGCCTGGCGCGAGCATGCGCACACCGCGATCGACTGACCGCCCGGGGCTTTCGTCCATGCATCACGTCCGATTCGCCATTCCGGCGAGCCCGACGCGGTGCCACGATGTGGGCATGGAAACCACCACGCACACCGCACCCACCACCGCCATCGTCCGCGCCGAGGGTCGCGCCACGGGCGCACTGGTCCCGGACGAGCTGCGCCTCGGCGCCACGCGCCTGATCGTCACCGACCTCGCGCGCTCCACGTCGTTCTACCAGGACGTGCTCGGCCTCACGCGCCTCGCCGATTCCGACGACGGCGTCGCCCGCTTCGGCGGCACGGACGACGTCGCGATCATCGAGCTCGTGGAGCGCCCCGGTGCCCGTCGCGCCGGTCGCCACGCGGGCCTGTACCACGTCGCACTGCTGTATCCGTCGCGCGAGGAGCTCGCGCGCGTCGTCGAGCGCATCGCCGCCACGCGCACGATGATCGACGGCGCATCCGACCACGGCTCGCACGAGGCGATCTACCTGCCCGATCCGGATGGCAACGGGCTGGAGCTCGCGGCGGACCGACCGCGTGACGCCTGGCCGGACCTGTCCAACATCGAGGAGATCCGCCCTCGCCCGCTCGACATGCACGCGCTGCTCGCGACGGTCGCTGGAGCGGGGGACGTTCCCGAGCGCGCCGGCGATGGCGTGACGGTCGGGCACCTGCACCTGCACGTGGGCGACATTCCGGAGGCGACCGCCTTCTACGTGGGCGTCGTGGGCTTCGAGTCGATCACGAGCATCCCGGTCGCGGGGTTCGTCTCCGCTGGCGGCTACCACCACCACCTCGCGTTCAACACCTGGAAGGGCGAGGGAGTGGGGCCTGCGCCGCACGACGCGGTCGGTCTGGGATTCTGGATGGCCTACGTGCCCGCGATGGCCGACCTCGACGAGCTCGCGCAGCGGCTGGCCGATGCCGGCGCCGAGCACGAGCGGGCGACTGACGGCTCGATCGTCCTGCGCGATCCGTGGCGCAACGAGCTGCGCGTGTCGCTCGATCCCGAGGCCGTCCGGTGATGACGGTGCAGCCGGCTTCCGGCACGGGCGCGACCGTTCGCACCGAGGTCGAGGTGCCGATCCGCACCGCCGACGGCTTCGAGGCCGCGGGTCGGGTGGCGACGTTCCATGGACTGCACGACGAGCGTGAGCACATCGCCATCCAGCTCGGGGAGCTGCGCGAGGGGGAGCGCCCGCTGGTGCGGATGCACTCGGAGTGCCTGACCGGTGACGTGTTCGGATCGACGCGCTGCGACTGTGGACCGCAGCTGCGGGAGTCGCTCGAGCTCGTCGCCGCGCAGGGTGGCTGGCTGCTGTACCTGCGCCAGGAGGGGCGGGGCATCGGGCTGTACAACAAGCTCGATGCATACGCCCTGCAGGATGGTGGCGCCGACACGTACGAGGCGAATCGCCGGCTCGGCTTCGACGACGACCACCGCGACTATCGTGCGGCCGCCCAGATGCTCGAGGCGCTCGGCGTCTCCGAGGTGCGCCTGCTCAGCAACAACCCGGACAAGCAGGCGCAGCTCGAGGCGCATGGCATCGACGTCGATCGGCGCGAGCCGACCGGCGTGTTCATGACCGCCGACAACGAGGCGTACCTGCGCGCGAAGGTCAGTCACACGGGGCATGGCATCGAGCTGCCCGCGCTCGTGGATCCGGCGATCGCCGCGGCGCAGCTGGTGATCGACGCGGACGACTGAGCTCGCGGCGCCGCGGCCGTGTCGGGGTGTTGGGGTGTCGGGGTGTCGGGGTGCGGCCGCGCGAACCTACGTATGACGCGGGTTCGCGAGGTGGCGTCGCGCGCCACGCCGTGCTGACCAGGTGCGGCTGCGCGAACCTGCGCATGACGCGGGTTCGCGAGGTGGCGTCGCGACACTGCACCAGAAGACCTGAGGGACGCGCCAGCTTCCTGCTGACACGTCCCTCGGACCGTCGTTCGCGTACTGCCTTGGTCAGTTGGACTGGCCGGGGAGCAGCGATCCCCCACTGGTGACGAGCGCCGCGAGGCTGCGCGAGCGGCTCGTGAACTGGATGCTGGCGATGCCGCCGTGACCGGCGCCGTTGTCGATGGCGCGCATCACGGTGGAGTCCGCGAACAGCGGGCGGGCGACCCAGTGGCCGGGCATGCCGAGCAGCGCGACGGCGATGCGGCCGTCGGCGCGCATCTCGACGTCCTTGATCGCGGCCGTGGCGGCGACGATCGCGTCCTGGAGCGAGCCGGAGTACTCGGCGAAGTTGCTCGAGAGCGGGCCGACGAGCTTGTGGTCGGTGTAGGAGATGCCGTTGAGCGCGTGGCCGATGCGCAGCTCGCCGAAGGACGCGACGCCGATCGGGCTCGGCGTGTTCGGGTTGCGGGGCGGCGTGATGGCGATCGGAGTGGTGGGGGCGAGCTGCATGGCGGAAGACCTTTCGAACGTTGGGGAGCGGGGGTCGTGCCTGTCGATGGGAACGGTACCGAACGCTTTTCGGAAATGCAAGCGTTACACCGAAAAAACGACGCGAAAATGGCGTATGAGGCCAAGAATCCATTCCTGAATCACCTCAAGCTGAAAAAATGCCCACCAACGGAGGCGCCAGCTGAACATCGTTCGGTTTTCGGCGCGACGATGCTGCGTATCCTCGCCCCATGAGCCTGGTGCCGGACGACCTGCCGATCGAGACCTTCGAGGATGCCGCCGCGTTCGAGCGCTGGCTGCGCGCCCACCACGACACGGCCGCTGGCGTGTGGATCCAGATGGCGAAGAAGTCGAGTGGCATCGCGTCGATCGACTGGGCCGCTGCCGTGCCGGTCGCGTTGTGCTGGGGCTGGATCGACGGGCAGCGTCGATCGATGGACGAGACCTGGTTCCTGCAGCGCTTCACGCCCCGCCGACCGCGCAGCGTGTGGTCGAAGATCAACGTGGAGCACGTCGAGCGCCTCATCGCCGAAGGGCGCATGCAGCCCGCCGGCCTCGCGCAGGTCGAGGCGGCGAAGGCGGACGGGCGCTGGGACGCGGCGTACTCGATCTCCGGCAACGAGGTGCCGCCCGAGCTGCAGGCGGCGCTCGACGCCAACCCGGCCGCCGCGGCAGCGTTCGCCGAACTCAACAAGGCGAACCGCTTCGCCATGTGCTTCCGCGTGCAGAGCGCCAAGCGCGCCGACACCAAGGCGCGGCGCGTCGCCCAGTTCCTCGACCTGCTCGAGCGCGGCGAGCGCCTGGTCTGACCGCGCGCCACGCTCTGGGGTCAGCGTTGCGTCGTCCGACACGCTCCTCCCCAGGGGCGGGCCGGTGCCCGCAAGCGACGAGAGGTTGCGCGCCAAGGTCATTCCCTATAAAATAGGTAGGGAATGACGGGAAGCACCTTCGACATCCACCGCCACGCCCTGCCCGACGCGATCCTGGAGCGCCTCGCGTCGCGCACCGACGCCCCGCGCACGTGGCGCGCGCGCTCGGGCGCGCACCTGCTCGAGGTCCCGGGCGCGATCCCCTGGACCGTCCCGCGCGAGTACCTCGTGCCCGTGAGCGACGAGCACGTCGGCATCTACGCGCTCTCGACCGCGCTCGGCCTCGAACAGCTCCCCGCGCGTGAACAACTCGCGATCACGAGCGAGTGGTACGCGTGGGCGACGACCGAGCTGCCCCGCGACGGCTGGTGGGCGCACGTGCCGAGCGTCGACCTCGCCGCGATGCTCGAGGCAGTCGACCTCCAGCTCGGCGCAGGCGCAGCCGGCATCGTCCTCGCCGCGCCACGCATCGCAAGCGCCGCTGCCCTCGACGCCCTCGGCGCCGTGCTCGCGCGCTGCGCCCGACGCTCCCGGGCGGTGTTCATCCACCCCGGCATCGGGCGCCCGAACGTCGACACGCGCTTCACGCCAGGCTGGGATGCGGTCACCGACTACGTCGCCCAGCAGCACGCCGCCTGGTGCGCATGGCAGGCCTGGGGGCGCGCGCGTCACGGCGACCTGCGCATCGCCTTCGCGATGGGCGCGGGCCTCGCGCCGCTCCACGCAGACCGCCTCGAACTGCGCGCCGGCATCGAGACGTCGCCGGACCCGAACCAGTTCTTCGAGCTCTCCGGTATCGGCCCGTCCGCCGCCGCTGCGCTCGCCGGCGTCCTCGCGCCGGGCACGCTCGTGTGGGGCAGCGACGCCCCTGTCGCCGGCACCACGCTCGAGCCGATGCGCGCCACCGCAACCGCTGCGCCCCGCCGACTGCTCGGCGCGGACGTGGCCGATCGCCTCACCGACCTTCGCCCGACGGCGACCCATCACGCACCGCTCAGGAGCACCGCATGACGACGTCCGATTCCACACCCGACGCATCGCCCGATGCCACCCTCACACCGGCCGAGCTCGAAGCGCTCGTGCGCACGATCGCGATGCGCCCCGACAGCTGGCGCCCCCTCGTGCGCCACGATCCGCGCCAGCGGACCAGCGCCCGCATCGACGTCGGCCCCGGCGTCGATGCCTGGGTGATCAGCTGGACGGGCGCCGACCACGACACCGGATTCCACGACCACGACGTCTCGAACGCTGCCGTCGCCATCGTCCAGGGCGAGATCATCGAGGACGTCCCGATCGTGACCGGATCGATCGGGCGCACGCTCAACACGGGCGAGGTCGTCTCCTTCGACGCATCGCACGTCCATCGCATGCGGCACCCGGGCGGCACCGCCGCGCCTGCCGTGTCGATCCACGTGTATTCGCCACCGCTTCGCTCGATGGGCACCTATCGCATCGTGGGCGGCGTCGTGCGTCGCGCCCCGCAGCCCGCGGACGTCGAGCTCGTGCCTGGCTGACATCACTCGGGGCGGCAGTTCGTGGGTCGCGATGTCAGTCGCTGTCGCTGGCGGCATGCGCATCGAACGCCGCACGTACGACGATCGGAAACCACGGACCGCTCGGCAGCGCGAGCGCCTCGTCGCGCGTCACCCAGCGAGCAGCCGCGATTTCGTCACCTTCGCCGTCGACGAGCAGCTCGCCGCCGACCACATCGCACAGGTACGTCGTCATCACGTACGCGGTCTCGTCGCCGTTCGCGTGCACGTGGCGGAACTCGGGTCCACCGAACGTGTCGAGCACGCGGCTCACGCAGACCTCGAGGCCGGTCTCCTCGAGCGCTTCGCGCACCACGCCCTCGCGGGGACGTTCGTCGGGCTCGAGCAGGCCGCCCGGGAACGTCCAGAACTCGTCATCGCGCGCGGTGATGCGCACCACGAGCAACCGAGGCTCGTGACCGGCGCCGCCTGCAGCATCCGTCTCGAAGATGGCCGCCGTCACTGACGGCACGAGCAGCAGCTGCGTCCCGATGAGGGCTCGCAGCTCCAGGATGTGGGCGGGGGTCGGCATGCGGCGAGCCTACGCGTGCCCGACAGGACGCGAGATCGACGACCTACGCCTGGGGGACCTCGTCGCGCGCGATCGTGAGCTCGGCCGGGCCGAGCTTGGCGTACGGCAGCGACATGTCGATCTTCCCGTTGGCGATCGGCATCGGGAAGCCCGGCGCGTCCGGCACGTGCACGCGCAGCTTCGGCGCGCCCGCAGCATCGCGCAGCGGTGTGCGTCCGTCGCCCACGACCTCGGCGATGTCGGACCACGTCGCGGCGCGCGGTGCCGCGTCGATGCGATCCATCACGACGGCCTGCCCAGCGCCGATCGAATCGAGCACGCGGGCGCGCAGCTGCGCCTCGCCCGTGGCGATGTCCACGCCCGCCGCGGCATCGCGCGCAGCCTGCTCGGCACCGAGGCGCTGGCCGAGCAGGTTGTTGTGCACGTCCATCTCGCTCGAGTACACGCCGTGCTTCTGGTTGAAGGTGTGCAGCCACGAATCGCGTTCGTGGGCGTTGCCGGCGCCGTGCAGGAAGGTCGCGGCCTGCTTCGCGTCCGCGCCGCGCTCGCGCATGAGCCGGTACACGATCGACGCCGACGCGTACGTGTGTCGGAACGCATCCGGGCCGTTGTCGTAGCCGATGCGCGGCTTCTTCCCGAAATGGATCTCCCCGCCGTGGAAGAGGCGGTTCTCCCACGTGCGTGCGTCGCCTTCGGCCTTCTGCGTCGTGAGCACCCAGCGGGTCCGCGCCGGGTTGAGCAGGTTCTTCACGCCCCACATCGCGACGTTGCGCTTTCCGAGCCACTGCCCACGCAGCGATCCGTGCGGCGTGCCGCCCTGGCTGATCCAGGTCTCGCCACCGTCGAACTTGTGCTCGTCGCTCGACACGACCTTGAGCGCGGCGCCGAGTCCGAGCGCGCCGGCGCCGAGCAGCAGCATTGGAACCAGACCGCCGCCGGACACCGTGGCGCCCGGCACGGATGCCCGAAGGGGGACGGTCGTCGGGCCTGCCGCGCTGGGGGATGCAAGGAGCATGCCCTGACCTCGCGCCGCGAGCCGGGATCGTCACGGCCGCACGCGGACGACTCCGTGGCCGTGCTCGCCCCGATCCGGTCGTCACCCGGTACGTCGGTCGCCCGAAATCCGAGGCGGCAGCAGCTCTTTGAGCGCTTGCGCGCGCCATTCGAAGATGCCACGCACCTCGCGCGCGACGAACAGGCGATCGACGATCGGCGCGAGCAGTGCGCCACCCCGTGGCACGAACTCGACGGTGTCGAGCAACCGCGTGCGATCGGGTCCGTCGGCGGCGAACGTGTGCTCGTGGCGCCAGAGTCGGTACGGCCCACGCAGCTGTTCGTCGACGAACGAGTGCGGCGCATCGAAGCGCGTGATGCGTGTGCGCCAGCCGATCGGCACGCCGCGCAGGCGCAGTCGGTAGTCGATGAGCATCCCCGCGCTCGTCGCCCCGTCCCCGACGTCGGAGACGATCCGAAAGCGGAGCGAGGGCGGCGTGATGCGCTCGAGGTTGCGCGCATCGGCGAAGAACGCGAACGTCTCCACGAGCGGCCACGGCACCGTGGTGCTGGCGCGCAGCACCGTGCCGCGGCCGCCGGGAGTTCGCGTGATCGTCACGTCCGTCATCACGGACACCTACGCGTCAGGCGGTCATTCGGGTTCGACTCCGCAGGAGCCGACGCGGAATGACTGCGCCTAGAAAGCCAGCGACTGGCGCGGCTCGGCCTTGGAGATCACCTCGACGAGCTCCGCCGTCTTGGCACCGTCCAGGTGCATCGCGATGTCGGCCTGCGCGATGATGCCGCACAGCTGGCGCTCGGAATCGATCACCGGGATGCGGCGGATCAGGTGCGTCTCCATCTCATCCAGCGCCTCCTGGATCGGTGCGTCCTCGTTCACCCAGATCACGCGCCCGCTCGCGAGCTCGCCCGCGGTGCAGGTGCTGGGGTCCTTGTCGGCGGCGATGCAGTGCACGACGATGTCGCGGTCGGTCAGCATGCCGATGAGCTTGTCGTCGGGCCCACAGATCGGCAGCGCTCCCACGCACTCCTCGCTCATCTGCTTGGCCGCCTCGACCAGCGTTGCGTCGTGCTTCACGCACGTACAGCCCTTGTGCATCACGTCGCGCACGAGCGTGTCCTGGACGTTCATTCGGAGTTCCTTCCGTGGGTGTCGCCCCGATCGGGACGTGTCCGAGGAAGGGTGTCCCGCGCCCGCGCCGCAAAACCTGCGCGCGGCACGAGACTATGGGAGCTGCACGTCCGAGTTCGTGCGCGGCAGCACGATCTGCTGTCGGGCCCGCTTCGCGAGGTCCTCGACGGGCGCGACCACGACGTCCGTCTCGTTCGGGGACAGGCTCATGATGAGCTTGTGGACCTCGGTGCGCGAGATCCCCGGGAAACGCTCGTCGATGCGCCTCGCGAGGATCATCGGGATGTCGGACACGCCGACGGTCTGGCACAGCTCCTCGAACGTCGCCAGCTGCTTCGGGTCGTTCGTGTCGACGCCTGCAAGCTGCAGCAGGGTCCTGAGGACCTTCGCCTGGTCGGGGTACTTCTCGTTCTCGGCGTCGATGACCTTGTGGAAGTCCGCGAGGGCGGGTGCGCCCATGCGCTTCGCGGCGGCGTTGATGTTGCCGGGCCAGCGAGCCCACGTCTCGGCGACGCCCTCGCTCAGCCAGCGCAGGTGCTTCTCGTCCTTGCCGCGCGGCGTCACGATGTGCGCGATCTCGTGCAGCAGGGTCTTGATCGAGCGGCCGAGCCCCTCGCGCGTCTCGGGCGTGGTGCTGCCGCGGAAGAACTCGACGAACGGTCGGCTCTTCTCCGGCCCCATGTGGATCCAGTTGCCGGCGCGCACCGCGTGGAAGCCGAGCACGTGCGTTGTCGCGGTGCCGACCGCCTGCTGGAAGTTGTCGACGGTCGCCGCCGTGCCGACCATCGCCTGCACGGCGCGGTTGGCGATGAACCCGGCCTCGTCGTAGGAGAAGGTGATGCCTTCGAGCTGCTTGGCGCCCTTGGCGGCATCGATCGTCGCCATCGCTCCTCGGATCGCCTTCTGCACCTCGGGGCGGCCGATCACCGTGTGCGCGATCGGGGAGTCGGCGACCACGAGCCGCTCGAGGAACGGGCCGTCGCCCACGATCCTGAAGCGCAGCTGCTGGTCGATCACGTTCTGGAAGGGGCCAGCCTTGCCGAGTCGGCGGTCGAGCAGGAGCGCGTGCCAGTCGTCGGTGAGGTCCACGCCTGCGTGGACGGCCTGTTCGGCGCGCGTGACGATCGACCTGGCTGCGGCATCCATCGAAGACATGGTGGCTGTGCGTCCCCTGAGTCCCCTGCAGTGCGCGTCCCCGGCGCACTGGCTCTCCAGTACGTCGGGCGAGGCGGCGCTGCGGTTTCAGCCGATCGCGTCGGCTGGAGTCATGGGGGGGAGCTAGACCGCGCGCTCGAAGCGCTTCATGGGGCGGCCGAGGTCGTTCTCGGTCTCGCGCTCCATCTTGAAGCCGTGTTCCATGAGGAATGCCTCCGCGCCGTCGTGGCCCGGATACACGTCGATGTGCACGTCCTTGATGCGCCACACGTCGGCGTAGCGCAGCGCCGCGATGAGCAGGCGCGCACCGTCGCCCTGGCGCGGTGCGGACACGAGCAGGTCGTCGATCTCCAGGTGGTCGTCGGAGCGACGCAGCACGACCATCCCGACCGGATCACGAAGCGTGCCGATGCACAGGAGCATGGCCTCGCCGTCGTCGATGATGTCGTTGAAGTACGCGTCGGTGCAGTACACCTCGCGCCACCGTTCGAACCCGTCCTCGTCGGGTGCGGGGCGGTAGCGGTCGCGCATCACGTTTTCCTTGAGGCGCCGCAGGTACGGCACGTGTGCGGACGTGCCGCGCACGATCATCAGGGAATCGAGGCCGCGGGGGACGACCGCCGGCGTGTTGTCTTCGCGCTCGGCGTTGGTGGAGACGATCGGCATGCCCTGCATTGTCGCAGGTCCGGCAGATCAGGATGCAGCAGCAGTCGCGCTCGCGTTCGCAGCCTTCGCGCGGGCCTCGCGCAGCATGACGACCATCGCCACGAGTTCGTCGAGCAGTTCGCGGACGCGCTCGTTCGCTTCTGCGTTCGCGAGCGTGCCGTCGTCGGTGAAAGCGAGGTCGCCCGCGGGGATGGTGACGCTCGGCTCGCTGATCGGGCGCGCACCCTGGGTGCGCAGGACCTTCACGAGTTCGTCACGGGCCCAGACCGCGCCGAACTGGCCGTTGCTGGCGCTCGCGACCGCGACCGGAACCCCGTAGAGCGGGCTTGCCTGCAGGCCGCTCACCGCGTCGCGTGCGCCGTCGGAGCGCGAGGCCCAGTCGAGCGCGTTCTTGAGTTGGCCGGGGATCGACCCGTTGTACTCGGGGGTGGCGATGAAGACGCCATCGGCGTCGCGGATCGCTGCGGCGAAGCGCGCGGCGCCTTCGGGGAAGCCGTCGGCTTCGACGTCCTCGTCGTAGGGCTCGACTGCGCTCAGGCCGTCAAACTCGACGTACTCGACGCCGTCTGGAACGAGCCGGCCGGCAAGCCTGGCGAGGCGTCGATTGATCGACGCCTCGCGCAGGCTCCCCGCGACTCCCAGGATACGAATGGGAGCGTGGGTGGTCATCAGATGCGTGCCAGCTCGAACTCACCCTCGATGCGCACGGTTCGACCGAGCACGTCCTGACCACCAGCCAGCTTGGCTGCCCATGCGATGCCGAAGTCGTTGCGATCGACCTCGCCCGCGAGTTCCAGGCCGATGCGCTGTGCGCCGCCCATGTCCTCGACCGGACCGCTCCAGGTGCCCGCGAGGGTCACCGGCTTGGTCGTGCCGCGCATCGTCAGCTCACCGACGACGGTCGCCTCGCCACCTTCGGCGAGCGTGACGTCCTGCGACGTGAACGAGAGCGTGGGGTGCAGCTCGGCGTCGAAGAAGTCGGGGCTCATGAGGTGCCCGTGCAGCTGCTCGTTCGGGAACTCGATGTCCTGGACCGGGGTCGAGCCCTCGAGCGTGAGTGCGCCGTCCTCGCCGGCGACGAGCTTGATGTCGAAGTTGGAGAAGCCGCCACGCAGCCAGGTGATGCCGAAGTGGCGCACCTTGAAGTTCACGACGGAGTGGACCGGGTCGGCTGCGTAGGTGCCGGCGACGATCGAGGGTGCGGTTGCTGTGGTCATGTGGTGTTCCTTTTCGAGGGTATTGGTTGCGTGCGCAACTACGTGTCTCCCTGACTGTAGTCGGAGAAGGTTGATCGCGCAACTACAACTGGCTCGAAGGGGCCCCGATCGGGGTGTTCGCCATGGATGCGAGGGATTCGTCCATGTCAGGCGCCGATTCGGGCGTCGATCGGGATTCGCGACGCAGCGCCGATGCTGACCCCCGCTTGCACGTTGCGCCGCACGATCCGACCGATTCACGTCGAGCAGGGGGCTGCCGATCTCGCGAGCGATGGAGTTCCACGCGCGCGAGCAGTTCGACCGACGCGCGATCACCGGCCGCTCGGTGCTCGCGGCGACCGGGTGTGCGCTCGTGCTGGCCGTGGCGCTGCTGCTGGCGCTCGGATCGACGCTCGCCATGAGCGGCTCGACCGCGAACGCCGCCACGATGACCAAGCAGCGCGACGCCGAGCTGCGGGCGATGAGCGACGCTGAGCTGAACCGGCAGGTCACCACGATCGAGACCGAGGCGACCGCGATCGGCGAACGCATGCTGCGCTCCGACTTTCGCCGCGACGCGATCGTGCGCGAGCGCGACGTCGCCCGGCGGATGCTCGGTGAGTTCATGGCCGAGAGCTACAAGCAGGGCAGCGTCGGCGGCGACGTGATCACGCAGGTGCTGTCGGCTGGGAGCCTGTCGGAGGCAGCCGACCGGGCTCGCGTGGCCGACGCAGTCGGCTCCTACCACCTCAGCCTCGTCGACTCGCTCGACACCGCCGAGGTGAACCTGGACGTGTCCGCGGTCGAGCGCGCTCGGCTCATCACGAAGCTCTCCTACATCCAGTCACAGCTGGTGGACCTGCGCTCCGAGCAGCAGCGACGCGACGCCATCCGATCGGCGCACGCCGAGGCACGCGAGCAGCAGCAGGCGGAGGCTGAGCAGCGACGCATCGACAAGGAGCGCGCGGCAGCAGCGGCGACGGCGTCGTTGGCGGGATCCTTGGCCGCCTCGACGGGTGGAGCGCCGGGTGCGCTGGTCTCCAGCTCGCCGTTCGTCGCTGCATCGGGTCCGCCGACGGCGGCAGGCATCGATGCGTACCTGGCGAGCAAGGGGTCGCCGATGACCGGACAGGGAGCGGCGTTCATGGCGAGCGCGATCCGCTGGCGCGTCGACCCGCGACTGCTCGTCGCGATCTCGGGCGCGGAGTCGAGCTTCGGTCAGGTCACGTGCGGACCCAACAACGCGTGGGGGTGGGCGTGCCCGAACGATCCTGCGGACTTCGCCACGTGGGCCGACGGCATCGACACCGTCACCGAGGGCCTGCGCGGGTACTACCTCGACGAGGGGCGCACGAGCGTGTCGCTCATCCAGCAGAAGTACTGCCCCGTCGGTGCAGCCAACGACCCGACCGGACTCAACTCGCACTGGTCGCAGAACGTCACCAAGTTCCTGCTCGAGCAGGGCGGCAACCCGGCGATGGTCGGCCCCGGCCCGTCGGGAGCCGGCGCACTGCAGCTGCCGGACTTCGGTCTGCTCGGCGGCGACTGACCGACGCAGCGCGCCTCCAGCATGTGGAGGTGGACTGCAACGCTTCCGACCGGTCCTGGCAAGCGTCGCGACGTACCCCCAGCACTTGGAGGTGAGCTGCGACAGTCGAGCGCGGTCGGCGCCCGACCCGGCCACGGCGGCGGCACGACGCGGCCATGGCAGGGCACGGCGCCGTTCGACGCGGCGCAGGGATTCGACCTGCAGGCATGACGGCAGTTTCCCTCGCTGGTACTCGCATTCCGGTCGCCACCGTGCAGCCCGGTCCCGCAGCCGCGCCCGCAGACGTGCAGGCGGCGTTCGTCGGCGCACTCGCGGCGCCCGAGGGTGCCTCGCTCGACAACCCGCTGGCCAACCCGCTGGCCAACCCGCTCGCAGCGGGGATCGGCCCGGCGGCAGCGGCCGCGCCCACCGGCGCAGTGGCGGGCGCGATCGAGGGCGAGAAGCTGATCGTTCCCGCGGAGTTCCTCGCCAAGCTCGACCAGGCCGTCGCTGAAGGGCGCACGGACGCAGTGTCGTTCGCGAAGGAGCACACGCCGTCGGAGCGGTGGATGGTGCCGGACTGGGCGCTGCTCAAGATGGCGTTCGCACCGAAGGACGACTCGGAGGAGCTCGCCTACCTCCACAAGGTTGCCGACGGTCGCACCGACGCCGGCGTCGCACGCGCGAAGTACTGGTCCAAGCACGGGCTCACCGACGAGTGGATCGCCATGCTCGGCGACTACCTCAAGAAGGTCGGTCCGGCCCAGGCGCGCGCGGCGACGAAGCTCATGCACGACGCGCTCATGATGGTGAACAACGTCACGCAGACGGGCAAGTCCGCGAACCTGCGCAAGCGCCCCTTCGCCGTCGACGAGACCCTCAAGCTCGCCGTCGACAAGCCCGGCAACAACCCGAGCTACCCGTCCGGCCACACCAGCGCGGCGTTCGCTGCCGGCCTCGTGCTGAGCCACCTCATGCCCGACCGCAAGGCAGAGTTCATGGGCATGGCGCAGGAAGCCTCGTGGGCGCGCGTGTACGCGGGAGTTCACTTCCCCACCGACGTGCTCGCTGGCGCGAAGCTGGCGACGACCGTTGCCACGCAGCTCATCACTACGTCGCAGGCGCGACCGGTGCTCGGAACCGCGCCCGCCGTGAATCCGGGCGTCGCCGGCGGCCGCAAGCGCCTGCCTGGCGCGGCGCAGCTCGCCGGCCAGCCGATCACGGGATCGTCGACCGTCGGCTCGTCGCCGATGGGCACGTCGCCGATGGGCACGTCGCCCGTCGGCTCGTCGCCGATGGGCACGTCGCCGATGGGCACGTCGCCCGCCGCCGCGGTGATGGCCCCGGGCCAGCCCGGAACCTGACGCCCGGGGCACTCGCAGGCGCGGTAGCATCGGCGCATGGCCCGAACCAAGGTACCGACGAAGACCTCGACCACCTCGAAGCACCTGTGGCTGACCGATGACGAGGCGCACTGCCGCCTGCTCGCCCAGGACCCCAACGCCTTCCTGATCGGGTTCATCCTCGACCAGCAGGTCACGGTGCAGAAGGCGTTCAAGGGACCGGCCGACCTCAAGGATCGCGTGGGTACCCTCAAGCCGGCCGAGCTCGCGGCGATGCCGCTCGAGCAGCTCGAGGCTGCGTTCGCCGACAAGCCCGCGCTGCACCGCTTCCCGTCCGCGATGGCCAAGCGCGTGCGCGAGGCGATGCAGATCGTCACCGACGAGTACGGCGGCAACGCCGCGCGCATCTGGTGGGAGGCCGACGACATCGACGACCTGGGCCGTCGCCTCACGAAGATCCCCGGCCTCGGGAAGGGCAAGCTGACGAGCTTCTCGTCCATTCTCGTGCAGCAGTGCGGCGTCGCGATCGACGGTTGGACCCAGAGCACGAGCGAGTACGGCACGCTCGGCGACGTGGACTCGCCCGAGGCGCTCAAGGCGTACCAGACGAAGAAGCGCGCGCACAAGGCGGCGCTGCGCGCCGCCGCCGGCGACTGACACCATGCTCGCGCCGCTGCTGGCACTCACCTCGAGCGTGCTCTGGGGAACGGGCGACTTCCTCGGAGGGCGCGCGTCGCGCAACCACGCCGTGCTCGTCGTCCTGTTCTGGTCGCAGGCTGCGATGGTGCTGCTCGTGTGGTCGGCCGTCGCGATCGCGATCGCACTCGGCGCGCTCGACCTGGACCCGCGCGCGCTGCTCATCGGCGCAGGCGGCGGCATGGCAGGCGTGATCGCGCTCGGCGCGTTCTACAAGGCGCTCGCGATCGGACCGATGAGCGTCGTGCCACCGATCGCCGCGGCAGGCGTACTCATCCCGGTCGCCGTGGGACTCGCCACGGGCGCGCCACCCTCGACGATGGTGCTCGTCGGCATCGTGCTCGCGATCCTCGGCGTCGTGCTCGCATCCGCCGGTGAAGGCACCAACGACGACTCGAACGTCGCCACCCGCATCGCGCCAGCGACCCTGGGCCTGTGCCTCATCGCCGCGACCGGGTTCGGGATCATCTTCGTGGCGATGGACTACGCCGCCGGCGACAACGCGCTCACCGCGCTGGCCGCCACCGCCGGCATCCGCGTCGGCAGCTTCGCCGCGCTCGCGATCGCCGTGCTCTTCACGCGCACGCGGCCCTGGGCGCACGCGACCCCGCGTCAGGCCGCGGGCTTCGCCGCGATCGGGCTCTTCGACACGGGAGCCAACTTCACGTTCGCGGTTGCCGCGGCGCTCGGCGAGCTGGAGATCGTCGCGGTGCTCGGCACGCTCTACCCGGCGGTGACGAGCGCGCTCGCGCACGTGGTGCTCGGCGAGAAGCTCGGACGCACGCAGCTGGCCGGCGTCGTGCTCGCGATCGCCGGCGTCGTGGTGCTCGCCATGACCTGACCGATCGCCTTGCCACCAACGAGCAACGCGCGGGGCCCGTCGGGACCCCACGCGATGCGTGACGCGCACTGCCGATCCCGGAACGACCGTACGGGTCGGAGCGGGACGGGACTTCGATCATTCCTGGTTGGCGGGGCGCGCCACGCACCGCGCAAGCGGGTCGTGACGGATGGGCCTTCAGTCGGACGTGCGTTCAGGCGTCATGTGCCTGCTGCTCCGGATCGGCGGACGTGATCAGTCTGACGACTGCTCCCTGTTCGTCGAACCAGTGAACGAGCCATGACGTTGCAGATCGACCACGCTTGGTGCGCGTCCAATCTCGGGCTGGTACGACATCTGGCGTTGGATCCTCGTGGTTCGGGGCCACTTCGGATCTGGCGCTGGCGTCGCCCAACGCATCGCGGGTTCGGGGCCCGTCGAAGCGTGCATCATTCATTCCCATTCCCCCATTGCAAGTCCGGCATCCATGCCCTGTGGGCCTGACGCAACCCCCACGGTGCGCCCTGTCCACACCCTGATCATGCGTCAGTCGGTGTCGACCGGCATCGGGGAGACCTACCTACGGAACTACCTATCTTCTGCCGTGCGCGGCGCGCCGCACGGAGCGAGAAGCGGCCAGCGGTCCGAGCACCGAAGTGTCAGTGAGCCGGCTGCATGACAGGTGTCGGCGCCGCGACGCCGGGCAGGTCGCCCGCATTCGTGGGTCGCGGTGTGGGGGTGGCGCCCATGCGGTCGACGACCTGCAGGTGTCCCGCGAACATCGCCCGCAGCACGCGATCACGCAGTGCCTGCTCGGTGATGAAGCCGTCGGCGTCCGCCGCCTCGCCAGGCAATGCGCGTCCGTCGCCGAGCACGAGCGTGCCGGTCAGGTTGTTGGCGGTGTCCATGCCGCGCGAGAAGTCGTCGTTGTTGTCCTGGCCGTCGGCTTCGTGCGCCTCGCCAGCCTCGATCGCCAGCGCGTGCGCGGTCGCAGGTGTCTCGCCGTGGTCGCGCATCGAGCGCAGCGCGAACAGCCCCGCCGCGTACGTGTGGCGGAACGCGTCCTGCGGACCGTCGAGCGGATCCCAGCGGCCGTAGAGCGAGTCCTGCGTGGCCTGCGCGTTCTTGGCGACCTGCAGCCCCGTGCCTGCGACCCATGGGTTGGTCGGGTGCTTGAGCACGAAGAGGATTTGATGGCGACGATCGAGCGACACGTAGTCGAGCTGCTTCTTGACCTGCCCGCCGGTGAGCTTGTCGAGGCCGAGCAGGGCGGCACCGATGCCGGCTCCCACGAGCGCGCCCTTCGATGCGCCCGACCCGAGGGCCGCCATGCCCCAGCCGGCGCCCTTGGATCGAAGCGCGAGCGCGCCGAATCCGGCGCCGATGCCGAGGCTCCAGCCGAGCGTGCCGATCGGCTGCAGGGTCTTCGCCTTCTTGGGCAGGTCGGGGGTCGTCGACGAGAGCGTCTCGTCGAGTGTCTCGGGTTGGGCTCGTTGCGCGTCCGCGCCCTGCGGTGCGGCGAACGACGACGAGGGCTGACCAGCCGGCCATCCTGATGCGTTCGTGCGCATGCTCATCGCAGTGCCATCCCCAGTCCCCCGAGCACGATGCCGGCTCCGAGCGCGACGTCGGCTGCGTTGACCACGCCGAGCGGGCTGGGCAGGTAATCCGTCACGGATCCGTGCATCGCCCGGTCGACGAGGTTCGCCGCCATCGCGCCGGCAACCATCCCGGCACCTACCTGCAGCATCGTGGGTCGGCGCAGCATCGTTCCAGCGCCGGCGATGCCCACTGCGAGCGCGCCACCTGCGAGCAGCAGCGCGAGGTTCGCGCCGCTGCCCTGGTCCGCCCCCGCGATGCCGTGCCGGTTGGGCTGGCGACGGATCCGGATGCCGAGCGGGCCGTTGACCTGCTCGCCTTCGTCGAGGGTGTGCTCGACCGCGACCTTGAGCACGCGATCGACCGCGATGGTCGCCGCGGCCGCACCGGCCGTGATGAGAGCTGCCCGCCCGACACCCGTCATTCCGTCAGCTCCTAGTAGTCGTCACCAGGAGACGTGCCGCCGTTGTTGTAGCCACCGTCGGGGTAGCTCGGGTCCGGGTAGTAGGGATCCGCCGGCGGGTAGTACGGGTCGGTGCGCGGGTAGTACGGATCCGTGCGCGGGTAGTATCGATCCGTGCCCGGGTAGTCGCAGTCAGGGTCGCCGTAGTAGTCGCAGTACCCATCGCGCTGCGACGAGCTCGCGTTGCCGATGAGCGCCGCGCCGAGCGCCGCCGCCGCGACGGCGCCGCCGATGGCCAGGCCCTTGAGCGGGCTGCCCTTGAGCGCTCCGATGATGCTGCCGCCAATGAGTCCCGTGGCCGCGATGCCGCCGAGCGCGAGGTTCTTTGGCGAGGTCAGGCGGTTCGGGTTTTCACTCACGGCATGCGGTGCATGCGGAGGCGCCGGTGTCGTTGCTGCCGCTTTCGGCAGGGTAATTCCAAACACGGACATACCGTGTCCTTTCGTCCCGCTGCGTCCCACATGCGCCTGCGTGCGTCCAACACGAGGCGTGGGCACAGCTGTCCCACGTCCCGTCTATCGGGGACGGACCGACACGCGATTCATGCGTGGGGTGCGCGTCGAGCGCGCATCACGAGACGACGGACCCGCTGTCCGTGCGTTGGGTGGTGGCTTCAGGCGCGGGCAGCGAGCTGTTCGTCGCGCAACTGGTCGTTGCGGCGCAGGCGACGCTGGAGCGTCTCCCAGGCATTGCCCTCGGCCGCCTCGTACTCGCCGCGTGCGCTCTCACGCACGACGCGGAGGTAGTCGATCCACGCTGCCTTGCGGCGGCGCTCCCATACGACCGAGGCCGCGTCGACTGCCGAAACCTGACTGGATCGAGCCGTAGTCATGCCTCGCAGTCTATCCGAGGGTGCTGACGCGGGGCGTCGCATGCCGGGGTAGCGCAGAGGACGTCTTCACCAATTCCGAACACATTCCGAACAATTTCCACATCACACGCCAACTCGTACCGGCGGTTACTGGTCGACATGCCGAATGGTTCAAGTACCGCATCGATCGTGACGATGTCCCCGTGCGCGCTCCCGCCCGCGAGACGCGCTTCCGCACGCATGAGCAACCGACTCGACAGGCTCGCCGCCCGCATCGCCCGCCGCGCCACGCACGGCGGCGAGAGCCTGCAGGTCCACGGCGACGACGCGGGCGAGGTCTTCGAGCTCGTCGAGAGCGCCCGCGAGGGCGACCGGCTGGCGTTCGCCGTGCTCTACGACCGTTTCCACCCACGCGTGTACCGCATGGCCCTGGCGCGACTGTGCTCGCCGGAGGATGCCGAGGACGTCGTCTCCGAGACGTTCCTGCGCGCCTGGCGCGCGCTCGACCGCTTCCAGTGGACAGGAGCGCCGTTCCTGGGCTGGCTGCTGACGATCGCCCATTCGCAGGCGATGACCGTGCACCGCACGCGTGCGCGCCGCCCCGCGACTGCGATGGCGGACGTGCCGGAGATCGGTGAGCGTGGTGGCGCGCCGCTCGCCCAGGAGCAGTCGATCGAGCGCATGGAGATCCAGCGCCTGCTCGAGCACCTGCCCGAGGATCAGCGGTCCGTGCTCATGTTGCGCTTCTACGGCGGCCTGGGTGCGGAGGAGATCGGACAGCAGCTCGGCAAGAGCGCCGCATCGGTGCGCCAGCTGCAGATGCGAGCGCTCGAGCGTCTCGCGCGGCTGCAACGAAAGGAGCGTGCGGCATGAGCGATGACGCGACGGCACGCTGGCTCGACGAGCAGCTCGACCTGGCACTGGAGCAGGGAGGCACGCTGCCGCCGGAGCTGGTCGGATCCGAGCTCGGCGAGGTCATCCAGCTGTTCGCGGCAGATGCCGCGACGATGGCTGGCGAGCAGATGGCGGACGCGAGCGGTGTGCGGCGTCGGATGCTCGAACAGGTCGGCGACGAGCAGCAGGCCGCCTCGGGCGCCGGGTTCGTCGGATCTGTGCTGCGCGGTACCGGTCGCGGCGCAGGGCTCGGCGCGCGTGGCGCCGGGTGGAGCGCCGGACGCGCATGGCGCGCACGCAGGGTCGTGATGGTCGCCGGCTGCATGGTCGTGCTGTGCACCACGCTCGCCTACGCGGACACGCGCACGCCCGCAGGACGCATCGTGCGAACCGCCGCGCGTGGGCTGCAGATCCCGGTGCCGGCCGAACCGAGGTCGGATGCCGAAGTGCGCCGCGACGCGCAGTCGAGCGAGGCGGCGAAGCAGCGAGCTGCGGGCGATGAACGTCGCGGCGAGGGTGCTGGCACGGGCGGACGAGCCGGCGACGCAGACGAATCGGAGCCGGTCGACCCGAAGCTGCTTGATGGAGATGGACGCGACGGCATGCAGCCTGGAGAGCCGCGCGAGCCGGGTATGGATGGGGAGTTCGTGCCCGACGGCGACCAGCCGTTCACTGGCACCGCGCCGCGCCCGGATGGTGGCACGGCGCCGCTACCCCAGCCGCAGCCTGGACAGCAGCTGCCGCCCGACGGCGGGGCGACGCAGCCCAGGCCGAATCCGGACGGGACGGTGCCGCCGCCGCCGATCGGTCAGCAGCCGCCGATCGGTCAGCAGCCCCCGCCTGGTGGCGTGGCACCGAAGCCGTGCTGTCCCGCCCCGAAGCCTGATGGGACGGCGCCGGCGCCTGCGCCCGCGCCGACCGGTACCGCACCGGGCACGCAGCCGCCGCCACCGCAGTCGGCTCCGCAGCCCGCGCCGGCACCACAGCCAGCGCCGTAGTTCAGGCAGTTCGGCTCACTGCGCGAACATCGGGTCGCTCGACATCGGCGTGCGCGGTGTCGAGGACTGCGTCAACTCGTGGTCGATCTTCGCGCGCAGCGCCTTGCCGGCTCGCAGCACGTCGGGCTGGTCGTGGCTGAACGAGTTGATCCAGCTGTTGACGGACTGGTGGAGCAGCTCGAGCTGCTCGTCGGTGACTTCCAGCGTGTGCATGGTCCCTCCCCCTGGGTTCGCGCAGGTGCGCGCACTCCGAGGTGAGGGTTCCCGGCGCATCGTGCGTTGCACGGGCGAGCCGTGCGATTCGCACTACTTCGTGCGTGCGCTCACCGTGACCCATGCGGACGCGTTGCCGGCCGCATCCAGCGCCCGGATCTGCACGCTGTAGGCGGCCTTCGCCTTGAGCTTGACGACCTTCGTCTTGGTCGCGTTGGCGGGCAGCTTGACGACCTTCGGCTTGGCGCCCTTCGTGGTCAGCTTCACCTCGTAGGCCTTGAACGCGACGTCGTCGGTCGACTTCGTCCACGAGAGCGCGAGCGTGCCCTTGGCCGGCGAGGTCGCCTTGAACTTCCCGGGCTTGGTCGGCTTGACGGTGTCGGCGGCGGTACGGATGTCGAGAGTGACAGCGGTGCTGGTGCTGGCGGCGTATCGGGTGTACAGCTCGTAGCTGACATTGGTGAGTGGTGCGTACGGACCGAAGGTCGCGGTTGGGGAGATCACGTCGCGGGTGGAGATCGTCGTTCCGTTGCGCCGCTCGACGACGCGCCAACCGATGGTGTCGCTGTTGGCTTGCTGCCACGACAGCACCACACGAGTCGCGGTGACCGACGCGGCGAATCCGGAGGCAGGTGTTGCGATCGGCGGCGGTGGTGGTGGTGCCGGAATCGTCACTGTTACGACCAACGCCGAGGAGATGTTGCCGGCGGCATCAACCGCCGCGATTGCGTATGTCGTATTCGTGCCGATGGGTTGGCCGAGCAGCGTCGTGGCGATCCCGGGGGTCGTGTCCTGGAGGATGTATCCGGCACCCGTCAAGCGCGAGACGCGATATCCCGTGACGCCGACGGCATCGGTCGAGGCGCCCCATGACAATTTCACGGTGCCATCTTCGGTGGCGGTCGCCGCGGCGGGCCCGACTGGTTGCGTCGGTGCCGTGGCATCCGCAGCAGCGCCGGTCGCGATCACGACATTGCCAGTGGTTGCGAAGTTGCCTGATGAGTCGTACGCGCGGATCCTGAATGTATAGGTCGTGCCGGGTGCGAGGCCGGACAGATCGAAGAAGGTGTCGAGGCCGTAGTACAGGTATTGCCAGGACACGCCATCCCCCATGAGGCGATGCACCTGATACCCATCGATGCCACCGCTGTTGTCAGTCGACGGGCTCCACGTAAGGCGCATGCTCGAGTTGGTGACGTTTGTCGCACTCGGTAGCGAGGGTGTTGTCGGTGGTGTGATGTCACCCGGATCGATCGTCGATACCGAGATCGTCGCGCGGCTGGACTCGTTTGGTGCGGGAGTCGTGCCGTCGATGGCGGAAACCTGAACTGAGTATGTCGTCGATTGGTTCAGGCCGGACACGTCGAACTGGGTCGACGTCGGTGTGCCGACCGCCACGTTGTTCACATACACGACATAGCCGACGACACCTACGTTGTCGGACGGGGCCGACCACGCGAGGTGAAAGGAGGACCCGGTTCGGCTGGAGGCCACGAGCGATGTCGGCACGCCGGGCGCAACGGTGTCGAGCGTCGCGACCGCAAGCTCGGGGGATGTCGATGCGTTTCCAGCCGCATCAAACGCCCTGACGCGATACGAGTAGCTCACGCCCGATGTCAGGCCTGTGACGTCGCGGAATTGGACCAGCGACCGAGATCCGACCGGTGTCCAGCTGCCTCCGACCAGACGTTCGAGATCGTAGCCGGTGACGCCAACCAGATCAGTCGCGGGATCCCAGGTCACGCGCATCGACGTGCCTGTGATCGATGAGGGTGCCAGATTGGTCGCCGTTGTCGGCGCGATCGCATCGAGGGTAGACGTCGCGAGGCTGCTCTTCCCGGAGGTATTCGAGGCGGTGTCGTACGCCTCGATACGGAACCAATACGCGGTCGCGTTGCTCAGGCCGACTACCGTGTGCGTCAGTCCCGGTTTGTTGACGACGAGGACATCGGAGCCCGCCACGACCTGGTACAGACGATAGCCAGCGGTCGCGACGTCGTCGCTCGCCGGATCCCATTCCAGCGAAATGCTCGTACCCGTACGCGAGGTCATCCGCAGGTTGGCGGGCGACGCCGGCGCGACCGTGTCGGGGGTGGATGTCGACACTGTGCGTGCGGTCGACCAGTTACCGGCAAGGTCGCGTGCTTCGATCGCAAAGGTGTAGGGCGTCAACGGGGCTAGGTTGGCGACGATCTGGTTCGTGCCGGTGGGCGAGTACAGGAGCGACGCGCCGTTCCGGACCCGATAGCCGGTCACGCCGACATTGTCGAACGGCGTACTCCAGGACAGCTGGATCGTCGAGCTCGTCCTTGTGCCGACTGCGATCGGCGCGAGCTGGTCAGGCGCCGTCACGTCCGGCGTCGCGATCGTGCGGGTCGAGGACGGCGTCTGATTGCCCGCCGCATCGAACGCCACGACGCGGAATGTATATGTCGTCGCATCGATCAACGGAGCGACGTCGTAGGTCAGCCCCGTTGTCGTCGTGAGCACGGGCTGGGCAATCACTGGTGCCGTTTGTTCGACGCGGTATCCGGCCACTCCGACTGCGTCCGTAGAAGCGGTCCAGGTCAGTGTCACACCATGTCCCGCGAGATTGCTTGCTGTCGGCGTTCCCGGAGTGGTCGGTGGTGTGTTGTCAGGTCCGCTCGCCGTCGTCGACGTCGTGACCGAAGATGAGTGCGCCGATACGACATCCGCTACATCGACCGCTTGCACATCGAACGTGTACGACGTCGAGGCAGCAAGTCCGGAGATCGTGACGTTCGCCGTGGGATGAGTCACGGTCGCTACCACCCCGGCATTGGGAGAGGTCTGGTACACGCGATAGCTGGCAACGCCTGAATCGTCTGTTGACGCGGCCCAGTCGAGCCGAATCGAGGTAGGTGTCTGACTGCTCGCGACGAGCCCTGTGGGTGTGGTGGGTGCAGCACCGTCTGCATTCGTGATGACGGGAAACGTTGAGTTCGCCCGGGTCACATATCCGGAAGTGTCGAACGTCTCGACAGTGATGTTGTAGGCGGTGCCGGGAACAAGTCCGACGGCATCCGCGATGGTGGTCGATGCGTTCGTCGTGGCGGCGACCTGGTATTCGAATGGAGTGGACTGTCGCGCGGCTAGCACTCGGTAACCCGCGATGTCGCTGTCAGCGGGTCCGTTCCAGTCGATGCCGGCAACCGACGTGTTGAATATCGTCGACCTCGTCACGAGCACAGGCGCTCCTGGCGATTGGGTATCCGGAGCCGTGCCGGTGCTGAACGTCGTACCGGCAAATGAGGACCGGTTCCCGCTCTCGTCGCGTGCGCTGACGCGGATCGCACGGCCCGATACCCCGAATGGGAACCCGGTCACAGCGAACGTAGTCCCTGAGACGATCGCCTGTTCGGTATGGACGCCTGCTGTGAGTTCCGCGGTGACCACATAATCGGCGGCACCCGGGACCGGATTCCACGACACGGTGGGCACGTTGCCAACGGTCGACGTGATCGACAGGCCGGACGGCATGTCTGGGGCGCTCACGTCTGCGGGGTTCGTTGTCCAACCACTGACGTCGGCGAACGGTGACGTGCGACCGCCTTCGTCGACGAGGCGAACCCGGAATTGGTATCGCGCGGATGACGTCAGTCCGGTGACGTTGATGGCGTCCCCGCCCGTACTCCAATACGAGCGGTACCACTCGTCCCAGGCGTCGTCATATCGCCAGAGCTCGAAGCCGCTTCCGGAGCTTCCCTCCTTCGACCACTGGAGCAGAATGGAACTCGCGGTCGTCGACCCCACGACGAGGTTGGTCGGCGGGGCGGGGGCAGGACCGCCGATCACGGGTTCGGACCCGTCCGTCGACCCGCGGGGGAGCAGGGACAGCACATTTGACGGAGCGCTGAGATTGCCTCGCATGTCATAAGCGCGCACTCGCAGCGAGTGGGAGGAACTCGACGTGATCCCTGTCCACGTGACGTCGACTGAGGTCGCGCCGTCCCAGGAATCGTCCACCGTTCTCCATACACCGCCGCCGATATCGCGTTCGATCCGGTATGTGTGGAGATCGGGATCGGCCACACCGGTCCACGACAGGCTGTAGAAGTCGCCGTGTCCCGAGCCGACGAGGCCTGTCGGCGAGGCGGGCGGGGTCGTGTCGACGGCGGCAGCGTAGGACTGCAGGTACCGGTTGTAGGTCGCGGCGCTGTTCCAGTTGGTAGCAAGCGGGGATACCCCCGTTGGCACAGGGTTGAAATAGCTGTCTGCGTCGCAGTCGTACTGCAGCTCGAGACACGCCGTCGTCACGTAGGGCTGTGCGCCCTCGGCGTAACACATGACGTCGCGGCCGTCATTGCAGTGGGTGTAGCCATTCGCATCGGGCATGCCGTTCTGGACGGCGCCCATGTTGTGCGAGATCTCGTGCAGCAGCACGTACCAGCTCGGACCCGAACCACCCGAGTTGTCCTGCAGCGCCATCGCTCGAGCAAGATTGTTGTTGTTCGTCGCGCCAGCGGTGGTGTCGCTGTAGAGGCTGCCGATGCCGGAGAATCCGCCGAGGTGGGCGTCGTAGTACACGAGGAACCGCACCTTGGTGGCGCTGCCGATGCCCAGCTGCGCCGGAATGTCGGACCGAATCAAGCCGAAACCGGCGTTTGAGTCGAACGCGTAGGTAGACGAGACTCGCGGCAGTCGCAGGACCGTGACGTCGGCATTGCCTGCTCCGTCGCACAACACGTTGATGCGTCGTCCGGTTGTGCCACCAAGCTTGCGAGCGGTGTTGTCGATGACCGCTGAGGCTTCGTAAGTGCTCTGGCGGAACGCGGGGACCTTGGTCGCGGAGCGATCGATGCCGTCGGCCGGAACTGCGTAGACGAGCTTGGTGTGCGGGGTCGTTGGCGCCTCGGCCGATGTTACGCAGGATATGTCTGACTTGCTCGCGTTCTGCACGGCGGAAGCGATGTGGGGCGCGGTTGTGTCGGGCTCGATATCAGTCGCCGCGTCAACGTAATCTGGGCCGTGCGTCAGCATGTCGCTGCCATCGGCGAGCGCTATTCGCAGCAGGCCATCCTCGGTGCGACATCCGCGACCGACACCTTCGATGTCGACCGCGCGCGTGCACTCCCCGTCGACCTCGGGAGGTGCGTCTTGCAGCGCCTGTTGGAAACTCGCCTGCTCATGCGCGTCGCGCGCGGCCGGGGCGCCCGGCCAGAGCGAATCGGGAGCCGGCGGACCGACCGTCGGGTGCACGTGCCCCGCATGTCCGAACGCAGCAGAAGACCCCACGAGCGCGAGGAGCGAACACGTCGCTGCAGCGAGCGAATAGAAACGGAATGCGCGCCGAGCGCGAGGGGAGGAAGCGCTGGGCATGGACAGTAGATATCGGCAGGTTAGTCCGGTCGCGTAAGCCACATTTCGTCGGAACCAACGAAACCGTTCTCGCTGCGGGGTCGTTCGCGGTCAACTTCACGCTATACTGAACCATGTGGTTCAGTATCAACACCTCGATCGCACGTTCGCGGCACTGGCCGATCCGACCCGCCGAGGCATCCTCGAGCGGCTCTCGGCAGGCAACGCCACGATCAGCGAACTCGCGCAGCCCGTCGGGATCACGCTGACGGGCATGAAGAAGCACGTCAGCGTGCTCGAGGAGGCGGAGCTGGTGACCACGAGGAAGGTGGGTCGCGCACGCGTGTGCGAGCTCGGCCCGCGACGACTGGATGACGCGGCGACCTGGATCGACACGTGGAGTGAACGTCTTGATCGCCTCGCCGACGTCATCGAACGACACAAGGGAATGGAACCATGACGACCACCAAGGCCCGCGAGGTGAACACCGGCGGCAAGCGCGCCATGACGATCAGCGAGAACGGCGACGGCTCAGCGACCCTCGAGCGCTTCTTCGATGCGCCGCGCGAACTCGTCTTTCGCATCCTCACCACCCCCGAGCTCTTCCACGAGTGGTGGGGACCGCGCCGCTACACCACCGAACTCGTCGAGATGGACATGCGCGTCGGCGGGAAGTGGCAGGCGAAGAACATCGACCCCGATGGAACCGAGTACGTCTTCCGCGGCGAGTACCTGGAGATCGATCCTCCGAACGCGCTCACGCAGACGTTCGAGTTCATGGGCATGCCGGGCGCGATCTCGACCGAGCGACTGACACTCACGGAGCAGGATGGCGGCACGCTCCTGCGCGTCGTGTCCGACTACGGCTCCGTCGAAGCGGCGCAGGCCGTCGTCTCGAGCGGCATGGAGAACGGCGCGAGCGAGACATACGACCGCCTCGAGGAGATCCTCGAGCGCGAGCTCGCCAACGCCTGACATTCACGTCCCCGCGCGGGATGCGTCAGCTCGACCGATCGGTGGACGTGCGTGCGAAGCGCACGAGGTCGTTGAGCAGGCGCATCTCGCGCAGCGACGTGGCGCTGGTGGCGAGCAGCGCCGGGCTCGCGACGACGATCGACAGTGCGCGCGCGCGGCTGATCGCAACGTTGAGGCGGTGCGGATCGAGCAGGAACTCCAGGCCGCGTGGCAGCTCGTCGCGGCTGGAGGCGGTCATCGACACGATCGCGATCGGCGCTTCCTGGCCCTGGAATTTGTCGACGGTCCCGACGGCGATGTCATCGCCGAGCGCACGTCGAAGCGCGCGGCGCTGGGCGTTGTAGGGCGCGACGACGATGATGTCCTCGGGCTGGATCGGCCGCTCTGCCTCGTCCGGGTGTGGCACGACGCGCCCGCCATCGAGCAGCTGCGAGACGAGCACGCGGATCGCTTCGACTTCCTCGGGCGAGCTCGCGCGGTTGCCGACGTGGTCGACGCGCAACAGGTGCGTGCCGCTCGTCGGCACCGCGGCGTGCGCAGCATCGACGCGCTGGATCGCAGTCGAAGGATGTGACCGCAGCTCGCCCCGGTAGTAGGTCGTCGAGATGAACTCGCACACGTCCGGGTGCATGCGGCGCGTCTCGGGCAGCAGCACGGCGCGTTCATGCGGCAGCACCGGCTCGTCGCCGAACAGGTGCTCGAGCGCCGACGCTCCGCAGCCGTGCGGATGCTGCACCTCGGCCGGCTGGGGCAGCTGCTGTGGATCGCCCACCAACACGACGCGACGTGCACCCGACGCCATCGCGGTGAGGTGCAGCAACGACACCTGCCCGGCCTCGTCCACGAGCAGCACGTCGAGCAGCTCGCTCTTGGCCAGCGCCCACGCCGTGCCGGCGAGGACCTGCACGTCGCCGTCCGCCAGCATCGACACCGCATCGTTCGTCGAACGAGGTCGCTCGATCCAGTCGTCGCCGAAGCCGAACGTGCCCGGCGCCTTCTCCCCGTGACGGAGCGCGTAGGCGGCGCGCAGCGTGAGCGGGCAACCATCTCGGAGGCGCTCCTCGCGCAGCTTGTCGATGCCGCACAGCACGTTGATGACCGCGTCGTGCGAGTTGGAGGAGATCCCCACGCGAAGCCCGGATTCGACGAGCTCGGCGATGAGCCGTGCGCTCGTGTACGTCTTGCCGGTGCCCGGCGGGCCCTGCACGATCACGTGCGAGCCTTCGGCGCGACGGATCAGGTCGGCGACGCGACCGATGTCGGGCGGGTCGCCGACGAGCTCGGGACCGCCGCCGCTCGTCACCCGCGTGGGGCGACGCGCGAGCACCGAGAGTGCCGCCGCACAGCGTTCGCCGGGTGCGAACGGATCTCGCCCGGCGTCGAGACAATCGAGCAGCTGCTGGGCCACGCCCTTCGCGGCCTGCTCGAGCGGGAACACGCTGATCTCCGTCCAGCCGATGATCGAGCGCGGCTGCCAGTCGCGCGGCACGGCCTTGAGCTTGTCGGCCTGGCCCGTGCTCGTGCGAATCGTGACCGTGCACTCGTCCACGTCGAGTGCGCGCACCGAGCCGACCGTCTCGACCACCGCGGGATCGATCGCGTCGTGTCCCACCTCGACCATGTGCACCTGGTCGGGGAACCGATACGTGCGCTCGATCGTGCCGGGCCGTGCGCCCTTCGGCGCTTCGTCGACACCGACGAGCCGCAGGTCGGCGAGCACGTTCGGGTCGGTCACGTCGTCTTCGGGGTGGCGGTCGTGCTTGCGCCCGTGCAGGTCACCGAAGAACTCGCGACTGATGCGGCGCTGCCAGCCGGGCATGGCGCTCAGCAGCCGCGCAGCGAGACGCACGTCGTCGCCATGCGCCTCGTCTTCGGCGATCCGCTCCAGGCGCTCGACGAGTGTCCTGGTCTCGCTCGGCTCGCTGGACGGCTCATCGCTCGGCTCGTCATCGTTCGCGTCGGGCTCGAGCGCCGGTGGCCAGACGATCCCGTCGAGCGTGCGAGCGAGGTCGCGATGCTCGAGCAGCCAGTCGCGCAGCGCGAGCGTGCTGTCGCAGTCGACGCGGTTGTAGTCGATGATCGTCTCGCGCACGCGCGAGTCACCGTCGTTGAGCCACTGCTCGTACACCTCGATGGATGCGCCGCCGTCGGCGAGGTCGTCGCCTGCGCGGCTGATCCCGTACAGCGGTTCGAGCTGCTTGATCGAGTAGCTCGGGCGCCCCACCTGCATCGCCTGGCGAACGACCGCGTACAGGTCGACGAACACGCCCTGGCGCAGCAGCGCGTCGAGTCGGGGCATCTCGTGCGGGTGCTCCTTCGCCAGGCGGCGCAACGCGGTGATCTCATACGGCGCGTAGTGGAAGACGTGCATGCGACCGCCTGAGCGCTCGCGCCGCGCCTCGACCTCGTCCAGGAACGCGGCGAACGCCGCCGCCTCGGCCGCCGGGTCGTCTGCCCAGATGTGGTCGAACGACAGCTCGCCGTCGGCGCTGCGCGTGGTCCACCCCCACAGGTACTCGAGCGCACCGCGCTCGTGGTAGGGGTAGCCCTCGAAGTCGAAGAACATGTCGTCGACGTGCGGGTCGGGCAGCATCGCGAAGCCGCGGCCGCTGGGTTCGTCGTCGCCGGGTCGGCGGTAGGCGATCGCGGTGTCGGCCGCATCGCCGTCTCGCGAATCGCGCTGCAGGCGCGCCTGCGTCACGAGGCGGGGGAGGGTCGCACGTCCGATCCCCGGCACGTGCTCGAGTTCCGTGGCGGCGAGCTGGGCGAGCGTCTCGATGCCGACGGTGTGCAGCTTGCCGCGCTGGTCGGTACGGATGCCCGCCACCAGTGACAGGTGGTCGGCCTCGACCCAGCGTGCCTGGCACACGTCCGCGAAGTCGCACCCGGCGCAGTGCGCCACCGGTTCCGGCATGCGCTCGAGCGCTGTCGGCAGGTCGGTTTCGAGTGCGGCGACGAATCGCTCGCGCGCCGCCCTGAAGTACTCGACGTACTCGGAGGTCTGGAAGTCGTGGCGTGCGCCGTCGCCGGTGACGACGTGGATCTCGCGCGGCGCGACGCCCTGCAGCAGCTCGAGCGCGTCGGCGTACGCGCTCGCCTGGAGCAGGTGTTCGGGGCGCGTGCTGCGCGCGTACTTGATCTCGACCGGTTCGTAGCGGTGCACGGTGTCGAGCGAGCCGCTGGCGATGTCGGCGTCGGCTATGCGCTCGAGCAGGTCGGCGTAGCCGAACAGGGATGCCGATCGCATCGGGGCCTGGGCGATCAGTTCGATGCCGTCGCGCATCGCCTGCTCGCATGCGAGCCGGTGCGCGCGGAGATCGTCACCGACCTCGGAGCAGTCGATGAACCTGCCGTCGGCGGCTTCGACCTCGGCGCGTCGGCGCGCGACGTAGGACGCCTCGAACTCGCGGCCCTTCTCGATCACGAGCGAGCGCTTGGTCTCGCGCTCGGCGCGCCCTTCGGCGATCGCGACGGCGAGCTCGCGTGCGCGATCGGTCAGGAACTCGCACCTCGCGTGGTTGGCGAGGTCGGTGGCGGAGCCGGAATGGCGGCGGGTGTCGAGGTCGTATCGCATCGCGGTGGGGGTCCCTCATCAGTAGCGCAGGCGTCGGTCGCAGGGGACATCCGCATGAGCCGCGCGAAGCGTTCGACATCCGCTCGCACCAAAACCGACGTGTGGACGTCGATTTCCGGGATCGACGACGCGGCCGCGACCAGAAAAGAGGCCAACCGGTGGCCTACCCATTGTGCGCCGCTGGGGGCACGCTACAGTGATCTCTGTTGCCGCTGGCAGCAGGCGCGACCCACTCGGGGCCGCACCCGCTACCGGCGGCATTTCGATCTTCTGGGCGCATTCGCCCCCCGCGCCGCGCCGGATCAGCGCGCGCAGTCGCGCACGAGCGCCGCCACCATCTGCTCCATCGCCGGCTCGTGCTCGGTCAGGAACAGGTACGGCTCCACGAGTTCGAGCTCGACCACGCGCAGGTCGCCGAGCTCGTCGGTCGCCATGTCCACGCGTGCGTAGAGGACCTCGAAGTTCGCGAACGCCGGCAGCGTGCGCAGCGCGCGGCGTGCGAGGCGCTGCTCGTCGTCGCTGACGGAGCTCACGCCCACGACGCCTGGATCGTCCCCATCGAGACGCTCGCGTTTGCGCACCGTGTGCGTGAAGTCCCCGCCGATCCACACGACGTTGCGCTCGCCCTCGTCGGCGATGGAGGCGAGGCGCGGCTGCACGAGCACGTCGCCGGTCGCCTGCAGGGCGGTCACGTGCGCGGCGGCCGCCTCGATCTCGTCGTCGCGCGTCAGGTCGAATGCGCGCACGCCGACCGAGCCCGCGCCGACCGCCGGTTTCGCGACGACGCGCTCCCATGGCAGCGAGCGGATCGCGTCGGCATCTCCGGGCGTGCCGCCTCGCATGAACCAGCGCGTCGGCACGACGGGCACCTCGTTGCGCTCGAGCGTGGCCAGGTACGACTTGTGCGTGTTGGGGACGATCGCGGACAGCGAGTTGCGCAGCGTCGTCTTGGCCGCCGAGGTCGTGCGCGCCCACGCGAGGAACGCGTCGCGATCGGCCGTGTAGTTCCAGGTCGAGCGGATGACGGTGAGCTTCGTCTCGTTCCAGTCGACCGCCGGGTCGTCCCACGCGGCGACGCGCGCCTCGATCCCGGCGCCGGCGAGCGCATCGAGCAGCGGCTGCTCGTCCAGGTCGGGCTGGGGCATGTCGAGGCAGGTGACGAGCGTCAGGTCCATGCGCGTGATCCTAGACGCGACTGCGCTCAGTCACTGGACTGTCGCAATCCACCTCCATGTGCTGGTGGTCAGATACCACGGTCGCCACGTGGTGAGACGCCGCTACGCGACCCGCGCGAGCGGCAGCATCTTCGACAGCAGCAGGTTGCGGCATCCCGATTCGGCGGTCGGACGCAGGTCGTCGACCGCCCGCCCGACGAAGCGCAGCACGCCGGTCGCGTTGCCCGCCGCGCGATACCCGACGAGCGGCGTGGCGAAGTTGCCCTGGCGCGCGCCACCGAGGCAGTTGCGCGCCACCACGTTGCCCACGCCCACGCGTCGCGGCCCCTGCTCCCAGTAGTGCTCCACGTTCGAGCGCAGCTGGCTGCCGCTGATCACGTTCCGGATCACCACGTTGCGGCTCGACGCGAAGCCTTCCGCGCCCGAGAAGATGATGCCCTCGCCGTTGCCGTCGATGAGGTTGCCCGCGATGAGCGACCCCTGCGCGTCCGGGTACAGCTGGATGCCGCGATCGGCGTTGTCGAAGATCACGTTGTTGACGATCTTCGCGCGCCGCGTGCTCTCCATGTAGATCCCGTGATGGGTGTTCTGTCCGCGGCGTCCACAGTCATGGATGCGGTTGTAGGCGAGCACCGGCGCGACGGCCGCTCCGTATCCGCGGATCGAGCCCAGCACGACGCACACGCGCGTTCGCACGTTCGTGATGTCGTTGTCGAGCAGCATCGCGTTCGCGCCGTTCACCGTCGGGCTCGGGAGCGAGTTGCGGGCCGTGTCCTTGATCGCTCGACCGTCCAGCCCCAGGTGCGCCACGACCACGTTGTCGGCGCCGCGCGCGATCCACAGCCGTCCCCGGATGCTCGCGACCGACCCGGGTCGCGCGCGCAGGACGACCTTCGCCGCGCTCGTGCCGCCGCGCAGGATGCTGACATCCTCGACGAATGCGCCGTCGAGGCAGCCCACCGCGCCGGGTTCCCACGACTGAACCAGGCGGGTGATGGTCCGCCACGGCGACGTCGCCGAGCCGGTTCCGGCATCAGAGCCGCTCGTCGACACGTAGTGCGTGCAGGCAGCGCTCGCTCGGGTGATGACGACCACCGGATCGCTCTTGGGGGACTCGCCACCGGCGCCGCGCGCGAGGACCTGGACCGTGTGCATCGTCGCGGGATCCAGGTCGCTGATCACGACGCCGGTCTCGGTGACCTCGGTCGCCTGTGCACCATCGAGCAGCACCACGTATGCGGACGCGCCCGTCACGGGCAGCCAGCGCACGGTGGCGGCCGTGTCGGAAGCGACGTCGAGCCACGCGTACGGCATCGACGGGCGCGCGGCGGCCTGCGCGGCGGACGGCACGATCGTCGCCAGCAACGCGCAGGCGAGCAGCAGGAGCAGACGGGAGATCGCGGGTCGGGAGCGCAGCACCATGCCCATCGCATCGGTGTCTGGCGCTGGCGCTTGAGCCGGTCGTCGCATCATTCACCTGTGTGTCGAAATCGCGTCGGTGCTGCGTGCACTGCAGGTTCGCACGGGCCGAACGGGGCGGGAGGGCGCGCGGCTGCTCAAGGTCAGCCAGAAATCGGACGATGCAACGTCGGTCGAGCCCTGGCCAAGGACGAGCACTGCATCACGACGACCCGCATGGAAGCGCAGTCACCCGCACGGGCCCACGCGCGTGTGCGAACGTGAAGGTGCTGCTGGGAGTGCTCGTCGCGATGGTCGGCGTGCTGCTCGCCGCGAGCCCGACGGCGCTCGGCGCGATCCCCACGAACCCGAACTACGCCTGGCAGCCTGCCGGTGCAGTGAATGCGGTCGAGGCGAGTCCCGACGGCAAGTACGTGTACATCGGCGGCAAGTTCGACTACATCGGCCCGCCTACCGGCAGCTCCGTTCGCATCGATCCGGATTCGAGCGTGTCGAGCATCGACTGGCCGACGTTCAAGGGTGGCGCCGTTCGCGACATCATCTCCGACGGTCGGGGCGGCTGGTTCGTGGGTGGCAGCTTCACGATGGCCGACAGCTACTCGGCCCGGTACCTGACGCACGTGCTGCCATGGGGCGCGGTCGATCCGGACTGGAACCACTCGGGCGACTTCACCGGTGGCAACGGCGTGAACGACCTGGAGCTGTCGGAGGATGGCACGAAGCTCTACGTGGCCGGCCTGTTCAGCGACATCGGTGGCGACAACAACGGCGCAACGAACCTCGCCAAGTTCGACGTGACGAGCGGATTCGTCGATCGGGCGTTCAGCGGCATCGGCTTCAACGGCTCCGTCAACGCGGTGGAGGAGCGCAGCGGTTCCCTGTACGTCGGCGGCGAGTTCACCACCTACCGCGGCGTGACCGGTCGATCGAGGCTCATCCGCCTCGACACGACGACGGGTGTCGCGGACGCGGGGTGGCTGCCGGCCCCGAGCGGCGCGGTGCATGACATGGCGCGGCAGGGCGACGACCTGTACGTGGTGGGCGGATTCACCAACCTCGGAGGATTCGGCACGAGCTTCGACCTGTCGGGCGCCAGTCCCGTCTCGACCGGCTGGAATCCGAGCGCGAACGGCGCGATCAACGCGATCGACGTGGACGCGGCGCGCATGGCGATCGTCGGCGAGTTCACGGTGGTCGGTCCGAGCGCCCCGCGCACGCACGTGGCCGTGTTCCCCCGTGGTGGCGTGACGCCGTTGACCGGCAACCCGGGCGGCAGCGTCGACTGGTCCGGGTCGGTGCCGCTGCTGGCCACCGCCGTGCAGCTGTCGACGAGCGGCACGGTGCGCGTGGGTGGCAGCTTCGACCAGGTCGGCGCGATCAAGGCCAAGGGCGCGTTCGAGTTCAACGCACTCACGGGCGCCGTGACGGAATGGCTGCCGCGCTTCGGGGGCGGCGTGTTCGCGTTCGCGGACGCCGGAACGACGGTGCTCGTCGGTGGCGCGTTCTCGTCGGCGGGCGGCGTGATGCGTGACTCGCTCGCCAAGATCGACATCGCCACCGGGCGACCGACGCCGTGGAACCCGTTCGTGCTCGATGGTACTGCCAGCACCGAGGAGGTGCTCGCGATCAAGGCGACGACGGGTGCCATCTACGTGGGCGGACGCGACTTCCTGCCGAGCTACGCGACGTCTTCGCCGCTCGTGGCGCTCGACCCGAACTCCGGGACGAAGATCACGGGCACCTCGCTCCCGACGCTGTCGGGTGCGACGCGCATCGTCAACGACATCGAACTCAACGGCCCGTTCGTCTACGTCGGCGGTCAGTTCACGAGCTCGTCGTCGAACCTGCTGCGCTTTGCGGTGGCAACCGGCATAGTCGACACCGGCTGGAATCCCAGCGTCAACGGCCCGGTCAACGACATGGACACCGATGCGACCAACGTCTACCTCGCAGGATCGTTCACGCAGGCGGCGTTCGCCGCCAACAGCGGCGTCGCCGCATCCGTGCTCATCAGCAACGGCAACATCGGCCCCTGGGATCCGGCGATCATCGGTGGCTCCGCGAACGCCGTCTCCGTCACTGGCACCGACGTGTACGTCGGTGGCCCGTTCACCACGCCGAGCGGAGGTCTGCACCGTACGGACCTCCTCGGTAACCCAGGTGGCTCCAACATGCCGGGTGGCGGCGACATCAAGGCGATCGATGCCGCTGCGGACGGCACCTACCTCGCTGGTGGGTTCACGCAGCTCAACGCTGCGCCGCGTCCGCGCTTCGGCTCGCTCGACTTCGGCACCGGCATCGCGAGCACGTGGGCGCCGAATTCACCGAGTTCGGGGATCTGGTCGGACGCCAATGACATCGAGCGCACCGGCAGCTACGTCTTCGTGGGTGGGTCCAATGGCATCGGCATCTTCGAGACCCTCGCTGACGGACGTGCACCAGTCGCATCCATCCAGGGTGTCGACGAGGCGATCGCCGGTGTCAGCCCGGCGGACGCGACGCACTGGGTCGATGGCACGAAGGTCATGTACGTGCGCTCCAACGGTCCGGTGCTGCACCCGACCTTCACCGTGAAGGCACGCGCGTACGACACGTACCAGCTAGCGACCAACACCTACAACGAGGTCTCGGGCCTCGAATCGGTGACGTGGCCGGCGATCACCGGACTGGGCCAGTGGTCGGGACCGGGCACCGTGGTCGGAGCACCACGCGGCCTCAACCTCACGTGCTTCGATGATTCGACGTTCGCGACAGGCTCCGCAGCCGGGCAGGGCAGCGCATCGGCGATCGATCGCGCGATCAAGTACGACGGCTCGGTCGGCAACCGCCCCGACCAGCTTCCGTCGTTGCCGGCCGCCCTCATGTGGACGCTGCACGGCTACGACGACGGCGCCGACGGCAACGCCAGCTTCGAGCTGTTCGCCTGTCGCTGGAAGGGCTTTCTCGTCGCTCCTGCATCGTCGGGCACCTACCGTTTCCACGCACTCGCAGACGACGCGGTCCGCGTCAACGTCGGTGGCGCGGACGGGACGTGGCCGACGATCAACGAGTTCCCTGCGGGCGCGCTCGCGTGGTCGCCGTCCACGTCGTTCACGGCCAACCAGGCGCAGCCGATCACCGCCGAGTGGATGGAGAATTCCGCGGGCGCGAGCATGCAGCTCAAGTGGGAAGGCACGCCCGGGTGGACCGAGCAGCCGATTACCGAAGCGGCCTACGTGACTCGCGTGGACTACACGCGCACGTACACGCTCAACGCAGCGGGCGGCACCGGATCCTCGGGCACGCTCAACATTGTCGCCAAGGATCGTGTCAACCAGACCGCGGCCGCTCCGTTCACCGTGAACGTCGACAACACGTTCCCCTCGGTCGGCACGCTCCAGATGTCGCCCGGGTTCGGGTGGTCGACGAACCCGGTCATCGCACTCACCGTACCCACAAGCACCGATCCCGCCGGGTCGGGCGTGTACTCGCGCATCCTCGAGCGTCGCCAGACGGCGCTGCTTGCGAACGGGACGTGCAGTCCCGCCGCATCGGACCTCGCCAACTGGACGACCCTCGGCACGTGGACCTCCGGCGGCGGCATCCACAACGACACGGTCGGCAACGGCTGCTATCAGTACCGGTACGTGGTGACCGACAACGTCGGCAACTCGATCACGGTCGAGCCGGCCGGCCAGAGCCTGCTCACGAACTGGCACAGGGTCGATCTGACCGCGCCCGTCGGCGGTGCCATGACCTACGCCGCCACGTCCGTGAACGTGCTGTCGGCCGTCCCGTCGTGGAACACCCCCACCGATGCCGAATCCGGTATCCAGGCCGGGACGAGCCTCTACCGGGCATCGACGACCCTGAGCAACGACACGTGCGGCGGAACCTGGGCGGGGGGCTCCCTCGTTGGTCCGAGCGACCCCGTCAGCCCGTACACGGACAACGGACTGACGCCCGGTTTCTGCTACCGGTACTACCTGCTCTTCACCAACGGGGCGGGCACCTCCACGTCGAGTGCGCCGGGGCCCGTGATCAAGATCGACAACGCGCCCCCGACGGCGACGATCACCCCGCCCGCCGGCGCCCTCTCCGGGCCCGTCTCGATCGGCGTCAATGTCACCGATGCGGTGACGAACCTCACGAACGCGTCGCTCGACTTCACCGGCCCGGCGAGCGGCAACATCTGCTCGAGTGGTGTGGCAACCGACTGGATCACGAGCTGTCCATGGAACACGGCGACTGTCCCGGACGGCACCTACTCGCTCGTCCTCACTGGGCGTGACCGGGCCAACAACGTCGTCACCACCACGTTGCCGAGCGTGCTCGTGGACAACGCTGGGCCCGTCGTCTCGAACTTCCGGCTGCAGGAGCGGCTCAACCCCGGCCAGCAGCACATACGTACGACCGGCCCCACGCCGGAGCTGTTCTACAACGCAGCAGCCGGCGCTGGCGGCACGTTCGACGTGTTGCTGGATGCGACCGATGCGGGCGCGGGCGTCGATCGCGTGGACTTCTCGTCGCTGGGACCTGGCTGGTCGCCCGCCGGTGGAGCCGACACGACTGGACCCGGCTACCAGTGGACGTACAGCTGGACCGGCCTCGCCACGTCGGGGACGGCCAGCGCGCAAGCGGTCGACCCGCTCGGGAACTACGCACCGGCCAAGCTCTTCCGTGTCACGGCCGACGGCGCGGCTCCGACCGGCGGAGCCATCGACTATCCCAACGGCGTCGCGAGCACCGCGTTGCTCACGGTCACGCCGGGGTCCGATGCTGGTTCCGGGATCGCAACGACTCGCGTGCTGCGACGCTCGCAGCCGCTGGACGCGACGCAGGCGTGCCCGGCCGCGATCTCGACGACGCCATGGAGCGCGACCGGGATGCCGATCTGGAGCGATCCTGCTCCGCTTGCTGCGGCCACGACCTGGCAGGACACGACCGTCCAGCGCGGGTTCTGCTACCAGTACGCGATCGAGCTCGCTGACAACGTCGGTTGGGTCACGCGCCAGACCACCCCGAAGACGTACATCGCCGATGTCGTCGGCCTGGTCGTCACGAACGGTCCTGCCGCGACGCCGGGCGTGGCCGAGGGCGGCGCGGCCGGCATCACCTACAACGTGTCGCTGCGGTCCGCCCCGACCGCGCCGGTGGTCGTCAGGTACGCCGGTGACGGTCAGGTCACGCCGGCCGTAGCCCAGCAGCTGACATTCGACCAGTTCAACTGGAGCAGCCCGCAGCAGGTCATCATCTCGGCTATCGACGACGAGGTTGACGAGCCCACGCCTCACACGGGAGCGGTCACGTTCACGGTGAGCTCCCCGGCACCGGGCGGTGACGCCGGCTACGACGGCCTGACGCCCGTCACTCGCACGCTCACGGTGGCCGACAACGACAAGGCCGGCGTCCGGCTCGTCATCCCTGCCGCCGGACTGACAGTCGCCGAGCCGGCCACCAGCACGACCTACGGCGTGCGCCTGGAATCGCAGCCGCACGGCAACGTCACAGTGACGCTCGGCCACGGCACGCAGGCACGCGTCGCCGCGGCGGCCCCGTCGACCACGCCCGACACGCTCACCTTCACGCCCACGAACTGGAGCACCGTGCAGACGGTGAAGGTGCAGGCCGTCGACGACCCCGACATCGAGGGCACGCACACGACTGCGGTGACGCACACCCCGGGCGCCACGCACGCCGACGATGAGGAGTACGCGACGCTGCCCGGTTCGAGCGCGACGGTGACGATCACCGACGACGACGCAGCTGGCTTCGAGCTCGACGGTCCGGTCAATCCGGTGCTGAGCGAGGCCGACCCGAACGTCGTCGCGACGGTTCGCGCGCGACTGACCGCGCGCCCCACAAGCGACGTGACGGTGACGTGGGGCACGTCTGGTGGGCAGGTGTCGCCGACCGCGCCGCTCACGTTCACGCCTGCCAACTGGAACCAGGTGCAGGTCTCGACGATCCACGCGACCAACGACACGATCGCGGAGGCGCCGATGCACCAGGTGATCGGCGAGGCGACGCTGACATCGGGCGATCCCAACTTCGCGGCAGTGCCGCCCAAGTCGGGACCGGTCACGATCAGGGACGACGATGTCGCTGCCTTCGCGACGACCCCTGGCCAGAGCTGGACCGTCAACGATGATGGTCAGCTGCTGCTGGATGAGAGCGCGACCTCGGGCTCGGTGCTGCGCATCCGTGCGATTGGCGATCCGACGAGCGACATCACCATCACGCCCGAGGCGACGCCGGCCGACCAGCTCGTGATCTCGCCCGCGTCGCAGAAGATCGCGGCGGGCTCGCACGAGCAGGTCGTCACGTTCAGCGTGCGCGCGGTGAACGATCGCGAGAAGGAACTCGATCCGCATCCCGCCAAGGTGGTCTGGAAGATCGCGACGAACGACGTCATGTACGGCGCCTCGGCGATCCCGGTGACGGTGGCGCGCATCAAGGACGGCGAGACGACCACCACGCGCGAGAACACCCCGGATCCCACGCCTGATCCGACGCCCGATCCGGACCCGGCGCCGCCGCCGACGCCGACGCCCGACCCGACGCCCGGCACCACCGGCGACGGTGGTCACAAGACCGACGATGGGACTCCGCAGCCTGGTGGCGACGCGACCGGCGACGATGACGACGTGCCTGGCGACACGGTCGCCGACGATGGCAGCGTTGGTGACGACGGCTCGACCGCGAGCTCGACCGAGACCAAGCGCTCCTCGCGCGCGGCAACGAAGACGAAGAACCCCGCCAAGCGCCTCAAGAACTGGGCCGGCGAACACAAGGGCAAGGCGTCGGTCGCGGCCAGCGCCGCCGGTACCGCCGCACTGTGGGGTGCCAAGCCGCTCGCGCTCGCGGGCAAGGCCCTCATGTCCGGTGGCGGTGGAGGCGTGCCCGGTCATCCGCCCGGCATGGGCCAGGTGCGCCACCTGTTCCGCAAGAGGTTCCGCGCCCGCCTCAAGCGCTTCTGGCGAAAGTCGCGCGACACCGATCGCGACGACGAGGACGACTGGGACGACTTCCTCTGGGGCGACCGCGCAGCCTGATCGTCCACTGGGCGGCGTGGACGCGAGGCCGATCGATACGATTGCTCGGATGGCTCGCCGACGCCGACACCTGCCGATCATCACCGCGCTGCTGGTCGCGGGCGTGGCGATGCGTCGTCGCCGACGCACCAGTGAGGGGCTCGATGAGGTCGCAGTGTGGGAGCGGCGTTTCCGCCGACTGTGGCGCTCGATCGTTCGGCGCGTCGACGGCGTGACCGCGGGGGTGGCGACGCTCGGGAGCCCGCTGCCAGGTGCTGGTACGGATCGAACGCCGGTGCTGCTCGTCGGCGGCTATGCAAACGACGAGCGGTCGATGAGCGCGATCGGCCGGTCGCTCACGCGTGACGGCTTCCACGTGCGATCGATGACGATGCCGCACTTCGGGATGGGTGACCTGCACGAGCAGAAGGACCTGATCCGCACACGGGTGGAACTCATCCGCGCTGAGACCGGGGCGGAGCACGTGGACGTGATCGGCTACTCGAGCGGTGGCTTCGCGGCGCGCGCTGCCGCGCAGCTCGACGGAGGCGGGCACGGCATCGGTCGCGTGATCACGATCGCCACCGGCAACGCCGGCTTCTCGTTCGGCCGACTGAACTGGATCGCCGATCGCGTCGCGCCGCTCGGCGTGCGCCAGATCCGCCGTGGCAGTCATCTCATCCGGGACCTGCACGACACGCGAGGCGCAGCGGACGTCGTGTCGATCGGCACGCACGGGATGGATGGGGTGGTGCCCAACCCGTCGTCGTATGCGATCGATGGCAAGACGTTCCATGCGATCGATGCGGGCCGTCGCTTCGGTCCCTTCTCGCGGGTATCGCACGCGGCGATCGTGCGTGACGACCACACCTACGAAACGCTGCGGAGCGAGCTGCTCGCCGAGCGCTGAGCTCGGCACCGCCCGGCATGGCGACATCGCCCCGGAAGAAGATTCAACGAGCCGGTTGCGCTTTCGTCCACCCCCCCGACTGACGTTCCCATCGCTGGTACAGCCGTCCGGAGAAGCTTCGACCTAGTCGCGCTCCGTACTCGTTGCAGGGAGGACAGTAGTCGATCGCTACTGAGGCTCGCAAGGGGGCGGTCACGACCATGGCCGCATATCGTCGCTCCGAGCGGATTTCCGGATGGGTCAGGCGCCTGATTCGAGTGCCTGCCAGCGTTCCACGAGCTCGTCCTGGATCGCGCGGACCCGATCGAGGTTCGCCTCGTAGTGCGATGCGGACCGGCCGCCGTTAGAAGCGACGTCGCGTGAGCGGAAGCGCGCGACGTGCTCGTCGGCATCGGGAACGACGATGAGTTCGAAGGTGACGTCCAGGGCGTCGCCCGCTGCGAGCTCGACCAGGTCCGGGACCAGGTGCACGCCTTCGACGATCACGTCCCATCCTTCGGTGAGCGCGTACTCGACCCCGGCTTCGACGGCGCGCATGATCGGCGCGCACTGACGCAGGAACGCATCGATCGACACGCCGTCACGAACGGTGTCGCCGTCGCTCGCCGGGAGGTTGAAGCTCTCGCCCCACAGGTCGGGGTGCGCGTCGCGCTCGACCACGGCGCGCAGTTGGGCACGCACGACGTCGGTGGCGATCACGCATACCGGGCGCGCGTCAGGCTCGCTCGACCACTCCTGATGCAGCTCGCGCGCGTTGGTGCTCGTGCCGACGCCGGATGCGCCGGCGATGTAGTGGACGCGCTGGGTCATGCCGCGTCGGGCTGCACGTACCGAACCACGCTCGGCGCCATGTTCGCATCCGCCATCGGCACCGGAAGTTCGAGCACCTCGTGCACGCGCTCGAGCATCCGCTGCTCGGCGAGGCGCAGGAATCCGTCAGCCTGCGCCATCGCGGTGAGTGTCTCGAGGATGTCGAGAGCCTGTGGTCGCGGCAGCTCGGCGAGCTGTGCGAGCGGGTCGCGCGCCTCGGCGGGGTTCATGAACAGCTCGCGAACGAGCGCCCGAAAGCGCAGTCGTGCATCCACGTTCGGACCTGCAAGTCGGTCTGCGACCTCGAGCGCGACGGCCAACTCCGACCCGACGAACGCGCCGTCGGTGCGCGCCATGGTGCAGACCAGGCGCAGGTGCAGCTCGCGTGACTCGGCGGCGACCCTGAGCGGTCCGTCATCGGTCGCCTGGTACACGATGCAGGTCGCCACGAGGCTGCGCGGCGCGCCATCGCCGGCCCGCGGGTCGGGGATGCAGCCGTAGCCGCGCGCAGCGAGTTCGTCGACCGCTGCCAGGTATGCGTTCACGAAGGGGAGCGAGCCCGCCGGATCGATGCGTTTGACGAGGATGCGCGGATCGACGAGCCAGGCTTCATCGACGGGCAGGATCGAATCGACGTTCGGATCGAACCTGAACTCAGGGGGCGGGCACATTGCTTCCACGATCGGCCGAATCGGGCGCGTGCTTGAGGGATTCCGGCCGTCCCGACGCAAGGCTGGAGGTTGTGTTGAGCCACACGTCGATATCCGCGGTGTCCGGCAGCGCGGCGCCGGTTGCGACGATGAGCCGGCGCGCGATCGAGCACGCCACGCCGATGTCGAAGCAGTCGCCGAACAGCGGATCCGGGTCGCGCTCGGCGGCGAACTCGGCGAGCACGTCACCGGGCATGCAGGCGAGCCATTCATCGAGCAGAGTCTCGAGTGCATCCATGAGCGGCGCCGCATCGACCGGCGCGAGCTCGTCACCGTCGACCACCCGGTATTCGCGTGCCCGCGCGGCTGCCGCCTCGAGCGCGTCGACGAGCACTGCCCGCAGGTGCGGCGGCGCATCCGCGCTCCACTGCGCCCAGTCATAGGCCTGCGCGGCCACGCGCCCGAATCGTCGGATCGGCATCTCCTCGATGAGCGCCGCGGGATGAGCGTCGAGGCTGCGCTCGTACGCCAGCGTGCTCAGCTCGCCGAGCACCATCACCACGGGATGCACACGCTCGTAGAGCGCGCCCCCGAACATCCGGCGCGCGCTCGAGTGACAGATCGGCACTGCCGCCCGTCGGATCAGGTCCGCCGAACGCGCGAGCTGCGTGCGCAGTCCCACCGTTGCATACGCGCTTGCGTCGGGTCCCGACCCGGCGTCCGCCTCGGCGTCGGCGAGCTGCAGCAGCACGTCGGCCAGCGAGCGCAGCTCCTCCGCGAGGCCCGCGTCGATTGCGACGAAACCGTCGGTGTCCACCGCCTCCACGAGTTCGGCGAGGAAGTCCATCGTCGCCGCCCTGACGTGGACCTCCTCGAGATCGACGGTGGTGGGGGACGGGAACGCGATGACGTCGGCGGTCTGCATGATCAGCTCCTGGGTTCGAGGCTCGGTGTCTGGAGCAACGATCTCGGAGCGGGTGTCACGCAATGCGCGCGCATCGTGCCGGATGCGTCGCATCTTCGTCACGAAGAAGATGCGAAGCCCGCACCGAGTGCGAGCTTCGCGGGGTACCACTTCGTCTGCGCAGGTGCGCGGACGTCCTAGAACGGAATGTCGTCGTCCTCGGCCGTCGGCGTGTTCACCGGGTAGAAGTCGGAGGTGTTCACCGCTGCGGCAGCGACGTCCACGCGGCCGAGGCTCTGCTTGAGCGTGACCTCGCGGTTCTCGTACGGCTTGCCCGTGTTCGGGTTCACCTTGAGCGACGGGGTCACCTTCTGCTCGAACGAGAGCTTGGTGCCGATGAAGCCGTCGGTTGCCTTCTCCAGCTCGCTGAGCGTGCCGTCGTAGCCGAGCACGTCGGTGATCTGCCACTTCACGTAGCGCAGCTTGCCTTCGCTGATCCCACCGTCGCGGCCCTTGAGCGGCGCGATCTCGATGTCGCAGAACGTCGTGCGGCCGTCGTTCTCGCCACCGGCCACGGTCAGGCGCAGCGAGAGCTCCTGGTCGACCCACGGGCGGAAGCCGGAGCGAACCTCGGCGCTGGTGACGACGCCCTCGTAGTTGCCAGCCGGAAGCAGCCCCTTGGGCGCCTCGGTCTCGGCGGCCGGAACCTCGCTCGAGGGCGTTGCCGCCGCGAAGGCCTGGTCCAGATCGGTCATCGTCGTCATCTTCGTCTACTACTTCCCGTCGGGGGCCCCCTTGTGGGACCCGGAGCATGTGGTGCTTCTGGAACGGTAGCGGGGGCATCGGACGGTATCGATGCACTACCCGCTCGCGGGGTCCTCGGGCACGTGCATCACGCCCTCGATCGCGAGCACGCGCGGATCGCCGTCCTCCGGTCGCATCGCGCGCATCGACCCTGCCACCGTGAGCGCGGCGATGAGCGAGTCCACATCGTGCTCGTGGCTGGCGCCGAGTCCCGGCGCCTCGATGCGCTGCGACACCTCCGACAGGAACCGCGATCGCGCTTCGCGCCGCCCGCCCTTCGCGACGAGCCCCCACGCGAACAGCGACGCCGTCGGGTACACCTCGAATGCGGCGCTCGGCGTCCCGTCCGCCAGGGCGCCATCGCGCGCCACCGGGATCCCCGCATCGCGCAGGTGTGCCAGGTCGACGCAGCGCACGGTCGTCGCGGCGAGGCGATCCATCGACGGGGTCATCGGCCGCAGCGCGCGGTGCGACCACGCACTCAGCTCGACGTCGGTGAGGCGCCAGCGCAGCGGCTGGGCGATGGCATGCGAGCCATCCTGCGCCGACACGCCCGCCTGGACGTCTCCCAACTCCCGCGCGCGCGTGAGCAGCTCCACCCATCCGGCAGGCCAGCCGAACGGTGCGTCGATCCCGATGCGCAGGCGCCCGCCCGTCTCGGCCCACCAGTGCGCGGCGAGCTCGGCGATCGCCGTGATGGTGCGTTCGGCGGGGGTGGGGACGATCGTCGCGCGCATCGTGGGGACGTCGAGCACGCACAGGCCGGTTGCCGCGGGCGCGGTGGCGAGGTCGACGCCGATCGTCACGAGCGGGCGCGTGGAGGAAGGCTGATCGGGCATACGGGGTTGCATGATAGGAACCTCGCCATGACGCGCACGACCCTGACCGAGCGCTTCGACCACGCGTTCCAGTACACGCACGACCTGCACCGCGACCAGCTGCGCAAGGGCCCGGACGGGATTCCCTACCTGTCGCACCTGATGGGCGTCGCCGGGCTGGTGCTCGAGATGGGCGGCTCCGAGGACGCCGCGATCGCCGCGCTGCTGCACGACACGGTCGAGGACGTCGAGCCGGCCGAGCGTCGCGACGCGGTGCGCGCCTACATCCGCGACACGTTCGGTGAGCGCGTGGCCCATGCCGTCGCGGCCGCGACCGAGGACGTCGACCTGGCGCCCGGCGAGGACGCGGACGAGGACGGCAAGCCGCACTTCGCGGTGCGCAAGCAGTCCAAGCTCGACAAGCTGCACACGCTCGAGGGGGACGGCCTCCTGGTCACCATCGCGGACAAGCTCCACAACGCGCGAACGATCCTCATGCTCGATCCGCAGCAGCGCTGGGAGCGGTTCCGCAAGACCATCGACGGCGAGCTCGAACCGGTCGCCTACACGGCGCAGAAGCAGCGTTGGTGGTATTCGAACCTCGCGCGCGCGCTCGCGAGTCACCGAAGCGAGCTCGACGACCAGCCGCTCGCGCAGGCGCACCTGGACGAGTTCGTGCGCGTGGTGGAGGAGATCTTCGCGACCGACGGCGGCCTGCTGCCCGAGGGCGAGCCGTACCCGGAGCGTTGACCCTGCGCGCCGTTTAGTCCGTCCGGGCTGTGGACAACATCGGGACCATGACGTCCGACGCAACCCCCGCCGAAGTCGCCCAGCTCGAGGAAGCGGTCAACGCGATCCGCTCGCGCGCCGCGCACCTGCAGGCGATCGCCGAAGAGCTCGAAGCGCTCATCGAAGTCGACCTGGAAGAGATCGAGTCCGAGGAGGTCGTGCCGATGACCGAGCGCCTCGAGACCCTCGACCAGCTGCTCACCGGCGAGACCTCGCTCAACGACGCACCTACCGGGATCCCGGGTCTCGACCAGATCATGGAGAACCTGGACGAGCTCGAGCTGGAGTAGGTCGACGTTCGACTGGCGCCGTCAGTCCGCGTCGGTGATCTCGAGCACCGCTTCCACCTGCGCGAGCATGCGTGCCTCGCCGGGATGGCAGTAGCCGTCCACCCAGGCCAGGTCGCTGAGTGTGCGCCACACGTGCACCGCGTCGGCGCGGTCATGGCGACGCAGCAGTGACACGTAGGGATCGGTCGCGTCCTGCAGGCGCAGGCGCCACGCGACCAGTGCGTGGTAGCGCGCTTCGCGGATCGAGTTGCGGTCTGCGAGGCGCGTGGCGGTCGTCATCGCGAGCGCGAACTCCGAGCTCGACACGTCGCCGTCGGCCTGCGCCATCGCGCACAGCAGGTGCAGGTACAGCTCGTGGAACTCGTGCGTCTCGCGCCAGATCGGCTGACCGTGCGCGTGGTAGACGATCATCGGCTCGCGGCCGTTCGGCACGCCGTCGCCGGCAGCCGGGTCCGGGTAGGTGCCGTAGCCGCCCGTTGCGAGGTGGTCGACGATCCGCACGTACGCGCCCGCGAGATCCTCGCCCGCCAGGATCGGCAGTCGCGGCGGATCGCACACCCACGTGCCGTCGAGCGTCTCGACGACGGCGGGGCGGATCAGTTCGAGTACGGAGGTGTCGGCGGGCACGGATCGCAGCCTACCGACCGCGGTCCGGGGCTCGGTGGCGCATCATCGGGTCCGATCGTAGCCAAAATCGCAACGCTCGGATCCGATGTTCGCACGCGATGCCAGACGTGATCCGATCGTGTCTCGCACGACAACGATCGGATCCGATGTCGGGGCCGCGCACGCCCCCGCGGAGGGCAACTTCAGTGCAGAACGTACCGCTGCATCGGAACGGATGTCGACACAGCCGGGGCAGTCACGCATCCAGTGAGCCGAACGTACCGCCCACCGGTACGAATGCACGCCGCGCTCCGCGCGGGGAAGGCGCTTCGCCCCGACCTCGCGCCGACGCCGCGCTACCGCTCGCGCACCCGCCCCCGCGACTACCCCTCGCGAAGCAGGACGGCGCCCCAGTTGCCGTCGAGGTCGTCGAGCTGGAGCTCGCCGCCCTTGACCAGGTACTTGGCGCCGGACAGCGCATCCACGAACGCGGTGCCGTCGGTCGCGAACTTGCCGACCGGCACCTTCACGTCGCGGCTCACGACGTTGTTGTTGAGCGCGACGATCGCGTCCTTGGCGTCGTTGCCCGGCACGACGCGCCGGTACGAGAGCGTCTGGTCGTCGTTGTGCGTGCCGAGCGGCTGGAACTCGCCGCGCCGCAGCGCTTCCGAGCCCTTCCGCGTCTCGATGAGCTTCTGGTACAGGCCGAACATCTCGCTGGCCTTCTGCTGCGGCGAGACCTTCGCGTCCTGGCCGCCGTCGAGCTTGCGCACCGGGTGCACGCCATCGGCGAGCTTCCAGTCGAACGCGCGCCGCGAATCCGGATCGGCGCCGCCTTCCATGCCGATCTCCGCGCCGTAGTAGATGCTCGGCGCGCCCTGGTAGGTCATCTGGAAGATCGCCGCCGGCCGCGCGCGGTACCAGTCGCCACCCGACTGCGTGATGAAGCGCGGCGTGTCGTGGCTCTCCAGGATGTTGAGCATCGCCAGCTTCGCCTCGGGCGCATACGGGCTCTTGAGACGATCCAGGAACGCATCCGGCGAGAGCTTCTTCTGCCCGAAGAACTCGACCGCCGGCTGCTGGAAGAACTTGTAGTTCATGACGCCGTCGAACTGGTCGCCCTGGAGCATGCTCGACGCGTCCTGCCAGTTCTCACCGAGCATGTACGCGTCCGGATTCTCTTCCTTCGCGACCTTGCGCGCGGCCTGCCACACCTCGGGCTCGACCTCGTCGGCGACGTCCATGCGCCACCCGTCGATCTTGTGGTCGCGCAGCCACGTGCGCATCACCGAATCCTTGCCGGTCACGAGCGCGTTCATCACGTCCGGGTGCGTGTTCTTGAGCACCGGCAACGTCGCGTACGGCCCGCCCCACTCGGCCTTGCCCCAGCCCTCGTAGTCGTTGGAGCGCAGCACGCCCTTCTCGTCCTTGAAGGTCGTGATCGGGAAGCGATGGACGTTGTAGTAGTCCCAGAACTTGCTGTCCTTGCCCTTCGCCTTCACGTCGTTGAACCACACGTGCTCGTTGGAGGTGTGGTTGAACACGCCGTCCAGCACGAGCTTCACGCCGCCCGCGTGCGCCTTGTCCACGAGCTCGTCGAACGCCTTGTTGCCGCCGAACGCGGGGTCGACGTTCGCGAAGTCCGTCGTGTCGTACTTGTGGTTCGACGGCGAGGTGAAGATCGGGTTCAGGTACAGCGCGTTGACGCCCAGCTTCTGCAGGTGCCCGAGCCCCTCGGTGACGCCGTTGAGGTCGCCACCCATGAAGAACTGGTCGTTCTGCGGCGGCGTGCCCCACGGCACCGTGCCCTTGGGGTCGTTCGACGCGTCACCGTTCCTGAAGCGCTCCGGGAACACCTGGTAGAAGACCGCGTCCTTGACCCAGTCGGGGCTCTTGAGGTTGCCGACGTTCTCCGGCCCGGGCGAGGGCTCGGTGACGGGGCGGTGCTGCCCTGACCCGGGCGTGGTCGCGGCGGTCGGCGCGAGGCTCCGGACGGGTCCGCGCGCAGACGTCGGCGCGTGGCCAGCTGCAGCAGAGGGGATCCGGGCGGATTCGAGCATGCCTGAGCTTCCCCCGCGGCGGCACCCAGCGCGCAGTCGATCGGCGCCGTTCGGGCGGAGGAGGGCACGCGGGTGGCCACCGTGGCCCACCACGCCCGACGTGCACCTTCACGCACACGCGAGGAGAAACGCCGCACTTCGTGCGCGGCCGTCGGAAGAGCACCGCCTCTCGCCGTGGACCGGGGGTACCGCTTCAGCTACACATGCAACCAAGGAGCACACCATGACCGTCACATGGATCCGCAGCCGCGCCACCGCGCTGCTGCTCGCGCTGGGGACGTTCGTCCTCGCGCTGTTCATCGCAAGCGCCCCCGCACAGGCGGCGGCCGAGGACCACACGCTGCAGGCAAGCGTGGGGCCGGACTTCGTCATCAGCCTGACACAGGGTGGTCAGCCCGTGACATCGCTTGACGCTGGCACGTACACGATCGAGGTGGACGACAAGGGGGATGCCCACAACTTCCACCTGTCCGGGCCTGGCGTCGAGGAGTCCACCGAGGTGCCGGAGGTCGGGAAGAAGACCTGGACCGTCGACCTCAAGGAAGGCACCTACAAGTACCAGTGCGATCCCCATGCAGACGGCATGAACGGCAGCTTCACGGTGAACGCGGCAGCGGACGCGCCAGCCACGGAGCCATCCACGCAGGCGGATACGGGCGCTGCTGATACCGGCGCTGCAGCGACGGGTGCTGCCACGACGCAGACGAATCCGCCCGCGAGCGAGTTGCCCTTCACCGGACTCGACGCGGTCGGCATCGCCTGGCTCGGAGCGTCACTGCTGGCCGGCGGCCTGGCGCTCGCCTACTTCGGTGGTCGCCAGCGCGCCAAGCGTCACGGCGCCTGAGCAGGCCCCGATGCGCTTCCTCCTGTGCGGGCGGCCGTGAGCCGCTCGCACAGGACGAGCGCGTCAGCCCGGGGCGTTCGCCGTCATCCACTCGCGTACTGCCGCCGCGTCGCCCAGGTCGACGCCGGCTTCGCGCATCTGCTCGGTCATCTGCGCCACGACCGCGTTGAGATCCGCGCCGCCGTGGCCTGAGCCGAGCAGCGATGCGGGGTCAGCCGCCATCGCCTGCTCGTGGTGCGGGGCATAGTGCTCGATGGCCTTGAGCACGTCGTCGACCACGCCGTCGGAAAGGCCGACCACGCGCGCGCAGAAGCGTGCCCAGGCGCGGGTGGTGGCGAGCATCGGTCCGGAGATCGTCGACCGCTCTTCGCTGTCAGTGACCTCCTGCGGCACGTAGTCGAGCAGCACGTCGTGCACCTGGACCGGGCCGAACAACGCGCGCGGGTAGGCGAGGTCGTGCACCCAGCGCATGAGCAGCTCGGCGCTGCGAGGCGTGATGTCAGTCTCGGCGGCGAACTCGTCGCTGGCGGTGAAGCGCTCGACGAGCTTGTCGAAGGCTTCCTCGTCGAACTCCGAGTCGAACGGCGTGGCGTTGGCCTCGTCGGTCGCTTCCTCGTACGCGGCTTCGAGCAGTTCGAAGCGGGCGAGCGTCAGCTGGAGGAGGTCGAGCTCGTGTTCGTCGGTTTCGAGCAGCAGGTCGGCGCCCTCGTCGAAAGTGCCTTCGATCGCGGCCTTGAGCAGGCCGGCGGCGCGCGCCGGGGTGAGCTCCTCGACGAGCGCAGTCTCGGACTCGTCGGAGTCGGCGATCGCCGTGCGGATGTCGTCGAGCATCCGTTCGCGCTGGTCGATGACCTCGACCTGACCGAGCTGCATGCCCTCGGTGCGATCGATGGTGAGCAGCAGTGCGTGCTCGCGATCGGCGGAGTCCTTGAAACCGAGCACGAGCTGGTGCTCGTCCATCCACACGTCGCGCACGTCGTGGGCCGCGACCAGCTCGTAGCGGCCGGTCTCGCCAGCCCAGATCGGATCGTTCGCACCGAACGCGCGCAGCTGCTCGACGAGCACGCCGCCGGCGGCCGCGACCTGCGGGTCCTCACGATCGGCGACGCAGAGCGCGTGGGCCAGGGCGAGCGCGGCGTCGGCGATGTCGCCGGCCTCGACGCGCAGGTTGCGCAGCAGGCTGATCACCGCGAGCGCGGGGTGGGGCAGCTCGTTGGCTTCCTCCGGCGGCGAGTCGAGGACCTGCTTCCAGCCGGTGCCCATCATCGTCGAGGCGACGAGCTCGGCATCGAGCGGATCCCGGCTCGCGAGCGGCACCGCGTAGTCGCGGATGAGGCGCAGCGCGATGTCGCCCGGCGTGGGCGGACGCTTGGAGCGCTGGGCAGCGCGCACGTTGGTTCGGCGGACCTGCTTGGCACGTTTTTGCTGGCGCTTGTTCGACATGGTTCGATCCTACGCCGGTGCGGGATTCCGCAGCGTGCATCGGCGGATTCCAACGCCTGTAGCAGATCTGCTACGGTGAGTGCATGGTTGCTCGACGAGAACTCCGACGCCCGCCGGTCCGACTGCCGCAGCGCATGTTGCGGAACGAGATCTCGCGCGTGCTGCGCGAGGCGGAGGAGGGTGAGCGCTTCGAGATCACCGTCAACGGACGCGTGGTCGCCGAGCTCGGGCCGCCGCGAACGCAGCCACGGGGCACGGACTGGCAGACGGCACATGCCGCGATCCACGCGATCCGCGCTCGGCATGCGAACGACACCACCTTCTGGAGCGACATCGGTGGTCGCCCAGGTGAGATCCCGGAGGACCCATGGGAGCGGGCGGCGAAGCGCAGTACCTGATCGATACCTCGGTCTTGATCGCCATCGAGCAGGGGCGACCGCTGGGCGAGCTGCCGGATGATGGCGCCTGGTTCGTGTCGCCCGTGACGCTGGGCGAGCTCAAGCACGGCGCGTTGTCAGCAGAGGATGCCGCATCGCGCGCGCGGCGCCTCGACTCGTGGATCCAGGCTTCGCGAGACTTCGATTGTCTCGACATCGACGATGCCGTGGGGAACACGTGGGGCGAGTATCGGGCCGTGGCCGCGGGCGAACGACGGGCGATCACAACTGCCGATGGACTGATTGCCGCCACCGCCGCGACCTATGGAATGACGCTCGTCACGCACGATTGCGGGTTTGAGTGGTATCCCGATCTGGACGTGCTCGTCGTCTGACGATTGAGCGCCGACGCGAGTGTCAGTCCTCGAAGCCGAACGGCGTGCCGGGCGCGACGCCGTCGATCGGCACCGAGCCCATGATCCGCTCGTGCGGCAGCAGGAACGCGTGCGTGACGAGCAGCGGCGCGATGCCCTCGAGCGACGCGATCACGATCGAGCCGGGCGGATACTCGCGTGCCATGTCGTCGTCGGATGGGTGCAGCGCGTGGATGCGCACGAACGCCGCTTCGAGCAGCGCCGTGGTGTCAGCCGGCAGGTCCAGCACGGCCGCGCGCTCCTTGGCGAGCAGCAGCGTCGCGAGTGCGTAGCCGGGCGCGGGGCGCACCTGCTCCATCGCCGCCTGCACCTTTGGATCGACCTGCTTGGGCGGATCGGTCGGCACGTTCTTTCCCGTCGGCTGCGGCGCGGCCGTGCGCGGTCGACGACCACTCGCAGGAGTGCCGATACCGGCCGGGGAGGTGCTCGCAGAGGAACGGGGCATGGGCTGACCCTACAGCGCCGTCACTTCCGGCTTGGTGGCCCATCGAGAACAGTCGGGACGTACTCGAGCAGCTGCAGGCGACCATCGAAGGTCCGCTGCTCGACCAACTCGAGCTTCACGTCGGGATAGCCGTCGTAGATGCGGTCGTATCCCGCGGCGCCGGTGATGACCGGAAAGACGACGACCCGGAATCGGTCCACGACGCCCGCACGCATCAGCGACCGACACAGGCTCAGGCTGCCGATGGTGCGCAGCGAGCGCGCTCCGTCGCGCCGTGCTTCGCGCACCCAGTCGATGGCATCGCCGCGAACGAGTTCCGTGTTCGCCCACGGTAGCGGCGGCTCCAATGAGGAGGAGAAGACGACCTTGGACGATTTCGTCAGCGCCGCCAGTCCAGGATCGTCGGGCATCTGGTTCGCGTACTCCGACAGCATTCGGTACGTCTTCGCGCCCATGAGCGAGACGGAATCCCCGTGGGCATCGCTCCCGATCCACTCGAGGTACTCGGGCCCTTCCATGCCCCAGTAGCCGGGCCAGCCCTCGGCCGCTCCGAAGCCGTCGAGGGAACTGATGAAGTCGACCATGAGTTGCGGCATGCCGCTCGTTTCCTGCTTTCGTACGGTTCAGCCAGCTCCCTATGCCCGGCTCGGGAAAGAAAAGCAGGCCAGGCGACAACCCATCACGTGCGCGGGACGTACCGTATGGGTACGACCACTCGGACAACGAGGGAGATGACGATGGCTGACAACACCGAGACCGCGATCCTGGCCGGCGGCTGCTTCTGGGGCATGCAGGACCTGATCCGCAAGCAGCCCGGCATCCTCAGCACCCGCGTGGGCTACACGGGCGGCGACGTGCCGAACGCGACGTACAAGAACCACGGCACGCACGCAGAGGGCATCGAGATCGTCTTCGACCCGCGCCGCACGAGCTACCGCGAGGTCCTCGAGTTCTTCTTCCAGATCCACGACCCGACGACCAGGAATCGCCAGGGCAACGACATGGGCATGGCGTACCGCTCAGCGATCTACTACCTCGACTCGACCCAGCAGCGCATTGCCAACGACACGATCGCGGACGTCGACGCCTCCGGCATCTGGCCCGGCCGCGTGGTCACCGAGGTCGAGCCGGCAGGCGAGTTCTGGGAGGCGGAGCCGGAGCACCAGGACTACCTGGAGAAATTCCCGGGCGGCTACACGTGTCATTTCCCGCGCCCGAATTGGAAGCTGCCCCGGCGAGCCGAGGCAGCTTCGTAACGCGCATGTGTCAACGAGCTACGACTGCTCGTAGACGTCGAGCTTGTCGAACGTCCTGGCGAGCGCCGGATCGAGATCGGCCTCGTCAATCACCTTCGTGGTGAGCTTGCCGTCGGTCATCGTCTGCACGAGCAGCTCGTTGCCCTTGATCGAGTCGAGGAACTTGATCGTCTTGAAGCCGTCCGCGAAGAGCGCTTCCGGTATCACTCGACCGTTGGCGGCTTCCACGCCAGCGGCTGCGTCGGTGAGCAGGCGCTCGAACTTGTCGACCGAGAAGCGCCAGTCGCCGCGCTTCTCGCGCTGATAGCTGGGCTGGTCTCCGTACTGGTACGAGCCGGTCTCGTTCGACAGCGTGTCTCCGCCGAAGCCGGTCGCGAAGTACTTGGTCATGCCGTAGTCGAGGCGGTTGTGCTGCTTGCCGTCGGTAAGCTGCGTAGCGTCCTCGAGCCGCGCATGATGCGCAACGAACACGGCATTGCGAGGCGTCGCATCCGTCCGGTCGGATGAGCGGTACGGGGCGTAGGGGTGCGGGGACTTCTCGCCGAAGTTCCATTGGGTGGAGAGCGGCATGGGGGCTCCTGTGTGGGGGCTGGGGTGTCCCCAAGTTACCGATTGGTAACGTCATCTCGGGTCGGCCCGCACCGGTTGGTGGCCGTCGCGAAGCCCGCGCGCTGCCACATCAGGCCACGCTGTTGCCGGCCCCCGAACCGGAAGCTGAATTGGAAGCTGCCCCGGTGAACCGAGGCAGCGTCCTGGCAGCGCGTCGCGCCATGCAGAGCGTGTGCGTGTGCGTGAGCAGGTCAGCAGGCTGACCGGCAGGATCACGAGGATGACGGCGATCACCAGGGGCGGCGAGCTCAGCGGCCGCGACCACGGAAGCGCGTGCCGCCGAAGAGCAGCAGGACGACGACGACGATGAGCAGGATCCAGAGCAGTGACATTCGTTGCACTCCTTGCGGTTGGTAGTGAGTGCGTGCCCGCCATGGATGCTGTTAGTCAGTCGCGCGACTCCACACCGCGCCGTCACCCATGCGGATGCGGCGCGCGCTTCCGGAATCGACGAGCTCGATGAGTTCGCGCTCGGCGGACTCGCGATCGGGGGCGTCGTTGCCGGCTGCCATCACAGCCGCGACCTCGGCGGTCGAGATCCACGGGCCGTGCGCCGAGTCCGCGAAGGCGTCGAGCACATCGGCAGCCGATTCGGCTGGCGTGCGGCGCGCGAGGGTGGGGTCGAGGTTGGCGACGAGCACGTCGTAGGCTTCGACGGGCTGGAAACCGGTTGCCTCGAGACGCTGGCCGTCTCGCTCGAAGATGATGCTTGGCGCGGTGTAGCGCTCGGCGCCGTCGGAGTTGGCGGTCTTGCCCTGGAGCGCGCCCGGGGTGCCGGCGGCAGTGCGTGTTCGCGCGCGGTCGGCGTCGTAGGCGGCGGTGACGTCGTCGTCATCGATTCGCGCGATGATCGCACCGGCGTCGACGCCGTCCATGCGCGCGAGTGCGTCACGCAACGCGGCGGGGTCCCCGAGCACCATCGGCGTGGTGAAGTACGCGAGCTGGATCGCCCGCATGACGCGCCACTCGCTGCCGGGGGCGTCGATGCGTGCGGCGACGATCGCGCGACACCCGGGGGCCGTCGCCGACAGTCGTTCGCGAGGCTCCGCGTTGAGGGGCATGCCGAAGCGGCGAAAGCCGAGCATGCCGCTCGCGTTGGAGAGCGTCGTGTAGCCGCGGTCGACGTACTGCTGCGCGGACTCGGTGAGGCCGATGAGCACGAGGCGCCAGTCGAGCTGATCGCCATAGCGCCACTCGAGGGTTCGCAGCGCGGGAATCGCGGAGTAGCCCCACGGGCAGCCGGGATCGTTGAAGAGCGTGGCGGTGATGCGAGTGGTCATGCGCGGCATGCTGACACGCTTTCGCGAAACGGGTATGAGGGGCCTCATGGAACTGCATGGACATGACGTGCCGCTCGACGGCGAGGGCGAGAAGGAACGACTCGATCGGGAGCTGAGCGAGCTGCTGGAGGAGATCCGCGTCGCGCTGCCGGGCGTGCAGGTGCTGTTCGCGTTCCTGCTGGCCCTGCCGTTCCAGGCCGGGTGGAAGGGCGTCACGGAGGTGCAGCGCGAGGTGTACTTCGCCTCGCTGTGCCTGGCGCTCGTGGCGAGCGCGCTGCTCATCGCGCCTTCGGCCTATCACCGCACGAACTTCCGCGCCTACGACAAGCAGCGCCTGATCGTGCTCGCCAGCGGGTTGACCCTTGCGGGCATCACGGCGCTCGGCGCATCGATGTCGGGCACGCTCTTCGTTGTTGCCGACGAGCTCTTCGGACAGGCACAGGCGCTCGTGTTCAGCGGGCTCGCGGGTCTGCTGTTCGTGTCGCTGTGGGGTGTGCTCCCCTGGGGTGACCACATGAAGTACCGAAAACGGGCGGCGCTCGACGATCCCGGTTCGGACCGCTGAGCACCGCCCGTTCGGCGTGCCTCACGTTGCGTGTGCGCTGCTGCTAGCCCTGGCGCGGACTCGGTGTCATGAGCGCGATGGCAGCGCCCTGCGGATCGACCACCCAGCAGGAGCGACCAACGCCCGGGATGTCGTGCGGCTCCATCTGGGACGCGGCGCCGAGTTCGATCGCCCGCGCGTACGCGGCATCCGCGTCATCGACGTTGAAGTACGTGAACCAGCGCGACGGATCCCCCGCCTCGCGATGGCCCTCCATCATGCGCATGAGACCACCCGAACCGGTCTGCAGGTCGTCGACCTGCTCCGGGATCAGCAGGTGGTACGTCATGTTCGGCCCCATCTCCATGGAGTCGCTCGCCCAGCCCACGAGGCCGCGGTAGAAGGCGAGCGCTGCATCGGGATCGGACGTGTGCAGCTCGTACCAGAACGGCGAGCCGTGTTCGTCCTTCACGGTGGTGACCTCCTGCAGGTCCTGCCAGATGCCGAACTGCGCACCCGTCGGGTCCTCGGCGACGGCCATGCGGCCGAAATCGAACACGTCGACGATCGGCGCGACGAGCTGTCCGCCGAGCGCGTCGAGCCGCCCGACGGTCTCGTCGATGTCCGTGACATACAGGTACGGGAACCAGTACGACGCGACGCCTTCGGCTCGCTGCTCGTCGATGAGCCCGGTGATGGCGGCCTTGCGGCGGCCGTCGATCGAGGCGGTCACGTATCGGTTGGGCACGCCCGGGATCTCCTGGTACTGCCAGCCGAAGAGCTCGCCGTAGAAGGCGGATGCGCCCTCGACGTCGGTGGTGTGCACGTCGGAGAAGTAGAAGTGGCCCGGCAGGTGTGGCAGCTGTGTGTGCGCCGGGGCGGTGTCGGTCTGCGTCATGGTGTTCGTCCCTTCCTGGGGATCAGGTGTCACGCGTTGGCGGTCTGGGCGGCGTGCGCTTCCGGTCCGGCCTCGGCTGCGACCGGGTCCATCCAGAACACGTTGAAGCAGTTGCCGTCGGGGTCGCCGAACGGGCGCGAGTACATGAAGCCGTGATCCTCGGTCTCGCCCATCTCCGAGCCGCCGTTGGCGAGCGCGGCATCGACGATCTCGTCGACGCACTCGCGCGAATCCACGGAGAACGCGTAGAAGGCGTGCACCTGCGAACTCGCCTCGGGTGCGGTGCGGCCTTCGGGCAGGAAGCTCGCGAAGCGCTCCTTCTCGAGGAGCATGAAGTACGCCTGGTCGCCAACGAGCATGCAGGTCGTCGTCTCGTCGGTGAAGAGCGGGTTTAACGTGAAGCCGAGCTTGGTGAAGAACGTGACGCTGCGGTCGAGGCTCTCGATCGGCAGGTTCACGAACAGCGCGCGGTTGGGGTGCTGGACATCGGACATGGCGGTGGCTCCTTCGAGACGGTTGAACTGGGTGTCATTGGTATAGACGGGGCGATCGCCACGAACTCATCGGTGGATGTCGAGATCCGTTCAGTCGACGCTCGCCGGCAGCCCGAACAACGGGAACAGGCGCTCGGTCTCGAGGAAGAACGTCGCGGCGGCGAGCTGGCCGTCCTCGTCGAGCTCGAACACGTCGAGCGACCAGGGCTCGTAGCCCGCGCCGTCCTCGCGCGGCTTGTACTGCCCATAGGCAGGCATGCCGTTGGCTGTGCCGGCGAACACGAGCTTGGATCCGGCACAGCCGATGCCCGGGCCGAACCACCAGGCGAGCACGTCGTCGCGCCCGTCGAGCCACAGGTCGTACGGCGGCATCGACTGCATCGCGTCGTCGCGCAGCATGCTGGTGAGCTCGTCCATGTCGTAGCGCTCGAAGGCGGCGGCGAAGCGGTCGACCTTCGTGCGGTCAGCGTCGGTCGCCGCGCGAGCCGAGGCCTTGTCGAACGCCGTGGGGTTGTCGCCGAGCGTCGCGCGGGCGCGCTGGAGGGCGCTGTTGACCGATGCCTCGCTCATCTCGAGCAGGGTGGCGACCTCCGTCGCGCTCAGTCCGACCACCTCGCGCAGCAGCAGCGTCGCGCGCTGGCGAGCGGGCAGGCGCTGCATGGCCGTCACCATCGCGAGGCGCACCGATTCGCGGCGCATCGCAACGGCTTCCGGATCGGGCGACGTCGCGAACGTGATGAGCGCATCCGGGATCGGCTCCACCCACGGCACCTCGGGCGTCGCGAGGTTCGTGGCGACGGGCTCGCGCGCAGGGCCCAGGTCCATCGGCAGCGTGCGGCGCTGGCGCGCGTCGACCATGTCGATGCAGACGTTGGTGGCGATGCGGTACAGCCACGTGCGCAGGGTGGAGCGCCGCTCGAACTCGTTCGATGCGCGCCAGGCGCGCAGCATGGTCTCCTGCACGGCGTCCTCGGCCTCGAACGGCGAGGCGAGCATGCGGTAGCAGTAGCCGGTGAGCTCGGAGCGGTGCTGCTCGAGTTCGTGTTCGATGTCGGGTGCGGCGGCAGTGGTCATGGGGCGCAGCATGGCGCGCGCGAGCGGCGCGCGCGAGTCGCCACTGGCGAACGGGCGCCGGGTGCTACCGTGCCGGCATGTCCACCTCGCCTGTGCTCAGCTCCGTGCTCGGCGTGTCGCTGTCGATCCTCGACGTGGCATCGGTCTCGCGCGACAACACCCCGGCCGAAGCGCTGCGCGGCGCGATCGACCTGGCCCAGGCAGCAGACCGCTGGGGCTACGAGCGCATCTGGTACGCCGAGCACCACAACATGCCGAGCATCGCCAGCTCCGCCCCCGAGGTGATCATCGCGAGCGTCGCGGCGCAGACCGAACGCATCCGTGTCGGCTCCGGCGGCGTGATGCTCCCCAACCACGCGCCGCTGCTCGTCGCCGAACGCTTCGGCACGCTCGAGGCGCTGCACCCCGGCCGCATCGACCTCGGGATCGGGCGCGCGCCGGGCAGCGACCAGCGCACCGCGTGGGCGCTGCGGCGTGGACGCGGCGGTGTGCAGGGCCAGGATCTGCCGGAGCTGCTGTGGGAGCTGTTCGGTTACGTGAACGGCTTCCCCGAAGACGACGACCTGCACGGGCTGCAGGCGACCCCCGGTTTCGGTGCGTTCCCGCCGGTGTGGCTGCTCGGCTCGAGCGGCTCGAGCGCGCAGCTCGCCGCACGTCTGGGGCTGCGATTCGCGACGGCGCACCATTTCAGCGCTGCCGCAACGATTCCGTCGATGCAGGCGTACCGCGAGCACTTCCGCGCGTCGGGTGAACTCGCCGAGCCGTACGGGATGGTCACGATGCAGGTCGTCGTGGCCAAGACCGAGGCCGAGGCTCGTGCGATCGCCGACGGCTTCGCGCTCGTGTTCCTGCGCATGCGTCAGGGCGGCCCACCGCGCGTGCTGCCGACCGCTGCCGAGGTGGCAGCATACGAGTGGTCGCCCGAGGAGCGCCGCATGGCGGACGCGATGATCGACGCGCAGGCCGTCGGCACCCCCGATCAGGTGATCGAGCGACTGCGCACGATGATCGAGACCACCGGCGCCTCAGAGATCATGGCGACGACCCTCGCCGCAGATGCCACCACGCGCATGCGCTCGTACGAGCTGCTCGCCGACGCTGCGGGATTGCCCGGGCCGCGCGATCGGCGCACGACGATCGCCGTCACGCCGCTCACCGGGATCTGAGCGCGCGGGCGGTTGCCGTCCTCGCGTCATCGTGCGAGTGATTTCTGCATGACTCGAAATGGCCGGTTGCTGCAGTGTCACTCGGTGCGTGCGTTTGCTCGAATTCGGGCCGGGTAGCCGCCGTTCAACCGCACCCGCCCCCGACACCCACGCGAGGAAACCATGGGACTGTCCCAACGACTTTCGATGCTGCTCAAGTCCAAGGCCAACCGCGCCATGGACCAGGCAGAGGACCCGCGCGAGACACTCGACTACGCCTACACCCGCCAGCAGGAGCTGCTCCAGCAGGTGCGTCGCGGCCTCACGGACGTCGCGGCATCGCGCAAGCGGCTCGAGCTGCAGGGCGAGGAGCTCGCCCGGGCCGGCGACCGGCTCCAGGAGCAGGCCACCAAGGCGGTGCAGGCGAACCGAGAGGATCTCGCGCGCGAGGCACTCACCCGCCGCGCCGGCATCCAGGTACAGCTCGAGGAGCTCAAGCGCCAGCACGACCAGCTGAGCACCGAGCAGGCGAAGCTGGAGGATGCATCGCGCCGGCTGCAGGCGAAGGTCGAGGCCTTCCGCGTGCGCAAGGAGACGATCAAGGCCACCTACACCGCAGCCGAGGCGCAGACGCGCATCTCCGAGGCCGTGTCCGGCATCTCCGAGGAGATGGGAGACGTTGGCCTGGCGATGCAGCGTGCGGAGGATCGCACGCAGCAGCTGCAGGCACGCGCGGGCGCGCTCGACGGGTTGCTGCAGTCGGGCGCACTCGAGGACCTGACGCAGTCGAGCGACCCGATCCAGGCCGAGCTCGACCGCGTGGCGTCCACCGCGACCATCGATGCGGAACTGGCGAAGATCAAGGGCGAACTCGGCTCGGGCGACGCGCCGCGCGCACTGGAGCAGACGACCACGGGAGACCGATCATGATCGTGCGAATCATGGGCGAGGGCCAGTTCGAGCTGGCCGATGCCGAGATGGATGACCTGAACCGCCTCGACGACGAGCTGATGAATGCCGTGCAGTCGACGGACGAGAGCGCGTTCCAGGGAGCGCTCGGCGCGCTGCTCGCGAAGGTGCGCGGAGGTGGCAGCGCGTGTGAGGACGAGTTCCTCGGGGAGTCGGACTTCGTGCTGCCCAGCGTCGACGCCACGCTCGAGGAGGTCTCCGCGCTGCTCGCCGACGACGGACTCGTGCCGGGCTGATGGCCTCCACGCGCCGACGGCCTCGGTCCACGTTCGTGCTCGCGGGTGCGCTCGCAGCAGTGCTTGCCGTGCCCGCGTCGGCTGGCGCTGCGTATGCGGACGAGGTGGTGGAGGCGTGGCGGGACGATCCGGTCTATGTCGACGAAGACGCTCGCGACGTGCTGTCGGAGTCCGCGGAGGGTGACCTCGAGGACCAGATCAGCGAAGGCGAGGAGTCCGTCTACGTCGCCGTGCTGCCGGAGAACGCTCGCGAGGAGGGCGGCGGCACCACGGTCGGGATGCTGCGCGAGCTCGCGCGCGAACAGGGTTCCAATGCGACCTACGCGCTGGTCGCGGGCGGTCAGTTCCGGGCGGGCAGCACGAGCGGATCCGGTGCGACCCGAGCATCCGAGGCGGCATTCCAGGAGCACCGCGGCGACGGGGTCGATGCAGTGCTCCAGGATTTCGTCACCCGCGTGCAGTCGGGCGAGGGCAGCGGCTCCGGCTCCGGTGGTCGCGACAGTGGAGGAGGGGGTGGCGGCAGCTTCCTGCCGCTGCTGCTGCCGCTGCTGTTGTTCGGAGGCGCGTTCGTGTTCCTGCGCAGGTTGATGCGCCGCGGCCGGGGCGGCGGCGCTGGGCGCACGCAGGCCGAGCCGCAGGTTGCGTCGATCGACGACATGAGCGAGCCCGAACTGCTGGAGGTCCAGACCGCCGCTCGCGGCGACATGGTCGCCCTCGGCGAGGACCTGCGCACCATGGACATCGAGATCCAGCTCCCGGACGCGCCCGCGGCGGCGAAGAGCCGGTACGTCGCGGCGCTGGATGCGTACCAGAAGGTCAGTGCCACCGTCGACAGCGCCGACACGCTCGCCGAGCTTCGGCCCCTCTCGGGCGAACTCGCGCGAGGGCGCTATGCCCTGGACTGCGCCCGCGCACTGCTGGAGGGTCGACCAGAGCCCTCGCCGCGCGTGCCGTGCTTCTTCGACCCACGCCACGGCACCTCCTCGCGCGACGTGCAGTGGGTCGGACCGAAGAACGAACCGCTCTCGGTACCCGCCTGTGAGATCTGCGCCGACCGCGTGGAGGCGGGTCGCCAGCCCGACACGCGCCAGGTCGAACACGACGGCCAGCAGATGCCGTACTACGAGGAGCCGCGCATGGGCGGCTACTACGGCGGCTTCTTCGGCGGCGGAGGCGGCGGCGGGTCACTGCTCACCGGCATGCTGCTCGGCAACATGTTCGGCGGCGGCGGAGGCCTATTCGGCGGAGGTGGCGGCGGGAGCGGCTGGGGCGGCGACGGCGGCGGCTTCGGTGGCGGCGGCGATTTCGGCGGCGACTTCGGCGGCGGCGGCGACTTCTGACACCGCGCCGGCAGCGACTTCTGACACCGCGCCGGCAGCGACTTCTGACACCGCGCCGGCAGCGACTTCTGACACCGCGCCGGCGGCGACTTCTGACACCGCGCCGGCAGCGAGGCATCATGTGAACTCGATGGATCGCTCCGACACGCCCCAACTCGTCGCGTTCGCCGCCGGCTGCTTCTGGCACGTGGAGGAGGCGTTCCGCGTCGTGGACGGTGTCGTGCGCACCGAAGCCGGCTATGCGGGTGGCCCGGCCGGGGTGGCTGCGGAAGCGACTCCATGCCGGCGCGACACCGGCCACTGCGAGGCGGTGCGCGTGTGGTTCGATCCGGCGCTCGTGTCGCTGGACGAACTGATCGCGGTGTTCTGGGAGCGGCATGATCCCGCAGCGCGCCACCGCATCGAGGGCGGAGCCGACTATCGCTACCGCTCCGCGATCTTCGTGACGACCCAGGCGCAGCTCGCGATCGCAGAGCGCGCGGTCGACACCGAGCAGCAGCGTCGCGACGCGCTGGCCACCGGCCCCGCCCATGACGTCCCCGCCGGTCATTGTCACGCGCGTCCCGCTTTCCGGGACGGAGGTGACAATGACCGCGCGGGCGCAGCGGCGACGTCGGGTCATTGTCACGCGCGTCCCGATTTCCGGGACGGAGGTGACAATGAGCGCGTGCGTGTCACGGTGACGACCCGTGTCGAGTTCGACTCGTCTTTCCAGCCGGCGGCGGCGTCGAACCAGCAGTACCTGTTGCGGCGCGCGCAGCGCGCGGACGCCGCGCAGCAGGCGGGCTCGTCAGGGATGGCGGAAACGGGGTAGGAGCGCTCCATGCCTGCCTTGACGTTCAATCTCGATACCACCGAAGCCTGCGAGTTGGTCGATATCACCGACGCCGTGTCGGGGATGCTGCCGGACATGCCGAGCGCCGGCGCGGTGCTCGTGTCGAGCGTGCACACCACCGCCGCGATCATGGTGAACGAGGGCCACGACCCGGACGTGCAGGCCGACCTCCTGCGCGCACTTGCGCCGCTCGCCGCGCGTGACGACTACGAGCATGCCGAGGGCAACTCCGACGCGCACCTCAAGGTGGCACTGCTCGGCGCGAGCCAGCTGATCCCGATCAGTGGCGGTCGCCTGCAGCTGGGCAAGTGGCAGCGCATCTTCTTCTGTGAGTTCGACGGGCCTCGCACGTCGCGGATGATCGTCGTCACACCGCTCGCGGGCGCGTAGCTCCGAAGCTGGCGCGTCCGTAGTTGGCGCGTCGCTGCGCCCGCGCCGGTCAGCTGCGAGCCGGCGGCAGGCGCACCACGAAGCGCGCGCCATTCGGCTCGACCGGCTCGTGCCACGCGCGGCCGCCTTGCGCCTTCGCGAGTCGCTCGGCGATCGACAGCCCCAGCCCTGTGCCCGCGCCCTCGGGGCGGCGCTCCGCCTGCGTGAAGCGGTCGAACAGGCGCGCGCGGAACTCTGGCGGCACGCCCGAGCCATGGTCGACCACCGCGATGCGCACCGAACCGTCGTCGTCCGCCACCGCGGACATGCAGTACGGCGGCTGCCCGTACTTGAGCGCGTTGCTGGCGAAGTTGAGCACGATCTGCTCGAGGTGGTCCTCGTCGCAGAAGGTGCGCAGCTCGTTGCTGCACTGGATCTCGAACCCTCGGTCGGTCAGCACGCGCACTCGCTCGAGCACGTCGCGTACCGGCACCGATGCGGGGTCCACCTCGAGCGCGCCCTGCTCCAGCCGCGCAAGCGTCAGCACGTCATTGACGAGGCGCACGAGCCGGTCGCTCTGGTCATCGATGATCTGGAGGAAGCCGAGCCGCGACTCGTCGTCGAATGCGTCCCATCGGTGCACGAGCGTGTCCGCGAACCCCTTGATCGCCGTGAGGGGCGTGCGCAGCTCGTGGCTGGCCATGGTGAAGAACTGCGCCTTGCGCTCCTCGGCCTCGCGCTCGGCGCTCATGTCGCGCAGCACGAGCACGGAGCCCACCTGTGCCCCCGCGGCGTCGTAGATCGGATGCGACGTGTACGTCACGGCCAGCATCGCGCCATCGCGTCGCGCGAGCGTCGCGTCCACCACACGTCGCGAGGCGCCGAACACGACCGTCTCGCGGATCGGGCTCGTCGCCCCGTCGGCGCCGTGCACGAGCTGGTCGGGTTCGATCGACTGAAGTTCGCTGCGCGACCGCCCCGTCATCAGCTCCGTCGCTGAGTTGACCAGGATCGTGCGCCCGGCGGCGTCGAGTACCCAGATCGCCTCGCCAGCCGCCTCGATGATCCGCTCGAGCTGTCCGTGGCGCTGCAGCACCGCGCCCTCGCGGTCCTCGCTCGCCTCGAGGTCCTCACGGAAGGATTCGCGCGACTGGCTCACCCGGTAGTCCAGATCGCCGAGCAGTACGTTGAGCATCTCGCCGATCGTTCGCAGCTGCTCCTCGGACTCGGGGACGGTCTCCGGTTCTCGCGGCACCTGCACGCGCGCCGACAGGTCGCCGATCGACGCGCGTGACATCGCTTCCACGATCGCGTCGAAGAGTGGATCGCTCACGCGGGAATCCCCTGCGCACGCAGGAACGCACGCGCCTCGTCCTCGGTCGCGTACGGCTCGCCGATCAGCGGACCGCTCGCGCGCAGGCCCGTGACGAACATCCGGATGATCACCTGCATGTGGGGCGAGGCGCCGTACCACGCGATGCGCGATGCGCTGCGCTGTTCGTGGAAGAACTTGGAGAACAGGTTCCGCCAGCCAGCCTGCGCGGTCTCGATCGAGGAGCAGTCGACCAGGAAGCCCCACGGCTCGTCTCCGGTGATCCACTGCTCCAGCTGCGCGCTGACCACGCGCGCATCGGCGCCGTCCGGTGTCTGGTTGTCATCGGAGAACGCCATCCGTGCCAGGCGCGCGGTCGGCCACCACGACAGCTCGATGCCGTTGAGCTCCACGCGCACGCCCTCGGCGTCGCCTGCTGACTCGATCTCGGTCGTCATCCCTCGAACTTTACTGCAGTGCGCAAGCGCATCGTTCCGGATGCTTTTTCGGCAGGTTCGACCTGCTGATCAAGGCGGCCGCCGCGTGAGAACTTGGTCATGGCGCTGCAGTTCCCCACCCATCCGGCGTTAGCTGCCGCGGATGCGGCGTCGAGCAAGCCGTTCCCGCTCTGGTGGGCGTGCTCGGCTACGCTGCATCCATGATTGGCGACATCGCAACACGCGAGGACTGCGAGCGTCTCGTGCGTGCGTTCTACGAACGCGCGTTTCAGGACGATCGCCTCGGCCCCGTGTTCGTCGACATCGCGCGCCTGGACCTCGACGCACACGTGCCACGCATCACGAGCTTCTGGGAGACGGTCCTGCTCGGCGCACGCAGCTACGGCGGCGGCGCGTTCGTGCCGCACTACGAGCTCGACCAGCAGGTGCCGCTTACCTCGGAGCTGTTCAACCGCTGGGTCGCGCTGTGGACGATGACGGTCGACCAGATGTTCGCGGGGCCCGTCGCCGATGATGCGAAGCGTCGCGCGGAGCTCGTCGCCGGCGCGTTCGCGAAGCGACTTGCCGAGCTGCGGAGCTGACCGGCCATGATCGGCACCTTCGTCAATGTCGGCGCGATCCTCGCGGGCACGCTCGTGGGCGTGTCGGCCGGACGCCTCGTTCCTGACCGCGTGCACCTGCGCGTCACGCAGGGACTTGGGCTCGTCGTGCTGCTGCTGGGCGTCGACAACGCGCTCGCCTGGCGTGACACGAACATCCTGCACGTGATGGGCGGCATCCTGGTCGGCGCAGTGGTGGGCGAGCTGCTTGACCTGGAGGCGCGCCTGGAGCGCCTGGGTGCGGCGATCGAGCGTGCGGTGCATCGCCGCACGGGTGGCACGTCGACGGTCGCGGAGGGATTCGTCACGGCATCGCTCGTGTTCTGCATCGGCCCGCTTGCGGTGTACGGCTCGTTCGAGGACGGGCTCACCTCGAGCTGGGATGCACTCGCCACCAAGTCGCTGCTCGACGGTTTCGCGTCGGTGGCGTTCGCCGCCGCACTCGGCTGGGGCGTGGCACTGTCGGCGGGCGCGGTCCTGCTCGTGCAGGGGTCACTCACGCTCCTGGCTGGATTCCTCGGCGACGTGCTGGTGGGCGAGCCGCTCGCCGCGCTCACGAGCGCGGGCGGCGTGCTGCTCGTCGGGATCGGTCTCAAGCTGCTGGCGATCACCGACGTGCGTGTGGGGAACTTCCTCCCGGCGCTCGTATTCGCACCGGCCATCGCGATCGCCGCGGAAGCGTTCACCTAGGGTCACATGTCGCATCCCGACCACAGCAACCAGCCACCGCCCGTGCCGCCGGAACGCTCGGCCGAACAGCGACAGGCGCGTACGCCGCGCTCACGACGCCGCACGGAGGACCGCGCCAGCGAGCTCGACGCGTGGGTGACGTCGCGTGACGGGATCGTCGCCCATGAACGAGCGCTCGAGGACCTTCGCGTGGGCCATGTGCAGCAGCTCGACCATGCCGAGTTCGCGGCGGCGTTCGAGGTCCCGTGGATCGACGCGAAGATCGAGTGGACCATCACCGACGAGTTCACGCGCCGCCACGACCGCCTACGCGGGCGCAGCCACCGCGCGGTCGCCGCAGTGCTCGGTGCGTTCATCGGTGACGTGGCGCGCCTCGCGCCGCACGGCGTGCCGAAACCACGCACCGGGCTGCAGCTGCGACGGATGCCGCCGGACAGCCTCCTTCCGCACGCCTGGGCGCTCGCGTGGTCGAACGTCGGCCGCGCCACCTACCTGCTGGAGTGGCGCCGCGCCGATGGTGGCTGGATCGCGCACGTCACGTGGCTCGCGATCGGACCGCACGGCGCACCCGAGCGCCGTCGCTGGCGCGGCAACGCGTAGGCGGAGCCGTCAGCGAAGCGGGATGTCGATCGGGAAGTGGTAGCGCTCGCGAATCGGCTTCGTCTCGAACGCCGTCGCAGAGACCTGGATGGCGGCGCGCAGGCGTCCACTCGCGAGTCGCCACCGGCCGCGCTGGAGCAGCGGGAAGTTGAGCGATGCAGTCGTTCCAGCTGCCACGTGGAAGGAGCGGTTGCCGACGAGGCGCACGACGCCGAACTGCTTCGAGACTGCGCGCAGCTGCACGCGGCATGCCTGGCGCGACGTCGCCGGGCAGGTGAAGACCGTGCCGCTCGCGATCATCGTCGCGCCTGGCCAGCCGAACGCGCGAGTCGGCGCGACGCCGCGCAGTGCGTTCCTCGGCTTCGCGACGGGGCGGCTCAACACCGCGAAGCTCGTCGTCCTCGACAGGCTCGCGAGGGTGGGCGTGCTCGTCGCATCGAACGTGAAGGACAGGGTTCGCGCGTTCGGGCTGAAGCCCCCTGCGGATCCCGTCTTCGTGCTGCTGACGGCCTGCTGGAGCTTGCCACGTGTGTTGAGGAACCACAGCTCCGGTGGGGTCTTGGTCGAACTGGGCGAACCCTTGGAACGTCGGAAGCGGTTGCAGTACGTCTTGGTCGGCGTGATGGTCGGCCCGTACTTGATCGGAGCCGGGATGTATTGCGCGATGAAGGTCGTGCGCGCCGAGCGGCGGAGTGATTTCACCACGCAGTCCACGCTACTGACGGTGTTCAACGTGGTCATGCTCGACGACGTGCCGGTGGCCTGGAGCGTGAAGGAGCCATGGAAGTCCGGCTGAGCGGACGACGGCGCCGGAGTGAACCGGATGCCGGGCGTGGTCGGATTCGCGATGGGAGTCTGCAGGGTGGTCGAGATGAAGCCGGCCTGCCCCTCGCGATTCACCAGCGAGGTGGTCACTCGGATCTGCCCGTCGACGACCTGGATGCGCAGCCCGGGCGACAGCAGCGTCGGGGCGCCGGGCGCAATGGTCTGGGTCGTGTAGATGGGGGTGCGGTCCGGCGTCGGCGGCGGTGTGGGGGCAACGACCACCGTGACCTTCCCGGAGGTCGTGACGCGGCCGTTGCTGGCGTCGTTCGTCACGGCGATCGCGTATTCGCCAGCTGCCATATAGACATGTGAGATCGTCGTCTGGAGGGTCGCAGGGTCGACGTCGATCGATTGCGCGGGTGCGCCGTCGCCCCAGTCCACGGTCGACGTTCCCGGGTTCACCAGGTTGCCGGCGCTCAAGGCGAAGGACGCACCGACCGTGGTCGACGCCTCGGCCGCTAGCGTCGGGGTCGTGCCGGTGACGTTCACCGACACGGTCGCAGTGGCGGAGGCGCCGGCCTGGTCAGTGACCTGGTACTGGTACGAATCCGCGCCGACGTAGCTGTCGGTCGACGTATACACCGAACTGATCGTGCAGTCGATGTCTCCGTTCGTGTACGTGCAACCCTTGTCGTCGAGCAGCGTCGCGACCCCGTGCGATGGCTGGGTGAGCAACGAGAACGTCATGACGCCGTCGGAATCCTCACCGCCATGCAGCACGATCGTCTGCGCCCGCGAGGACGGCGCGGTGGCGCTCTCCGCGTTCGCATAGACCACCACGACGACGGCATGCGAGGAGCCGACGGCCGTGAACAGCGCGAGGAGGGTCAGGGCAGCGAAGGCGCCTGCGCGCCGAAGGGAGAGGAGCATCCGGCTCACTGTAGCGGTTCGGCGCCCCGCGGCGAACGACCTGGGTCAGCTGCGACGCGTGACGGCGGCGATCGCCGATCGTGCGGATTCGACCAGGAACTTCGGCGTCGCCGTGCGGGACTCCGCGAGCGCGGTTCGAAGCGCGGTGGTGGCATCCTCGGTCACCGCCGGGCCGTGGCCGAACAGGATCGTCTTCGGCACAGCGTTCACGAAGGCGGAGCGCGGAGGGACGAGCCGCAGCACCGGGTGCACCGCGACGGCTGCGTCGCTTCCTGCGCGGAACGCGTCGGACGAGCCGAGCGCCTCGGCGACCACCAGCAGCTCGTGCTCGGGCCACCACAGCGCGCGCTCCTGCCACAGCTTGCCGTTGCTGCGCACCGGCACGACCGTGAACGGCGAACCGTCGATGGCTGTATCGAAGCGCTCTGACCGGGTGGGGACGTCCTGGCGGATCGGTCCCGCCACCACATGGAGGCGGGCACCGTAGCGCTCCGCGAGCGCGGCGCTGTCGCGCTGGTGGCGATCCAGCAGCACGACCACGTGCGCGACTCGTCCGCCGAGGTCGCTCAGCGCGACGTCGAGCACGTCCCCGTCGATCGGGTCGATGAGCCACACCTCGTCGCCATCGCGCAGCGCGTGTGAGTGCAGCTCCATCGCGTTGTCGTCCGCGGGCGTCCACGAGAAGCCGTAGGGGGTGGTCCAATCAACGCCGATCTCGGTCATGGGTGGGTCAGGTCCGTTCGTAGGAGCCGTCGTCGAGGCGGCGTGAGGGCAGGTCGAGCTGCTGCATCGTAGCTGCGGCATGGATGTTCACCGACAGCATGGGTTCGTCACCGACGTTCGTGAAGCCGTGCGGCGTGTCGGGCGGCACGACCACCACGTCGCCGGGGCCCGCATCGAGCACCTGGTCTCCGGCGGTGAAGCGCACGCACCCTTCGAGGATGACGAACGTCTCCGAATACGGGTGCTGGTGCAGGTCGGGACCTGTGCCAGGGCGGCTGCGACTGACATAGAACGACGACTGCGAGCCGTGCTCGTCGCCGACGAACTGGGCCGTCGACCAACCCTCGGGCGTGAGCTGGTCGAGTGTCGTGACGGTGACCTCGTGGGCGCGTTCCATGCCCGTGCCGGTACCCGCTCGCGCGGCGAGCAACGCTCACGACCATCGTTGGTTGTCTATATTGATGAGTACCGATACACTGAGGTCATGCACGCCTTCGACGTCCTGCACGATCCGGTCCGCCGCCGCCTGGTGGAACTGCTTGCCGAACACGGCGAACAGTCCGCGGGCGAGGTGGGGGAGGTCGTGCAGCGCGAGTTCGGCATCTCCCAGCCGACCGTCTCCCAGCACCTGCGGGTGCTGCGCGAGAGCGGCTTCGCGAACGTGCGGCGAGCGGGTACGCGGCGGCTCTACGTCGTCGAACCGGCACCGCTGCGCGCACTCGACGAGTGGCTCGCTCGCTACCGCGTGCTCTGGGAGGACCGCCTCGACCGCCTCGGCGACCTGCTCGACGACCGACACCCCCGCACCCACCCCAACGACGGAACGAACCCATGACGACGACACCACCTGCCGAGCGCAGCACCGACCACGCCACCTTCATCATCGAGCGCACCTACGCGCACCGCCCCGAGCACGTGTTCGCGGCGTTCGCTGACCTGGACACGAAGGTGCGCTGGTTCGGCGACTCCGACGCCGTCTCGAACGGCAGCCAGGCGCTCGACTTTCGCGAGGGCGGCACCGAGCGCCTGCACATGACGCTGCCCGACGGATCCGCGATGACCTACGACGCGCGCTACCTCGACATCGTCGACAACGCACGCATGGTCTACGCCTACGACATGACCATGGGCGGGCAGCGCATCTCGGCGACGATCGCATCGATGGAGCTGCAGCCGGTCGACGGCGGCACGCGCCTGGTGCTGACCGAGCACGGCATCTACCTCGACGGGCTCGACAAGCCCTCCCAGCGCGAAGACGGCACCGAGCAGCTGCTCGATCGACTCGGCGCCGCGCTCGACGCAGTCGCGGCCGAGCGATGAGCCGCGTTCGCGTGCACAACCTGTCCGTGTCACTTGACGGGTTCGGCACGGGTGAGGGGCAGTCGCTCGAAGCGCCGTTCGGCCACGCCGGCACGCGGCTGCTGGAGTGGGCGCTCGGCACGCACACCTTTCAGACGATGATCCACGGGGGTGAGGGCCTCGAACGGCGTCGACGAGAAGTTCGCCAGCGCGTGGGCACACGGCATCGGCGCGGAGATCATGGGCCGCAACAAGTTCGGCCCGCAGCGCGGCCCGTGGACGGACGCTGAGTGGAAGGGCTGGTGGGGCGACAACCCCGTCTTCCACACGCCGGTGTTCGTGCTCACGCACCATCCACGCGAGCCGATCGAGCTCGAAGGGGGGACGACGTTCTACTTCCTCGATGCATCGCCCGAGGAGGCGCTGGCCGCGGCACGCGACGCGGCCGGCGACCTCGACGTGCGCATCGGTGGCGGCCCCTCGACCGTCCGCGACTTTCTCGCCGCCGACCTCATCGACCACATGCATGTCGCGATTGCGCCGATCGTGCTCGGGCGTGGCGTGCGCCTGTGGGAGGGGCTCGAGGGCCTGGAGGAGCGCTTCGAGATCGAGGCGGTCAGCTCGCCCGGTGGTGCGACGCACCTCACGTTCACGCGTCAGCGGTAGCGACTCGACTCGGTGCCTACACTGTGAACTCAGTTCCTCCGACCGCCGCACATGCCAGGAGCAGTTCACCTGATGCCGACCGTCAAGTCGTACGCCGCCACCTCCGCGACCGATCCCCTCGTGCCCGCGCCGCTGGTGCGGCGCGACGTCGGACCTCATGACGTCCTGATCGAGATTGCCTACGCGGGCATCTGCCACTCCGACATCCACACGGTCCGTGGCGACTGGGGGCCCATCGCTTACCCGCAGGTCGTAGGGCACGAGATCGTGGGATTCGTGCGCGAGGTCGGCGCGGAGGTCACCAGGCACGAGGTCGGCGACCGGGTCGGCGTGGGGTGCATGGTCAACTCCTGCCGCAGCTGCGACCAGTGTCAGGCGGGTGAGGAGCAGTACTGCCGTCAGGGCAACATCGGCACGTACGCGAGCAAGGACGTCGACGGCTCCATCACGCAGGGCGGGTATTCGCAGGCGATCGTGGTGAACGAGGATTTCGTGCTGCGCGTGCCGGAGTCGCTCGACCTCGCCCGGGTCGCGCCGCTGCTCTGCGCGGGGATCACGCTGTACTCCCCGCTGCGGCACTGGAACGTCGGGCCAGGAAGGAAGGTCGCGATCGTCGGCATGGGCGGGCTCGGTCACATGGGCGTCAAGATCGCGCATGCGATGGGTGCTGAGGTGACGGTGCTCTCCCAGAGCCTGCGCAAGCAGGAGGACGGTCTCCGGCTCGGCGCCGACCACTTCCACGCGACGAGCGACCCTGCCACGTTCGAGCAGCTGGCCGGTCAGTTCGACGTGATCGTCAACACGGTGTCCGCGCCGGTCGACATCACGGCGTACCTGAAGCTGCTCGACATCGACGGGACACTCGTGAACGTCGGCGCCCCGCCGGAGGCGATGCCCGTGTCCGCTGGCGTCCTCATCGGCAAGCGCCGCAGCTTCGCAGGGTCGCTGATCGGTGGGATCGCTGAGACGCAGGAGATGCTCGACTTCTGCGCCGAGCACGACATCCTGCCGGAGACCGAACTGATCGAGGCGTCGTACATCAATGAGGCGTACGAGCGCGTGCTCGCATCCGACGTGCGATATCGATTCGTGATCGACGCGGCCACGTTCTAGGACGCTGCGTTACTCCTGCCGCAGCAGCCGACCGCCGACGTGACTCGCGAGCCCGTTCGCGCCGTCGCGCATCAGGCGGTCGTGGTTGGCTTCGAGCACCGGCCGAAGGAGGGGGGCGAGCACGCGCATCCAGCGTTTCGCTGCCTGCACCTCCCAGAGGTAGTCGATGACCGTCGCTCCGTCGGGCCCGTCGGACAGCAGCCAGGTTCCCGAACCGTTGAGGTCGCCCTCGACCGTGCCTGACAAGCGACTCGGTCGCTCGAGCTCGGTGGCGACGCCGTCGAAGCGCAGTCGGTATCCGATCGGGCTTCGCCAGACGTATCGCGCACGACCCCCGAGCCCGTCAGCTCCGGTGGGCTCGAGCTGCCACATCGCTTCGGCGCCGGGCCACCACGTGGGCCACTGCTCGTAGTCGTGCAGCGCGTCGAACAGGCGCTCACGCGGCGCTTGGATGACCCATGTCGAATGGAAGCTGAAGTGCGCCACGAATGGTGCATACCCGATCCGAGCTACGCGGGAGGGAGCAGGCGTGCGAGGAGGTCGCGATCGACGATCTTCGCGTCGGCGAGGCGGCGCAGGAGCTCGGCCCAGCGGCCGTCCGGATCGGGCAGGTCAGCGAGCGCGGTGATCGAGGCCTCCACGTCGCCCATCATCGCGGGCGCCAGCGCGGACCAGAACGCGACCTCCGGCTGTGTCGGAGCGTGCTCGCGCGCCGAAGCGTAGGCGCGGGCGGCCGTTTCGGTATCGCCAGCGGCAACCGCTTCGTCACCGCGTTCCAGGTGCGTGTAGGCGAGCTGCAGCCCGTCCAGTCGTGCGAGCTCGGTGACCGGATCCGGATGGTCGTCAACGCGGAGGTCGATGTCGTCGCCTTCCTGACCGACGACCAACAGCGCGGCCGACTGGCTGCCGCGCAGGTCGCCGCCGGCCCGTTCTGCCGCAGCGAGTGCCGCGATCAGTCGCGCCCCCATGGGTGCCTTAGCGCGCAGCTGCTGGCGATACGCGTCGAGCATCGCTGCCGGCACTCCCGGCGTCCGCATGATGTTCGCCTGCGCCGCGACCCCGTCGCCCTCACCGATCTGGTGGCTCGCCTCGGCGATGCAGTCGCCGCCGGTGTGGACCGCTGCACGACCCTGGGCATCCACGACCGCGACCTGGCGCACCGCCGCGGCGTCGTCCCGCGCGATGAGTTCGGCGAGCGCGTCGGGTGCCGACGCGCCGGTGGCGAGCAGGTCGAGCAGCTCGGGTCCGTACTCGGCGCGTGCGTGCGCCTGTGTCGCAACCGCGCCTACGCCAGCCCGCGCCCACGGCACCACGGTGCCCACGGCGAACCAGTGGGACTGCACGGCAACGCCAAAGCAGCCGGTGTCGGGGTCGCGCGCGATGATGGAATACGTCATGGCGGGAGCGTACCCAGTCCGTGTCAGGATGCTTCGGGATCTGACGGCTGGTCCGTCGCCCGGAGCAGCTCGAGGCCCGGTTCCGCGAGTGGCGACCCGCGCAGAGCACGCGCCTCGCGCCAGTACGTGCGCGGGGTGCGCCACGCACCGCTCGTGCCCTGGCGCGGCAGCAGGTGCTTCGCGCGCGTGACGTAGCCGGACGTCAGTGCCATGAGCGGCGCGAGCGCATCACCTTCCGGCGGGCGCTGCGCGACGAAGCCGTCGGCGCCGCGCGCGTGCACCTCCTCGACCAGGCGCACGGCGTGCTCCCAGACCAGGTCGACGCGCAGCGTCCACGACGCGTTGGTGTAGCCGAGCGCGAACACGAGGTTCGGCACGCCCGACAGCAGCATCCCGCGGTACGTCACGCAGGCGGCTGGTTCGACGCGGCGCCCGTCGACCTCCAGCTCGATGCCCCCGAGCAGCTTGAGCTGCAGCCCGGTTGCCGCCACCACGACGTCCGCCTCGAGCAGCTCACCGCTCGCGAGGCGAATGCCATGCTCCTCGAACTGCGCGATGCGGTCGGTGACCACCGACGCCGCGCCACTGCGGATGGCCGCGAAGATGTCGGCGTCGGGCACGATGCACAGGCGCTGATCCCACGGGTCGTAGGGCGGCCCGAAGTTGCGCTCCACGTCGTAGCCCTCGGGCAGCTCGCGCCGCACGCGCTGTAGCAGCACGCGGCGCGCCAGCTTCGGGAAGTGCTGGCTGACGGCGTAGAGCGCTCCGGCGAGGGCGACGTTCTTGCGCCGCGCCCAACGGGCCGCACGGTCCCGGCCGAGGCGGCGCAGCAGCGGGGCGAACCGGTCGCGAGCGCCGATGCTGAGGATGTAGCTCGGCGTGCGCTGGAGCATCGTCACGTGCGCCGCGCGGCGAGCCAGCGCCGGCACGAGTGTCACCGCCGTGGCGCCGCTGCCGATGACCACGACCCGCGCGCCGTCGCACCCGAGCTCCTCGGGCCAGCCCTGCGCGTGCACGAACGTCCCCTCGAAGCGCTCGACGCCGTCGAAGGGCGGGAGGTAGCCGCCTTCGTAGTCGAAGTAGCCGGTGCCGGCGAACAGGTAGCGACAGGTGACGACCTGGTCGTCGCCATCGGTGCGCTTCAGGCGAACGGTCCAGCGCGCCGTCTCGCTGCTCCAGCTCGCTGCCATCACGCGGCAGCCGAAGCGGATGTGCTCATCGAGGCCGTACTCGGCGGCGGTCTCCGCGATGTAGGCGCGGATGCTCGCGCCATCGGAGAGCATCGTGTCGCCGGCCCACGGGCGGAACCCGAAGCCAAGCGTATGCATGTCCGAATCCGAGCGCACGCCCGGGAAGCGGAACAGGTCCCACGTGCCGCCGATCGCATCGCGCGCTTCGGCGATCGCCCAGCGCATGTGCGGTAGGCGCTGGCGCAGGTGCACGGCCGCCGAGATCCCGGAGATGCCTGCGCCGACCACGAGGACGTCGAGCGACTCGGGCAGGGGCGCGCTGGGCTGAGGCCGTTCCACGGGGGAGACGATCGTCAGCCGGCCGGTGCGTGGTCGATGTCCGGGAGCTTGCCGCTGCGCGCGAGCTCGGGGTCCGTGCACGAGGCGAGGTCGAAGCAGCACGGGCGGCGCTTGCCCGACTGCAGCTTGGAGATGCCGACCTCCACGCGCTTAGCACGGGTCGCCGGGTTGCGCGTCGCGCCGATCCAGCGCACCCACTCCCAGCGAGCCATCGGGGTGGTCGACGACCATACCTCCGCGGCGTCAGGGGCGCTCGCGAGCGCGTCGCCCAGGTCGTCCGGCACGTCGGGCTCGGGCCACTCTGTTGCCGGCGCGATCGCGAACGAGATCGTGGCGCCTGGCTCGGCGTCGGCGGCGCCCGTTGTTCGCTCGTCCAGCGGGACCCAGTGGCCGCGCCGCCCATCGGGCTCCACGACGGTCGAGAACCGCGCGCCGTCGATCGTGCCGACCACCGCGACCTGGCCGCGCGAGGGCAGCTCGGCGCTCGCCGCAGCGGGCAGGCGCACGATCGGCCGGTCGGCGAGCATTTCGACCTGTGCGTCGAACTCGATGACGGCCGCGTCGGGCTTGGCTGCGGAGAAGGCGTCCATGGATCGGATCGTACCGCGTGTCGACGGGGGATTGACGGGTTCGGCGCGGGGAAATCGTCCTCGTGGGCTTCATCTCAGCACTCAAACAGGGTCCCAGGCTTGCGAGCGCGTTCGCGGCGGCCACGCGCGAGGGGATGCGTCTCATCAGCGCATCGCGGAGCGCACGCTCCAAGCTCAAGCTGCGACGCCGCAAGCGCTCCGAAGGCGACCTCGTCGACTTCCCGGGCTTCCAGACCGGCGATGAACTCGTCATCAAGTCGGGCACGACGGTCATGGGCTTCGACGACGTGTCGGGCACCCTGACGCTCGAGCAGCTCGAACCGCACGCCGTGAAGCTGCGCATCGATGGCAGCATCGGACCGATCGACAAGACGTTCGAGGCGAACCTGCACCAGCTCAACGGCGGACACGCCGAGTTCGAGCTGTCCGGGTTCGGACTGCCCGAACCGTTTCTGGTCCACGTGCAGAAGAAGGCTCGCGGCCGCCTCAAGATCCTGCCGCACGGCGGCGACCGAGCCGTGACGCTCACGACCACGCCAGCCGGCGACCTGCGTCTCGACTTTCCGCTCGGTCCCGAGCGCACCGTGATCGTCGCGGGTCGCTAGATCCGTCTTCACATCGACACAGCAACAGGAGGGTGACATGACGGGCGACGAACACGAGACGCCAGAGCCGAACACCGAGGCACCGGAGACGAGCGAAGCCTCTCCTCAGGCCAGCGAGGGGGAAGCGAACGAGGCGGATGCGAGCGAGGCGGGAGCCTCAGCCCGGTTCCGCAACGAGGCGGAGGAGGGTGACGACGCGACGCCGACCGGGGCCGACTACAGCTAGCTCGGCTCGGCTCAGGATGGCAGCGGCGGCGGGAGCTGCTGTCCCGAAGAGTCGCCGCCACCGGACGTGCGGTTGCGCGTCAGCAGGTAGCCCGCGAGCGCGCCGACAGCTGCGCCGCCGAGCCCGCCGACCGGACCAAGGGTGAGGAAGCCGATCGCGCCGCCGACGGCCGCGCCACCCAGGATGCCGATGAGCTTGATGTTCTTCGCGAACCAGCTGGGCTTGTCGCCCGTCTGCTGCACGGGGCTGCCGGCGGTCGGTACGGACTGGCCGACCTGGCCGACCTGACCGACCTGCCGTGGGCCGCCGCCTTCCGCAGCTTGAGGCGCGAGCGCTGTGGACACGGAAGTGGGGGGAACGAGCTGGGGGATCGTCATGCCCTTGTCTCGGCCTCAGATGCAGGGACGTTGCACCATTGCGGCCAAAGCGTGGCCGTGCGGCCACAGCTTCCGCGAGGATCGTCCCGAAGCACGAGGGGCCCCGCCGCGAACGTCGCGACGGGGCCCCACGAAGTACTCGCTCGCCTCGATCAGGCGTTGGCGGGCACCTTCACCTGGAAGTCGATGAGCTCCTCGACCATGGGCGTGGAGCCCTGGAACATCGGCACGGCCGCGACGGCCTGCATCTGCTCGCGCCACCACGTGTAGAGCGGCTCGGTGCTCGTTGCCGTGGCCTCGGCGGCCTTCGGGAACGCGCCGGCCTCACCCTGGATGTACTGCACCGCGAGCGGGCCGTTCGGGGTGTGGACCTGGAAGAACGACGCGCGCTTCACGCCGAACGCCAGACGCGTGGAGGAGAACTCCTCGCGACGTGCGCCGAGCAGCTCGCCGACGAACGTCTTCCATGCGGCGACGTCCTTGACCGGGAACATGAATGCCCAGCTGTCGAGGCCGTGCGTCCAGGTCGCGTCCTTCCACTCGTCCACGAGCACCGGAGTCGGCATGTCGACCTTCGCGATGTCGAAGCCGTGGAACGTCTCGAGCGAGCTGCGGAACCAGGCACCGAAGTCGCTGGTGTCGGTCCCGAAGTGCTTGGACACCTTCGCGAAGTCGTTGGTCTCCCAGACGATGACGGCGACGTCGCCCATCGGGGTCGGCTGCAGGAAGACCTGCTCGCGGTCGAGGCCGGCGGCGCGGCGGCTGGTCTCGGCCTCTTCGCGGCGCGAAGTGACGAGCGCCTGGGTGAAGGCGCGGTACTTGTCGGTCAGGCCGTCCAGGACGGGTGCTGCAAAGGCGTAGGTCGCCATGTGTGGTGCTCCTCAGGGTTGGTGTCGGTCGCAGCGGCGCGAGATGTCCCCCTCAAGCGCGACTGCGCCAGCAGTATCGTCCTCGAACGATCTCGATGCAAGGCGTGAACGCGCACGATGCCTACCACGATGGTGAAAGACGTTCGCGTGCAGGAACAACGCGCCGCGGCGGCCATCGATCGTCCCCCTCTGATGCGCGGCCGAGCGCAACAGCAGGCACGCCACGGCTCGACAGACAGTCAGGGGAAGCCAGCGCACTCGGGGGAACACGCGCGTGGAGCTACGACGCAAGCATGTGGTCATCGCAGTCATCGCCATCGCGGCGGTGCTCATGCTCGTGCTGCGCCCGCACCCGGTCGACCACGGCAATACGCTCGTGGGCATGTCGAGCGGCGGCCCCGACTACCTCGATCCCGGGATGTCGTACACGGCGACCGGGTGGCAGACGATGTATCCCGCCTACAACGGGCTGCTCACCTACAAGAAGGTCGAGGGCGCCGCGGGCAACGAGCTCGTGCCCGACATCGCCGCGGCGATGCCCGTCGTCTCGAACGAGGGCGCGACGTACACCTTCACGATGCGCAAGGGCGTGATGTTCGGCGCGCCCGCCAATCGCGAGGTGCTGCCGAGTGACATGAAGTGGGCGATCGAGCGGCTGTTCAAGCTGCCGTCGCCGGGCGTGGGCTTCTACACGATCATCGACGGCGCCCAGGAGTACATGGACGGCAAGGCCAAGGACATCCGCGGCATCGTCGTGGACGATGCGGCGCGCACGATCCAGTACAACCTCGTGCAGCCGGATCCGACGTTCAACTACAAGATGGCGATGCTGTTCTCGGTGGCGGTGCCCAAGGAGGTGCCGGCCAAGGACATGACCGGCAAGGGCTTCATTCCGGCGACGGGCCCGTACAAGATCAAGGAGTACGTGCCGAACCGCAGGATCCTGCTCGAGCGCAACCCGGCGTTCAAGGAGTGGACGCCCGACACGCCCGACGGGCACGTCGACAAGATCGAGATCCAGCTCGGCCCGGCGGCTGACAACGCCGCCACGAAGATCCGCCAGGGCGTGGCTGACTTCTCGATGGAGGCGCTCGCCTCGTCGCAGCTGCGGCGCATGCGCGACGACCCGGAGTGGAAGCCGTACATCCACAAGCACTTCGATGCGTCGCTCGACTACATCTTCATGAACACGCAGCAGCCGCCGTTCGACAACCTCAAGGTGCGTCAGGCGGTGAACTACGCGATCGATCGTCGCGCGCTCGTGAAGCTGATGGGTGGGCGGGCGGAGCCGACCGAGAATTTCCTGCCGCCGCTCATTCCGGGCTATCGCAAGCATGAGTTCTATCCCGGGCCGGACATGAAGAAGGCGCGCGCGCTCATCAAGGAGTCGGGCGTGAAGCCGGGCAAGATCTCGTTCTGGTGCCAGGCCGCGGACGGTCCGAACCCGATTCCCGAGTACATGCAGGCGACGCTCAACGAGCTGGGCTTCCAGACCGAGCTCAAGTGCCTCGACTACGCCGTGTTCTACACGACGATCGGCAACCCCAAGACGAAGCCGCAGATCGGGCTGTACGCCTGGTCGCAGGACTACCCCGAGGGCTCGAACTTCATCGATGTGCTGCTCAATGGCAAGCGCATCACCGCCGAGGGCAACCAGAACCAGGCGATGTACCACGGCGCCGACAAGGAGATCGCCGCGGCCAATGCGCTGCTGGAGCCTGCGGCGCGCGAGAAGGCGTGGGGCGATCTGGACGAGCAGATCATGAAGGACGCTCCTGTCGCGCCGTTCGCGGTGCGCGTGACGTATGAGTTCACCGGCAAGCGCCTCAAGGGGTACACGTCGCACCCGATCATGGGGATGCTCTACTCGAAGGTCTCCGTGGACGGCAAGGGCGACAGCAGCGAGGGAGACAGCTGATGGCCGGTCACGCGATACCCGCACCCGGCGCCCTGCCGAAGCCCGCCGTACTCCTGCCCGAGGTTGGTCCGATCGCGAGCGGCACCTGGGCGCCCGTGGTGGCGGAGAGCCCGAGCCCGACTGACATCGCGATGCTGCGGCTCAAGGAGAGCCGCCTGTTCATGGCGTCATGCGCGATGCTGCTGTTCATCCTCGTGCTCGTCGCGGCCGCGCCGCTCATGGAGCGCGGCTTCGCCGGGCGCACCGCTGTCGAGCAGGGCCTGTCCGACACGATCGTGCTCGGCGGCAAGAAGCGTGAGGTCGTGGAGCTCGACGGCACACCCGGCATCGGCCCGGGCTTTCACCGCGAGTACATGCTCGGCGCCGACGCGCTCGGGCGCGACGTGTTCATGCGCACCCTGGTCGGCGGGCGCGTCTCCCTGCTGGCGGGCTTCGGCGCGTCGGTGATCGCGATGTTCGGCGCTGTGGCGCTCGGCACGCTCGCCGGGTACCGACGCGGGTGGTGGGACGCCGCGATCTCACGCTGGGCCGACTTCATGATGTGCTTTCCGAGTCTGCTGCTGCTCGTCGGCCTCTCAACCGCGCTCGCGACGCGCTCGATCGGCCCCATCCATCGCGGGTCGGTGTCGCTGCTGATCCTCATCCTGGGCGTGGGCGCGATCGCCGGCATGAGCCGCATCATCCGCGGCCTGGTGATCGGCCTGGCGGAGAAGGAATTCGTGGAGGCCGCCAAGGCGATGGGCAGCTCCGACCTGCGCATCATGGCGCGCCACATGCTGCCCAACATCTCCGGCGCGCTGTTCACCTACTTCGGGCTCATCTTCACCGGCATGGTGCTTGGCGAGGCAGGCCTGTCGTACCTGGGCATCGGGATCCTGCCGCCGCAGATGAGCTGGGGCACCGGCATCGGCGACGGCGTCCCGTTCGTGACGACCGCGTGGTGGATCACGCTCGTGCCCGGCATGTTCGTTGTGATGTTCGCGGTGAGCGTCAACCTCATCAGCAAGGGGATCGAAGAAGCCTTCGATCCCAAGAACCTGACGGGGAGCTGACCGATGGGCACCTACATCCTGCGGCGGCTCATCTACGGCGCGATCACGATCTTCCTGATCTCGATCGTCACCTTCATGATCTTCTTCCTGCTCCCCACCGGCGACCCGGCGCTGCGCATCGCCGGCAAGAGCCCCACGCCCGAGCTGCTCGAGGCGATCCGCGAGAAGTTCCACCTCAACGACGCGCTGCCGCAGCAGTACGTCTTCACCATGAAGCAGCTGCTCACCGGCCAGATCAAGAGCTACAACCTCGGCACCGAGATCATGCCGATGATCTGGAACGCGCTGCCGGTGACGCTCGCGCTGTGCTTCGTCGCCGCGACGCTGTGGCTGTCCGTCGGCGTGTGGATGGGCGTCAAGGGCGCGACCGGCCAAGGCTCGCGCCTGGACGGCTCGCTCACGATCATCGCGCTCGTCGGGCTGTCGCTGCCGACGATCTGGCTCGCGGCGATGCTGCTGTTTCTGTTCACCCAGAAGCTCGCGATCTTCCCACCGGGCGACTACCTCACCATCTACCGCGGCGGCCTGTTCGGCTGGCTGTATCACCTGCTGCTTCCGGCGTGCACGCTCGCGATCGTCTCGGCGGCGAGCTACGCGCTCGTGACGCGCACCAACGTGCGCGCTGCGATGCACGAGGAGTGGGTCAAGACCGCGATCGCCAAGGGCCTCGACCCCGATCGCGTGTTCATCCACCACGTCATGCGCCTGGGCATGATCCCGATCCTCATCATGTTCGGCATGGACATCGCCGCCACGCTGCAGGGCGCGATCTTCACCGAGACCATCTTCGGCCTGCCCGGCCTCGGCAGCGTGCTCATGCTCGGCATCCGCAACCTCGACTTTCCCATCCTGCTCACGATGGTGCTCTTCGGCGCCGTGCTCGTGGTCGTGATGAACATCGTCGTGGACTGCCTGCAGGCGCTGCTCGATCCGCGGATCCGGCTGAGCTGAGCGCGGCGGAGTGGCCCATGCATGACGCCCATGACCTGCAGCGCTTCGTCGCGGCGCAGGATGCCGACGACACGTACGCCCGCGCTCTCGCGGAGCTGCGAGCCGGGCGCAAGCGCACGCACTGGATGTGGTTCGTGCTGCCGCAGCTCGCCGGGCTCGGTCGGAGCGACATGGCGCGACGCTACGGAATCTCCGGACTGGCCGAGGCCTGCGCCTATCTCGAGCATCCGGTGCTCGGTCCGCGTCTTGTCGAATGCGCGCAGGCACTGCTGGAATCGGGGGAGGACGATCCGATCCTCGTCATGGGATCGATCGACGCGGCGAAGCTGCGCTCGTCGATGACCCTGTTCGCCGCCGCAGCGCCGGACGAGCGAGCGTTCGTCGACGTGCTCGTGCGCTACTTTCCAGGCGGACGGGATCCGGCGACGATCGCTCGTCTCGAATCGGAGCGCTGATCGTGCAGCCCCCGCGTCGCCTCGGACGCCGGCTGGTCCAGCTGTACGTCGGCCTGGTGCTGTACGGCGTCAGCATGGCGATGCTCGTGCTGTCGACGCTCGGCAACATGCCTTGGGACGTCCTCCACCAGGGGCTGGCGCGGCAGCTCCCGCTCAGCATCGGCGCCTGGGTCGTGATCGTGTCAGGCGTCGTCCTGGTGCTGTGGATCCCGCTGCGGGTGCGGCCCGGGCTGGGCACGATCAGCAACGTGCTCATCCTCGGCGTCGTGCTCGACATGATCCTCGACGCGGTCGATGCACCCGGCGGCCTCACCGCTCGTGTCGCGCTCCTCGTCGGCGGTGTGGCGATCAACGCGCTCGCCACCGGGCTCTACATCGGCGCGCGCTTCGGGCCCGGCCCGCGCGACGGCCTCATGATCGGCATCGCGGAACGTGGGCACTCGGTTCGCCGCGCCCGCACGGCCGTCGAAGTCTCGGTGGTCGCGGTCGGTGCGCTGCTCGGTGGCACGCTCGGCGTCGGCACGCTGGTCTACGCGCTGACGATCGGCCCGCTCGCGCAGGTGTTCATCCCAATCTTCCACGTGGAGATCGGTGCCGAAGATTAGCGAGAGACGGCCGGGACTGGGGCCTTCACGCCGCGTTCGTCCTGGGGGAGCTGGCCGAGCGCTGCTGCCACGGCCAGCGACCCGTCAGCTCGAGCTCGAGGGTCGCGCTGAGGAAGGTTCGGATGAGCACGATGATCGCGAGGACGCTCACGCTCTCGAACGTGGGAGTGACCGCGACGGTTCGGATGATGTCTGCCGCTACCAGGATCTCGAGCCCCAGCAGGATCGCGCGCCCGATCGCCTGGCGATAGCTGGTGTACAGGTCTAGGTTCGGAGACCCGTTGCGCGCGACCCGACCGAGATACAGCAGCGTCGCCCATGCGAAGCCGAGAACGATGACGGCCACACCGGCAGCGTCGACTCCCTTTCCCACGACCTCAACGAACTCGCTGAACGCACCGCCATCCATGAGGCGGCTGTTTCCCGAATGGATCGAGGCAAACGTCATGCCTCGCGCAGCGCGCCCTCGTGCTCCTCATGTTCGGCACGGACATCGCCGCCGCCTCTTCGATCCCGCGCCGCTCGCTGAAGCGGTGGTGGGGCGCCCTTGCGCGGCGCGAGGTGCGCGCTAGTCTGAACTGGGTGTCGGAGATCGATCGCCTGCTCGCCCAATGCCGCGAGGCCGCCGCCCATGTGGTGGGGGAGTGCCCGTGGTGCGGGCGCCCACTGCCCGCTGGACGCAGGCGCTGGTGCAGTGACAGCTGCCGCGCCGACTTCGTCGACAACCACTTCTGGGGTCACGCACGCGAGCGCGCGCTCAAGCGCGACGACCGCACCTGTCAGCACTGCGGCAAGCAGGCGCCGAAGCTGGAGGTGAACCACATCGAGCCGCGTCGGGGCCAGGGGTACCGGGCGGGATGCCATCACCACGTGGATCTGCTCGAGACGCTCTGTCGCACTTGCCACGTGGCGGTGACGCACTCGCAGCGGCTCGAGTACGCGGCTGAGGTTAGGTAATCCCTCTGCTGACGTCGGCTTTTCGTTGACACTTCATTACGAGCAAAGGAGGCCGGCTGAGGCGCCTCTGTTGCACGCGCGCTGCCTTCCTGGGAGGTTGGACGCATGACCGAACCACTGGCGCCAGGACTCCGTGACGAGCTTATGACGGAGGAGCTTCGGTCGCTGGTTTCCCAGCTATCTGACGAGAGGGTGGTCACCTCACGCCTTTCCGAGGCAGAGGCCGTGGAACGCATCGGGCGGCATCTACTTCAAGCGGCTCGACGGTTGCGTGCCCCTGCGAAGGCCTCAGATATCGACGCAATGGCGCAGGTCGCGAATCGCGCTGTGCTCACGCTCGGTGATGACTTCGCAGGCGACCAGCTGGTCACACCTGTAGGACTTCTCACCGGGATCGTCCCGGCCCAGGTCGGCGCCGAGACACCGAAACTGCCCCCGGCGCCGTCGATACCGCTCGCCACGACCGAGCTACTCGTGAATGGCGACGGTCAGCCGACGCTTGGTCAGCTCCTGCTCCAAGAGATCCGGTGCGCCGATAATGTTGATCTCATCTGCGCCTTCGTTGGCTGGACCGGGGTCAGTCAGCTCCTAGACGAGCTTCGCGCACTGGTCGAACGCGGTGGATCGATTCGCGTGGTCACCTCGACGTACCTGGGTGCCACCAGTGGCAAGGCTCTAGACGAGCTCGTTAAGATCGGCGCCTCTGTTTGCGTTCGCTACGACGGCAACGCTACCAAGCTGCACGCGAAGAGCTGGCTGTTTCACCGGCCCGGTGGACTCGACACCGCTTACATCGGCTCGTCTAATCTCTCGCAGGCAGCCCTCCATGACGGCATTGAGTGGAACGTTCGTCTCGCACGTGCAGATGCGCCAGCCGTGTTCATACGAATGCAAGGGACCTTCGACTCGTACTGGAACGATGCCTCGTACGAGCCGTATTCATTGGTCGACCGCAAGCGCCTCGACGATGAGCTCGCTCGAGCGAAAGGGTCGGACCAACAGCGGCATTCCGCTCGGTCGCAACGCGAGATCGAGCAACTAAATCGCCAGTTGGCGGATGCATATGCTGAGCTCGCCCTCCGCCCACGCCCACATCAACAGCACGTGCTCGATCAGCTTGAACTGCGACGCCGAACTTTCGATGAGCACCGTCACCTGGTCGTCGCGGCGACCGGCACCGGCAAGACCGTGATGGCAGCGCTTGACTACGCCCGCCTTTGCTCAGAAGGCGAGCCGCGACCGAAGCTGCTCTTCGTCGCGCACCGCGAGCAGATCTTGGTCCAGGCTCGATCGACGTTCCGGCAGGTACTCCAAGATCCGGCTTTCGGCGAGATCCTCGGCGGATCTGAGGGCGCCGCGCGTGTCGGGCGTCACGTGTTCGCGATGATCCAGACCATCTCGAGCCCTTCACGTCTCGAGGCGATTGAGCGGGACGCCTACGACGTGGTCTACATCGACGAGGCGCACCACGGAACGGCCGATAGCTGGCGGCGCCTAATCGAGCACCTCAGACCTCAGGAGATCGTCGGCCTTACGGCCACGCCTGAGCGAGTGGACGGCGTCAATGTCGCAGATTTGTTTGGGGGCGAGTACACCACGGAGCTGCGGCTGTGGGAGGCGGTCGACGATCAGCTGCTCGCTCCCTTCCAATACATCGGGGTCGATGACGGCACCGATCTCCGCCAGCTGAGCTGGCGCGGCGGCGACTACGCGGTCGGCGAGCTCAGCGAGCTGTACACGTCTCACCATGGCCGTGTGAAGGCCGTGGTTCAGGCCATCCATCAGTGGATCGAAAAGCCGGCCGAGATGCGCGCTCTCGGCTTCTGCGTGACCAAACAGCACGCTCAGTTCATGGCCGAGCAGTTTGAGCGCCACGGCTTCAATGCGGCATACCTCACCGGGGACGACCCGCAGCACGCGCGGGAAGTGGTTCTCGCTCAGCTGACGGCCGGCAAGTTGCAGGTGGTCTTCAGCGTCGACGTGCTCGGAGAGGGGGTCGATGTGCCTGACGTGGACACGCTGCTGCTGCTACGGCCGACGCAAAGCTCGGTCCTGTTCGCGCAGCAACTGGGCCGGGGCCTGCGTCTGGCGCCTGGCAAGCGCTGCTGCACGGTGCTCGATCTCATCGGTCAGCACCATGCGAAGTACCGGGTCGATCAGCGCTACCGTGCCCTCGTCGACACCAGTCGTGGCTCTGTGCGCGAACAGGCGGAGCAAGGATTCCCGTTCCTTCCCGCGGGCAGCTCGATCACGCTAGACCACGTCGCGCGCGATCGCGTTCTCGCTCAGTTGAAGCAACTCGCGACACGCCCTGGCGCTGTCGCGATGCGCAAGGACCTGGCGTCGATTGGTAACGCGACTATGGCGGAGTTCCTCGAGCGAACAGAGCGCACCACGTCGCAGCTATATAGACCGAGCGGCATGTCATGGACCAAGCTGCAGCGGGAAAGTGGGATCGCTGAGGCGCCTAAAACTTCTCCAGATCCTGCTGAGGTGGCCGAGGAAACAGATCTCCTCAAGCGGATCGGTCACCTACAGCACGTCATGGATCCATACCGCGTGAACACATGGGGGACATGGCTCCGTGGACCATTCGCTCCAGACCCGCGCGAGATGACGACCACCCAGCAGCGAAGTGCGGTGCAGTTGATGCACCTACTTCTGCGACAACCTTCGTCGCTGGCGGAGGGGTTCAGTGAGCTGTGGCGCCATGAAGCGCCTCGCCGCGAGATCGCCGAGCTGCTCGAGATCCGCGGGCGAGAGCTCGATGCGGAACCACGACCCCTGCTGGATTTGCCTGACGTCCCGCTCCAGGTGCACGCAAGGTACGCGCGGCCCGAGGTGTTCGCTGCGCTCGGAATCAGCGAAGTCGCGAAGATGAAGGAGCACAGGGAGGGCGTGTACTACTCGCACGACCTTCGTACGCAGCTCATGTTCGTGACGCTGCACAAAGACAATCAGCGCTATGCACCGAGCGTGCAATATCGCGACCATGCGATTTCGCGCGACCTGTTCCACTGGGAGTCACCGAACAGCTGGCGTCGCGACAGTCCAGCGATGCGTCGGTGCATTGGAAGTGGCGACGATGGTTCGCTGCACCGGTTGCTCTTCGTGCGTGAGAGTCCGCAAGGCTCGATCTCGTCGCGGTTCCGATTCTTCGGTCATGTTGACCTCGCCGGACAGCTCGAGGGCGACCGACCTGTCGCGCTAACGTGGCGTCTCCGCCATTCGTTGCCCGAGGCGCTTTTCGAGCGTGTTCGCCTCGTCGCGGCTGGCTGATCGACGCGGACTTGGGTCGTCTCTCTCCCTGCTAACGTGAAGTAGATGGCACCCATCGACGAACCAGGCGCGGAAACGCCGCTCTCCGAGCGACCGGCGTATGAGACCGTGGCGCCGCATGCGGTGGAGCGGACAGGGCCCTTGGCTGTCCTGCGGGCGGTTCTGGGCCCGATCACCTTCATCGGGTTCCTGCTACTCAAATTCGGCAAGATCGCGTTCATCGCGGTCAAGGGCGTCAAGTTCTTTGGCACCGCCGCGTCGATGCTCGTTTCGGTCGCCGCGTACTCGCTGTTCTTCGGACTGCCGTTCGCCGCTGGGTTCGTGTTGCTGCTGCTCGTGCATGAACTCGGCCACGCCCTGCAGCTCAAGCGCGAGGGGCTCCGCGCAGGCGCGCCCGTGTTCATCCCCTTCATGGGCGCCGCAATCGCCATGCGCGACATGCCGCGCGACGCAGCCATGGAAGCGCGGGTCGGCATTGCGGGCCCTATCCTCGGCTCGCTCGGCGCCCTCGCCGTTCACGGCGCGGCCATCGCCCTGGACTCACCGCTGCTACTCGCGCTGGCCTTCACGGCCTACTTCCTCAACCTGTTCAACCTGCTGCCGGTGTCGCCGCTCGACGGCGGGCGCATCGCCGCGGCGCTCAGCCCCAAGCTCTGGCTCATCGGCATCGTGCTGCTCGGGCTGTTGTTTCTCGCGCGACCGAACCCGGTGCTCGCGATCATCGTGTTGCTGGGCGCAATGGACAGCTGGGGTCGCTGGCGACGCCGCAACGACGACGACGGCGCCTACTACCGCACGGTCAGTCCGGCCTTCCGCGGCTGGCTCGCGGTGAGCTGGCTCGGCCTGGTCGTCGCCCTCGTCCTGCTGATGCACGTGAGTCACGTTCCACGACCGCTCTGAGCGGGACCTGGACCAGCTAGCTGCGGCCTCGGTGCCGGGACGCGAACGACACCCGCACGAGAGCCGCGACGAGCCGTGGGAGGTCGTCGGTAGGAACGAGCTCAGCGAGCTTCCTCGGTTCCGTCGGCAGGCCGAGGTTTTGGGCGGAGGCGTGAGCTCGGCGGTCGACGAACGGCCGGACGTCGAGCCACACAACCTGCACCTCGCGCAGGAAGATGTCCGCTCCGACAGGGCCGATCCCGGTGAACTGCTGCAGCCGTCGCTGGAGTTCAACGACGTCGCCTTCTGCGCCCTCTCGAAGGAGTCGCAGGTCGCCGCCGTATGCGGACTGGACCTGCTCGACGACCTCGCCCAACGTGCGCGACGCGCTGATGTCGTAGCGTGCATATCCGCTGCGGTTGAGCACCGACACGCGCCGGCTCGCGCTGGAGGCGGCGAGCCGCTCGGGCGTGGTCCATCCGGCATCGAGCAGCGCGCGAGTGGCCTTCACCGCCTGCGCCGCGCCGATGCGCTTGCTCATCAGCACGGTCATGACCAGCAGCTGGAACAGCGGCGCGGGCTCGTCGCGCAGCTCGATGCCGCACTCCTCGGCATACGTGGTGCCGTGCCGCTCGAGCAGGTCCTGGACGACGTTGCGCACCTCGCTGCGCCCGAGCTGTGGATCCTCGCCAGTCACCGAGCGCGGTCAGGCCGACAGCAGGGCGTTCGCCAGCGGGAGCATAACGAGGGCGACCAGCGCCAAGAGCACCGCGGTGCGAGCGTTCTTGGCGTAGGCGTCGCCGACGCGTTCTGTCAGCAGCGACAGGAACCCAAGCACGATGGCGACCTCGGCCGCGGGGCGGGCGAACGGTTGCAGCCATCGGAACAGGTCGTTGGAGGGCGGCGGCGCGCCGCCCTCGGTGGTGAACGCCAGGAAGAGCACGATGGCGTTGACCACGAGGGCCAACAGGGCGAGGACGAGAGCTGCTCGGGCGATCGGGACGGTACGCATAGGCGCCTGCTACCCGCTCGCCCAAGGAGGTCACGTTTTCTCGGACCTCAACTGGGGACCGTAACCAGCCGGCCCGCAACGAAGGAATGCCACCTGTGACCGACCCGCGCGAGAAGAAGGACGGCGACGAGGACGAGATCGAGCAGGGCGACGGCTATTCGATGCCGCCCAGCGATCCCGCCGGCCCCGCCATGGACGACGACGCAGAACTCGAGCAGGGAATCGGGTACTCCGCGCCAGCGGCCGACGATCCATCCGACGAGGACTAGCGCGCGCGACCGTCGCTTCGACGGCCGATGCCTCGCCCCCTGCGCGCCGGGCGACCGCGTTCCTTGGCTCCCGATCCCATCGGCGTCACCGGTGCACGGGGGATCGTCAAGGCTGCTATGGAACCTTGAGCGCAAATGGAGAGGGTCTAACGGAGGATTCTCGTGGCAGGCGACTTGGCCGGCGCCGACCGCTCGTTGTACCCTCTCGCAGTGCGCTTCGCCACCTGGAACGTGAACTCGATCAAGCAGCGCGCCCCACGTCTGCTCGAATGGCTCGACGAACGGCAGCCCGACGTCGTGTGCCTGCAGGAAACCAAGCTCGCCGACGACCGTCTCGTGGAGCTGCTCGGCGACGAGCTCGCAGCACGTGACTACGAGCTGGCCGCGAACGGCGAGGCCGCGTGGAACGGTGTGGCGATCCTGTCCCGGGTCGGGCTCGTCGACGTCGAGCGTGGCCTTCCGGGCTGCCCGGGATTTCCCCACGTGGAGGCGCGCGCCGTGACCGCGACCTGCGGCGGCGTGCGCGTTACCTCGGTGTATGTGCCGAACGGGCGCGAGCCCGACTCCGACCACTACCGCTACAAGCTCGAGTGGCTGGAGGCGCTGCGCGAGAGTTTGGCGAACCGACCGCCGGACACGGTCGTGTGCGGCGACATCAACGTGGCGCCGACCGACGACGATGTCTTCGACCCCGCGTCCTTCGTCGGGCACACGCACGTCACCGGACCCGAACGAGCAGCCCTGGCCGACCTGCAGGCGCTCGGCCTTCGCGATGTCGTGCGCGAGCGCTGGCCGAACGAGCGGGTGTTCACCTTCTGGGACTATCGGGCCGGGATGTTCCACAAGGACCTCGGCATGCGCATCGACCTCATCCTGGCCAGCGATCCCGTCGCCGACCGCGTCGAGGCGGCATGGGTCGACCGGAAGGCTCGCAAGGGCAAGGGCCCCAGCGACCACGCACCCGTCATCATGGACCTGGACCACGCCCCGGACGGCGACATCGGGCCCGTCGTGCCGCCACCCTCCGCCCCGTCGCCGCGCACCGGACGCCTTCCTCAGTCGAGGTGAGGCGAACCATCAGTCCGCGCGGCACGACGGGACCCATGCATCGGTCGATTGCGGCGGGTTTTGCCTGAACCGCACTCACGCACGAGCGTGAGACGGGCCGATACGATAAGCACATGCCGGACGCGCCCAAGATCGACGCAGCTGAGGTGTCGCCTGTCGACGCCGCGCCGCTGCGTGCGCTGTTGGCACTGGCAGAGCAGCTCGCGAACGCGCTCGACCTGAACGAGATCGCGCACGTCGTTGCCACCACCGGCGTCGAGGCGCTCGGCGCGAGCGCTGGATTCGTCGCTGTGGCCACCGAGGACGAGACGGCGCTCGCGATGCACTCGCACGTGCGTGTGGACCTCGAACAATCTCCACCGCTGTGCAGCCTCGACGGCGAGGCGGACCTGCCGGTCATTGAAGCCTGGCGCTTTGGCCTGCCCGTGTTCGTCGGCAACGCGACCGAGCTGTACGAGCGATACCCGACACTCGACCGGTCTCGCGCTGGCCGAGAGGCGATCGCGTCGCTTCCGCTTGAGGTCGACGGGCGTCGCTTGGGCGCGATCAACCTCACGTTCGCGACCGCACAGGTGTTCGATACCGACCAGCAGGCCGCGCTGCGCGCCCTCGCCGGCCTGTGCGCCCAGGCCCTGCGCCGCGCCCAGCTCACCGCCGACCTCAACCGCATGCGCCACGACTTCATCGTCACCGCCAGCCACGAGCTGCGCACGCCGCTCGCGTCGATCTACGGCGCAGCCGTCACGATGTCAGGCGAGTTCGAGCTCACGGACGACTCGCGGCGCGAGCTGACGCGCCTCATCGTCGCGGAGGCCGAGCGCCTGCAGGCGGTGATCGACGACCTGCGCGTCACGAGCGACCTCGACGGCGACGCGCCGCTGCTGCTCGATACGCAGCCGGTGGAGGTCGAGCGGGCACTGCTGGATTCGATCGATTACTGGCAGCGCCGCCCGGCGTCCGCGCCGCGCCTGCGCATCAAGGTCGCGAGTGATATTCCGGCGATCGCCGCGGATCCGCGACGGCTCCAGCAGGTGCTCGTCAACCTCGTCGACAACGCGTGCAAGTACGGCGGCATCAACGGCACCGTCACGCTCACCGCGACGAGCGACGATCCCGGACGCGTGCGCATCGACATCGTCGACGAAGGTCCCGGCCTCAACGAGCAGGATCGAGAGCGCGCGTTCGAGCAGTTCTTCCGAGCCGATCCACTCAACCGCAGCGGCATCGGCGGTACCGGCCTGGGGCTCTATGTCGCACGCAAGCTCGTCCATGCGATGGATGGGCGCATCGCGCTCGAACCGCTCCCCAGCGGGGAGCACGGGCTCCGAGCAGTGATCGAGCTGCCGGCGTGGCGCACCTGAGCGCACGAGCCGGAGGCGACGATGCTCATCCGTGACGACGACGAGACCAGGATCGCGATCGGGCAGCCCGCCCACGCGTCGGTCGCAGCTCAGCTTGCGAATGCCTGGTCGACGCCGCTCCCGCACGACGTCATCCTCGCCACCGCACAGCACGACATCGCATGGAGCGAATGGGACCTGCGACCGCCGCTCCATGCCGAAGCGCGACGAGCGGCTGCATTCTTCGAGGCGCCGCTCGACGAGCGCATCGCGACCTGGGAACGGGTAGATCGGCGTCTCGAGGCGCAGAGTCCGTATGCCGCGCTGCTCGTGTCGCTGCACGCCACCAACATCCACACCCGATACGGCGATCCCGACCGACGACCGACAGCGTTCCTCGAGCGAACACACGCGGCGCAGGACGAGCTGATCGCGCGGCTGGCCGGAACGGGCGTGACGCGCGAGCGCGCGGAGGCGGATGCGGACCTGGTGTTCGGATTCGACGCCTTGTCGCTAACGCTGTGCCTGGGCCGCACGGAGGCGACCGTGGATTCGCTCGGCGTCGATACGATCACCATCCGCGTGGACGGCGATGCTGCGATCGTGGATCCGTGGCCCTTCGCGCCCGACGAGCTCACCGTCACGGCATACGCGCGGCGCTTCACGGAGCGATTCGACGACGAAGGCGCGCTCCATCGCGCCATGGAGGCGGCGCCATATGAGCGCCTTGAGTGGCACCTCACGCGCGCCTGAATCGCCGAGTGGCGCGCTGCAGGTCGTACACGTTGCTCTGATGCGCTCAGGTCGCAGGCGCAGCCGCCGAATCCATCCGTGATGGGTTACGACCAGGCACTTGCACGCGTCACCGAGCTGCGCGCGCTCACGAGCGGCGCGCCGGCCCCTGCCGCAACGCCGACGCCGGATTCTGGGAGCGCTGCGGCGTTCCAGCAGCAGCTCGCGATGGCCGGTGGCAACCCCACGGCTCCCGCAGGCGGCTTCACGCCCGAGGTGATGGCGGCGCTCGGCGGCGGCGATCCCTACGCTGCGATGCAGGGCGGGGGACTGTCGGCGCAGGCCGCGATGCTGGGTCAGCTCGGGATGGGTGGGGCAGTCCCGGCTGCGCCAGCGAACGTCACCGGCAAGACCGCTGGCCTCGATCCGGAACTGCTGCAGCGCTTGGACGCGGTTGGTCGCGAGCTGGGCGCGAAGGTCGACATCATCTCCGGCCAGCGAAGTTACGAAGAGCAGGCGCGTCTGTACGCCGCGTACCAGAACGGTACGGGCAATCTCGCCGCGAAGCCCGGCACCTCCAACCACGAGCACGGCGGCGCGGCGGATGCGTACGTGAACGGCGTCGCGCTGGCCGACGTGGACGGCGCGCGCGAGATCGCGGCTCGCCACGGCCTGCACTTCCCGGTTGGCGGCGAGTCGTGGCACGTGGAGCGCACCGACCGCTGACGGCGGCTGCGTCCGAGTGGCGCGGCACGGTGAGAGAGACCCCGCCCGCCGCCCTCTGGAGGTCTCCATGTCCGTCACCGCAGCGATCGTGCTCGCCGTCGTCAGCTTCGTGCTCGCGACCTGGCTCGGCACGCGACGCCGACCATCCACCGAGCCGCACGCGAGTGCAGCAGAGCCAACGACCGCCACCGAGCGCGCGTCGATCGCGGGACTGCTGCGGCAAGTGGAGCGGCGCATTGCATCGCTCGAGACCGAACGTGCGCGGTCCAACGGCGAGCTCGTCGGGCAGCTTCGCGCGCTGCACCACGGAGGGGAGCGCCTGCGTGCTGAGACCACGAACCTCACGCGCGCGCTGCGCCAGCCGAACGGGCGCGGCCAATGGGGCGAGCTGCAGCTGCGCCGCGTAGTGGAGATCGCCGGCCTCTCAGAGCACTGTCGCGACTTCAGCACGCAGCTCGCGATGCTCGGCGAAGACGAACGTCGCCTGCGCCCAGACATGGTCGTGAACCTGCCCAATGGCAGGCGTGTCGTGATCGATGCCAAGACCCCGCTGGACGCGTACCTCGACGCCGCCGCCTGTGAGGACGACGAGCTTGCCGCGCCACACCTGGATCGCCACGCCGAGCAGGTGCGCACGCACGTGCGGCTGCTCGCGTCGAAGCAGTACTCGCGCCACGTCGACGGCGCGCTGCCTGACCTGGTCGTGCTGTTCCTGCCAGCCGAGCACCTGTTCGCCGCGGCGCTGCAGCGGCGCCCCGACCTGGTCGAGGACGCGTTCCGGCGCGGCGTGATGCTCGCATCGCCCACGACGTTGCTGACGCTGCTGCACTCGGTCGCGCAGGGCTGGCGCGAACAGCGCCTCGCCGAAGGCGCCGACGAGATCGCCCGCCTCGGCCGCGAGCTGCACGAACGGATCGCGACGATGGCGTCGCACTTCGAGGGCGTCGGCTCGCGCCTGGATGCGGCCGTCGACGCCTACAACCGCACGATCGGCACGCTCGAACGGCGGGTGCTGCCGACGGCTCGTCGCTTCGAGCGCCTCGACGCCGCCGGCGCAAACACTCGCATCGGCGAGCTCGATCCGATCGAAGCTCGCACGCGTCCGCTGCTCGCGCCCGAGCTCACTGAGGCGATCGACGTTGCACGAGCGCAGGGTGGGGCAGATCGGGTGGCATGACGCGCGAACCCGACTCCGAACACCGCAGCAATGGCCCCGAGGATGCGAAGGTCCAGGTCCGGATGATGACGGGCTGCCTGATGCTCTCGCTGATCCTGTCGATCGGCGGCACCATCCTCATCAACGTGCTCATTCGTCTGTTCAACTGACAGGCGCCGCCGTCACGTACGGCGGCGGTGACGCAGCGCGGTCGCGAGCGCACCGAGGGCGCCGGCGAGCACGAGCGCAATACCAGCCGCCGCAAGCACTGCGGTCTCGTCGAGCACGACGAGACCCACCGCGAACAGTGCGACGCCGACGGCGAAGATGATGATCCACGTGCGCAGCGCGCGGGCGAACACTGAGGGCTCCGCGGCCGGCTCGAGCCCACCCGCCGCAATGCGCGCGATGCCGAACATCCCCGCGCCGTTGAGTGCGATCCCGACTGCGAACATCGGCAGCTTCGGAAGGCCGGGCGCCAGCGCGATCACCAGCAGTGACGCGCCGACCGCCACCAGGGCGATCCATGGGGTGAGCGTCGGGATGTCGCGTTCGGGAGGCGTGTCCATCTGCGGGACTCTAGGGCCCGCATCGGCTGCGTCCGACGGTTCCGGCATCGTGGGTGTCAATCCGCTACTCGACAACGGATCTCGAACGCTTTCGCGCGCGGGCTCGGATGTGCCAGACATGATCCTCATCCACGCAGCAGACCTACACCTCGGCAGCCCGCTCGGCGGGCTCGACCATAACGACCAGCTCCCGGCTCGACGCATCCGGCAGGCGCCGATGCGTGCGTTCGAGCGCCTCGCCGAGCTGTGCGCCGACCGCGCCGCCGACGTGCTCGTGATCGCCGGCGACCTGTTCGACGGCGACGCCGACCTCGCGACCATGCGCGAGGCCGCGCAGGTGCTCGAGCGCATCTGCCGCGCCGGCACGAAGGTCGTCACCATCCGAGGCAACCACGACGCGGATTCTCGGATGCTTCGCCGCCTGCCCGCCATCGACGGGCTCGAGCAGCTGCCCACCGATCGCGCCGGCACCGTACGCTTCGACGAGCTCGGCATCGCCATCCACGGCCGCGGCTTCGACACCCCGCGCGTGCTCGAGAACATCGTGCTCGACTACGCAGACGCCGTCGATGGCGCGCTCAACGTCGGGCTGCTGCACACGTCGCTCGCGGGCGCGCCGGGCCACTCGCCGTACGCGCCGTGCACGGTCGCCGACCTCGCCGCGCGCGGCTACCAGTACTGGGCGCTCGGACACGTGCACAAGCGCCAGGTGCACAGCGAGCAGCCGTGGATCATCCACCCGGGCAACACTCAGGGGCGCGACGTGGGCGAGACCGGCGCGCGCGGCGTGACCGTGGTCGAGTTCGGCGACGGCCAGGTGCTCGGAACGCCCGAGCACGTGGACCTCGACGAGGTGCGCTGGAGCCGCCTGCGCGTCGAGCTGGAAGCCGACGAGCCCGTCGAGGACCTGATCGAGCGCGTGGGCGAGCAGCTGGCGACGATCGTCGCGCGCGGCGCGGACCTGGTGCATCTGGTGCGCGTGGAGCTGGTCGGTCGCGGGGTCGCACACGATGCGCTGGACGCCGACCCGGCGCGCTGGCGCGACGCGCTCAACACCGCAGCGCTTGAGATCTCACCGGAAGGCCTCTACCTGGAGCGCATCAAGCTGCGCACCAGCCCGCGCCTGCCCGATCGCGAGGAGCTGCTCGCGCGCGAGGACTTCGTCGGGGCGGCGGCGCGTGAGCTGCTGGATGCCGATCCGGAGCCGACGCCGCTGGATGCGGATGCGTTCGCGGCGCTCGACAAGAAGCTCGGGCAGCTACAGGTCGCGGCCGGTGGCGCGGAGCTGATGCCGGCGCTGTCGGCTGAGGAGCTCGCGCAGGCGCGCGAGTCGCTGGTGGGCCGACTGCTCGTTGCGCACGCGCAGGACGCGGAGGTGGTCCGATGAGGATCGCCAACCTGGAACTTCGCAAGTTCGGCCACTTCGAGGACACGCAGCTCGCGTTCGGCGACGGGTCGGGCGCGGGCGTGCACATCGTGTACGGACCGAACGAGGCCGGCAAGACCACCACGCTCGATGCGATCCGCTACACCCTGCACGGCATGCCGCAGGGACGATCGGCCGAGCCCAAGTACGACTTCCGCTTCAAGACCGGGCAGATCCGCACCGCGATGGAGCTGGTGCTCGACAGCGGCGAGACGCTCGCGTTCGAGCGATCGCGCTCCACCAAGGCGAGCGTCCACGACTTCACGACCGGCGCCGCCGACGAGCAGCTCGACCAGCGCCTGGCGCGCACGCTCGCCGGTGTGCCGCGCGCGGTGTGGGACGCCAAGCACGGCCTCGACCAGGACTCGATGCGACGCGGCGCGAAGGCACTGCTGGAGAACGCGGCGACGGACGAGAGCCTGTTCGCGGCCGCGACCGGAACCGCGAGCGTGCACCGCGTGCTCGAGGAGCTGCGCGTCGCGAGGCGCGCGCTGCTGTCGGATGCCGGCAGCGCGGGCGAGCTGCACCAGGCGGTCAAGGAGCTCAAGGACGCGACTGCGGAGCTGGGCAAGGCGAAGCGCGCCGCCGCAGGCTACGACGACCTGGTCGCCGAGCACCGAATGCTCGACGCGAAGGTGGAGGAGCTCAACGCCGCGCGCCACCGCACGGAGCAGGAGCGTGACCAGCTCGAACGCGCGCTCGGGGCAGCCGCGCAGCTCGCGCAGCGTGGATCGCTCGTGCAGCAGCTCGCAGCAGAGGGAGGCGTGCCCGCGGCGTGGGGCGCGGTCGAGCACGAGCAGCTGGCGACCACGCTGCGCGCGCTCGGTGAGCTCGACGCGCAGCTCGCAACGATCACGACGCAACGCGACCAGCTCGCGACGCGGCTCGACCAGCTCGTCGTCGATGACACGCTGATCGCCGCGGCCGGAGCGCTCGACCACCTGTACCAGCGCTTCGCGGGAGTCGCACAAGCCAGTGAGCAACTGCCGGAGCTCAAGGTTGAAGCGCGCCGCACGCGCGACGGAGCGCGGGCGGCGCTCGAAGCCGTGCAGCCCGGATGCGACGACTCGACCGAGCCATCGAGCGCAGTAGTAGGCGCCGCAGCACGCACGCAGCTTGCGGACGCGATCGAGACGCTGGACGCGCTCGTCGCGGACGTCGAGGCGGCGCGCAGCGCGCTTGAGGCAGCACGCGTGGCGCGCGAGGCGGCGAACGGCGCGGCCGCGTCGGCCGGCGTCAGTGACATCGACGGGGATGCACTGGATGCGGCGATCGAGGTCGCATCGAAGATCGACTGCGCCGCGCTGGAAGCTGACCAGACACGACTGCAGGGTGAACGCGACGCGCTCGAGCAGCGCGCGCGACGCCTTGGCGCGAAGCTCACCGTTGATGCAGTGTGCGAGCTGGCGCTGCCCGGTGAACGCGAGCGCGCAGACCTCGAGACGGCATTCGCGGACCTCGACGAGCGCTCGACCGCGGCGGAGGAGCAGCTCGCGCTCGCGGAGCGTCATGCCGCGCAGGCGACGGCCGAGCTGGAGGAGCTGGCGGCGTCAGGGACGATGCCGACGCCTGCTGAACTCGAGGCGCTGCGCGCGAGCCGCGACGAGGCATTCGTGCCGCTGCGCCAGGTCGTGCTCGGCGAGGCGATGCCCGCCGACGCTGTCGACGCGATCGGCACCTACGAGACCTCCGTGCGCATCGTGGACGAGTACGCCGACCAGCTTGCCGACGACGGCGTGCGAGCTGGCCAGGCGCGCGAACTGCAGCGACGAATCGACGCCGACGCGGCGCGCGCGACGGATGCTCGCGCGACGCTCGAGCACCTCGCCGTGGAGCGCACGGCGCTGATGGATCAGTGGCAGGCACTCTGGGCTCCGACCGGGCTGCAGGTCGCTTCGGTCGAGACGATGCACGCCGCGCTGGGGGAGATCACAGCGATTCGTGCAGCTGCGGACACGCTGCGCGCGAGCGATGGCGCGATCACGGCGCGTCGCACGAACATGGGAAGCGCGTGTCGCGACCTGCGCATCGCACTCGGCGTGATCCTCGATGAGGATTCCGCGCCGACCGAATCGCTCGATACGCTGCTGCATCGCGCGCTGACGCGCCGGCGCCAGCTGCAGCAGGACCAGCAGGGCGCCGCCAAGGCGCAGGGCGAGCTGCAGGCCGCCGAGCGCGCAGTCGCCGAACAACAGCGCAACGTGGAGGCAGCCGAAGCCGCGCACGCTGCGCATCAAGTCGTGTGGAGCACGGCGCTCGAAGCCATCGGGCTCGATGCGACGACCACCCCCGCCGCAGCGCGTGCGCATCTCGACGCGTTGGACGCGCTCCAGGACGCCGTCACCGCAGCTGCTCAGGCCGCGAGGCTCGAGGCAGCGGCTGCGGACCTGGTCGACGGCTTCGAAGCGGACGTTCGCGCGCTCATCGACACGCTTGGCGACCAGGCGGGCACGGCGCGCGATGCGACGCCGAGCGTCGCGGTCGAGCAGCTGCGGGCACGTGTGCAGGACGCGATCTCGGACCAGAAGGTGCATGCCGAGGCCACGGCCACGCTTGCGAAGCTCGACGAGGCAGCGGAGCAGGCACGCGCCACGCACGCCGGATCTCGCGCAACGCTCGACGCGCTGCTCGAGCGTGCGGGTGTCGCGGATCGCGCGGCGCTCGGCGAGGTCGACGCGACGTGGAGCCGGAGCGAGGCGCTGCGTCGACAGCTTCAGCAGCTCGACCATGACCTGGTGCGCGAGACGCGAATGCCGGTGGAGGACCTCGTCGAGCTGCTCGGGGAGCGATCCGAGGCCGAGCTGCGCGCGCTGCTCGACACAGCCCGCGAGACCGTCGACCGCCTCGGCGTGGAGTACGCACAGGCCAAGGAGGCGCGCGACGCGACGCAGAAGCAGGTGGGCGCACTCGAGGAAGGCGACACGCAGGCAGATGCCGTCGCCCGGATCCGCGACGCCCGCGCACGCCTGGATCAGCTCGTGCCCGAGTACCGCCAACTCGCGCTGCAGGAGCGCATGCTCCAGACGATGCTCGACGAGCACGCGCGTCGCGACATGGGCCCGGTCGTGGAACGCACGAGCCGCTACCTCGCGCAGCTCACGTGCGGCGCATGGACGCGCATGGTGATCGGCATCGGCGACGACGACCGTCCACAGGTGCAGCTCGAACGCGCGCGCCGCGACGCAGCCGACGACGAGCCCGAGCTCGTGACACTCGACGGGCTGAGCGAAGGAACCGTCGACCAGCTCTACCTCGCGCTACGCCTCGCAACGCTCGTCGAGAGCTCAGGACGCGGCGAATCGATGCCGCTCATCCTCGACGACGTGCTGCCGAGCTTCGACGACGAACGCGCGACCGCGACCTTCCAGCTGCTCGCCGAGGTCTCGGAGCACTTCCAGATCGTGTTCCTGACCCACCACGCGCACCTCGCCAAGTTGGCCGAGGACACGATCGAGCCGGGTCGCGTGCAGCTGCACCCGATCCCGCGCTTCGGGATCGAGCCCGCAGCTGACGCCGCGACGGTCGTCGCTTCCTAGAAGGTCTTCTCGCCCTTGAAGAACGGCTCGGGATTCACGACCTCGCCGTTCTTGACGACCATGAAGTGCAGGTGCGGACCGGTGGAGTTGCCGGTCGAGCCGACCTTGCCGATCGGCGTGCCGGCGTCGACGACGTCGCCTTCCTTGAGCGGCGACTTCTCGACCATGTGGCCATAGCGCGTGACCCAGCCGTTGCCGTGGTCGACGTACACGTAGTTGCCCAGGCCGCTGCCCTCGAAGCCGACCTTGAGGATCTTGCCCGGCGCCGCCGAGAGGATCGGCGTGCCCGCCGGCTTGGCCAGGTCCATGCCCGTGTGCGGGCGACCGCCACGAATCGATGCCACCTCGCCGTAGTGCGACGTGAGCTTCGCGCCCGGCAGCGGGTCCTTGATCTTGAAGCCGGCAGGAGCCTGGCCCGGGCCGGTGGCAGCGGCGGGCTTCGGCGCATCCGGCTTCGCCGCCTCGACGGGCTTCTCGACCTTGTCGGGCTTCGCCGCCTCGGGCGCGTCGGGCGCCGCGTTCGCACCGAGCTGGGCGGGACCCTGCGTGACCTGGCCGCAGCCGCAGCCACCTGCGCCGCCACCGGTGACGGGCGGCGTTCCGACCGCGCCGCCACCCTGGATGGCCTGGAGCGCGCCGTTGAGCGTGCCGATCGCGCCGTGGACAGCTTCGAGCGCGGCCTGGATCTCAGGAGTGCCGGTCGGTCCGCCGCCGCTCACGCCACCGACATCTGTGGGGGCGGGCTGCAGGATCGACGGAACGGGCGTGACGCCATCGGTCGAGAGCGGAGCAGACCCCGTGGGTCCTCCGGCACTGACGGGCGTGGCTGCTGGCGCAACGCCAGCGGGCGCGATGTTGCACATACTTCGGCTCCCCCTCCGGCACACGGGGCGAATCGTGTGCGGTGTGTCGAGCCCTGGCTGCGCGTTCGGCGGTGCAGCCCATCGATGGCTCGACACATCCGTTGTACGACGCATCGAGCCGTTCGAGAAGCGGCATGCAGCGGCCCTTGTGTGGCCGTTTTCGAGCGATCGGGCGCCGGTGCGCGGTCAGGCGCTGACGGGGGCACTCCAGGCGCTGACGTTGTCGGCCCAGTCCATCGACCGCACGCGCACCTTCGAGGCGGATCCGATCGCGAACGTGCGCGCCTTCACGACCTTGGGGGCGCGCCAGGAGCCGCCGACGAACACCTGCACCTGGTACTGGTGGATGAGGCTCTGGCGATCGATCGACGCGCGCCACGTCGCACGCTTGTTCGCCACGCGCAGCCCGCCCGGGACGGTCGGCTTGACCTGATCGAGCACCGGCAGCGCCTTCACCCGCGCGGTGGGACCCTCACCGGAATCGCCGACCGGCCGCACGAGTACATCGTACGGATGCGCGACGTTGATCGGCGGCACCGTCACGCGCGCGGTGAGCGAGGTGGTCTTGCCCAGGAAGATGTCCTCGGCGACGGCTGGCGCGCCCACGCGCGCCCACATCGTGTAGCCGCTTGCGGCTGCGCCGGTGGTCGCGGGGGTGATCGTCAGCTCGACCTTGTCGAAGCTCACCGGGCGGCTCGCCACGGCTGCCGGGGCGGCGAGGTCGCCGGGGCCGTTGATCGCCTCGCGCGCATCACCGGGCGTCGCGCCCGGAATCGATGCCAGCCACGGCATGATCGTCGTCGCCCGTGCATAGACGCCGTAGAAGCGCTGTCCGCATCCGACCCCGAAGCTCGTCACGCCCGCCAGGCGCGGCCCGCCCGCAGCATCCACGTAGAGCGGCCCGCCGCTGTCGCCCTGGCACGCGTCCGCGCCGAAGGTCGTGCCGCGCCCGAGGCGCCCGGCGCACAGCTGGAACTCGCCCGAGAACGACAGGTACGGCGCCGCGGCCAGGTTGCCCGTGCACTCGCTGTCGGGGTGCAGCGGCACCGCCACCGACTGGAGCGTGAAGGGGAAGCAGCAGTCGTCGAAGTCGGGATCGGTGTCGCCCCAGCCCGCGACGAGCCCGTTGAACGTCGACGTGCCGAGCCCCAGCGCCGCAGCTTCCTCGGGGCTCAGCAGCGGCGCGACCGGCACGTTCGTGATCGGGCGCGTGAGGCGCAGCACCGCGACGTCCCAGCGCATCGTGCGCACGTTGAAGTTCGGATTGATGAACATCGACTGCACGGGCACGAGCTCGGAGCGGCGCAGCGAGGTCTTGCTCAGGTTCGGTGTGCCCGCGAGCACCGCGAAGGAGGTGGGGGAGATGCGCGTGCGCAGGTCACCGTCGTCGACCAGGCAGTGCCCGGCGGTGAGCACGTGCAGCTCGTCGATCAGCGTGCCCGCGCAGAACTGCCCGTCGTACTGCGACGGCTCGTCCAGGCTCACGAGCGCCACGAGCGAGCGCAGGTGCGACTGGTACTGCGCATCGGGCGCCTTGGCGCCACCGGTGATGCGCCCCGCCGCGAGCGACGCGGTCGGCAACGCGAGCGCGACGGCGCACGCACAGGCGAGGGACAGGACAAGGAGGAAGGCCGCACCGGCCGAACGAGGGGAACGCATGTCCGGATGCAATCGGATCGAGCGGCCCGGACCTTGAACCGACTTTCGGATGCCTACCAGGCCCCGCCGCCGCCACCGCCGCCACCGCCACCGCCGCCGCCCCCGCCACCACCGCCGAAGCTCGAGGATCCACCCCCCGAGGAGCTCGACGGTTCCGGCGCGCGCGCAGCAAGCCCCGACGAGAACCCATGGAACGTCCCCATGTTCATCGCCCCGAGCGAGCTCGCGGACGTCGACATGTCCTCGCTCACGCCCTGGGGGCGCACTGCACGCAGGATGTCGTCGGCGCACCCGAACGCGATCGCGTACACCAGGTGGCGCTCCCACAGCTCGATCGAGGCGGTCTCCTCGTCGGCCATGTCGCCGTAGCTGTCGAGGAAGTCGCGATACGCCGTCCACTTCGCCGCCTCCACGCGTGAGGCCCCGCTGAAGCGCGTGACGACCTTGCGCGCGGTGACGAACATGACGATCACGACGACCAGCGAGATCGCGAACGTGAGCAGCACCGCACCGCCGATGCCGGCCACGCGCGGGTCTGAATCCAGGCGCCATGCGAGGCCCTGCCACGCGACGAGCACGATCGCGAGCACCACGAGCAGCCACCCCAGCACGCTCGGCCACCGCAGCCACGCGCTGCCGGGGCGCTCGTACCACTGCTGCTTCTTGATGAACGTCGCCACCGACTCGTAGAAGTTCTTCTCGATGCGCCCGACCTTGCGCGAGAGCGTCAGGTTCTTCTTGAGCTTGTTCTTGAAGGTGCCCATGGCGACGAACTTCTCGCCGATGATCGCGTCGACCAGGTCGAGGGCGTGCTTCTCGTGCGGCTCGAGCTCCGCGACGCGCGAGCGGTCACCCTTCGCGAGCGCAATGTCGACCTTCGCGCCGCGCTTGTCGCCCTGCGCGGGGGTCGTCTTGAAAAAGTCGCGACGCACGAGGTCGAACACCGTCGCCACGAGCGCATTGGGCGAGACGTGATCGAGCTGCTCGACGAGGCTCGCTGCGTACGCGGGCGACAGCGCGCCAGGCGGGTCGGACAGGATGCCGGGCACGTCGGCCGGCCACGGATCCTCGCGCAGCGTGCGCTTCCACGCGAGCGCGCAGCAGATCGCGCCGAGCACCAGCCCGATGAGCGCGCCGCCGAGCACCCACCACGCCGGGCTGGGTGATGTCAGTCGCTCGAGCTTATTCGTGGCGCGCTTGTTGTCGGCGAGCTCCGCGCGCGCGTCGTCGAGGATCTCGTCGGACGTGCGCGGGGTCTTGGGCAGCGCGCTCGCGTTGATGGCCGAACCCTCGACGGGCAGCACCACGGTCAGGTCGACGCGCTCGCCGCTCGTGAGCCCGCTCGTGCCCGTCGCGACGGTCGTCGCCCCCGCAGCATCCTTCGCCTCGTACTCGGTGATGGTCGTGGTCGCCGCCCCGCGCGCGGACACGACACCCTCGACGTCTGCCGGCGTGAGCTTCGCCGCTTCGGGCAGGCGCACGTTGGCGTAGAGGTTGCCGAGCGCGCTCTTCCACTCGCTGCCCCATGGCTTGGCCTCGAACGCGAGCTTGCCGTCCTCGGTCTGGCGCAGCCACCCGGTGGCGCGATACGCGATCGCGAAGCTGCGCTGCTCGTTCACCGCGCTGTAGTGCCACACCACGCGCTGCACCCTGGGGATGCGCTCGTCGTCGCCGCGCGGATTGGCGAGCACCTCGGTCCCGAACTTGCCGCTCGTGTCCAGGGAGCCGAGCGTCGTCGCGCCACCGGGGGCGTACGCCTCGAAGCCCTCGGGGCAACGCTCCGCGGTCTTCTTGGCGTCCGGGCGCAGCTGCGGATACGCCTGGTAGTACTGCTCGAGCACGAGCTTGGCGGTCTGCGCATCGAAGTGCGAGACGTCCGGGAGCGTCGGTGCGACGCTGGTCGCGGACGCATCGACGGCGGGCGGTTCGCACACGACGATCTCGTCGATGCGATCGCCCTGGCGCATCGGGATGTCGCGGAACGCGCCGCTGAACGGGCCGTTGAAGTCGAAGTTGATCGTCTCGACCACGTCGACGGAGCCGTCGGGGCGCAGCTTCATCGTGACCGCGGCTTCGGGCAGCCCGTAGTCCTTGCCCTCGCCCTTCACGCGGTCGGGGGCCTTGGCGGCGTCGGCGAGGACCGTGCCGACGATCGCGCCGATCGAGGCAAGCACGAGCAGGACGATCACGCGCGGGATCAGGCCGGCGGGAAGGCGTCGCCTCGGGGTGCGAAAGTGTGGGGAGCTCATCGTGCGCGAGCCTAGACGACCGGGCGCGGCAGCCCGGGTTCGATTCGGGCGTCGGCTCGTGTCGAGCGCCGGCCGTGCCGATACCCTGCATCGATGCAGATTCCGCACAACAACGACGGGCCGTTCGTGCAGAACAGCCGCGGCCCGGGCCTGCTGCGCCGCCTGCTCGGCGGTGGCGCGAACGATCCGACCGCGCCGCACACGCATCTGGACCCGTCGACGACGAGGATGCACCAGCAGCCGCTGCGCCGCACCGCGCACCCGACGCCGGTCGCGCCGAGGTCGTCGCCGTTCGGCATCCCGCGCGTGGGAGCGCCGACCGGATTCCCGTCGAGCCTGCCGAGCAGCCCGTCGACGCAGCTGCCCGACGGCTCGCCCGAGCGCGGCAAGGTGGTGGCGACGATCCTGTGGCTGGTCCGCCACCCGCGCATCGCGATCACGCTGGGTGCGTTGTTGCTCGTGTTCATCGGTCAGTGGAGCGACAGCCCCTCGCCGGAGGAGCTGCGCTCGCAGGAGCTGCAGCAGCTCCAGGACGACGCTGCCGACGGCACGTACGACGTCGACGTAGACGTGCCCGACTTCGTGGCGCCCGCGCCGACGGATCCGGGGGCAGACCCGGCGAGCGCGATGGGGTCGGGCACCGAGGTCGGGCTCATCACGCAGGTGGAGGGCCAGAACGTCACGATCGCCAAGGGAACCATGGCATTCACCTGGAAGGTCGCGTCACCAGAGCTGGCGGCGGTGCTGCGCCAGAACCTGGACCAGGACGCCGTCGTGTTCTGGGAGCGTCGCCGCGGCGAGACGTGGGTCACCGGCGTTACCGGTCCGGGTGGAACGTTCGCGCCGCCCGCTCCGGCTCAGCCGGTCAGCTGATCAGCAGCGGCGTGCCGACCGGCATGAGCCGGTACAGCTGCGTGATCTGTGCGTTGCGCACGCGGATGCAGCCGTGCGACGGGCGCCCCGGCAGCAGCCCGGGCTGGTCGGTGCCGTGGATGCCGATCACGCCACCGCGCGGCCACTCGCTGAGCACGGAGTAGGCGGCGGTGCCGAATACCCACGGGCCGTAGATGCCGCCGGTGCCACGGAACTTCTCGCGAATCCAGAAGTGCCCGGCAGGTGTGGGCGTCGTCGCGGCGCCCGTGCCGACCGGCGCCTGCCAGATGACTCGCTCCCCGCGGTACAGGCGCGCGTCGCGCCCGCGCCGGATGTGCAGGAACGTGTCGACGTTCTGCAGCGCGCCGAGCTTCGAATCGCGCACCCAGCCCACGCGGCCATTGGGGCGCCCGGGGATGCGGATCTTGAGCCAGACCTGGTCGCTGACGTCGCGCCGGCTCTCCAGCACGACGTAGACCTCCGGGAACCCGTCCTCGGTCATGAAGCGCAGCTTGCCCAGGTGCACGGCCGAGCTCGTCGGGAATCGGTAGATCGGCGATTCGTAGCGCGCCCTCGCGTGGCGCGTGACCGTGCGCTCGTTGGAGAGCAGCTCGTTGCCGAACGGGCCGTTCACGCCGGGCTGGCGCAGCACAAGCGCTGGGGTGGCCGCTGAGGCGCCTGCAGGCGCGAGCAGCGCCACGACGACGGCACAGGCAAGGGCGAGCGCCAGCAGGACCGTACGCACGCGAGCGGGGGAGGGGAGGCTCACGCCTCCACTATCCCCCGATCCGTGCACACTGGCAAGACCGCGAACCCGCATCGCTGCGACGATCAGCCGGTGAAGGCCGGCATCACCGCGACCGGGCGACACACGCCGAACCGAGCCGAGCGAACCACCGCGCGCTGGCCGGTGGCCGACGTGTACGTCACGCGCACCGCGAGGCGATGGGTCGTGCCGCCGCGCAGGCCGCTCGTGGTGAGTCGACCGATCCAGCGGTTGCCCGAGGTGGCGCGACGCACGGTGGCGCGCACGCGACCGTCGACCAGGAACTGCACCAGGCGAATGTTCGAGCCCGTCACCAGCACCCGGAACGCGCCACGCTGGCAGCCGCTCGGCGGGGTCAGGCGCGAGGAGCCGACCACCGGCGCGGGACCACCCGCGGCAACCGGCACGGCATCCACGGTCACGCTCGCGCGATCGGTCGCGGTCACGGGTCCGCCGAGCGGATCGGTGCCGGTCACGGTCACGACGTTCACGAATGGGTTGGGGTCGGTCGCCGTGAGCACGTGGAAGCACGTGTACTCGACCGTCTGACCGGGCGCGAGCACATCATTGACGCCGTCGAATCCAGCCGGCCCCGCGAGGCCCTCGCAGCGATCGTCCTTCACGTTGACCGTGAGCGGCGTGTTGCCCGTGCTCGAGACCGTGTGGCGGAACTCCAGGCGGTTGCCGACGACCGCGCGATCGCTGTCGGTGAACGGGCGGTTCGCGGTGGCGTTGCGCACCTGCTTGTCCACGGTCAGGCCGGGGACCACGATCGTCGCGTCCGCGTGCGCATCCTTCGCCTGCCCGAGGCCGAGCCCGTCGGTGCCGACGGCGCGCACCACATTCACGTAGGGGTTCGGATCGAGCGGCCCGATCACGTGCGTGCACGAGTAGCGAACCGACGCCGCCGGAGCGATCACGTCGTCGACGCCGTCATGCCCTGCCGGAGCAGTCGACGCGAGTGCGCCACATGCCGGATCCGTCAGGTCGAACGTCAGCGGCGTGTTGCCCACGTTCGTCACGACGATCTCGTACTCGAGCGTCGCTCCCACGTGCGCGGAGGTCGTCCACGCGAATGCCGCGCCGGAGCCCGCCACGCGCACCTGCTTGGTGAGCGTGAAGTCCGGCTTGAGGATCGTCGTCGTTGCGGATGCCTGGTCGGTGACGCGTCGCCCACCTTCGTCGGTGCCGTCGATCGTCGCGGTGTTCACGTAGGTGTCGCCATCGGTGGCGAGGACCATGTGCTCGCACGTGTAGGACGCCGTTGCGGCGGCCTTGATCGATTCGGTCGGCTTCGGGCCGAGCGTGCACTTGGCATCGACGAGCTCGAAGGCGAGCGTGTTGTTGCCGGTGTTGGCGACCGTGATCGTGTAGCGGATCGTGTCGCCGACGTGCGCGCGGTTGCTGGAGGTCCAGGTGCCGGTCTCGACGTCGAACACGGTCTTCGACATTGAGATGACGGTCACGAGCACGCGTGCCGTGACGGCGCTGTCGTTGGACGTGGTGGTTCCGCCGTTCACGTGCGCGCCCGTGGCGTTCGCGGTGTTCGTGTACGTGCCGGTCGCCGATCGCGCATCCGCGACGGTGGCGGCGTGCTCGCACGTGTAGTTAGTGGACGCACCCGGCGCGAGCAGCGTCGCAGTCGGGGCGAGCTTGTCGCAGCCGGCGTCGTGCGGCGTGACCGTCGTCGGCGTGTTGCCGTCATTGGTCACGGTGACGCGGTAGTAGATCGTCTCGCCCGCGTACACGGTGATCGAGCCGGTCGTGAAGCCGCCGACCGCGGTCTTCGACTGCTCCTTGAGCGTCGTGAGCTTGAGGCGGTGGACGTTCGCCGTCACCACGTTGCTCGCGACCGGACCGGTGGAGCCGCGGAACGCGTCCGTGCCCGACACGCTGCCCTGGTTGGACTTCATGCCCGTCGTGGCGGACGGCAGCGGTGCATCCGCGTCCGTCGTCGCGTAACGGCAGGTGAACGTCGCCGTCTTCCCGGGTGCGATGACCACCGGGGTTGCGTCGAGGTTCGTGCAGCCTGCATCGGTCGGCGTGACCGTGGTGTCGACGTTGCCCAGGTTGGTGGCGACGAGCTGGTAGTGGATCGTCGCGCCGGCGTACACGTCGAGCGACGTCGTGGCGAAGGCACCGGCGGCGTCCGTTGACTGCAGCTTCGCGAGCGAGAGCTCGAGTCGCTTGAGGTCGGCGACCACCGAATCCGGGTTCGAGTCCACCGCGGCGCCGAGCAGGTCGACCGCATGCGCCGTCGCCGTGTTCGTGTACGTGGCCGCGTTGCTGGTGCTGTCGGTCGTGTGGTCACACGTGAACAGCGTCGTCGCACCGGGCGCGAGCGTCGCGACCGATGCCGGGCTCGCGTTCGAGCACAGCGTGTCATCGAGCGTCACATTCGTCACGTCGTAGTTGCCCGTGTTCTTGACGCGGATGTCGTAGTGGATCGTGTCGCCGGCGTGCGCCGTGATGTTGGCGTCGGTGGCGTCGGCCCACGTGGTGGCGGCCGCGAGGTCCTGGCGCTTGTCCAGCTCCAAGCCGGTGGTGAGCGTGCGTGCGACGACCTTGTCGGTGTTCGACGTCACGGTTCCCGTGAGGACATCCGTGCCGCTCGCCGTGGCGACGTTCTCGTACTCGGTCGCTGCCCCGCTCGTGGTCGCCGAGCACGTGAAGTCGTGCTCCGCATCGGGCGCGAGCGTCGCGATCGCAGTGGTGGCGGAACAGGCCGGGTCGTCGAGCGTGACGTTCGTGAGCTCGTAGTTGCCGGTGTTCTTCACGCGGATGACGTAGTGGAGCGTCGCGCCGCTGCGCACCGTGATCTGGGCATCGGTCGCGTCGGCGAACGTGCCGGCGATCTTCGCCTGGCGCTTGTCGAGCGTCAGGCCGGTGGTGAGCACGCGGGCGGTGACGTCATCCTTCGGCGACGTGACCGGCTGGCCGAGCACGTCCGTGCCCGTGGCCTGCGCCTCGTTGTTCCACGTCTTCGCTGCACCGGTCGTGCTCTTCGAGCAGGAGAAATCGTGCTCGGCGCCCGTTGCGAGGGTGAGGACCGGGGTCGTCGCCGTGCAGTTCGGGTCGGTGAGCGTGACGTTCGCGAGCGCGTAGTTGCCGGTGTTCTTGACGCGGATGACGTAGTGGATCGTGTCGCCGCTGCGCACCGTGATCTCGGCATCGGTCGCGTCTGCGAACGTGCCGGCGCTCTTCGCTTGGCGCTTGTCGAGCGTCAGGCCCGTCGTCACGACGCGAGCGGTGACGTCGTCCTTGAGGGACGTGACCGGCTTGTCGAGCACGTCGGTGCCGGTCGCCTGCGCCTCGTTCTTCTGGGTCGTGTCGGTGCCGCTGGTCGTCTTCGAGCAGGTGTAGTCGTGCTCGGCGTTGGCCGCGAGGGTGAGGACCGCGGTCGTCGCCGTGCAGTTCGGGTCGTCGAGCGTGACGTTCGTCAGCGGGTAGTTGCCGGTGTTCTTCACGCGGATGACGTAGTGGATCGTGTCGCCGCTGCGCACGGTGATCTCGGCATCGGTCGCGTCGGCGAACGTGCCGGCGCTCTTCGCCTGTCGCTTGTCGAGCGTGAGGCCGGTCGTCACCACGCGTGCGGTGACCTTGTCGGTGTTCGACGTCACTGCGCCCAGCAGCACGTCGGTGCCGCTCGCCTTCGCGGTGTTCACGTAGGTCGTGTCGATTCCCGAGGTCGTCGCCGAGCAGGTGAAGTAGTCGGTCGCACCTGCGGCGAGGGTCGCGATGACAGCCGCACCCGCGCACTTCGGATCGTCGAGCGTGACGTTCGTGAGCGCGTAGTTGCCCGTGTTCTTGACCTGGATGACGTAGTACATCGAGTCGCCGCTGCGCACGGTGACGTCGTTGTCGGTCGCTGCGGTGAAGTCCGCAGGAACGCTCGTCGCCTGGCGCTTGTCGAGCTCGAGCCCGACCGTCAGCACGCGTGCGGTGACGGCATCCTCGGGTGACGTGACCGGCTTGAGCAGCACGTCGGTGCCCGTCGCCTGCGCCGTGTTGGTGAAGGTCGCGTTCGCGCCGCTCGTGACGGAGGCGCACTCGAAGTACGCCACTGCGCCTGCGCCGAGCGTGCCGATCGGCGTGGTTGCCGAGCAGTTCGGATCGTCGAGGGTGACATCGGTGAGCGGGTAGTTGCCCGTGTTCTTGACGCGGATGACGTAGTGGATCGTGTCGCCGCTGCGCACGGTGATCTCACCGTGCGTGGCCGCCGCGAAATTGGCGGGTGCGGTGATCGACTGGCGCTTGTCCAGTTCGAGTCCGGTCGTCACGACGCGAGCAGTGACGTCGTCCTTGAGCGATGTCACGGGCGCGTCGAGCACGTCGGTGCCGGTGGCCTGCGCCTCGTTCTTCTGGGTCGTGCCTGCGCCGCTCGTGGTCTTCGAGCACGTGAAGTCGTACGAAGCGCCGGCTGCGAGCGTTCCGAGCGGCGTCGTGGCCGAGCAGTTGGGATCGGTGAGCGTCACGTTGGTGAGCTCGTAATTGCCCGTGTTCTTGGCGCGGATGACGTAGTGGATCGTGTCGCCGCTGCGCACGGTGATCTGAGCGTCCGTCGCGGCGGCGAACGTGCCGGCGCTGGTCGCCTGGCGCTTGTCGAGCGTCAGTCCGGTCGTCACGACGCGCGCGGTGACGTCGTCCTTGGGGGACGTGACCGGCTTGTCGAGCAGGTCGGTGCCGGTGGCCTGCGCCTCGTTCTTCTGGGTCGTGCCTGCGCCGCTCGTCGCCCTCGAGCACGTGAAGTCGGCCGAGAGGCCCGCGCCGAGCGTCGGGATCGGCGTCGTGGCCGAGCAGTTCGGGTCGGTGAGGGTGACGTTCGTCAGCGCGTAGTTGCCCGAGTTCGTGACGCGGATGACGTAGTGGATCGTGTCGCCGCTGCGCACGGTGATCTCGGCATCGGTCGCGTCGGCGAACGCGCCGGCGACCTTCGCCTGGCGCTTGTCGAGCTCGAGGCCCGTGGTGAGGGTGCGTGCGCTCACCGAGTCCTGCGGCGACGTGACGGTCCCGCCGAGCAGGTCGGTGCCGCTCGCCACGGCGAAGTTGTCATGGGTGAGTGCAGTTCCCGTCGTGGCCTGCGAGCACCTGAAGTCGAACGTGTCGTTGGGCGCCAGCGTCGGCACGGCCGTGGTCGTCGTGCAGTTCGCGTCCGTCAGGGTGACGTTCGTGAGGGCGTAGTTGCCCTTGTTCTTCACGCGGATGACGTAGTACAGCGTCGTGCCCATCGGCACGGTGAGCTGCGCGTCGGTCGAATCGTCGAACGTCGCCGCTGCGTCCGTCGACTGGCGCTTGTCGAGCGCCAGGCCGGTCGTGAGCGTCTTGGCGTACACGGTGTCGGGGAGCGACGTGACCGGTGCGCCGAGCAGGTCGGTGCCGGTCGCCTGCGCCGTGTTGTCGTGCGACGTGGCCGTGCCCGTCGTCGCCTGCGAGCACGTGAAGTCGTGCTCGGCGTTCGGTGCGAGCGTTGCCAGCACGGCCGTCGAGGTGCAGTTCGCGTCGGTCAGGGTGACGTTCGAGAGCTCGTAGTTGCCCGTGTTCTTCACGCGGATCACGTAGTAGATCGTGGTGTTGGTGCGCACGGTGAGGTCGGCATCCGAGGCCGTCGCGTAGGTGGCTGCGGCGTTCGTCGACTGGCGCTTGTCGAGCGTCAGGCCGGTCGTGAGCGTGCGTGCGGAGACGTGGTCCTTGGGTGAGGTCACGGGCTTGTCGAGCACGTCGGTGCCCGTGGCCTGCGCCTCGTTGGTCCAGGCCGTGTCCGTACCCGACGTCGTCTTCGAGCACGTGAAGTCGTGCGCGGCGCCGGCCGCGAGCGTCGCCAGCGGCGTGGTCGTGGAGCAGTTCGCGTCGTCGAGCGTGACGTTGGTGAGCTCGTGGTTGCCGGTGTTCGTGACGCGGATCACGTACCAGAGCTTCGTGCCGGTGCGGACCGTGAGCTCGTCATCGGTGGACGTCGCGAAGGTGGCGGCGGCGTTGGTGGACTGTCGCTTGTCGAGGGTCAGGCCCGTCGTCACGACGCGTGCGGTGACGTCGTCCTTGGGTGACGTGACGGGCTTGTCGAGCACGTCGGTGCCCGTGGCCTGCGCCTCGTTCTTCTGGGTCGTGCCAGTGCCGGACGTCGTCTTCGAGCACGTGAAGTCGTACTCCGCACCTGCATCCAGCGACGCGAGCGGCGTCGTCGTGGAGCAGTTCGGGTCGGTCAGCGTGACGTGGGTCACGGCGTAGTTGCCGGTGTTCTTGACGCGGATGACGTAATGGATCGTGTCGCCGCTGCGGACCGTGATCTGGCCATGAGTCGCGTCGGCAAACGAGCCGGCGGAGGTGGCCTGGCGCTTCGCCAGGGTCAGCCCGGTCGTGACGACGCGCGCGGTGACGTCGTCCTTGGGTGACGTGACCGGCTTGTCGAGTACGTCGGTGCCCGTCGCCTGCGCCTCGTTGTTCCAGGTCGTGCCGGCGCCGCTCGTGGTCTTCGAGCAGGTGAAGTCATGCTCTGCGCCTGCTGCCAGCGTGGTGAGCGGCGTCGTCGTTGAGCAGTTCGGATCGGTGAGCGTGACGTTCGTGAGCGCGTAGTTGCCCGTGTTCTTCACGCGGATCACGTAGTGGATCGTGTCGCCGCTTCGGACCGTGAGCAGCGCGTCGCTCGCCTGCTCGAACGTGCCTGCGGTCGCCGACTGGCGCTTCTCGAGAGTCAGGCCCGTCGTCACGACGCGCGCGGTGACGTCGTCCTTGAGTGAGGCGACGGGCTTGTCGAGCACGTCGGTGCCCGTGGCCTGCGCCTCGTTCCTCCAAGTGGTGCCGGCACCGCTCGTGGTCTTCGAGCACGTGAAGTCGAACTGCGCGCCTGCAGCGAGCGACGCCAGCGGCGTCGTCGTGGTGCAGTTCGGATCGGTCAGCGTGACGTTCGTGAGCGCGTAGTTGCCGGTGTTCGTGACGCGGATGACGTAGTGGACGGTGTCGCCGCTGCGAACGGTGAGCTCCGCGTTGGTCGCGGCGGCGAACGTGCCCGCCACGAGCGCCTGGCGCTTGTCCAGCGTGAGCCCCGTCGTCACGACGCGTGCGGTGACGACGTCCTTCGGTGACGTCACCGGCTTGTCGAGCACGTCGGTGCCCGTGGCCTGCGCGTCGTTGTCCTGGGTCGTGCCGGTTCCGGAGGTCGACTTCGAGCACGTGAAGTCGAACTCGGCGCCCGCGCCAAGCGTCGCGATCGGCGTCGTGGTGGTGCAGTTCGGATCGTCGAGCGTGACGTTGGTGAGCGGGTAGTTGCCCGTGTTCTTCACGCGGATGACGTAGTGGATTGTGTCACCGCTGCGAACCGTGATCTCGCCGTGCGTGGCATCGGCGAACGCGCCGCCGGTCGTGGCTTGGCGCTTGGTCAGGGTCAGCCCGGTCGTCACGACACGCGCCGTGACGTCGTCCTTGGCAGACGTCACGGGCAGGTTGAACACGCTGGTGCCCGTGGCCTGCGCTTCGTTGTTCCAGGTCGTACCTGCGCCGGACGTCGTCTTCGAGCAGGTGAAGTCGTACTCGGCGCCAGGCGCCAGCGTGAGCAGCGGCGTCGTCGCGGAGCAGTTCAGATCGTCGAGGGTGACGTTGGTGAGCGGGTAGTTGCCCGTGTTCTTCACGCGGATCATGTAGTGGATCGTGTCGCCGCTGCGGACCTGAGCGGTGCGTCGCTCGCCTGCTCGAACGTGCCCGCGGTCGCCGACTGTCGCTTCTCGAGCGTCAGGCCGGTCGTCACGACTCGCGCCGTGACGTCGTCCTTCGGAGACGTGACGGGCTGGCTCAGCACGTCGGTGCCCGTGGCCTGTGCCTCGTTCTTCCAGGTGGTGCCGGCACCGCTCGTGGTCTTCGAGCACGTGAAGTCGAACTCCGCGCCTGTAGCCAGCGACGCGAGCGCCGTCGTGGTCGTGCAGTTCGGATCGGTCAGCGTCACGTTGGTGAGCGCGTAGTTGCCGATGTTCTTCACGCGGATGACGTAGTGGATCGTGTCGCCGCTGCGCACCGTGATCTCGCCGTGCGTCGCGTCGGCGAACGCGCCGGCGGTCGTCGCCTGGCGCTTCGTCAGGGTCAGCCCCGTGGTCACAACGCGGGCCGAGACGCTGTCCTTCAGCGACGTGACGGGCAGGCCGAGCAGGCTGGTTCCGGTTGCCTGGGCGTCGTTGTCCCAGGTCGTTCCGGCGCCGCTCGTGGTCTTCGAGCAGGTGAAGTCGTACTCGGCGCCAGCTGCCAGCGAGGCGAGCGGTGTCGTCGTGGAGCAGTTCGGGTCGGTCAGCGTGACGTCGGTGAGCGCGTAGTTGCCGGTGTTCTTCACGCGGATGACGTAGTGGATCGTGTCGCCGCTGCGCACGGTGATCTCGGCGTGCGTTGCGGATGCGAACGCGCCGGCGGTCTTCGCCTGGCGCTTCTCGAGCAGCAGGCCGCTCGTGAGCGTACGCGCCGAGACCGTGTCGAGGTTGGAGACGACCGGGCCGCTCAGCACGTCCGTGCCCGTTGCTCGAGCGGAGTTGTCGTGCGTCGCGAGGGTGTCGTTGGTCGACTGCGTGCAGCGAAAGTATGCGTAGGCGCCGGCGTCGAGCTGCGCGATCGCGGTCGTCGCCGTGCAGTTCGCGTCGGTGAGCGTGACGTTCGTGAGCGCGTGGTTGCCGGTGTTGTGCACTTCGATGACGTAGTGCAGGGTCGTGCCGGACGGCACCGTCAGCTGCAGGTTCGTGGCGTCGGCGAACGCGGTGTTGGCTGCGGTTGCCTGCTTCTTGTCGAGCACCAGTCCGGTGGTGACGGTCCGGGCGACGACGAAGTCGCCGTTGGAGTTCACCGGCGCGTTGAGCACGTCGGTACCGGTCGCGGTCGCGGTGTTCGTGTAGGTCGCAGCGCTCGCGTCGGTGACCTTGGAACAGAGGAACGAACCGTACGCGCCGGGATCGAGCGACCCGAGCGGAGTGGTGGCGCTGCAGCCGGGGTCGGAGAGCGTGACGTTGGTGAGCGGGTAGTTGCCCGTGTTCTTGACGCGAACGACGTAGTAGAGCGTCGCGCCGGCGTACACGGTGACCTGCTGGTCGGTGCCGTCGGCGAAGGTCGTGGGGGCCGTGGTGGACTGCACCTTCTCCAGCTCGAGTCCCGTGGTGACCGTGCGTGCGGTGACCAGGTCGGTGTTGGACGTGACGGTGCCGCCGAGCGCGTCGGTCGCGGTCGCCTGCGCGCTGTTGGTGCGCGTTGCGGAGCCGGTCGTCGCCTGGGTGCAGCGGAAGGTGGTCGTGGCATTCGGCGCGAGCGACGCGACGGGCGTCGTGGCCGTGCAGTTCGCATCAGCCAGGGTCACGTTGGAGACCGTGGCGTTGCCGGTGTTGGTGACCTCGATCAGGTAGTGGAGCGTGGATCCCGCGCGGACCGTGAGCTCTGCGTTCGTCGCATCGATGAACGCGGTGTTCGCGGCCGTTGCCTGCTTCTTGTCGAGGACGAGCCCGTTCTTGATCGTGGTAGCGGTGACGGAGTTCGACGTCGCGGTCGGTGACTTCGTGCCGTCGGTCGCGGTGACGCTCGCAACGTTCACGTAGGAGGTGGGGGTGAGCGCGTTCGCGGTCGCCTTGCTGCAGGTCACGGTGACGCTCGCGCCGGGGGCAAGGGTCCCGGCCGGATCCACGAGTCCGGTGCAGCCGGCATCGGTGACGTCGATGTTCGAGAGCGTCGTCGTGCCGGTGTTGGTGATGACGAGGCGGTAGCTGATCGTGCCGCCCGCGTAGAGCGTGACGGGGCCGGGCGCGTAGGTCGTCGCGTCGGCGGGGGTGGTGGTCTGGAGCTTGGTGATCGTGAGGCCAGCGGACTTGACTGCGGCGGTCACGAAGGAGCTGTCGTTGAGCTCGAGGCTGTTCACGACGCCCTTCACCGACGCGGTGTTCCTGTAGGTGCCGGCCGTCACGTCACCGGCGGCGACGGGGTGCGAGCACGTGTAGACCCACAGCTCGCCAACCTCGAGGATGCTGTCCGTGTTCCCGCCGGTCTTCGTGGGCGCGGAGATCGAACCGCAGTCGTTGTCGGTCGGCACCACGCTCGTGATGGGCTGCGTGCCCGCGTTGCGGACCTCGAGTCGGTAGTTGATCGTGTCGCCGATGTAGGCGTCCACGGATCCTGTGGTGTACCCGTCCACGGCAGTGGTGTTGACCTGCTGCTTCTTGAGGATGTCGATCGAGCAGCTGCCGAGGCTCAACTCCATCGGAGCCATCAGGTCCTTCGGCTGGGACGACAGCTCGAGCGACGTGCGGCTGTGCATCCAGATCGAGCCGAAGGAGAAGCAGGTGCTGGTCCCGCCCAGGCCGAGTGCCTTGCTGATGTTGATCGATGCCTCGCCGAAGCCGTCCTTGGGGATCGGAAAGGCGAACGTGCCCCCCATTCCGGTCGGCATGGCGAGCGCGGTGTCGTTGACGGCACCCTCGGCCTTCGTCGAGTCGAGTGGGTGGCATGTCTTCTCGTTCGAGTCGATGGACGTCGCGTCGTCGGCATGGACCCATTCGCCGATCGCGGCGGTGCCCTTCCACTTGCAGGCGCCGATCTTGACGTCGCTGTTGGTGACGTCGTAGCTGATGAGCAGGTCGCCGGCCTTGCGGCGCGGCAGGTCCGTCGTGCGCTTGGTCGTCGGTGTCGTGTTCGCCTCGGTGCTCGTATACGTCGGCTGGAGCTGGTTGAGCTCGATCGCGAAGTTGGCGTTTCCGGACGCGGCCTCGGTCTGGAAGCCGAAGTACAGGAATACGTCGCCAAGGTTCTTGGCGACGCTGGCGGCGGACAGGATGTTCGTCTTGTCGTTGACCTCGCCGGTCTGCCAGAACCAGGTCTGCGGCTCTTCCTGCTTCACGCCGCCGCCCCACACGGCGCTGTTCGAGGTGGATGCCGCATCCTGCGTCACCGTGAACGGGACCAGGTTCTCCCAGTCGATCTGCCCGATTTCATTTCGCGTGACGTTGCCGTCGCCGCCCTCGAAGGTCGTACCGGCGATCGGCGTGGTGTCGAGCTGTGCTGCCCGCGCCGAGGGTGCCGAAGCCGCCTGCACCATCAGGGCTGCGAGCAGCACCACGAGGGAGAGGAGTACGAGGCGAAGGCGCGTCGTGGGGGCCACGAACATCGTGCGCGGGAGAAGCATGTCGATCCTTGACTGCGGCGAACTGGTGACGCCGCCACGGCACCAGAGGTCACGACCACGGTCTCACGGCTCTCGGGATCCGGCCATCGAACTGGACGATCCGGTCCACCGAATCGGCACGCACCCCTGCCGTCATACCTACGTAAATCTCCATGCTGGCCGGAGTGCGGCCACTCCGGGGGCCGGGAGCGACCAAGACGCTTTTGGAAGCGTCTCGCACACGCGCGCGAGCGACGCGCATGCGTGGTGCCGTCACCAGGTCAGAGCGGAGTCGCCGACTGCTGCAGCTTCCGGTGCTGCGACGACCGTCGAGCGGACCGGCATGCCGATCGTGTCGAGCAGCGAGAGGTTCTCCACGACGCGCCCGACCTCGGCGTAGTCGGCGTGGTTGGCGTAGCCGCGAACGGGGTCGGAGGAGTGGTCGCCGCGCAGGCGTGCCTGGTTGCGCTCGATGAGTTCCATCGTGCTGCGACGCAGGCCGTCGGTCGCCGGGTTGGGCGGCAGCTCATCGAGATGCTCCCTCGCGCGCGCGAGGACACCCTCGACGAGCGGCACGTGGTTGCCGCGTCGCACGGCATCGTCGAACATCGCTGCCGCCGCGCGCCAGCGAAGCACGGGAATCATCTCCGCGATCTCCGGCAGCTCGTAGACCTCGAGCACGCGCGCGACGTCGTCGGTCGATCCGTCACCCGAACGAAGTCGATCGCGCGCGGCCTCGGCCGCGGCGGCGACCTCCGGGTCGAAGCGCTGGAGCCGCTGGAAGTTGTTGGCGAAGGCGCTGCGGACCACGTCGCCCGACGTGGTCTTCCGGGTCGCCCACGCGCTCGTGAGCAGGGCCGCTGCCTCGGCGTCGCCGGTGGCGGCGAAGTTCTTGGCGTAGGCACTCCTGATGGCGGTGCCCTCCCGGGTCTGCGCGACCGCCCAGCCACGGGTCAGCAGCGCTGCTGCCTGCGCGTCGTCGGTGGCCGCGAGATTCTTCAAGTAGGCGCTCCTGAGCTGGTCGCCGCTGCGCCCCGTGCTCACGGCCCAGCCGTTGGTGAGCGTCGCCGCGGCGCGAGCGTCGTTGGTCGCAGCGAGGTTCTTCGCGTACGCCGAGCGGATCTGGTCGCCGCTGACTCCCGTGCTGCGGGTCCAGCCATTGGTGAGGATCGCGGCGGCCCGCGCATCGCTCGTTGCCGCGAAGTTCTTCGCGTACGCGCTCCTGACCTGGTCGCCTGCGACGCCCGAGGCCACCGCCCAGCCGTCGGTGAGGTGTGCCGCTGCAATTGCGTCGCCGCCGGTCGCGGCGAGGTTCTTCTGGTATGCGGATCGGACCGCCGTGCCTTCGACCGATCCGCGGATCGTCCACGCATTCGTGAGGATCGCCGCCGCGACCGGGTGTTCCGTGGCTGCGAGGTTCTTGGCGAAGGCGCCGCGCACGGACGCGCCCGACGTGGATCCGCGCACGGTCCACCCGCGCGTGAGCCAGGCCGCGACGAGTGGTCGCTCGGCTGCCGAAATCATCCCCGTCCCCGTCCTCGAACCCTTCATCAGTACTTCGGAGGACAACGCGATCGCGTTTCCAGACCGGGGTGGCGCCTTCCGGGTTCGCTGCTATCCTGCGACGCACGACCCCCGGCGCTCCGCCTGATCGCCGGGAAGTGATGCACGAGGAGGAGCAGGCATGGGAAAGACGCTGATCGTTGCCGAGAAGCCGTCCGTTGGACGCGACCTGTCCGAGGCACTGCCCGGGAAGTTCGACAAGAAGGAAGGCTTCTTCGAGAGCGAAGACCACGTGATCACGTGGGCGGTCGGCCACCTCGTCGAGCTCGCCGAGCCCGAGGACTACAACGACACGCTCAAGAAGTGGCGCGTCAAGGACCTGCCCATCATCCCGGGCAAGACCCACGACATTCCCTCGTTCAAGCTGCGCGCGCGCTCCGGCGACTCGGAGAAGCAGCTCAAGGTCATCCATCGCCTCGCCCGACGCGACGACGTCGACGACATCATCAACGCATGCGATGCGGGGCGCGAAGGCGAGCTCATCTTCGCGTACACGATGGACCTGTCGAACGTCGACAAGCCCGTCCGTCGCCTGTGGATCTCCTCGATGACCAAGAAGGCCATCAAGGACGGCTTCGAGCAGCTGCGCGACGGCAAGGACATGCGCAACCTGGAGAGCTCGGCGCGCTCGCGCTCCGAGGCCGACTGGCTCGTGGGCATGAATGCCACGCGCGCCGCGACGATCCGTGGCCGCTCCGCGTTCGGCGGCGTCGTGTCCATCGGTCGCGTGCAGACCCCGACGCTCGGCATCCTCGCCGCACGCGAGCAGCTGATCCTCGACTTCGTGCCCGAGACGTACTTCCTCGTGCAGGCGGAATTCGCCACCACCGATCCAAGCGGGCGCAGCTACAAGGGCATGTGGTTCGACCACGCCAAGGCCAAGAGCGACAACCGCGCAACGTGGGCAGGCACGCAGGAAGAAGCCGAGGCACGTGTCGCGAAGGTCCGCGGCGCTCGCGGCCGGGTCGCGTCGCTCGAGATCAAGAAGCGAACGTCGCGCCCGGGCATGCTGTACGACCTGACGTCGCTGCAGCGCGAAGCCAACTCACGGCTCGGCTACTCCGCGAAGCGCACGCTCGGAATCGCGCAGTCGCTGTACGAGCGCCACAAGGTGCTCACCTATCCGCGTACCAACAGCCGCTACCTGACCACCGACATGGTCCCGGAGCTGCAGCCGCGCGCCGCCATGTTCACCGCGCTGCCGCCGTATGCGGAGGGCGCGACCTACGTCATGAACCTGCGCGAGCTGCCGCTCGAGCGCATCGTCGACGACTCCAAGGTCGAGGACCATCACGCGATCATCCCCACCGACCAGGTCGCCGACCTGTCGAAGCTGGACGACTCCGAGAAGCGCATCTACGACCTCGTCGTGAAGCGCTACCTGTCGGTCTTCCATCCGGTCGCCAAGCACGAGGACACGGTCGTCATCACGGAAGTGGAGGGCGAGCACTTCCGCACCAAGGGCACCGTGCTCGTCGAGCCCGGCTGGCGCGCGGTCTATGGCGAGACGATCGACGCTCCCGCAGAGGATCCCGGCGTCGACCCCGCTACGAAGGCGGAGGGTGACGAGGACGAGAAGGCGCCACTGCCCAAGCTCACCGAGGGCGAGAGCGTGGACGCGACGGTCGACGACGACCAGCCGGTGGAGAAGCAGACGAAGCCGCCGGCGCGCTACTCGGAAGGCACGCTGCTGAGCGCGATGGAGACCGCCGGCAAGCTCGTGGACGACGAGACCGCACGCGAGATGATGAAGGACCGCGGGCTCGGAACGCCGGCCACGCGCGCCTCGATCATCGAGCTGCTCATCGGCCGCCAGTACATCCAGCGTGAGGGACGTCAGCTCAAGGTCACCGGCAAGGGCATGAAGCTCATCGAGATCCTCGAAGGGCATCCGCTCATCTCGCCGGACATGACCGGCAACTGGGAGAAGCAGCTTCGCGACATCGAGCACGGCGAGCTGACCGCGGACGTGTTCATGAAGGGCATCGTCGAGTTCACGGAGACGACTGTCACGAAGATCACCGAGATCGATCCGGTCGCGCTGCGCATGGCGCGCGCCGAGCTCGGTCCGTGCCCGCGCTGCGCGGCGCTCGGCAACCTCAACGACGAGGGACAGCCCAACATCATTCGTGAGAACGCGCGGGCGTACGGCTGCACGAGCTGGAAGAGCCGCGAGGAAGCGGGCTGCGGGTTCGTGATCTGGCGCGCGATCGCCGGTCGTCAGCTCATGCCCGACGAGGCCAAGGAGCTCATCGAGCAGCGCTTCACGACCGACGAGCTGCAGGGCTTCCGATCGCGCGCGGGCAAGTCGTTCCGTGCGCGTCTCAAGCTCGATGACGACGACAAGGTCGTTTTCGACTTCCCGGAGCTGCCCGAGGGCCAGAAGCGCTGGCAGAAGAAGGATTCGGACGGCGACGGTGCGGAGGCCGAGGTCGGCGCCGACGGCGCGGAGGCGAAGCCCGCGGCCGCCAAGAAGCCGGCAGCCAAGAAGAAGGCTCCCGCCAAGAAGAAGGCACCGGCCAAGGCGAAGGCCGCAGCCGCGACCGACGAAGGCTGATCGCGCGGCGGCACGCCGCTTCGGAACGTCTTCATGATTTCCTGACGCCTCTCGAACGTCTCCCACATCACGGGAGGGGTTCGGGGGGCGTTTGGCATGGGAAGGTCCGGCGCTGGTGCGCGTCGGCGCATGCCATGCCGCGAGGAGTCCCCTGATGCCCCGTCCCGCCCGAGCTACCCTGCTCACCCTGCTCGTGCTGGTCGCGACCGCCGTGGTTGCGCCTGCGGCGCAGGCCGCGACCTGTGATGTGAACTGGGTCGGGCTCGGCGACGGGGTGACGTGGACCCACGGCCCGAACTGGGACATCGGGGTGCCGCAGATCGGCGAGAACGTCTGCATCCCCGCAGCTGCGAGCGTGACGTACACGGCGACGACGATCTCGCCTGCCAACGTGTCGCTCGGAGCCGGGGCCACGCTCACGGTGGACGTGGCCGCCACGCTCAACCACACCGGCACCCTGTCGCTCGATACGGGCGCGACGCTCACGGCGAACGGCACGCTCATCACCGGCGGGAGCGTCGTGATCGGCACGAGCGCGAACATCGTGATCGACGACGGGCTCTTCTCGATCGGAACCGGAGCATCGATCACCGGGGCGGGCACGCTGACGTTCCAGAACGGACTGAACAACGACCTTGCGGGTTCTGGTGCGCTGACGGTCGACGGTCCCACGGTGAACGTCGCCTCGGCGGTGCTCGACGTCAACAATCGCGCGATCACCTTCACCTCGGGGTCGCTCCGGCTCGGCACGTCGGCGACGCTGACGGGCACGTCGGCTTCGATCAAGATCGGATCCGGTGCGTCCCTGGTCAAGACCGGGGGCGGCGACGCGCTCATCAATCCGAATCTGGAGAACGACGGCACGATCGACGTGCAGGGCGGCGGGTTCCTGCCGCAGCAGTCCAACTCGAACGTGACGACCGACGGCGGCAGCTGGAACGCTGCGAGCGGCGCGACGATCGACATCGCGTTCCAGCGATTCGTTGACGGTGCGACGTTCTCTGGCGCCGGCACCATCATCCTTCGCGACGACCTGATCCTCGACGGCACCGCGACGATCGCGCCCGGGGCCCAGGTCACCAAGCGAGGCGGCACCATTGCAACGACGGGAGCGGTCGAGACCATCGACGGGGCGACCACGAGCTGCACCACGTGCGTGCTGCGGCTCGAGACGGGTGCCGGCACGCCCTACCTGTCGGACGTCAACTTCGGCGCGGGCCTGCAGGTGACACAGGTCAACGACACCTACCTCGGTACGGGCGGTACGGTGTACCTGGCCGGGTCATGGGACATTGTCGGCGCGAACGTCGACCTGCGCGACAGCCTCGGCGCGCTCCAGATCGCCAGCACCGGCACGCTCAGCATCGACTGCGCGACGAACGCGACCACGTGCATCGTGGATCCCACGACGGTGACGGTCGCCGATGGCGGGACCGTCGAGGTGACGCGCGGCATCGTCACGCTCCCGACGCTCACGAACCTCGCGAGCAACACGCTCACCAACGGCACGTACCGCGTGTCAGGCGGCGGCAAGCTTGACCTGGCGACCACGATCACCACCAACGCAGCGAAGATAGTGCAGGACGGACTCGGCTCGAAGCTGCGCAGCCTGGTCGGCACGCAGGCGCTCAGCACGCTCACCAGCAACACTGGATCGCTCACGCTGACCTGCACGTCCGCGGTCTCGCAGGGCACGGGCTCGCCGCTCACGTCGACCGGCTCGCTCGTCGTCGGGTCCGGCTGCACGCTCGGCGCGACGGTGCTCGCGACCGCAGGAACGCTCGAGCTGGAGGGGACGATCAGCGGCGCGCTGCTGATCGGCGCCGCAGCGAAGCTCGACGTGGACGTCTCAGGAAGCGGAGCAAGCCAGCACAGCCTGGGCACGGTGACGGGCTCGGCAACGCTCGACGGCTCGATCGGCGTGAACGCCGCCGGCTACGTGCCGCTCACGACCGACTCGATCCGCGTGCTCACCGCGGGGAGCACGAGCGGCACGCCGGGCGCCGTGACATCTGCGTCGCTGCTCGCACCGTGGACTCTCACCGCCAGCCGCGACGCGTCCGGGCTGCTGCTCGCCGCCGGGGAGGCGGAGGCCCCCGGCGCGGCGGGCACGCCGACCTCGACCTCGCACACCGCAGCTGCCGGAGTGACCGACACGACGATCGACGGCGCCTGGACAGCCGCCTCCGACGGAGTCGGCAGCGGTATTGCCGGCTACTCGATCGAGTTCACCGCGAGCGCGACGACGACGCCCGACGCGACCGCCGACACGATGGGGCTGACCACGACGAGCACTGCGCTCGCGGTTGGCACCTGGTACCTGCACGTTCGTGCGGTCGACGTCGACGGCAATGCGGGTGTGACGACCCACTCGGCGGCGCTGGTGATCAGCGCTCCGGCCGCGACCACGACGAGCGACACGACCGCACCGAGCGCGCCGGGAACGCCGACCTCGTCGTCGCACGGCTCGACCCGCATCACCTTCGACACCACCATCGACACGGCATGGACCGCATCAACCGATGCTGTCGGCGTGACCGGCTACTCGGTCGAGTTCTCGAAGGTCGCCACCACCACTCCCGACGCGACGAGCGACACGACAGGACTCACGGCCACGAGCGCCGCGCTCGCGGAAGGCTGGTGGTACGTCCACGTTCGCGCCATCGATGCAGCAGGCAACGCGAGCGACGCAGCGCACTCCGCGCGCGTGTACGTCGGTGTTCGAGCATCCGGCTGCACCGCAGGCGGTGCAACGATCCTGCGCACCACCGGTACCGCAGCCGCCAATCGCATCATCGGCACGAGCGGACGCAACACGCTGAGCGGGCTGGGCGGCAACGACACGCTCGTCGGCGCGGCCGGCAACGATCGCCTGCTCGGCGGCACGGGCGCCGACCGCCTCTGCGGCGGCAGCGGCAACGACTACATCCAGGGAGGCGCCGGGCGCGACACCGTGGTGGCCGGCGCTGGCGTCGACACGATCGACATGCGCGACGGCGCCGGAGGCGACCGGGTCGATTGCGGGACGGGCCGTGACACGGTCCGCATCGATCGGGGCGACCGCGTCACCGGCTGCGAGGTCGTGCGCTTCCGCTGACGAGCTGCCGGACCGACGCGTCAGTCCTGGCGGGGGATCTCGAATTCACCGGTGACGTCCATCTCGGGCACTGCGCCACGTGGATCGCCCGGAAGGCGCACGACGAACGCGGTCACCCCGTTCCAACGCTCGTGGTGGATCGTGCCCCCAGCCGACTCGACCAGGCCCTTGGCGATCGAGAGGCCGAGGCCGGTGCCCGGCGCGGTACCGACGTCGGGGCCGCGTGAGAACCGGTCGAACGCCCGGGTACCGAAACCCGCCGGGAGGCCCGCCCCGTGGTCTTCGACGCGCAGTTCGACCTCGCCGTCACCTCGATCGCGCACCCGCACGACGTACGGCGAGCTGCCGTACTTCACGGCGTTCGTCAGCAGGTTCGCCACGACCTGTTCGAACTGCTCAGGATCAGCGACTGCGAGCACGCCTGGCTGGAAGTCGTACTCGACGTCGTGCAGGTCGAGGGACTCCGCGACCCGCCGTGCGGTGCGACCGACCAGGAACGGCCGCCGCGCTCCCCGAACGGCGCCCGCATCCACCTTGGACTGCAGGAGCGTTTCCTCGACGAGGCGCTCGAGACGCCGGGCCTGCGCCACGATGATCCCCACGTAGGCATGGCGATCTGCATCGTCGAGCTGGTCCCATGCCGCGTCGATGGTCGTGGCGAAGCCCAAGATCGACGTGAGGGGAGTCCGTAGCTCGTGCGACGCGGTGGCGATCAGGTCGTTCTGGAAGCGCTCCAGCTCGTGCTCCTCGGTGACGTCGAGCACCGAGCCGACCAGCAGCCGGTCCGCGGGGTCACCCCGTTTGCCTGGGACGACGCCTGCGATGTGTCGAAGGACGCGGTTGGATCCATCCGCGACGCGATGTTCCACTTCAAATGGCGTCCCTGCCCGCGCGTGGCGCTCCACGGTGCGTCGCAGGAGCTCGCGGTCCAGTTCGTGGACGCTGGCGAGCATCTCCTCGATCGAGAGGCGTTCGCCGTGCTCGCACTGGAGCTGCAGCATGCGGCACAACTCGGCGGAGCACCAGATCCTGCGCGTCCCATCGAGGCGGATTTCCCAGCTGCCAACGTGCGCGACGCGCTGGGATCGGTCGAAGGACTCGAGCAGGTCACGCATGCCTTCGTTCGCCTCGTTGCGCTCGTTGAGCGTCGATGCGATCGTCAGGTTGGCGATCGCGAGCATGAGCACGAGCACCTGCATCGCATCCGTCGTCACGTTGAGCGGGGCGTCCGCGAGCAGGCTCCGCTCCCCGACCACGCCGTACGCCAGCAGCCCGGCGAACAACGCGGTCGAACCCGTCGCTCCACGCGTCCCGAATCTGATGATCGCCCACGAGAACAGCGGCAGCACCACCAGCACGTCGAGGAAGTTCCACGTCGCGCGCGAGAACACGACGGACCCGACCGCGAGGAGTGCGCCGCCGAGCAGGAACGCCTCCCCGACTCGTCGTCGTCGCATCCCACGCCACGAGCCGCGCAGCCAGGACAACAGCAGCGGCGCGACGATCACCATCCCGGAGACCGTCGACAACCAGTACCGCACCCACGCGCGGTCCGGATCGAGGACAAGCTGGCCCGCACTCGAGAGCAGGAGGATCGCGACCGACGCGCTGACCGCCGCCGCGATCGGAGCCGCGATGGTCAACCCGAGCACGCAGCGCGAGTGCGAGAACGCGACGGTCTCGCCAATGGCCAGCGTGATCCACGCCGCCGCGAGCAACTCGGCAGTGTCACCCGCCGAGACACCAATCGACACCCCAAGGGGCAGGTCGGAGACCGTCATGCTCAGGAGCACGTCCGCGAGGAAGCTGCCGATCGCGACCCGCGGGCCCCACGCCAGCACGGCCGCGAGCGCGACGCCGCTCGCCAGCCAGATAGGTCCCACGGTCGCCGCATCGGTCTGCAGGTGCAGGGAGGCGGCGCCGGACACGAAGTACGCGACGAACAGCAGCGCGGTCCGCAGGGAGAGTGGCCACCGGTTCGCGTCCAGCCATTGTGCTTCCCATGTCGCGACCCAGCCCACGACTGGTGTGTCGCCTGCAGGCGATCTGCGTAACGGCATGCACACAGGTGTGCGGGAACCTGAACGGGCCCATGCGCTACGAGGCCATCACGGTCCGCGCGGCTAGGCGGCGGAGGTCACGCCAGCCCGACGGCGCGCCTCGGCGTACATCCACTCGAGCGACGTGTCAGGCGGCTGCACGCCGAGCTTCGCGAGGTGCTCGTGGAATGCCGTGGGGCCGAGCCGCAGGCCATCGGCGACGGCGTCGTGCATGTCGACGGCGCTCGTGCCCTGCCACCGAGCAGCGTCGGCACTCATCGACTCGAGCAGCTCGAACGGTTCGAGCGATGCGATGCGCTGCTCCAGCCGCGCGACATGCGCCGGGTCGTCGAGGTTCTGGCCGCCGAGACGCGCGAGCCCTGACAGCACGGTGCTGAGCCCGTTGTACTGGCTCCGCAGCGACACCGGATCGATGCCGGTCGGCGTGCGGCCGATTGCACGCATCGTCGCACCAGAACGAAGGTTGTCGACGATCGAGGCGCCCGCCTCGGCAACTCCGCTCCACACCCCGTCGCCGACGAGATCGAAGCCGTGCTGCGTCGCGTGCGTGAGCTCGTGCGGAGCGATGCGGGCCGCGGCCGCGGGCGAGAGCTCCGGCAGCGGCGACAGCGGATCGTCGAACCCGGCGTGCAGCACCTGGCGCGACACGCGCGGCGAGAACGCGATCTCGCTGCGCCCGTGCTGGTAGTAGCCGGTGTGGCGCGCGTAGCCAGGCGTCGTGAAGAGTCGCTCGTCGACGACCGCATCGAGCACTTCGCGCGGCGTGCCCTTCGGATGTGGCGCCACGCGAAGCTCGCTGAGCAAGCCGACGCCGGCCGCCGCCTGGTCCGACGCGGTGAAGCTCACGCGGCGCAGGTCGAGCGGGCCGCTCGGCAGGTCGTCGATCGAGGTGAGCAGCGCACCGATGCGCGCCATGGTGACGTCGTCGCGCGCCACGTGCTGGGCGAGGTAGGTGACCGGCTCGAGCGTGCGCTGCGCCATCGGCCCGTCGCCGCGCACCTCGAACACGGCCGCGAAGTCGTCGAGGTACTCGCCGAGCTTCTGGGCGTCGCGAGCCTCGCCGGAGATCGTCGACACCAAGCCGCCCACCTGCGCGTTCCACGGCAGTACCCGCTCGAGTGCGCGGGCTTCGGCGGGGGATGCGAGTGACGCGAGCGACGGCATCGGCGTGTCAGTAGCTCGGGTAGTCGCTGCCCGGGTACGGATACGTGTCGTCGCCCGGAGCGGTCGGGTAGCTCGGCCCGGTGGGGTAGTCGTCCCCGGGTCCGGTCGGGTAGTCGTCGCCCGGCCCGACGGGGTCGGGGTAGCCCGGATCGGGATAGTTGTCCAGGCGCTCCTGCTCCGTCTTCCACTCGTCGAACAGGTACGACGCGATGGTTGCCTCGACGCCCGCCGGCGCATTGCCGACCAGGTCGACGCGCGTGTTGTTCGCGAAGCCGGGCGGGTCGAACGTCAGCACGCGCGCGCCGCCACCGGTGCCGACCGGCTCGCTGTGCCATGACGCCTCGGAGAAGCTGGGTGTGAGTGATTCGTCGAAGCGGCCGTCGCGCGTGATCTGTGCTCCGCGCACCGTCTCGCTCAGCCGCAGCTTCACGTCGTTCCAGATGCCGGGACGATCAACGGTCGCGTCGAAGCCGGTCGCGGTGCGTGCGCCGCGCACGACCGTGTCGTTGCCCCAGCCGCGTGGATCGATGCGTGTGTCGAAGCCCGAGTAGTCGACGCGGCCCGACAGCTGCACGTCGTTGCCCCAGCCGCGCGGGTCGATCGTTGCATCGAGGCGCGAGCCGTTGAGCGACCCGTTGAAGGAGTAGTCGTCGAACCAGCCCGACGGATCGATCGATCCGCGCACCGGCATCGAGACGGGCTCGTCGCCGGGGGAGGTGCCGTCACCCGGATTGGGATACGGGTTCGGATCGTCACCAGGCGAAGTGCCGACGGTCGGCTCGTCGCTGCGTGCCTGTGCGAGTGCGGTCGCGATGCCGCCGGCGACGATTGCGCCTGCGCCCAGTCCCACGGCCAGCCCGATCTTGGTGTTCATCTGCATGTGTTCGTCCCGTCCCTGTTGCTCACGTGCGCGTCCCGGCGCCGTGAAGTCCTCTGACTGCTTGTCGGTGTGAAACACGAAGCACGTTCCAGCCGAAGGGTTGGCGGACGGTCGTTGCCTGGACAGCGCGACTGACATCGGGCCATTGCAGATCGCATGGCGTGTGGGACGAAAGGGACAGAATGAATCTTGGCTGGAAAGTAGCCATTGGCGCGGGCATCGTCGGCGTCGGCGCACTCGCGCTGGCAGCATGCGGTGGCCCCAAGGAGCAGGACGCGGAGTCGAAGCTGCTCGAGGACTTCCAGAAGTTCGATCGCAGCCCGCGTGACAACAACTGGACGCAGCCGGAGACGACGCTGTTCGAGGTGGGCCGCCCGTACTCGGCGAACCGTTACAACACGTACCGCGTCGGCGACATGCAGTTCTGGGAGCAGCAGATCGTGCACCGCGAGTCGACGAGCGACATGGATCGCCTCTTCGCCGCGGCCAAGGGCAACGACGCCGTTGCCTCGCTCGCCGAGCTCAAGACGGTCGCGATGCGTTTCGACAACGACGGCAACGGCACGCTCAACCGTGACGAGCGCAAGGACTTCGACCGCCAGTTCGGTGCGAGCGAGCGCTCGCGCACGATCCTGGATCGCGTCGAGACCGGCTGGTCGTACGTGCAGGACTACCCGGACCCCAACTACCCGGGCAACGGCGGCGGCCAGACGAGCCCCGGCGACGATGGCGGCAGCTACAACCCCGGCAACGGCGGCGGCAACACCAGCCCCGGCGACGACGGTGGCGGCTACACCCCGCCGAGCAACGGCGGCGGCAACACGAGCCCCGGCGACAGTGGCGGCTCCTCGCCGACGCCTCCGAGCAACGGCGGCAGCAACAACGGGAACTCGACCGACAACGGCAACCCGGACGAAGGCGACTTCTAGGACCGACGGGCTCCGGCCCATCACCTGAAAGTCCGATCCGGATTCTCGCTCCGGATCGACCTCGATCGGCGGCCGGGCCTCCCCAGCGGCTCGCCGAATCGGTATGCACCACTCGATCGGCCCCATCTCTCGCGCTCCGGCGCACGGAGGTGGGGCCGATTGCGTTGCGCCCCGAACATGCGGGCGCGGGATCGAACGTGCGGGCGCGGCCGAGCGTGCAGGCACGCGGCCGAGCGTGCAGAGCGTCCGATGTACGCAACGCTGGGCACGCTCGGCCCCACCTGGAACGCCGAGCGTGCAGAGCGTCGGATTGACGCAACGCTGAGCACGCTCGATCGCCAAGCGGGCCCCGAAACAGCACGATTCGGCAGGTTTCGTGCCGCGTCAGCCCACAAGCTGGCCTTTTTCCTGCATTGACCCTCTTCTCAAATCACGGTATTTGCGGCACGCTGGACGCACTGCGACACGCGCGTGCGCTCGTCGCTGCATGGATTCCGGGCCATCGGGTACCGGTTCGACAATCGTCGGATCCCCCCGATTCGCTCCCGTCGCCACGCCGGCGACGGGTCTGCCTCGCAGGTGCGAGGTGGCCGGTAGGATCCGTTGCAGCGTCGAACCACGCCGAGGCCGACACCTATGAACATCCAGCCCGCCTTCAATGCAGGTCCCTCCGCCGGGGCCGTAGCGATCTCCTTCCCCACCCAGAGTGGCGGAACGAGCCCGGGCGGCCTCGACGGAGTGCGCGCCGACTGGAACGTGCGCATGAACATCTCCCACGACACCGGCTTCGTCGGTGGCGCGGGTCGACTGCTCATCCACAACCTCATCGCCGACGAGAAGCGCGAACTCACGCTGCTGCTGCCGGCCGCCCTCTCCGATCGACCCGGCCGCCTCGAGCTCGCGACCGCCGAAGTCTGCTCCGCCAAGCCCGGCATCTCCGCCGCGCCCGGCCAGTCGCTGCCGTTCCGCATCGAAGGCGCCCGCGCGATCGTCAACATTCCCGTGCTGCAGCTCAACGACTGGGTCTACATCGACCTGACGTGGACCGGCGGCTTCGCGCAGGGCGGCATGAGCTACCCGGGCGCGCAGGTGCCCGTCGGAGACTTCCACCCGCAGATCGCGGTGCAGGTCACCACCGACACGGGCCAGCTCGCGCTCGGTCCGGTGCCGTCGCGCTACGACGTCGAGCTCGGCTCCGACCTGGGCGCCGTCGTCCGCCTCGAGAACGCAGAGCTCGGTGGCGTCGAGAGCCGCCCCGGACCGGACGGCACCATGACGATGCACGAGTTCAAGTGCTACGGCACCGCTCGCATCGACGCGCTGCTCGCGCCGCCCGGCACCGTCGCCTGATCTAGGCACCGCGTCGTGACACCGCAGTGCCGCAGCCGTCGCGCGCGGTCGTCAGGATACGGGCCATGAACCTCGCCCCGACGCCTGCTCCCGCCGCCACCTGCCCGCCCGATCGTCCCGTGCCGCTCGATCCGCTCAGCCCGGGCCGCCACAGCTACCTGCTGACCTACGACGAACCCAGCGACTGGCGCGGCGACCGGTTCGTCATCGCGACCTTCGAGAACGGCGCCTTCAGCGCGCGCGGCGTGTCGGGCCCGTTCCAGTCGAACCAGGGCGTCGAGCAGCTTCGGAAGGCGCTGCTCGCACTCGATCCGGTCACCGATCGCGACGCCGCCAGCCTGCCGCCGCGATGGCACCGCAACCCGAAGTCCGACGCCGGCTCCTTCGCGTTCGGCATCACGCACCTTCGCGACGACGGCCGACGCATCGCGTACACCGACATGGCGGGCTCCATGGCCGCGGCATCGCCCGCGACGCAGCAGGTCCTCGCGGCGCTGCGCCTGCTCACGCGCGCCTGATCCACGGCGTCCTCCCGGGGCTCGCTTCCCGGCATCGCTTCGAGTCCTGAAGCGACGTTTTTCCCTCTCGCGAGCGGTCAGGTTGCTAGTTGACCAAGCCATCACACGGGAGGAGTCACACCATGCCAGGTGGACGCGGCGGCAGAAGCAGTACGAGGCGCTCAAGGACAAGGGCATGTCCAAGGAGCGAGCCGCGAAGATCGCGAACTCGCCCGACGCGTCTAGGCACGGCGGCGAGCAGTCCCACTCGGGCTCGGGCAACTCGAGCCAGGGTGGCACGCACGCGCAGAAGGTCGCGGCCGGTCGCAAGGGCGGCAAGGCATCCGCGGGGAAGGGCTGACATGACGAACACGCTCCCTCCCCAGCACCAGGACCGCCAGCCCGGTCTCCAGCGCGAGATGGATCCACCGCCCGCCGAACTCGCCGAGTGGTACGTCGGCTCGGGCAAGCTCGAGGGCAAACGTGCGCTCATCACCGGCGGCGACAGCGGCATCGGCCGCGCCGTCGCGATCCTCTTCGCGAGGGAGGGGGCGGACGTCGCCATCGCCTACCTCGACGAGGAGCAGGACGCGCACGACGCGAAGCGGCTCGTCGAGAACGAGGGACGATCGTGCCACCTGTTCGCGGGCGACATCGGCGATGTCGAATACTGCGAGCGCCTCGTGAGCGAGGCGGCCGCGAAGCTCGGCGGGCTCGACATCATCGTCAACAACGCCGCCGAACAGCACGTCGACACCGACCTCGAGGACCTGACGCCGGAGCAGCTCGAGCGCACGTTCAAGACGAACCTGTTCTCGATGTTCCACATCTCGCGCGCTGCGCTCGAGCACCTCGACGAAGGCGCGTCGATCATCAACACGACGAGCGTCGTGAGCTTCAAGGGCAAGCCTGTGCTCGTGGACTACGCCTCGACCAAGGGCGCGATCACGTCGTTCACCCGCTCGCTCGCCGCGCAGCTCGCCGACCGAAAGATCCGCGTGAACGGCGTTGCGCCCGGACCGATCTGGACGCCGCTGATCCCGGCATCGTTCAGCGAGGAGGAGGTCGCCGAGTTCGGTGGTGACACGCCGATGGGTCGACCCGGGCAGCCGGAGGAGGTCGCGCCGGCGTACGTGTTCCTCGCCGCGCGCGACAGCTCCTACATCACGGGCCAGGTCATCCACGTGAACGGTGGCGAGCCGGTCGGCGGCTGAACCACCCGAGTTCGTTGACCGCGTGATCGAGGTGCCGTCGTTTTCCGTCCCCATGGTCAAGGAATCGACGGCACCTCGATCGCGGGCGTCTCAGCCGACGCGGCCGACGCGGCCGACCCGGCCGCCACGCGGCACACATGGGCCGTTCGACGCTCGAATGCGTTTCCAGCACCTGCGCGCGCGGCGCAGGATTGCGCCATGAACCTCACCGTCGCCACCACCACGCCCGTCGTCTCGTCGCCCGTCGATCCGATGCAGCCGACGCTGCCCGGGATGGAGACCGACGTCATCGCGCGCTACGGCCGCTACGGCGACGCGCCGACGTCCGAGGTCAAGATCGACCGCGCGCACCCGCTCAACGTACCGCAGTTCCTGGCGTTCGACGATGCCGTGACCGCTGCACAGACGATCATGGAGCGCGACCGCAAGGATGCGCGTGAGGGGCTGTTCAACCAGCGCCAGGGTCGCGTGGCCTCGATCGCCGTGCTCGAGGCGAAGGACGGCTTCCAGCTCGTACGCTCGACGCTCGCCGTCGACGCATTCAAGGAAGAAGTGCCCGGCTCGATGTTCTGGCCGCAGTACTGGGTCGTCAGCCCGCCCGGCGCGATCGTCGCCGAGCAGGTGTCCACGCTCACGCTCGTCGGCTGGGGCAACCTCGTCGACCTGCGCTCGGGCAAGGTCGTCGCGCCCGCGCCGTTCCCCAAGCCCTGACATCGCGACCCGATGTGACCGACCGTCGCGACCCGATGCGACCGACCGAACCCGCGTATGACGCGGGTTCACGCGGTCGCATCGGACCACGGTTCGCCCTGTTCCGATGTGACCCGTCGAACCCGCGCATGACGCAGGTTCACGCGGTCGCATCGAACCGATCAGGTCAGGCGCTGCACTCGACCCAGCAGCCGGGCGTCTGGCCTTCGCCGAACACGCCCTTGGACAGCACCGTGAAGCCGACCTTCTCGAGGCGGCCGGCGATCGTGGCGTCGAGCCCGGTCGCGTCCTTGCCAGGCGGCAGCTGCAGGACAGCCCACAGCCGACCCTCCGGCGCGAGCGACGCGAGGAGCGTCTTCGCCGTCGCCGGGTCGTCCCACATGTTGCGCACGTTGATGCCGAACACCAGGTCGAAGCTGCCCGGCTCGAGCGACGCACGCTGCGCCCGCGCGGCGCGCACCTCGAGCAGCTTCGACAGCACGTGCACGTCGTTGCGCTCGCCGGTCGCCGCGATCATCACCGGCGATCGATCGATAGCGAGCATCGACCCACCCTCGCCGAGCTGCTCGCACACGAGCGCCGCCGCCATGCCGTCGCCGCAGCCGATCTCGAGCACGCGTGCGTTCGGCGCGATCCTGATCGGCGCCACCGCATCGCGGATGCGCTGCGAGATCTCGCGCGACGAGAGGTCGCCGGACGAGATGTCGCGCTCGGTGATGTCGCGCGGGTTGATGTCGCGCGGTACGAAGTCTTCGGAGGTGGCGTCGCCGGTCATGGGGGCAGGGTATCGCGCCGGGCCTCGTGTGCGCGCGAACGGTTGGCGAACCCGCTTCCCGGCTAGGATGCATCAATGAGTGACACGACGACATCCCCGGAGCAGACGATGACAGACGACGCGCCCGTGACGCGCTACGTGCCGGGCGACGTCGAGACCAAGTGGATCGCCGTGTGGGACGAGCGCGGCACCTTCCACGCCGACGCCTCCGACGAGCACGAGGCGTACACGATCGTCGTGCCGCCGCCGAACGTCACCGGCGCGCTCCACATGGGCCACGCGCTCAACGGCTCCGTGCAGGACACGCTCATCCGGTGGAAGCGCATGCAGGGCTACAACGCCCTGTGGCTGCCCGGCACCGACCACGCCGGCATCGCCACGCAGGCCGTCGTGGAGAAGGAGCTCAAGAAGGAAGGCACGACCCGCCACGAGCTCGGTCGCGAGGCGTTCGTCGAGCGCGTGCAGTCCTGGAAGGACGAGTACGCCGCCACGATTCTCGGCCAGTTCAAGCGCCTCGGCTCGTCGATGGACTTCCGCCGCACGCGCTTCACGATGGACGACGACTACGTGCGCGCCGTGCTGCATGCGTTCGTCGAGCTCTACGCGGCAGGCAACGTCTATCGCGCCAACCGACTCATCAACTGGGACGCCGGCTCCATGAGCGCGATCTCCGACCTGGAGATCGAGCAGAAGGACCTCGTCGACGAGCTCTACGAAGTCGCCTATCCGCTCGCCGACGGCTCGGGCGAGATCGTCGTCGCGACCGTGCGCCCGGAGACGATCGTCGCCGACGTCGCCGTCGCCGTGCACCCCGAGGACGATCGCTATCGCGACATGGTCGGCAAGCTGGTGAAGCTGCCGCTCACCGATCGCGAGATCCCGGTCATCGCCGACGACTACGTCGACCGCGAGTTCGGCACCGGCGCGCTCAAGATCACCCCGGGCCATGACCCGAACGACTTCGAGATCGGCGAGCGCCACGACCTGCCGCAGCTGTCGGCGATCGGCTTCGACCGCACGATGACCGAGCTCGCCGGCGAGTTCCAGGGACTCGACGCCGACGAAGCGCGCGTCGAGATGGTCAAGGTGCTCGACGAGCAGGGGCTGCTGCGCGGACGCGAGGACTACCGCCACAACGTGCCGCACTCGCAGCGCAGCGGCGTGCGCATCGAGCCGCTCATCTCGCTGCAGTGGTTCGCCGACATGCGCGAGCTGGCCAAGCCCGTCACCGAGTGGGTCCGCAACGGCGACGTGCGCTTCATCCCCGACGGCAGCAAGAGCATCTTCTTCGGCTGGATGGACGACCTCAAGCCGTGGTGCCTGTCGCGCCAGCTCTGGTGGGGCCACCAGCTCCCGGTGTGGTACTGCACGGCGGACGAGACCCACGTGCACGTCTCGATCGACGGGCCCGCGACCGGCACCGCCTGCCCCGAGTGCGGCAACACCGAGTGGCGCCGCGACGAGGACGTCCTCGACACGTGGTTCAGCTCCGGCATGTGGGACCACGCCACGCTCGGCTGGCCCGACCGGACACCCGACCTCGCGCACTTCCACCCGACCGGCGTGCTGTGCACGGCGCGCGACATCATCAACCTGTGGGTCGCCCGGATGATGATGTTCTCCAACCAGCACCTGGGCGAGATCCCGTTCAAGGACGTCTACATCCACTCCACGATCCAGGCGCCGAACGGCCGCCGCATGAGCAAGAGCCTGGGCACCGGAATCGATCCGCTCGAGCTCATCGCGAGCTACGGCGCCGACGCCACCCGCTACGGCCTGCTCGACATGAGCTCCACGCAGGACGTGCGCTTCAACGAGGGACGCATCAAGGAAGGCAACCAGCTCGCGAACAAGCTCTGGAACGCCGTGCGCCTGCTCAAGGTGCTCGGCGACCCGGAGGCGTTCGGACACGACGGCTTCGACCCGACGACCGTCGCGCGCCTCGAGGACCGCTGGATCCTCGCGCGCCTCGATCGCGTGCTGCGCGAGGTGCATCGCGCGCTCGGCGAGTACGAGTTCGCGCTCGCGGTGAAGGCGATGTACGCGTTCACGTGGAACGAGCTGTGCGACTGGTACCTGGAGAGCGTCAAGGAGCGCCTGCGCAGCGACGACGAGGACGAGCGCGCCGCGGCGACCCACATGTTGGCGTTCGTCATCGACCGCACGATCCGCATGCTGCATCCCGTGATGCCGCACCTGACGGAGGAGCTGGCGATCCAGATCTGGCCCGAAGGGATCGACGGCGGGCGCCTCGTCGCGCGCGCCCCGTGGCACGACCACGCGATCCCGGAAGTCGACCGCGAGCTGTTCAAGGTCGACGAGGCGCGCTACGCGGTGGTGCAGTCGCTCGTCACGCGCCTGCGCGCGCTGGCCCAGGCAGGCGACGTGCGCGGTGCGTGGCGCGTGGGGCTCGACGAGCTGCAGTTCGACGCGCGCGACCTGGTCGAGCGCCTCGTGCCGGGTGGCCCCCTCAAGTCGCTCACCGACGCGGAGGATGCATCGGCGGACGACCACCTCGCGGTGTCAGTCGTCGAGGGTGACATGTCAGTCACCGCGTGGGTGCCCGCGAGCGTGCGCGGCAAGCTCGAATCGGATCTCAAGAACGCGAAGGGCGAGGTCAAGCGCGCGGAGGGCAAGCTCGGCAACGAGAAGTTCACCGGTCGCGCACCGGCCGAGCTCGTGCAGGCCGAGCGTGACAAGGTCGAGCGCTTCGGGCGCGAGGCCCAGCAGCTCGAAGCCGTGCTCGCGCAGCTCGGCTGACGCGCCGTTGCCTTCCCCCTGGCGCTAGCGGCGGAAGAAGCCGAAGATGCGGCGCAGGAACGCGCTGTCATCGAGCAGGTTGCCGCCCTGCTCGGCCAGGAATTCGGGGATCGGCATGTAATGCGATCGCAGTGCGCCGGTGGCGACGGCGGAATCGAGGCGCGCGCCGATCGAGCTGACCTTCGCGCCGTCCACGAGCCGGCCCGCGCTGTCCTTCGTGAACGCGGCACCGGACGAGCGGCGAAGGTCGTCGACCATCGTTTCGATGGTGCCGGTGGGCACGCGTTGGCGGAGCATCGCGCGCACGTCGTCGTCGAGGCGCACGACCGGGTTCGGCCTGAACGAGTGCGTGCCGCCCATGAAGCGACGCATCATGATCGGCGCGAGCGGCTGCTTCGCGCGGTGGCCGAGCAGCATCTCGGAGTGGTCGATGAGCGTGACCGCGCCCTGGTCGGCATCGACGAGCAGGTTGCGGCCATGGCGATCGGCGATCGCGAGCGCATGGTCGAACACCTGGATGAGCTGACGATCGATGCGCGCGCGTGAGGCGATCTCGTCGGCGCTCACGCCGGTCAGTCGCGAGGTGTAGAACGTGCGCAGCGCGGCTTCGAGGTCGTCGGCTGACTTCACGCCCGCCTCGCGAGCCTGCACGCCGGGGACCATCGCGATGACGACTCGACCGTCGCGCTCGACGACCGGCGCGACGAGGTGGCCGATGCCGAGGCGCTCGGCGAAGTCGTTGGCGAACTGCTCCGCGAGCGGGTAGTTGCCCGACGCGGACTTGCCGATCGCGCCGATCTCCGAGACGCCGTCGGCGATGACGCGCAGCTTCTGCGGCGGACCGGTGATGCCGGATGCGGCGAGCACGCCGTCCTGGACGAGTTCGCCACCGAGGAGCGCGTCGCGGATCGCGGCGGAGCGCTGCGCGAGGCGCGCGTGCAGCTCGGCGATGGAGGAGGCCGGGGCGGAGTCGATGCCCGGCTCGGCGATGAGCGAGACGGCGCCCATCGAGGCGCCGCCCATCGAGGCGCCGGCCGCGGGCGCGGCAGGTGGAGCGTCGGCAATCGGCATCGTGGCAGGCACGATGGTGGTCATCGGTCGTTCCCCCGAACTCCGAGCGCCGCGCGTCCCCCATGGTCGTCGGCTACCCGTCTGTCGAGCGATGGCGCGGGTTCGTTGCGGCGCCGCAGGGACGCCCGTGCAACGCGGACGTCTCGTGGCCCGACAGACGGGTGGACGAATCTGGGACCACGCGAGGACCGTTGGACGCGGTCACCGCCCCGGACTGACGAATGGGACGACAATGGATTTCGCAGCAATTCCTCGTGGCGCCATGATCTTCGGCGGAGCCGTGCTCGGCGGCGCAGTGATCGGCGGCGGCATCGGCGCGGTGAAGACCCTCAAGCACGAGGGCAGCGACGGTGCGTTCTCCAAGCAGGACGGGCGTGACACGCTCGCCAACGTCATCATCGGCGCGGGCGTCGGCGCAGCTGCCGGCGTGGCGCTGCTCGGCGCGAAGAAGCTCGTGCCCGCGCTCGGGAACATCCCGATCATCGGCCAGGCCAACGCGTGGCAGTCGGTCGGGCTCGGCATGGGCGTCGGCGCTGCAGGCCTCGGCGCGTTCACGCTCGCCAGCAACGCGCTCGACTGACCGAGCACGTCGGCCGACATACGTCGACATACGTGTTCCTCGCGCGCGCATGCACGCGCGCGAGGATGCGACCTCATGACGGGGCGCGGTCCGGATTCGTTCGGGCCGCGCCTCGTCGCGCGTTGGTCAACCCGGAGCGAGTGCCTCGAACGACACACCTGCGGAGTATCGACCTGGTGGGACGGCGCTGCCGACCTTCACTCCGAAGACGACATCCACCGAACCGGTGGCGCCGAGCGTGGCCGTGTGAGCGACATTGGATGGTGCGATCGGCACGGCGCGCCACGGATCGCCGTCGGATGTCTCGCATTCGCCGGCGTTACCCGCCGCATCGACCATCCAATCGGCGGTCGTGCCCGCTCCGACGGCCTGCAGGCACACGCCGAACAGCGATGTCGCCGGAGCCGAACCCCAAGTGTTCGCTCCGCCATAGTCCGCGAAGGTACTCGGGGGGTCGAGCTGGACCTGGACGTCACTGTCGCCGACGGCGAAGAACGTATTCTCGTCGACCGCGTCAACTGCGTAGAACGTGTCGAACGACCAGTGCACGACGGTCTCGGGCGCGCTGGCGATGCGCTGACGGACCACGTCCACCTGCGCCGTATAGGTGGCGTCGCCCTCGATGTCGATGTCGAAGCGACCGCCGAAGCTGGACGGGGCGCTCCAGGTGGCGCCGCCGTCGGTCGTGACGATCGTGCCGGTGAGCGGGGTGAGCGCGGTCGCGTCGGTGCTCGTGGCACCGGCAATCGCGAGGAGCGTCTGCGTCGTTCCGGATGGCCGCAGCGTCCAGGTCCCGCCACTGTTCACGGTGCGGGCGACGGTGCCGCCGGCGCCGACGAACCACGCGACCTGGTCGGAGACGGCGGTGACATCGCGCAGATTGGCGGTGGTCAGCGCCACGGCTTCCTGCTGCCATGTCGCGCCGCCGTTGCGCGTGTGCAGGACGATCCCGCCAGCGCCGACAGCCCACGCTTCCAGGGTGGACGCCGCCGCGACGCCGTACAGGTTGCTCGGTGTGCCGGAGGACTGAGTCGTCCAGGTCGCTCCCCCGTCGCTGGTGCGTCGGACCACGCCCCCGTCACCGACCGCCCAGCCGGCATCGCCGTCGAGGTCGACCGCCCGCAGGTGGGCGCTCGTCCCGGATGCGCGCGTCGTCCACGAGACGCCGCCGTCACTCGTCGTGCGTATGGTTCCCCGACCGCCCACCGAGACGGCGACCAGGCGTGATCGAGCATCGACATCGAACATCGTGTTTCCCATACTCGCCGGGATCGTCCATGCTCCGCCATCGTCGGGCGAATGCTGGATGGTGCCGCTCGTGCCGACCGTCACGACCGTGGAGCCCACTCGAGCGATGCCGTTGACCGAGTTGGCCGTGGGCAAGGTCAGTCGGGTCCAGTTCGAGCCGCCGTCCGTGGTGCGCCACGCCTCGCCGCGATCGCCAGCGACGACGAGGTCGTTCGCACTGGTTGCGGACAGCGCGCGCACCACTTCCTCGCGTCCCGGAATGTTGACGGACGACCACGTCATTCCGGCGTCCGAGGTGCGATAGACGCCTGATTCGCCGACGGCCCACGCAACCGTCGCCGACACGAACTCGATGTCGTGCACCGCATAAGGGCTGGCGATGTTGACGCCTGTCCAGGCTCCGCCGTCCCGTCGTCGGGTGGAGCCGCTCCAGCCAATGGCGATCTGGGTGTCGGTGTCGAATGCCGCGATCGGGCCGAAGCCGCTGGTGGAGCCGACACCGAGGTTGGTCCAGCTCCCGCCTCCGTCGACGGAACGACGAACCGACCCGTCCCGGGTGACGAAGACCTCTGTGTCAGAGACGGCGTCAACCCCCTCGATGATGCCACCGGGGGAGGCGGGAAGCAGCACCCAGTTTGCTCCGCCGTCCGTCGTCTTCACGACGACCCCCCCGAAGCCCACGGCGTATGCGACCAGCGCACTCGGCGCGTCTACAGACGCGAGGTTCTGCCCGGTCGGTGAGGCAACGTTGCTCCACGTCACGCCGCCGTCGTTCGTGCGCATGATCCGACCGCCCTGCCCGACCGCGTGCCCCACCGTCGCACTGGCCATGGCCACGGATCGCAGTTCGACGGTCCCGTCCACTCGGGATGCGTTGGTGCTGGCGCCGCCCATCGCGGTCCCGCTCGCATCGGCCTGCGCGATGCGAACCATGGACGTGTCGTTGCTCGATTGGAACGACACCCTGCACACACCGGTTCCAATTGCCGTGCGCGCCGTCGTGCCGGGCTGCACGGTCCCGAAACGCCGAGCGGAGTCTGCCGTGCAGGAGTTGGTGATCGAGACGTGGCTGGGGACCTGCACCGTCACCACGAGTGACGACGACGCGCCGTTAGCGCCCATCGCTCCGGCGATGGCCATGGCGACGATGGCCGCAGCTGCGGCCACGACGACACGACTCATCGAAGTACGCGAGGGCATGACGTTTCATCGGCGACGTGGCATGCGATTTAAGTAGAGCTTCGTACGGGTCGGAGGCGCGGATCCCGCCGCCTCGAGGGTGCGCGTGCGCAGTCAGGCCGGGAGCTTGATGGCATCGGCCACCGACTGCACCTCGTCGCGGACTTCGTCGCTCGCGTCCTCTGCATAGCCCATGGTGACCACGGTCATGTCGCCACCGTGCGACACGTAGTACTGCGTGACCAGCATCTTCGCGCCCTTGGGCGACGCCTGGACGAGCTGGATGCGGTACGCGTCGCGATCCTGGAACCGCACGACCTTCGCGCCGCCGCGCAGGTCGGCGCCCTGGAGCTTGAGCGTCTCGGTCGCGCCCATCGTGACCTGCTTGAGGTTGAGACCTTCGCGCGACGCGGTCATGACGCTCACGCTGTTGCCGCTCTCGAGGTCGGCCCAGAGGCCGTCCTTCACCTTGCTCCAGCCCGATGGCAGCTTGCCGCGGGCGTCACCGGAGAGGGTCTCGAGCGAGCCGTCGGTGTCGTGCTGCTCCATCTTGGTGAGCAGCTCCTTCGAGGAGATCTTCTTCGGCCCGTCGGTGAACTCGCCGAACGCTCCGTAGGCCGCGATGACCGAGACGATGACCATCACGATGCGCATGTAGGTCGACTGGTACCACGGCGTGCCGTCGCCCGCGATCGCGATCGGACCTGCGACCGGACCGCCGCCCATCACGGCGACCGCGGTGGCCGTCTGCCCTGCCACGGGAGCGGCATATGCAGCGCCCCACGCGGCGTGGATGTCCGATTCGGCGTAGCCGGTCTGGCGCAGCTGCGCGTCGATCATCTCGCGGGGATACGCAGCGGCGTTCTGGCGGATGTAGTCGACCACGTGCTGCATGCAGGCTCCGAGCGAGAAGGGGTGGAGGGCCGCGCACCAGGTCCATGGGCGCGGCGGAACGTCCCCTCCGGTGTACCACCGAATCCCGCATCCGGAAAGGGCCACGGCATGGCCATGCGGCCTCGGTTGCGCGGTGCGCCGCCCGATCTGCGAAACTTTCCCCAACCGATGTCCGGTGCTCCCCGCATCCGTCGTTCCGGTCGCCGCGACCGGATCTCCGTACCGAGGCTCGTGCTCCGCACGATCGCCATCAGTGCGGTGGTCCTCGCTGCCGGTTACGTGGTGGGGCTGCTCGTCGGACGAGCGTTGCTGTAGCGACCACATGGAGCGAACTCGAACATGAGCCTCACCGACATCTTCGACCTGGCAAAGAGCATGGGAGCCATCCTCGGCCTCGCGTTCTTCGTGGCGATCGTCATCTGGACGTACAAGGACGCGCGCAAGCGCACCGACGACCCGATCATGGTGGCGACGTTCACCGCGATCTCGATGCTGCCGCTGTTCGGCGTGCTCATCTACATGCTCGTGCGACCGAGCGAGTACATGGCCGACGTGCGCGAGCGAGAGCTCGAGATCCGCGCGCTCGAGCGCCAGCTCGGCCGCCAGGAGCGTTGCCCCTACTGCAAGAGCCACATCGAGGGCGACTACCTCTCGTGCCCGGTCTGCACCACCAAGCTTCGCCAGAGCTGCAGCGGCTGCGACAAGCCGCTCGACCCGCGCTGGGTCATGTGCCCGTTCTGCGAGACCGAGGTCCCGGGCAAGGGTGGCGGCCGCGGCCCCGCTGGTCCGGGCGGCGTCGCATCCACGCGACGCCCGTCGACGCCGGTCAACACCTCCGCTCGCGAGCCTCGGGCCCGCCGCGCCGATCGCGACAGCAGCCGCGACCGCACCGACCGCTCCGAGCGCACGAGCAGCAAGCGCGACGCGAGCACGACCGTCGTCACCTCGGCAGTTCGCTCTTCTGACGACGAGCCGGTGACGGAGACGAAGCCCAAGGGCGATGACATCCGCACCGAGCCCTTCAGCAGCTGATTCACCGCGACACCCACTGACGCCGCGCTTTCGGGTGCGGCGTCGTCGCGCTCCCAGTCACAACCCCAGCAACACAGGACGGATACACACCATGGCAGTTGAGCGAACCTTCGTGATGATCAAGCCGGGCGGCGTCGAGCGCGGCCTCGTGGGCGAGGTCGTCCGCCGCTTCGAAGCCCGCGGCTACACCATCAAGGCCGCGAAGTTCCTCAAGGTGCCGACCGCGCTCGCCAAGGAGCACTACGCCGAGCACAAGGCGCGCCCGTTCTTCGGTGAGCTCATCGAGGGCATCACCGCCGGCCCCGTCGCCGCGTTCGTCTTCGAGGGCGAGAGCGTCGTGAAGGTCGCGCGCACGATGATCGGCGCGACCAACCCGGTCGACGCCGCTCCCGGCACCATCCGCGGCGACCTCGCCACGGAGATGGGCGAGAACGTCGTGCACGGCAGCGACTCGATCAAGTCCGCCAAGCGCGAGATTAAGCTCTGGTTCGGCGGCAAGGGCGAAGTCGTCAAGTAAGCTCGACGCATGTCGATCCTCCTTGCCTCGGGCTCGCCCCAGCGCTCCGCCATCCTTGAACAGCTCGCCCTCCCGTATCGCGTCATCGTGCCCGATGTCGAGGAGCGCGACATGGGCGATCCGTCCGAACTCGCGGTCGACAATGCCCGCAAGAAGGCGGACGCCGTCGCCGACCAGGCACGCGCGGACGAGCTGATCGTCGCGTGCGACACGGTCGTCGACGTGGACGGCATCCCGTTCGGCAAGCCGGAGACGGGTGAGGACGCCTTTACGATGCTCGCGCTGCTGCGTGGTCGCTCGCACGACGTCGTGAGCGGGCTCGTCATCACGCACCCCGCGTCGGGCGAGCGCTTCGAGCGCGCCGTGCGCACCAAGGTGCGCTTCCGCGACTTCCCCGACGCACTGCTCGAGCGCTACGTCGCGGGCGGTGAGTGGGAGGGCCGCGCCGGCGGCTACGCCATCCAGGGTACCGGCGCAGCGATGGTGTCCGGCATCGGCGGCTGCTACCAGAACGTCGTCGGTCTGCCGGTCGCGATGCTGCTGCTCACGCTCGAGGACATCGACGGCTGGGACGCACTCGCGCGCACCGCGGGCTGAGCCATGAACCCCGATGGCGGGCAGCACATGCTCGAGATCCTGGTGCGCAACCTGTCCTGGATGTCGGGCAACACGTTCCTCGCGTGGGCCGCGATGCTGTTCGTGTGGCACCTGCGCGGCAGCGACCGCGCCCAGCGCGTCGCCGGCGCCGTGCTGATGGGCGTGGTGCAGCTCATGCTCTTCGCCCGCCTGAGCGTGCGCGGAGCGATGGTCGATGCGACCGCGCGATCGATCGTGATCGTCGTCGTGGTCGGAGTCGCCGCCGCAGCCTGGTCGATCCGCGCGCGGGCCGGCGATCGCTGGGCGCACGTGGTCGGCTACGTCGGAGTGCTCGCGTTCGCTCCCAACGCGCCCTACGTGATGACCGACCTGTTCCATCACGTGCAGGACATCAGGCTCCTCGGCACGAATCCCAGCGGCGGATCCATCCTAGGGAACGTCCTCACGTCGATCGAATATGGCTGGTTCCTCGTGCTCGGATCCGCTGCATGGATCGCGCTCGTCGATGCCGGCCGCGACTGGCTGCATCGACACCGACCAGGCGTGCCCGGCTGGCGCGTGCTGCTGCCGGTGTGCGCGGTGATGGCGTTCGGGATCTATCTCGGGCGCATCGAGCGCTTCCACTCCTGGCACCCGCTCGGGGAGCCGGTGCGCTTCGTGCGCGAGGTCGGGGCAGCGCTGACGAATCCCGGGCCGATCGCGTTCATCCTCGTGTGGTGGGTGGCGACGTTCGCTGCGGCGGTCGTGGGCCTGCGCCTGCTCGACCACGCCCGAGCGGGGGGCGTGAGCGTGTGGACCCTGCTCATGCGCGCGTCGTGGGTGTTCACCGGGGTGCTGCTCGCATCCGCACCGCTCGTGCCGCGCGGCTACGCGATGGTCGACGTCGCCGTTCCTGGCCAGTCGCGTGCAGTCGCGATCGTCAGTGTCGCGCTCGGCATTGCACTCGTGGCGTCGCAGCTCGTGCGGGCGCGACGCACCCGTGCGCTGGTCCCGCGATCACGTCGAGTGGCGATCGTGGGCGCGGTTGCGCTCATCGCGGTACCTGTCGTGGCGGGCGCGGTCACGACGGCTGCGTTCGCGCAGTGGTACGCGCAGTTCCGGGGCCTGTGCGAGTACGGGCCGTCCGTCGACCTGCACGGCGAAGGCTGCGGCTGACGAAGCTGCTGACTATTCCTCTTCGGAGGAAGCGGGCGTGGGCTCGGCGCTGCTGATCGAATCGCCGTCGCTGGATTCGCTGAGCGAATCGTCGTCGGCTTCGTCGTCGAACTCGTCGTCGTCGAACGGCAGGCCGGCCGTCTTGAGCATGCGGCCCGTGCGACCCAGCGCATCCTGGAGCCCCGCGGGATCCAGCTTCGCGTCAGGGGCCTCGGGATCAGGGGTGGTGGGTGTCTCGTCGCCGCTCATGGTCGAGTCATGCCCCGCGGCGTGTCCGGTCACACCGCCAGGTGGGCAGGAAGTCGACATGCCGATCACCATCGTCGGAACCCGCGCGCACGACCTCGTCGACATCGCCTCGATCGTCGAACGGATCACGCCGCACGCGGGGGATTCGCTCGCCGTCGCGAGCGCGTACTGGGACGCCACCGCCTGCAACGCCGTGCTCGAGATCGCCGCGCGCATCGGTGGACCGGCGCGGTTGCTGCTGTGGACGGCTGGTTCGACCAAGAAGGGGTGGCGCGCGGCGCGCGAGGCCGTTGCGGGAACAGCTGGGCAGACGCTGGCGCCTGGGCTCGACCTGCGCTTCATCGACGCGCCTGCGGGCGGTGGCATCTTCCACGCGAAGCTCGCGGGCGTGGTCGGCGCCGACGGGGAGTGGCGCAGCGCGCTCGTCGGCAGCGCGAACCTGACCAGCGCGGGGCGAAGTCGCAACGTCGAGCTCGGGATTGCGATCCATGACGAGCCACGTGCACTCGAGGAGCTGCGCACGTGGTTCGATCGCCAGTTCGATGCAGCGCTGCCTGCCAGCGAGATCGACTGGGATGCGGCCATCGCCACCGCGGCCGACACGTCCGAGGCCGCCGAGCGGCTCGCGGCCTTCACCGAACTCGGGCTGGCTCGCCCGTCACCGGCGCCCGACCCGCGCTGAGGAGGTCGTCTCGACATCGGATTCGTACGTTGTCGAAAGTGTCACGAACGCATCACGAAAGCGAGCGCGGGCGAACATCGGATCGGATCGTTGCGTTTTTGACTACGAAGCGATCCGATGTCGCCGATCGGAGCCAGACCGAGTGCACACGCGCACCCCACACCCCACACCCCGCACCACCCGCACCCCGCGGCCACCGCCGGCCGCCCCGCTGGCCGCCACCGGACGCCGAGCCCGCATGGCATCACGCCGGGCCCCGCATCGCACGTATCCTCGACCGCATGTTCGGCTTCTCTGGAATCGGTGCGCGCGACATCGCTGTCGACCTCGGCACCGCCAATACACTCGTCTACGTTCGTGGTCGCGGAATCGTGCTCTCGGAGCCGTCCGTCGTCGCGATCGACCAGCGCACCGGTGACGTGCACGCCGTCGGCATCGAGGCCAAGCGCATGCTTGGCCGAACGCCTGCGTCGATCACTGCCATCCGCCCGCTCAAGGACGGCGTCATCGCCGACTTCGACGTGTGCGAGCAGATGCTGCGCCACTTCATCAAGAAGGTGCACGCCAACCGCTTCGCGCATCCGCGCGTCGTCGTCTGCGTCCCGTCCGGCGTCACCAACGTCGAGAAGCGCGCGGTCGAGGAAGCAACCCTCTCCGCCGGCGCCCGTCACGCCTACCTCATCGAGGAGCCGATGGCTGCCGCGATCGGGTCGGGCCTGCCCACCGGCGAGCCGACCGGCTCGATGATCGTCGACATCGGCGGCGGCACCACCGAGGTCGCCGTCGTCTCGCTCGGCGGCATCGTGGTCGCCCACTCGCTCCGCGTCGGCGGCGACGAGATGGACGAAGCGATCATCAATTACGTCAAGCGCGACTACAAGATCCTCATCGGTCACCAGACCGCCGAGGAGCTCAAGCTCGAGATCGGCTCCGCGTTCGCGATGGGCCAGGAGGCCAAGGCCGAGATCCGCGGTCGCGACCTCGTCACCGGGCTGCCCAAGACACTCGTGCTCACGAGCGAGGAAGTCCGCGAGGCGCTCAAGGAGCCGGTCGACCAGATCGTCGACGCCGTCAAGCTCACGCTCGACAAGACTCCGCCGGAGCTCGCGTCCGACATCATGGACCGCGGCATCATGCTCGCCGGCGGTGGTGCCCTCCTCAACGGCCTCGACGAGCGCCTGCGATTCGACACCCACATGCCGGTGCACGTCGCCGAGAGCCCGCTCACCTGCGTCGCCATCGGCGCCGGTCGCTCGCTCGAGGAATACGAGACGATCCAGCGCTCGCAGCAGACGCGCCGACGCGCCCAGCGCCAGTATTGATCACGCTGTTCGACGGTTACGAGACCGTCAACTGACGCACGCCGCGAGGCGTCCGTGGCAGGGTGCGGCCAACACCTGCGGATCGTCGAACGATCACGCAACTCGGGTTCGCCGCGACTCGACACACTGAAGGCTCCATGCGTTCCATGCTCCCCAGAACACCCCGCCGCTCCAAGCGCGCAAGCGTCTCCGCCACCGGAGGCCCCGTCGCGCCGGAGGCGTCCTACGTCGATCGACGATCACGTTCCGTTCGCGCGGGCGCGCGCACGCGTGGAACCGTGTTCCCGCGCCGCCGCCCCGCAGTGCCTGTGCGCCGCGCCGTGTTCGCCGGCCTCATCTTCGCGTCGTTGGCGCTCATCACGGTCAGCTACCAAGGCGAAGGCGAGCCGAGCGGCGTGCAGCTCGTCGTGCTCGAGGTCGTCTCGCCGATCGAGCGCGGCTTGTCGCGCGCCTGGGATCCGATCGCCGGCGCCTGGGACTGGTCGGGTCGCCTGATCAGCTCCACCAACGAGAACCCATCGCTCAAGTCCGAGAACGCGAAGCTGCGCGAGCAGCTGCGCTTCGCCACGGAGCAGGAGGAGGAGAACCAGCGCCTGCAGCGTGCGCTCGCCTTCGACGAGACCTTCGCGTACCCCAACGGCTACGACCGCATCTGGGCCGAGGTCACCGTCCGCCAGCCCGGCGCGATCGAGCACAGCCTCGTCGTCGACCGCGGCACGAGCGACGGCGTCCGGATCGACGACCCCGTCATGGTCCCCGGCGGCCTGATCGGTCGCGTCACGAGCGTCACGCGCGACAACGCGATCATCGGCCTGCTGCTCGACGACACGCAGAGCGTCAGCGCCTCGGTCACCGGCAGCGAGGCCTGGGGCGTGCTCAAGACCGTCTCCAACGAGGGAGGGCCGACGATGCAGCTGCGCTTCGTGCGCCAGTCGGCCGAGGTCGACATCGACGACCAGGTCGTGACCAGCGGCTTCGCCTCCAAGAACGGCGAGCTGCGATCGATCTACCCCAAGGGCCTGCCGATCGGCATCGTCACCAACGTGGGCAACGATCCCGCCGACCTGCACAAGACGGTGCAGGTCACGCCCTTCGCCGACTTCGATCGCATCGACGAAGTGATGATCCTCGTGCGCACGTCCCGGGGCGTCGAGTGAGCGTCACCGCTCGCATCACCGGCGTGCTCATCGTGCTGTTCGCCGCGCTCCTGCAGATCTCGGTGGCCTACCGGATCGAGGTCGGTGACGCCTACCCGGACGTCCTCATCCTCGTCGTCGCGTCGATCGCGCTGCTGACCGGTTCGATCTCCGGCGCCACGCACGGCTTCATCGCCGGTGTCGCGATCGCGTCGTTCGCCGCTCTTCCGCTCGGCCCGCACGCGCTCGTCGGCACGCTCGTCGGGTACTCGATCGGCCGCGTCGGCGAGGCGCTCGTCACCGACGACCATCCGATCCCGCCGCTGCTCGCAGGCGTGTACGCCACCCTCGCGATGCAGATCGGGCGCCCGCTCGTCGAGTTCCTCGTCAGCCCGTCGCCGGGTCGCGTCGACGGCCTGCTCGGCCAGGCCGCGCTCGTCACGGTCATCAGCTCCGTGCTCGCCGTTCCGGTCTTCCTGCTCGTGCGCAAGGTGCTCGTCGCCGCGCACGCGATCACGCCGCTCGGCGTCGGTGGTGAGCCGGCATGAGTGGCAGCTCCCTCAGGTCGCGTCGTCGACGCACGCCCATCCAGCGCGCCGCGCGTGGCATCAGCGGACTGTCGAGCGTCGCGCGTTCGCCGCGCGAGGGCGTCGGTCCGATCGCGCCGCGCATCGCGATCGCCGGCGTGCTCGGTGCGTGCGTGATCGGCATCCTGCTGCTGCGCCTCTGGGCGTTGACGGTCATCGGAGGCGCCGAGTACGTGGAACGCGCCGACTCGAACGTCATCCGCAAGCTGCCGGTCGTCGCGCCGCGCGGCAGCATCCTCGACCGCAACGGCCGGCCGATCGTCCTCAACCGCGAAATGCGCCAGGTCACCATCGACCTGCAGGACGTCGACTCCGATCGGCTCGACCAGGTCGTCAGCGACCTCGGACGGGTGCTCGCGCCCAACCGCTTCGAAGTGTCGAAGGTGACCGCGGACATCCGCCAGAAGATCAAGAACGCGCCGCCCGGTGGCGTGGAGCCCGTGATCGTCGCCCGCGACGTGCCCGACGACGTGATCGTGCACTACCTCGCCGAGCACCAGACCGACTTCCCGGGAGTCGACGTTGGTCCCGCGTACACGCGGTCCTACGTGCGCCACGAGACCGCCGCGCACATCCTCGGTCAGGTCGGCTCGGTGACGGAGGAAGACCTCGCCGCGCACCCGTCGCTCGACCTCATCGACAAGGTCGGCCGCAGCGGACTCGAGCGCCGCTACGACGAGTACCTGCGCGGCTCCAACGGCTACGAGGCCGTGGAGGTCGACGCTGCCGGCGTGCGAAGCGATGCCGGTATCCGCGGCTTGCCGCCGACGCCCGGACGCAACCTCGTGACGACCGTGGACCTGCCGCTGCAGCGCACGGCCGAGAAGGCGCTCGCGCGCGCCATCAGCACGGCCGCCGCCACGGCGGACGGTCGCGACGCCAACGCCGGCGCGGTCGTCGCCATCGATCCACGCAACGGCGAGGTGCTGACGCTCGCGTCGTATCCGACCTATGACCCGAACGTGTTCGTGCAGCCGGGGCTCAAGAACGAGCGCACCGCGTCGTGGCTCAACAACCCGAACAACAAGCGCATGCCGATGTTGAACCGGGCGATCATGGGCGAGTATCCCGCGGGCTCCACGTTCAAGCCGATCACCGCCATCGCCGCGATGGGCGAGAAGTTCATGACGCCGGACGAGCCGATCGGCTGCCCGCCGAACCTGGAGATCATGGGCACGGACTTCCCGAACAACCAGGACCGCAACCTCGGCGGGATCGACCTGGGGACCGCGCTCGAGGTCTCCTGCAACACCTACTTCTACAAGCTCTCGATCTTCTTCGACAACGCGGCAGGACCGGTGCTGCAGAAGTGGGCCTCGAAGTTCGGCCTCGGCCAGCGCACCGGCATCGACCTGCCGGGCGAGACCGGCGGTCTCATGCCGACGCCGGCGTGGCGCAAGGAGACGTACGACGGTTTCGACGAGGTGTGGAAGCCGGGCGATTCCGCGAACCTCTCGATCGGTCAGGGCGACCTGAAGATCACTGTGCTGCAGATGGCGAACGCCTACGCCGCTATCGGCAATGGCGGCACCCTCCACACGCCGCACGTGGCGAAGAGCATCCAGGACATCGGCGGCCGCGACGAGGTCGTGCTGCCTCCGGGCGAGACGAAGGAACTCAACCTCGATCCGGGTGACCTCGCCGCGGTGCACGAAGGACTCAAGCGCGTGAACACCGGTGGCAACGGCACGGCGACCGCGGTGTTCGGCAGCTTCCCGATCCCCACGGCGGGTAAGACCGGTACCGCCGAGAAGTTCCCGCGGACAGACCTCGCGTGGTACTGCGGGTACGCGCCCGCCGACAACCCCACGATCGCCGTGTGCTCGGTCATCGACGGCGGTGGACACGGCGGCAGCGCGGCCGCGCCGGTCGTACTCGCGATGTACCAGCAGTGGTTCGGCGAGGATGGCGGCAACATCGCCGGCGGGAGCGCAGCGGACTGATGGGCATCTTCAAGCGACTCCTCGGCGGCGACTCCACCCTCATCCTCGCGGCGCTCGGCATCATCGCGTCGAGCGTGTTCCTGCTCGACACGGCGATCGTGTCGGGCGACGGCGGCGTGCAGCACGACTTCGCCTATCGCCAGGTGGCGTTCGCGATCATCGGCCTCGGCATCGCGTTCGGCGTGTCGCGCGTGCCGATCCAGACGTGGCAGCAGTACTGGCCCCACGCGTTGGCGATCGCCGTGACCGGAGTGGTGGCGGTGCGGTTCGTCGGCACCGTCGTGAACGGCTCGCGCCGCTGGCTCGACCTGGGTCCGGTGTCGCTACAGCCGTCGGAATTCGGCAAGGTGCTCGCGCTCATCGCGGTGGCTGGCTTCCTCGGCAGTCGCGCGCGCGAGGTGCGCACGCCACGCGTGTTCTGGTCGACGCTCGGCATGCTCGCGATCCCCGCGGCGGTCGTGTTCATCCAGCCCGACTTCGGCACCGCCCAGGTCTACGGCTTCCTCGCGCTCGGCATGCTGTTCTTCGCCGGCGCGCGCTGGACGCACTTCGCGATCCTCGGCGGCGGCGTCGTTGCCATCTGCGTGATCATCCTCGGCGTCCTGCCGGCTGTCGGCCTCACCGTGCTGCACGACTACCAGGTCAAGCGCCTCACCGGCTTCCTCGATCCCGAGGCCGACGCGCAGGGCTCCAACTACCAGACGATCCAGGCGAAGATCGCGATCGGCTCTGGCCAGCTCGCGGGACGACCGCAGGACGAGGCGTCGCAGGTGCAGCAGGGCTTCCTGCCGGAGCCGCAGACCGACTTCATCTTCGCCACGCTCGTGGAGCGCTACGGATTCCTCGGCGGCGCGTTCGTGCTCGGGCTGTACATGCTGCTGCTCAGTCGCATCCTCGCGGCAGTGGGGACGGCCGCGTCGTTCTACGGCAGGCTCATCGCGGGCGGCGTGGCGGTGCTGTTCTTCTGTCAGGTCTTCGTCAACGTCGGCATGGTCGTCGGCGTGCTGCCGGTGACGGGCGTGCCGTTGCCGATGTTCAGCTACGGCGGCTCGTCGCTGTGGACGAACATGGCAGCGCTCGGCCTCGTCGCCGCGGTGCTGCGCGAGGCGGAGCGCCCAGGCGCCCGCTACCAGCGCCGCACCGGTCGACCCGTCGGCGGCTTCGGCTCGCTGCGCGCGTCGAGCTCCGAGCGCTCGCGCGCGGGCGGGGCTCGTGGCACCGGCTCGCGGGGTGCGTCCTCGCACCTGACCGGATCCCCGCTCGTCGGCGGCACCGCCAAGCGCCCCCGCAAGCGCCGCCCGACGTCGAGCTGAGCTCGGCCCGCGGTTCTCGCCGATGCGTCGTACACCGCATGCCCGATAGCCGTCATGGGGTGCGACGCATTCGACCAGGGCGCACATGCGTCGCACGTGGTGCACCCGATAGCCGTCATGAAGTACGACGCATCGGCGATCGGCGGTCGCTCTCGCCCCTGAAGAACGGTTTTCGAAACGTCTCGGTCCCGCGCACGCGTTCAAGCGGTTGGAACGGGATGCCGAGGGTAGGTTCAAGCGCAGGTGCGGGCGGCCCAGAATCCCGCCACGCATCTGCTAGGGTACGCAGGAGTTTTCCAACCGCTGGCGCCCTGCGCGCGGCCGGCGCTTCGCCCCCCGAGGGGAGCAGGCAGCCGACGCAGCCGGGCAGGCACGGAGACTGACATGCACGAGCAGCACGGGAGCGCGAATCACGCGCACCGCGCGCCGGACTGTCAGTCGCCACACGCGAGCCGCGGGGAACGTGAGATTTTGCAGGAGGCTTCGAGCTGGTGAGTTCGCTCGAGCAGGTCATCGAGTCGATCCTCCCGGGGGTGCAGAAGCCCTCCCGGTACATCGGCGGAGAATCCAACCAGGTCGTCAAGGACCCGGAAACTGCCACTGCGCGCGTCGTGTGGTCGTATCCCGACGCGTACGAGATCGGGATCTCCAACCAGGCGCTGCAGATCCTGTACTCGATGGTCAACGAGCGCACCGGAGCCTCTGCCGAGCGTGCGTACTGCCCCTGGCCCGACATGGCTGACGCCATGCGCGAGCAGGGCGTGCCGCTCTTCTCGCTCGAGACGTGGCGCCCCGTCCGCGACGCCGACCTGTGGGGCATCACCCTCCAGCACGAGCTCTGCTACACCAACGTGCTCGAGATGCTCGACCTCGCCGGCGTGCCGTTGCACGCGGCCGACCGCACGCAGGACGACCCGATCGTCATCGCCGGTGGCCCGTGCGCCTCCAACCCGGAGCCGCTCGCACCGTTCTTCGACTGCTTCCTCATCGGCGAGGGCGAGGACCTCGTGGTGCAGGTCGTCGAGATCCTCGAGCGACTGCCCGACCGGCGCAAGCGACTGCTCGCGCTCTCACGTATGCCGAACGTCTACGTGCCCGCACTCGGCGCGCACCTGGTCGACCGCGCCGTCTACGACAGCTTCGACATCTCCACGCAGCCGACCGCACCGATCGTGCCGTACGCGTCCGCGATCTTCAACCGGGCATCCGTCGAGGTCATGCGCGGCTGCACGCGCGGCTGCCGCTTCTGCCACGCCGGCACCTGGTACCGCCCCGTGCGCGAACGTCCGGCCGAAAAGGTCATCGAAGCGGGACTCGCCGCGCTCGACTGCACCGGCTACGACGAGCTGTCGCTCACATCGCTCGCGACGAGCGACTACACGGACGTCGAGAAGGCCATTGCCGGCATCAAGGCCGTCAAGCCCAACCTGCACCTGTCGCTGCCGTCCAACCGCGTCGACACCGGACCGGTCGCCCTGAGCGCCGCCGCCAACACGCGCCAAGGCTCGATCACGATCGCACCCGAGGCTGCGACGCAGCGCATGCGCGACATCATCTGCAAGACGATCGACGACGACATGATCGAGGCCGCGATCCGCTCCGCGTTCGAGGCCGGCTACACGACGCTCAAGACGTACTTCATGGTCGGCCTGCCGCGCGAGACGCACGCCGAGGTGCAGGGCATCGTCGATTTCGGCATCCGAGCTCGCGAGATCGGCTACGAGGTGCTCGGACCGAACGCGCGCTTCACGGTGCACGTGTCCGCATCCAACTTCGTGCCGAAGCCGCACACGCCGTTCCAGTGGGAGGGCATGGCGCCGCGCGCGCAGCTCAAGCTCAAGCAGCAGTACATCCGCCGCGCGATGCCGCGCCAGAACATCAAGCTGTCGCTGCACGACCCGACGACGTCGATGCTCGAGGGCGCGCTCAGCCGCGGCGGGCGTCACACGGCGAAGGTCATCGAGCGCGCCTGGAAGAGCGGCGCGCGCTTCGACGCGTGGAACGAGCTCTACGACGAGCGCGCATGGTTCGCGGCGTTCGAGGCCGAGGGTCTCGACCTGGATGTCGAGGCCGAGCGCGAGTTCCTCGAGTTCGAATCGCTGCCGTGGGACCACGTGCGAAGTGGCCTGAGCAAGGAGTTCCTGCTCGACGAGCTGTGGCAGAGCCGCGCCGAGGCGATCACCGGGGACTGCCGCTGGGACGGCTGCACCGACTGCGGCGCGTGCCTGGGTCCGATCCGCACGAGGGTGGTGAACTAGTGACCGACATCGTCGACACCGCCGAGGTCACGCCCGAGCTGACGGTCGAGGAGGCGCACGCCAAGCGCATCATGACCCCCGAGGAAGCGCTTGCCGCGAGCCTCGCCGCATTCGAGCATCGCTATCACTACCGGATCATGATCGCCATCCAGGGGCGCGTGCGGTTCCTCTCGCACCTGGAGACCGTCGACACCCTGCTGGGTGCGCTGCGCCGCTCGGGCATCACCCTCGCGCTCAGCCCGGGCATGCGCCCCAAGCCGCGCATCAAGATGGCGATGCCGCGCCCGGTGGCGACCGAGGCGTGGAGCGACATCCTCGAAGTCGAGCTGACCGAGGAGATCGACACGGACCAGTTCTCGCTGCAGCTGAGCGAAGTGCTGCCAGCCGGGCTGGTGCTGCAGACGATCGAGCGCCTCGACGGCGTGTACGCAAGCGCAGCGAGCCGCGTGGCAGGCGCCACGTGGCGATGGAGTTTCGGGACGGACGTCGCCCACGAAGACCTCGAACGCGCGGTGGGCACGATGCTCGCCGCCGACGAGGCGACCGTGGAGCGAGCCAGCCCGGGGAAGCAGGCCCGGAGCGTCGACGTTCGACGCTTCATCGGCGACATGACCGCGATCGCAGGGGACGAAGGTCCCGTCCTGCGCGCGTTCGTGCGCCTGACCGAGGCGGGCTCAGCAAAGCCCGAAGAAGTCGTCCGCGCGCTCGGCGTGCTGGCGGGGCGATCGTTCGCCCCGCTGCGCACCGTGCGCGAATCCATCGCGATCGCGGAGCCCGGCATGGGCGGACGCGTCGCAGAACCGGAGCTGGTGGGCGCAGACGTGCCCGACGGCCCGGCGAAGCCATGGGGCGCGTGCTGAGCATGCGACCTGTGGCACACCGACACCACTGACACGAGAGACACGAGGACCCACATGGGGCTGTTCGACAAGGTGAAGAAGGCGATGGGCGGCGGTAACCCGCCCGCGCCGGCAAAGGGAAGCGGCGGACAGAAGTCCGGCGGAAGCACGCAGGGCGGCCAGGGCGGACAGCGCTCGGGCGGTCAGGGCGGCGGTCGCGGACGCGGCGGCCAGGGCGGTCAGGGCGGCTCACGCTCCCAGGGCGGCAACCGCAACCGACCCGGCAGCGAGCGCGACGGTGGCGAAGGCCAGGGCGAGGGCGGCCAGGGCGGCACCCGTCGGCGCGGCTCGCGCGGCGGTCGCGGACGCGGCGGTCAGGGCGGCGAGGCGACTGACACGCAGGCGCAGCAGGGCGGCTCCGGCGGCAACCGCCAGCGCGGCCAGGGCGGTCAGGGTGGACGCGGCGGCCAGGGCGGTCGCGGCGGCCAGGGCGGCCAGCGCGACGGTGGCCAGCGCGACGGTGGCTCCCAGCGCGAGGGCGGCGATCGCCCCGAAGGTGGCGATGGCGCCGAAGGTTCGAGCAGCAGCGCGCGACGACGTCGACGTGGTGGCCGCGGTCGCGGTCGCAGCGGCGGCACGGGCGGCAGCGGCGGCGAGGGCGGCACGACCCGCACCGTCACGCGCAGCAACGCAGCCGAGCTCAAGGAGAAGCAGGAGAAGGAAGGCGGCTCCGGCGGCGGTCGCTCCGGCGGCAATCGCTCCGGCGGCAACCGCAACCGCTCCGGCTCCAAGTCGCGCAGCCGCAGCGGCGGTTCCGGTTCGGGCGGACAGGGCGGCGGTCGTCGTCGTGAGCGCACGCGCCGCGGCTCCGCATCGAGCGGCAGCGCCCGTCGTGTGCTCGACGCCAACGAGCGTCCCGCGGTCGCGGAGAAGAAGCAGATCCTCATCAACGCTTCGGATCCGAACGAGATTCGCGTCGCCATCCGCGAGCAGCAGAAGGTCGTCGAGGTGTACGTCGAGCGCAAGGGCAAGCGATCCCTCGCCGGCAACATCTACAAGGGTCGCGTGCAGAACGTGCTGCGCGGCATGGAAGCGGCGTTCGTCGACATCGGCCTGGAGCGCAACGGCTTCCTGTACGTCGACGAGATCACCCCGGCAGCTGCCGACTCCGACCAGATCATGAAGGTCTCCATGGTCACGGAGATGGAAGCGACCAGCGCCGCCGAGACGCCCACCGCCGCCGCCGTCACCGAGGACGGCGAGATCGTCACGGTCGAGGCCCCCGGCACTCCCGCGGAAGCGATGGAGCGAGCCGCAGCCGACAACGACGAGACGCTCGACATCAGCGACGCCATGGACGAGGAGGACGCGGAAGCTGCCGCGGCAGCCAAGGCCGAGGAAGAGGGCAAGCCCAAGGAGGAGAAGTCCAAGGGTCGTGGACGCGCACGCATCCAGAACAAGAAGAAGATCCAGGACCTGCTCAAGCCGGGCCAGGAGATCCTCTGCCAGGTCGTCAAGGACCCGATGGGCACGAAGGGCTCGCGCCTGACGACCCAGTACTCGCTCGCCGGTCGCTACCTCGTGTACGTGCCCGACGGCGAGGGCCTCGGTGTCAGTCGCCGACTCGAGGAGGCCGAGCGCAACCGCCTGCGTGACATCGTCAAGCAGTTCGAGCTGCCCTGGGGCGGAGGACTCATCGTCCGCACCGCCGCCGAAGGCGCCCTCGAAGAGGACATCGCCAAGGACCTCCAGCTCCTGCTTCGCCTGCACGAGCAGCTCATGGACAAGGCCGGTCAGGCCCGCGCCCCGAAGCTGCTCTACAACGAAGCGGACCTGTCGCTGCGCATCATCCGCGACCTCATGAACGACGAGGTCGAGGAGGTGCTCGTCGACGACGATCGCCAGTACCAGCGCATCATGAACTACCTCAAGCGCACGTCGCCGATCCTGGCCGAGCGCGTCCGCATGCATGACGGTCAGCGCCCGCTCTTCGAGAGCTACGGCGTCGAGGAAGCGATCCGCTCCACGCTCAGCAAGCGCGCCGAGCTGGTCAGCGGTGGCTACCTGATCATCGACAAGACCGAGGCGTTCCACGTGATCGACGTGAACACCGGTCGCAACGTCGGCACCGCCTCGCTCGAGGAGACGATCACCAAGACCAACATGGAGGCCGCGGAGGAAGTCGTGCGACAGCTGCGACTGCGCGACCTCGGCGGCATCATCGTCGTCGACTTCATCGACATGAACCTGATGAAGAACCGCGACATGGTGCTCGAGCACTTCCGCAAGGAGCTCAGCAAGGACCGCACCAAGACTTACCTCGTCGAGATCAGCCCGCTGGGCCTGGTCGAGATGACCCGCCAGAACGTCTCCGAGGGCGTGCGCGAGATCCTCACCTCGACCTGTCGCACCTGCGAAGGCCGCGGCGTGACCGTGAGCGCCGAGACGCACGCCATCGAAGTCGAGCGCGCGGTCGTCGACCTCGCGATCGGCCTCGGCGACGACGTCGACGCGGTCGCCATCGAGACGCAGCCCGACGTGGCGCGCGTGCTCGCGGGCAACCAGGGCAAGCAGGCCGAGCTCAACAAGCGCGCAGGCAAGACCGTGCGCGTGTTCGGAGACCCGGACCTCACGCCCAACACCTTCGCGGTCCGCGCGACGGGTGACGTGGCCAAGGTCGAAGCACTCGCGGAGCCGCTCCTGCGCGGCACCAAGCACAAGGTGCTCATCGATCGGGTCGACCCCTCATGTGAGGACGACGGCCTGGCCGAGGTCGACGGCGTGCTGGTCGTGGTCGTAGGCGCTGGATCGCTCGTGGGCGAAGAACGCACGATCCTCATCGCAGCATCCGCTGGTGGGCGCGCGTTCGCGACGCTCGTCAAGCCTGCACGTCGCCGTCGGCGTCGTGGAGGACGCGGCCGCAAGAAGGTCACCGCAGCGGTCGGCGCAGCCGGCTCGACGGAGGACTCGGAGGACTTCGAGGAAGGCGAGGAGTTCGAAGAGGGCGACGACGACGGTGATTTCGAGGACGAGGACGAGGACGAGGACGACGTCGACGCCGCAGGCACCGACGCGACCGACGCCGAGGACGACGAGCGCACGGAGATCCCGCAGCGCCTCGTCATGCTCGAGCAGGACAACCCCGACAACGCCGACGAGGACGACGAAGACGGGGACGACGACGAGGATGAAGACGACCTCGACGACGACGATGATGACGACGACGATGATGATGATGATCGCGGCGACGATGACGACGAGGACGACCTCGATGACGAGGACGACAGCGACGACAGCGATCGCGGCGACGACGACGACCACGGCGACGACTCCGGATCCGACGACGGGTCCGAGGAGCCGTCGGGCTCCGGCGGCGAGGCCGATGCCGAGTCCGAGGACGACGCGGACGAGATCGACGACGAGGACGCCGTCGCGGACGAGGACTCCTCGCTCGACGCGGCGAGCCTCGCTGGCGAGGACGATGCCGACGAGCGCCCGCTCGCGCGACGCGTCCCCGACCACGATCGCGACGAGCCGAGCATCGACCCCGATGGTGGCGACGACCTGCTGACCTCGCGAGGCGTGAGCACGCCGGTCGAGACGGCGTCCTCGGCTTCGTCAGGTGGCGGCGGTCAGCGCAGCGACGGTGGCAATCGCAACCGCGGCGGTCAGGGCGGCGGCGGCCAGGGCGGCGGTCAGCGCAGCCAGGGCGGCAACCGCAACCGCAGCAGCCAGAACGCGTCCGCGGCCCAGGGCGGCGACGCCGGCTCCAGCGGCTCTGAAGATGGTCAGTCCGCCGAGGGTGGCGACGGCGGCGACAGCGGCCAGGACGCCCATGGCGCAGGCACCGGACCGAACGGGCAGCGGCGACGTCGCCGCGGATCGCGCGGCGGACGCAACCGCAACCGCTCGGGTTCCGGAGCGGGCAGCGGCGCGAGCGCGGGTGGATCCAGCCCCAGCTCCGGCTCCGGCGGCAGTGAATCCAGCGCATCGACCTCCGGTGCCGGCGGATCCAGCTCGCAGAGCAATGGCTGAGTCAGCCGTCGACACGCCACTGCTGCGACGCACCCCGCTCGACGAGGCGCACGAGCAGGCAGGAGCGAAGCTCGTCCCGTTCGCGGGGTGGCGCATGCCGCTCCAGTACGAGGGCATCATCGCCGAGCACACGGCCGTGCGCACCAGCGCCGGGCTGTTCGACGTGTCGCACATGGGCCAGCTCCGCGTGCAGGGCGCCGATGCGATCGCGGCGCTCCAGCGCGTGCTCAGCAACGACCTCGCACGCATCCCCGACGTCGGTCAGGCGCAGTACTCGATGCTGCTCAACGATGCGGGCGGCATCGAGGACGACCTCATCGCCTACCGCATCGAAGCTGACGAGCTGCTGCTCGTGGTCAACGCCTCCAACCGCGAGCACGATGCCGCGCTCCTTGACGGCATTGCGGAGGACGTCTCCGACGGCTGGGCGATGCTCGCGCTGCAGGGGCCGGCTGCACTCGACGTGCTCGCCGAGCTCACGGCTGTCGACGTTCGAGGCGAACGTCCATTCCACTTCGTCACGGCTCCGGTCGCGCACTCCGTAGTGATCGTCGCCACCACCGGCTACACCGGTGAACGTGGCTGCGAGCTGCTCGTTCCCGCCGACGGCGCGGTCGGCCTGTGGAACCTGCTCGCCGATGACGTGCGCGTCACGCCCTGCGGCCTCGGCTCGCGCGACACCCTCCGCCTCGAGGCGTGCTATCCGCTGCACGGCAACGACATCGGCCCCGACCGCGACCCGATCGGCGCCGGCCTCGCCTTCGCCGCATCACGCGACGTACCCGGCGGCGGCCCAGCCCACGAGGCACTGCGCGCGATCCGCGACGCCGGCCCGCGACAGAAGCTCGTCCCCGTGTCCGTCACCGGGCGCGGCATCCCACGTGCCGGCACCACCGTGCTCGTTGGCGACGCCGCGATCGGCACCGTCACGAGCGGCACCATGAGCCCCGTGCTGCGCCAGGGCATCGCGCTCGCATGGGTCGACGCCGAGCACGCCGCTACCGGCACCGAGCTCTCGCTCGACATCCGCGGCACCCGCGTCGACGCAACGGTCGCCCAACGCCCGTTCGTGCGCGGCTCGCTCGGCTGACTGCGACCCTCACGCTCCGACATCGCTGGTGTAGGTTCCGTCTCGATCCGACCCGCAGGATCCGACCCGCAAGGAGCACCTCGAATGGCCGATGCCAGCTACCCCGCCGAACTCCGCTACCACGAGGCCCACGACTGGGCGCGCATCGAGGGCGACGTCGCCACGTTCGGCGTCACCTGGCACGCGCAGGACGCGCTCGGCGATATCGTCTACTACGCCGGGCCCGAGGTCGGGCAGACGATCAAGGCCGGCGACGGCTACGGCGAGCTCGAGAGCGTCAAGGCCGTGAGCGACATCATCGCCCCGCTCGGTGGCGAGGTGCTCGAGGTCAACCAGTCCGTCGTCGATTCGCCCGAAGCCGTGAACGACGACCCCTACGGCGCGTGGCTCGTGAAGGTGAAGCTCACCGACCCTGCCGAGGCCGACGGCCTGCTCGACGCCGACGCGTACCAGGCCCTCATCTAGCGAACGCTCACCTCGCGCGCCCGGGATCCCCCGCACGCTGCGGAATTCCTGACGAAAAGTACGTATGAGCAGCCTATTTCCCGCACCGGCCAGATCGGTGGCAGGAGTGGCACGCCGGGCGTCGAAGACCGGGTGCGACCATCGTTTTCGGTAGGATCATCCCTTCATGTCGCAAGTGCAACTCCAGGTCAAGCCGCGTCGCGTGCGATGCACCGACGCAAGCGAGCCGCCGCCCTTCCGCTTCGCCGCGGGAACCGCGCCGGCTTCCAAGCCGACCGCCGGCCAGCGCGTCGCGCGGCTGCCGCTGCAGACGGTCGCGCTCGCATTCGCCGCCGTCGGCAAGCTCATCGACGCCGCCTTCTTCCTCGTCGTGCTCACCATCTGGTGCGCACTGCACCTGGCACTCTGGAGCTACGCCTTCAAGCTGGGCCCCGCAGCCGACTGCTTCGGCATCCCGTGCCACGAATGGCTCAGCACCAAGGTGATCATCGGATGCCTCGTGCTGGCCGTCACCTCGTACCTGCTCGCGCGCATCTTCCGCCGCCTCGGACACAAGGCAACGAGCTTCATGCTGCTCATGCTGGTGACGTTCGACGTCTCCGCACTGCTGCTGCTCGGCGTCGGCTCCTTCTAGCCGCCCGGCAGCGCCCGGACGCGCCGATACCGAGAGTAGTATCGCGAGCAACATGCCCTACGCTCCCGCGACTGCCGATGACCTTCGCCACATGCTGGCGACGATCGGTGTGGATGCCGTCGACGACCTGTTCGCCGACATCCCGCCCGACCTGCGGATCGGGCGTGAGCTCGACCTGCCCCTCGGCATTCCCGAACCCGAACTCCTGGCGCGTGCGCGTGCCTTCGCCGACGAGACGATCGACCTGTCGCGCGCGATCTCGTTCCTCGGCGTCGGCAGCTACGACCACTACGTGCCCGCCGCCGTGCGAGCCGTCGTGTCGCGCAGCGAGTTCGCCACTGCCTACACGCCATACCAGCCTGAGCTGAGCCAGGGCACGCTCCAGACGATCTTCGAGTTCCAGTCGAGCATCGCCGCGCTCGCCGGGCTGCCCGTCTCCAACGCCTCGCTCTACGACGGCGCGACCGCGGTCGCCGAGGCGACGTACCTCGCGGAGCAGACCACCGGTCGCTCCGAACTCGTCGTGCTCGGCACGGTCGCGCCCCAGGTGCGCGCGGTGCTGCACACCTACGCGGGTGCATATGGGATGACGATGCATGTCGTCGACCATGACCCGGAGACCGGGCTCGTCGACCCGGCGAAGGTCGCGGCCGTGCTCGGCGACGACACCGCCGCGGTCGTCGTGCAGCAGCCCAACGCCTTCGGCCTGCTCGAGGACGCACCTCGGCTGGTTGCCGACGCCGACGCCGCGGGCGCGGTGCCGGTCGTGAGCGCCGACCCGCTGTCACTCGGCGTGCTGGAGGCCCCCGGCGCGTACGGCGCAGGCGTGGTCGTCGGCGACGGTCAGCCGCTCGGCCTTGCGCCCACCGCTGGTGGTCCGACGTTCGGGTTCATGGCGGCCCAGCAGCAGTTCCTGCGTCGCATGCCCGGACGCATCGTCGGCGAGACCGTCGACTCCGACGGCACCCGCGGCTACGTGCTGACGCTCCAGACGCGCGAGCAGCACATCCGTCGCGAGAAGGCCACGTCCAACATCTGCACCAACCAGGCACTGTGTGCGCTTGCCGGTCTCGTGTACCTGTCGTGGCTCGGTCCGCAGGGCATCCGCGAACTCGGCGCGACGCAGTTCGAGCGAGCCGCCGCGACGCGCGCGCGACTGCTCGACGTGCCTGGCGTCACCGCCGGACCTGGCGGCAGCGGGGCACCGGTGTTCCGCGAGTTCCTCGTCGAGCTGCCCGTCGATGCGGCGAAGGTCGTCGAGCGCACGGCGCAGGACGGCGTGCTCGCCGGCTGGCCAGCCGCTGCGGGCTGGTCGACCCTGGGCAACGGTGCGCTGCTCGTCGCCGCAACCGAGCAACGATCCGACGACGACATCGAACGCCTCGCGAGTACCTTGGAACGCGCGATCGCGGAGGAGGGTCGATGACCATGACGCCGCCACGGCCCACGAATCTCCCGGCAACCGCGCCGGACAGCGAGACGACCACCTCCAGCGCCGCGACCGAGCACGTCGTACCCGCGGGCATCCACCCGGCGAGCGAGCCGACGATCTTCGAGCGCTCGCGCCCGGGTCGACGAAGCTCGCGGCTCGTCCATGACGTCGACGTCGACGCCGCGCTCGCCGGCGTGCCTGCCGCGCTGCGTCGCGACGACGCCCCGCCGCTGCCCGAGGTCGCCGAGCCGACGCTCATGCGCCACTTCGTGCGCCTGTCCCAGCGCAACCACTCGATCGACTCGGGCTTCTATCCGCTCGGCTCCTGCACCATGAAGTACAACCCGAAGGTGCACGACGAGATCGCCGCGATGCCGGCATTCGCGCGCCTGCACCCGCTCGCTCCGCCATCGGTGACGCAGGGGCTGCTCGGAATGCTCCACGAGCTGCAGCACGCGATCGGCGAGCTGTCGGGCCTGCCCGCGGTGACGCTCCAGCCCGCGGCCGGCGCCCACGGCGAGTTCACCGGGCTGCTGCTCATGCGTGCGTTCCACCAGGAGCGCGTCGCACGCGGCGAGGTCGAGTCCGAGCCGCTCGCGGTGCTCGTGCCCGACACCGCGCACGGCACCAACCCCGCGACGGTCCGCATGGCCGGCATGCGCACGGTGAGCATCCCCACCGACGCACGCGGCGGCATGGATCTCGACGCGGTGCGCGCTGCCTGCGCCGAGCATGACGTCGCCGGGCTCATGCTCACCAACCCGAACACGCTCGGGCTGCTGGACGAACGCATCCGAGAGATCGCAGCTGCGGTGCACGAGGTCGGCGGACTGCTGTACTACGACGGCGCGAACCTGAACGCGATCATGGGCAAGGTTCGGCCGGGCGACATGGGCTTCGACATCGTCCACGTCAACGTCCACAAGACCCTGTCCACGCCGCACGGCGGCGGCGGTCCGGGGGCCGGTCCGGTCGCGGTCGCCGAGCGCCTCGCGCACCTGCTGCCGCTGCCGCGCATCGTGCAGCATCCCGACGGGCACTACGACGTCGTCGACCACATCGACGGCTCGATCGGTTCCGTGTCGCGCTTCTTCGGCAACGTCGGCATCCTCGTTCGCGCGTGGGCATACGTCGTCACGCACGGGCGCGACGGGCTGCGCCGCGCGAGCGAGCTGGCCGTCGTCAACGCCAACTACCTGATGGAGCTCATCCGCGACGTGCTGCCGCCGGCGTTCGATCGAAGCTGCATGCACGAGTTCGTGGTGTCAGCCGGCGACGTGAAGGCGCGCACCGGCATCCGCGCGCTCGACATCGCCAAGCGGATCATGGATCACGGCTACCACCCGCCGACGATGTACTTCCCGATCCTCGTCGACGAGGCGCTCATGATCGAGCCCACCGAGACCGAGACCCGCGAGACGCTCGAGGCGTTCGCCGCCGCGATCCGCTCCGTGATCGCCGAAGCCGAGTCGGATCCACAGACCGTCATCACCGCACCGCACACGACGCTCGTTCGGCGCATGGACGAGGCCCGCTCCGCGCGCCAGCCGATCCTCGTCGACCCCTACGTCTCCGAGCGGCTTCCGGCCGCGACCTGATCGACGATCGCGCGACGCGCGCCGGTACCCGGTTGACGGTGGTGGCGGGCCGGTGCACCATGTCTCGGCGGAGCGGGGTCCAGGACGGAAGGACGCCGCATGCTCGCCGAACTCTTCGATGCCGCCAAGGATGCCTTCGGCAACCTCGGCAGCCCGCTCCACGACGTCGCGCGCGCCGTGCAGGCGGAGTTCACCAACCAGACGCCGCCGCAGGATCGCGCGGGCAGCAAGACCGCGACCACCCGCGGCCACAAGGCTGATGGTCCCAAGCCGCAGGCTGCGGAGCTGCGCGACACCAAGCTGGCGGTGCCCGGCGAGATCGACCACGAGCGTGCGCGAGCCGACGCCGATCGGGCACTCGCCGCGATCGACTTCTCCAGGCCGGAGCTCGTGCTGTGGGTGCCGGCCACCAACTCGCACTCGATCCCCGAGGACTGGCAGCGCGGGGTCGAGCAGGCGTTCGGCCAGCGCGCGAGCTCGTCGATCATCGACTATCCCGCCAACGCGAACTTCAACGACAGCGTCTCCACCGGCATGGAGACGGTCAAGCTCGTGCTCGCCGGCATCGCCGAGCGTGGGGGACACCACCGCGTGACGCTCGGCGGTCACAGCCAAGGCGCGTGGGTGATCGGCGACGCGATCGCCGACCCCGCCGTCGGCGCCTCCGTCGACAAGGCAACGCTGTACGGACATCCCGCACCGGCGAAGGTCGACTGGGAGGATTCCGATCCCAACGTCCGGCAGGTCGACGATCCCAACGATCCGTTCGTCTGGGACGTGGCCGGTGGCCAGCAGGCGCTCACCGCGCTCGACGACATCCACGATGGCCAGACGGACTCCGGGCGACAGCTCGGCATCGGCGACTACCTCGCCAAGGGCGCGGGGCTGCTCTCGACGGCGCTGCAGAACCCGGCGCTGTCGGCGTACCTGATCGGCAAGCACGTCATCTCGGAGAAGTACGACAAAAACCACGACCCGCACAACTACCGCGCCCAGTACGCAGACGGCGCGACGTTCCTCGCGGCGTAGCGATCGCTACGTGTTGGGGAACGTGGTCGCGTAGATCTCGCGGTCCCCGATCGGCGCATCGAAGGTGACCGAGCGCAGCACCAGGTCGTCGCACGAGGTGCTCGCGAGCAGGCAGCCTGCGGACGAGCCGGGCGTGCGATGGCTCGCCAGGGTGATGAAGATCGCCCGGGGCGTCTCGCGAACGAGCAGGCGAGTGGCGCTGTACACGTGCCTGCCCTCGAGCTCGCACGTGGTCGCCGGGTCCTCGTCGTCGTAGTACGTCCCGTCGAGTGGCCGGATGGCGATCAGGTTGAGCCCGCGCTGCTGCGCATAGGCCGCGGCGACCGGGCGGCGCAGGAAACGCGGCTGGATCGATTCGATGAGCCCGACGCGCGAAGAGATCCAGCCACTTCCGCGCACCCACTCGGCGCTCGTGCTGCGCCGCACGTGCAGGAACCGCAGGTCGTCGACTGCGATGTGTGGCTTGGCGGGCGGTCGAACGACCATCGAACAGGCGGCCGCGATCGCCGGAGCGACGAGCAGCGCGAACATGGACAGCAGCAGGACGGCGCGCGAGTGGAAGGTCATGGTCGTCATGTGCCCTCAGACGCGCGGGATATCGCATCGGTTCCCGAGAACAACGACGGGCCCGATGAGCTTCCTTGCTCACGGGCCCGTAGCTGTCTTGCTGGGGGTGGTCGTCGGGCGGGGATCTGGGGGGAACGTGCCCGGCGACCTATGGGGGAGGTATGTCTATGTGGTGTGGGATCCGTGCCCGAGGGCGCGTCGCTGTATTTGGGGAATCAGCGGCCGCGCAGGACGTCGGCCAGAGACGCTGGGGAGGCGTCGGCCGACACAGGCACGAACTGGGTATCACCGTCGACCGGGAGGATGTGGAACTCCGGCTCGTCGACGGGAAGGATTGCCACGGGCTCCTCGACAGGGAGGATCGTGATGGGCTCGAGCAGCCACGGGGGGACGATGCCCGCGTTCTTCGCCTGCGGCTTGGTGAGCCACGGCGGCACGATGCCCGGGTTGCGGTTGGCGGCGCCGTTGGTGCTGGTGATGCTCTGGATCATGTTCGTAGATCTTTCGCTCGTCCTGCCTTACGGGTGGAACATTATCGGAGTTGGCGGACGCGCAAGGTGCATTTCCACGAAACGGTGCAATTGGCCACCGATTTGGCCTTTTTCCTGCCGAAATCACGTTCCAGCATGAAAAAAACCCCTCGCAGGGCATCCTGAGAGGGGATTTATTCGGAAATGCGGCCGCCGGGGCGCCCGAACTGCGTCAGTTTTGTGCTGGTTTTTCCAGCGGCGCCCGTCGGACGTGTCCGGAAGGAGGTCTGCCACGACCGTCCGACGACGAAACGAGACCCGGTGTCAGCCCTGCACAGGTGGCGGCGTGATGCCCGGCAGCGTCGGTGGGCGCACCACCATCGGCTCCGGTGCAGCCGCCGGCTCAGCTGGTGCCGGCACCGAGGGCACCGAGGCCGGCTTCGCATCCACGTTCGGCCGTAGCGACAGCGGCGGCGGCAGCACCCCGCCACTCATCGTGATCGGTCGTGCGGCAGCAGGCTGCTGCGTGCGGATGCGCGCGAGCGCGTCGCGGAAGCCGGAGCTCGCCACGGCCAGGTCGCCACGCAATGGCGCGATCGACGGCGCACCGCTCGCAACTTCGGCCGCAGGCGCACCGAGCGTGGATTCGCTCGCGACCGGCGTCGCCTCTGCGCTCGAACCCTCGATCGGCGTCGGCTGGTCGACGTCGACCCCCTCGAGTGCATCGATCGCGGCATCCAGGTCCGCATCGTCGAGCGTCACGGTCGTCGGGCGTTCCACGGGCTGCGACGGCGCAGCGTTCGTGAGCGCGGCACCGATCACCCGCGGCGCGAACCCGCGTCGCGCGCGAGGCGCCTCCGCCACGGGAGCTTCGGCCATCACAAGTTCCTCGACCGGCACAGCAACGGGCGCCGACATCGCCGGCTCCGTGATCGGCGTGCCGAGCTCCGAGACCTGCACGTCGCGCGCGTCACCCGAGCCGTGCGGCGGCTTCGAGCCACCGATGCCGAGGTTCGCGTACGGACCCGAGGTGTGCGGCGCGTGCGCGCTCGGCGCCATCGGTCGCGCCGCGAAGCCAGAGCGCGGCGGCGCCGCTGCATGCGGATTGCCGGTCCCGCCATCGGCGGTCATCGCGTCCATGCGCGGTGCACCCACGACGAGCGGCTCGACTCGGAACGCATCCGCGACCGGCTGGTCGAACACCGACGCGATCGCCGACGCCGCGACAGGCTCGGCGAGCGTGCCGTAGGTCGGCTGCTCGGGCTGCACGATCGTCTGGTGCAGGTGGATGACCGGCTGCGACGGCGTTGGCGGATGCAGGAAGCTCTGGCCCGGGTGCATGAGCGGCTGGACGATCGTCGAGTGCGGCATGGCGACCGGGCTCGCAAGCGTGCCCGCCACACCCGTCGCGATCTGGATCGCCGCGCCGTTCTGGCGCGCACGAACATCGGCCTCGCCAGCCGGCGCGAGCAGCGTCAGCAGCGACTGCGCGTCGAACAGGTGGAGCTCGTCCATGTCGGGGCGCAGCATGATCTGCTCGCCGTTGCGCATCTCCGTGCCGGAGCCGAGGCGTGCGACATAGGTGTCGGCCGTTGCCTGCGTGTCGCTCAGCGCGGTCAGGTCGGGCGCCTGCACGGCAGCCGTGAAGTACGCGTACACCTCGGCGCCCATCGCCTCGGTCAGCTCGACCGTGACCGGGATCGCTCCGGCATCGCCGGGCGCGGACATCGACATGTGCTCGGGGCGGATGCCGACGATCACGCCGCGCCCGTGCAGGTCGGTCGTCGCGACGAGGCGGCTCGAGACGCTCGCGGGCACCGGGATGTGCTGGTCGCCGAGCTGCAGGTAGAGCATCCCGTCGTGCAGCACGAGGTGCCCGTTCATGAAGTTCATGCCGGGGCTGCCCATGAACCCGCCCACGAAGACGTTCGCGGGGTTCTGGTACACCTGGAACGGCGTGTCGACCTGCTGCACCACGCCCTTGCGCAGGATGCAGATGCGCTGGCCGAGCGTCATCGCCTCGACCTGGTCGTGCGTCACGTAGACGGTCGTCGTCTCGAGGCGCTGGTGCAGCTTCGCGATCTCGGTGCGCATCTGCACGCGCAGCTTCGCGTCGAGGTTGGAGAGCGGCTCGTCCATGAGGAACGCCTGCGGCTCGCGGACGATCGCGCGGCCCATCGCCACACGCTGGCGCTGGCCACCCGACATCGCCTTGGGGAGACGATCCAGGAGCTGCTCGAGTCCGAGGATGCGGGCGGCGTCGGCGACCCGCTGATCGATCTCGGTGGGCGGCATGCGGCGCAGGCGCAGGCCGAACGCCATGTTCTCGCGCACGGTCATGTGCGGATACAGCGCGTAGCTCTGGAAGACCATCGCGATGTCGCGATCCTTGGGCGCGACGTCGTTGACGACGCGGCCACCGATCTCGACCGTTCCGCCGGTGGGCGTCTCCAGGCCGGCGATCATGCGCAGGATCGTGGACTTGGCACAGCCCGACGGTCCCACCATGATCATGAATTCGCCATCGGCGATGTGCAGGTCCACGTCATGGACGGCATGCGTGCCGCCCGGGTAGACCTTGTTGACGCCGCTCAGCCGGATCTCGGCCATGTGTTACCCCCCGGCGACCCACGCCACTGGCGCAGGCCGCGAATTGCTCCCTCGCCAGTACATCGAGTTGGGCAGTGCGCCCGTTTCGTCGCCGGGTTCGCCACTTCGTCCACGGATCCGGTGTTGCGTCTCGGATATCCGGACGCAGTGGGGTGGGACCCGCGACTTCGTCCACGGATCCCGGGATGCGTGCCGGATATCCGGACGCAGTGGCGGTTCGCATGCCGCAGACACCAGTACGTTGGCAGATGTGCAAATTGGCCCTTGAGGATCGGTGAATGGTGCCGATATCGAACGGACGGTCCGTGCGGGAACCCAGCCCCGTACGTCCCGTGCCTCGGCAGAGCCCATGCACGACTCCCATCGAAACAGCATCTCGCGTCGCCGGTATCGCCTTGCCCAGGCAGGTACGGTCGCCGGCGCCCTGGCAATCGGCTCGCTCGTCGTGGATCGCCTCGTCTCGCTGTTCCGTGAGGACTTCTTCCTCTTCTACGGGGTCTCGGACTCCGAGTTCCGGGTGCTGCAGGACAACGCCGATGCGCGCATGCCGCTCACGGTCGGCTGGTTCATGATCGCCGCCATCGCGCTCGTCGCGGTCGTGGCCTTCGTCACCTCCGAGCGCCGCCGCGTTCGCCAGACGTGCACGATCTCGGCCGCATGTCGCCGCCGCTCGCGCCGGCTCGTCGTCGAACGCCTGTCCGCCGCCTCGATGTTCGACCAGTTCGTCGTGCGCACGTCCTCGTTCGCGGGCCTGCTGCTGTCGATCTGGCTGCTGCAGTCGAGCCTCGAGCGATGGCTCGGTGGATTCGGACTGGGCATGGAGTACGGCAGCTGGCGCAGCCTGCTGCCGCTCGCCTCGATCTTCGGACTCTGCGTGCTCGCGGGCATGCTCGTCGCGGCCGTCAGTCTCGTCGGCCTGCGCGCGATCCACGTGCTCGAGGTCGCCCTCCAGCGCATCGCCCGCCGCCTGCAGCGCATCACGCGCGTGCTGCGCCCCCCCGCCTACGCCATCGTCGACACCACACGCACCCTCCGTGAACTCATCGGCTGCGACATCCTGTCGCGGCCACCTCCGTTGGCTGCCTAGCGCGCCACGGACTCAGGTCCGTGGATGCGCTCCACGTGACCCCGACGGCGGTGGTCGCACTCCCAAACTGCATGGCGACGTTGGTCCGAAGTCATTGCCCGGGGAGCGCGACACCGCCGTTGTTTCTTCTTCTGGATGTTGCACCGCCGACGAGCGGGAGACCACAGGGACAACAGCTCCACTACGAAAGGGTGGTCCCGCGTGTCCTACGTCAGCTGGACGGTCGCGGCCGTGCTCGCGCTCGCCGCACTCATCGTCTTCCTGTTCGTCCCCGGCCTGGCGGTCCTCGCCGCGCTCCTGTTCGGCGTCGCCGTCGTGTTCGGCATCCTGCTGCTCATTGGCCGCGGCGGAAGCGTGGGTGCCGGCACCACGCCCGACATCATCGAGCGGCGCAACGAGTCCGAGGCCCGGCGCCGCGATCGCGGCATGCGCTGAGGACTCACGCGCGCGCGAGGGCGCGCTCGCGCAGCGTACGCGCGGCCGTGATGTCTTCCGGTCGCGTGCCGTCCCCGGTTCCGGGAACCTCGAGGTAGGCGCCGAGCCCCTCGAAGCGCGGATGCGCGAGGAACGTGCCGAGCCCGTCGCCGATGAGACCCTCGCCGATGTTGTCGTGGCGATCCCGGTTCGAGCCGAGCGGCGTCTTGGAATCGTTCAGGTGGATCGCGCGCAGGCGCTCCGGGCCGATCGCGTCGTCGAGGATCGCGAGTTCACGGTCCAATGCCTCGCGGTCGGTCACATCGACGCCGCTCGCCCACCAGTGGCAGCTGTCGATGCACACGCCGAGCTGCCCGTGGTCGTCGGTTGCGTGCACGAGCGTGGCGAGCTCCTCGGCGTCGCGCCCGATCGTGCCGCCGGTGCCTGCGGTGTTCTCCAGCAACAGGTAGGGGGTCGACGTTCCGGCGGCCGCTGCCTCGCGCTCGCCCGCATCGATGGCACGCAGGCACGCCTTCGCGATCAGGTCCACGCACCCGGCCAGGCCGGTCTCCGCACCCTTGTGCGAGCCGGGATGAAAGATCACCCCGTCGAGCCCGAGGCGCGCGCCGATCGTCATCGTGTGCGCGAGCGCCGTGGCGCCCTTCTCCCAGATCTCCGGATCGTCGGACGCCACGTTGATGAGGTAGATCGCGTGGGCGACTGCGCCCTGCAGGTGTTCGTCGCGCAGCTCGCGAAAGCGCGCGATGTTCTCGTCCTTGTGGTTCACGGGTCGCCACATGCGGGGGCTCTGGATGAACATCTGGACGGCGTCCGCGCCGAGGTCGATGGCACGCTCGACCGCCTTGTCGATGCCACCGCTGGATGAGACGTGCGAGCCGAAATACATGGTCGGATCATAGGGGGCCACGAAACGCTGGGCACCGGCCGTGCCGAGATACAGGCATGCGCGGCACGGGGGCTGCGTCGGGGGAAATCGCGAGGAACCATGCGGCTGCCGGCACACGGCGTTCCGATGTTCGAGGGGATCGACGACCTGCGCCGGCTGGTGCAGGCTCCTGCACGCGTACTCGACGACGCCGAACAGGCCCACGTGTCGAGCGCGATCGACGAGCTGTACAACGTGGAACCATCGATGCCGTTCGGCTACCGCTCGCTCGACCTCGGCGCCGCGCTTGCCACCGTGGACCGAACCGGCGCGGAGCACGCACGCCACTCGGAACAGGTACGTGCGGCCTGGGACCTGCGATTCAGCATCGACCCCACCGACCAGGCCGCGATCGGCGCTCGTCTTGCGGCGCTCCTCGACGGTCCCGCGGCGGTGCTCGACACGCAGCGCGGCGTCGCGGAGCTGCGCACGCTGCTCCACCTCTCGACCGACGAACGCGAGGTGCCGGTCGCGCTCGGGATCATGACGCACGACAAGCTCGACGACGCCATCCGGCACAAGCTCGCCGGAGCACTCGAGCGGTGGGGCACGTCGGGCGATGCTGGCGCCGAGTTCATCGATCGCTGGAAGCTCGTGCGCGATCCCGCGCGCATCGAATCGTGGCACGCCGCGCTCGACGACGCGGCTCGCGGGCGCCGCGACCTGCCGGCGAACGCCACGATCGAGCTCGTGCTCGCGCCCGTGTCGAACTTCGGAGCGCGCTCCCAGGACCAGCGCATGCGCCTGCTCGACGGGCTCGCGAGCGCCGGTGGCGGACCGGTGACCACCGCGCGCTCGCGCACGAGCGACGTGCGCAGCTTCGCCGGGCTCAACGACCGGGACGTCGCCCAGCACGTCAGCCGACAGGTCGGTCGCGCGCTCCGCGACGAATCGCCGCTGCCCGTCGGGATCCAGACGCACGACATCCTGACCAGCTGGCACTACCGACGCGCGCCGTTCGCGCAGCGCGTCGCCCTCATGGAGCAGCACGCACGCACGAACTCCCGCCCGCTCTTCGAGGAGTTCCAGGACATGCGCGACCGCCTCGATCCGGCCGGGACCGAAGTCGCGCGCCGACAGGTCGAGCGCATCCTCGGCGAGTCCTCCCGGTCAGGCACGGCGCTCCCGACCTGGATCGACGCGGGCGACATCGTGACGGCACAGGTGACGGAGCGACAGAAGGCACGCCTGCTCAGCGCGTGGCGAGGCGAGCAGTGGTCCGCCACTCCCGACGGCGCCGCCTCCCGACTCGTCGAAGCGCGACTGCGCCTCGACGGCGAGCGCATGGGGGGCGGGGTGGAGGGAGCACTCACGCTCCGCGCCTCGACCCTCGACATGATCGACCGCAACCTGCACCGCATCGCTCGCGACGTCGACGACGGCTACGACGGTCACCCCGACTACGCCGAGGTCGGCCGCGTCGAATCGAACCTGAAGCTGCTCGCCGACTTCCAGACGGCAGCGAACGCGCACGCAGCCCCGGTGCAGGCACCGGAAAGCGCAGCCGTCACCTGGTGACGAAACGACCCGCCGACATCTGCATCGGTGTGGTCGGTTAACGCTTCGAGACCCGGGCAGGTTCCAGATCAACGGGAGCCCCCGGTGCGGACGAACGTCGCCTGCGAGCTCCGAAGGACCGTGTGATCTCGGAGGCTCTGGATGTCGGCGCTCAAGCAAGGAACTGCGATTCTGGCGACGGTGCTGCTCTCGGCACTCGTCGCGGTCGGATGTGGCGGCAGCGACGACGACAAGGGCAGCGGCGGCGGGAAGACGGGCGACACCAGCAAGGTGAAGACCTCCGACGACGCGCCCAAGGGCGACATCACCATGTGCATGGGCAAGGACACGGGCGGCGTCCACAAGCCGGCCCTCGCGAAGTTCAACGACGAGAATCCCGGCGCGAACGCGACGCTGGTCGAGCTCCCAGAATCGGCCGACGAGCAGCGTACGCAGCTGGTGCAGCGCCTCAAGGCCAAGAGCAAGGAGTGCGACGTGCTGGCGCTCGACGTCGTCTGGACGGCCGAGTTCGCGGCGCAGGGCTGGCTCGCCGACGCGAGCGACATCGTGGCCGATCGCGAGGACGAGTTCATCGCCTCGACGCTCGACACCGTGCGCTACGACGGCAAGGAGTGGGCGGTGCCGTTCAACTCGAACGCGGGCTTCCTCTACTACCGCACCGACCAGGTCGACGAGGTTCCGGCCACGTGGCAGGACGCCTACGCGCAGGGCAAGGCTGGCGATGGGCTCGTCTACCAGGGCTCGCGCTACGAGGGCCTCACGGTGCACTTCCTCGAGCTGCTCTACGCACGCGGCGGCGACGTGCTCAACGAGGACGGCACCAAGTCCACCGCCGACTCCGACGAGACGCGCGAGGTGCTCCAGTTCATGGTCGACGGCATCAAGGACGGCTCCGTGCCGCGCTCGGTCCTCACCATGAAGGAGGAGGAGGCGCGTCGCGCGTTCGAGAACGGCTCCGCCACCTTCATGCGCAACTGGCCGTACGCCTACACGCTCGGCCAGGAAGCGCCGGCGATCAAGGGCAAGTTCGACGTCACGGCGTTCCCGAAGTTCGAGGGCGGCGAATCCGCGAGCGTGCTCGGTGGCTACAACCTCGCGGTCTCGGAGTACAGCGACAATCCCTCCGGCGCCGCAGCTGCGATCAACTTCCTGACCGGTGAGGAGCAGCAGATCACGTACATGAAGGCCGCCACGCCGTCGGTGCTGACGAGCGTGTACTCGGATGCCAGCGTCGAAAAGGCGCTGCCGTTCGCAGCGAACCTGCTGTCGGCGATCGAGCAGGGGCGCTCGCGCCCGGTCAGCCCGGTCTATCCGCAGATCAGCGAAGCGATCTCCACGAACGTCTACGAAGCGCTCAGTGGTGACGCGAGCGTCGACGAGGCCGTGACGAAGATGCAGTCGGACATCGAGAAGGCGCTCGCCACGTTCTAGGAAGGGGAGCATGACGAGCACACCGATCGCCAGCGCGACGGGGCCGGCAGCGCCGGACACGCCGCCACGCCGCACGTCGCGAACGTCCTCCTACGGGCGCAGCGAACGCCGCCTCGCGGCGATCCTGCTCGCACCCTCGATGCTGCTCATCGCGCTCGTGGCGGCGTACCCGATCGGCTACGCGGTCTGGCTGTCGCTCAACGAGTACAGCGTGCGCGTGCCGGGACTGTCGCGCTTCGCCGGCACCCGCAACTACGAGGCTGCGTTTAGTGGTGGGTTCTGGGAGGCGCTGTTCAACACGCTCGTGTTCACGGTGGCGTCGGTATCGCTCGAGCTCGTGCTCGGCCTGGCGATGGCGCTCGCCATGCACAGCGCGTTCCGCGGGCGGGGCGTGCTCCGTGCGACGGTGCTCGTGCCGTGGGCGACGATCACGGCGGTCACCGCGATCACGTGGCGCTCGATCTTCGAGCCGGGCGTCGGCTTTGCGCCGCAGCTGCTCGCGAAGGTGGGGATCGGCGAGGACATCGTGTGGCTCGGCGAGCGTGGATACGCCATGTCGGTGCTCATCCTCGCGGACGTGTGGAAGACCGCGCCGTTCATGGCACTGCTGCTGCTCGCCGGGCTGCAGGTGATCCCCGAGGACGTGTACGAGGCGGCGCGGGTCGACGGCGCGACGGTGTGGCAGCGCTTCGTGCGCATCACCCTGCCGCTGCTCGTGCCGGCGATCCTGGTGGCGCTCATCTTCAGGACCCTCGACGCGCTGCGCATCTTCGACCTGCCCGCGGTGCTCACCCAGGGCAGCAACGGCACGAACGTGCTGTCGCTGCTCGCCTACCAGGAGCTGACGCAGAATCGGCTCATCGGCCTCGGCGCCGCACTGTCGGTGTTGACCTTCGCGGTCGTGATGATCGTGTCGTTCCTGTACATCCGCTTCGTCGGCGGCAACATCAAGAGCCTGGCCAAGGACTGACATGTCGGCTGCATCCACACCACGATCCACGAGCGGGACGATCACGCAGGCGGGTGCGCCGTCGAAGGTGCGCGCGCGCAGCCGCCGGCGCACCATGCCGGCGCCCGTGCAGCGGGGCCTGCTGTGGTTGAGCGTCGCGGCGATCGTGGTGTTCTGCCTGTTTCCGATCTACTGGATCGTCAACACGTCGCTCAAGTCGGGAGCACAGCTCTCGAGCGGCGCGCTCTGGCCGGACGATCCGACGCTGCGCAACTACCGGTCGGTGCTGCAGGACGGCGACTTCCTGCTCGCGCTGCGCAACAGCGCGATCGTGGCGACGACCACGACGGTGCTGTCGATCCTCGTGGGCTCGTTCGCGGCGTACGCCCTCGCCCGGCTGCGCTTCCCACGCAAGACGCTGCTGCTCGGCATCGTGCTCTCGATCTCCACGTTTCCGGTCATCGCGATCGCGGCGCCACTGTTCAAGCTGTGGTCGGACCTCGGGATCTACGATGCGCGCTTCGGCCTCGGACTCATCATCCCGAACCTCGTGTTCTCGCTGCCGCTCACGATCTTCATCCTCACGAGCTTCTTCCGCGAGATCCCGCGCGAGCTCGAGGAGGCGGCGCTCGTGGACGGTGCCACCCGGATGCAGACGTTCACGAAGGTCGTGTTCCCGCTGGCCGCACCGGGGCTCGTCACCGCCGCGCTGCTCGTCTTCTTCTTCGCGTGGAACGAGTTCCTGTTCGCGATCACGCTCACGAGCACGCCCGAGGCGCGCACCGTGCCGGCGGCGATCGCGTTCTTCACGGGCAGCGTCAAGTTCGAGGCGCCGATCGGCACGATCAGCGCTGCCTCGGTGATCGTGATGGTGCCGCTCGTGGTGCTGGTGCTCGTGTTCCAGAAGCGGATCGTCGCTGGCCTGACAGCCGGTGCCGTGAAGGGCTGATCGAGGGAGTGGACTGACATGGCGCGAATCGTGCTCGACAACGTGACGAAGCGGTACCCGGACGGGACCGAGGGCGTGAAGGACCTGTCCCTCCAGATCGAGGACGGCGAGTTCATGATCCTGGTCGGACCGTCGGGCTGCGGCAAGTCCACGGCGCTGCGGATGATCGCGGGTCTGGAGGAGATCAGCGAAGGCGACCTGTGGATCGGCGACGAGATCGTCAACGACCTCGACCCGGGCGAGCGCGACATCGCCATGGTCTTCCAGAGCTACGCGCTGTATCCGCACATGACGGTGCGCGACAACATGGGCTTCTCGCTCAAGCTCGCGAAGGTGCCCAAGGAAGAGCTCACGAAGCGCGTGGAGGAGGCGGCGCGCATCCTCGGCCTGCAGGATCATCTCGATCGCAAGCCGGCGAACCTCTCCGGTGGCCAGCGCCAGCGGGTGGCGATGGGGCGCGCGATCGTCCGCAAGCCACGGGCGTTCCTCATGGACGAGCCGCTCTCGAACCTGGACGCGAAGCTGCGGGTGCAGACTCGCGCCGAGCTCGCGCGCCTGCAGGCGCGCCTCAGCACGACCACGGTGTACGTCACGCATGACCAGACGGAGGCGATGACCCTGGGCGATCGGGTCGCTGTGATGCGGGCGGGGGAGCTCCAGCAGGTCGGCACACCGATGGAGCTGTACCACGAACCCGCGAACCTGTTCGTTGCTGGATTCATCGGATCGCCCGCGATGAACTTCCTGCCGGCGCAGGCGGATGGCGACGTGGTGCACCTGCCGATGGTCGACGCACCGGTCGACGAGCAGCTGCGCTCGCGCCTGGAGGGGGTCGCGCGCCTGATCGTCGGCATCCGGCCCGAGCACTTCCAGGAACGCGGCGCTCCGGGAACGGACGGCTGGCCAACCTTCGAGGCCGAGATCGACCTCGTCGAGTCGATGGGTTCGGAGACGGTCGCCTACTTCAGCGTCGGGGGTGACGAGGTGCACGCCGACCTGCTCGAGGAGCTGTCGCGCGAGGTGGAGGGCAACGAGCGCGACGGAGGCGACAACCGCGTCACGGCGCGGCTGGAGCCCGACAGCGCGCTCCGGCGCCGCGACACCGCGAAGCTCGTCGTCGACGCATCGAAGCTCGTCTACTTCGATGCCGACAGCGGAGCGCGGATCGGCGTCGACACGGCATCCGCGGTCGCGACTGCGTGATCAGCCCTGGTCGGCGCGGGCCGCCCATGCATCGCGCACCCAGGCCGCGAACCCTGCTCGCTCGCCGTGTGGCCCGTCGTAGGTCGCGGTGAAGCGCGGATCGGCGACGTACATCTCGCCCAGTCCACGCAGCAGCTCCGGCGGGCAGTCGTAGAACCAGCGTGTGACGTGCGCGCGGAACGCCTCCGCCTGCGCAAGCGCCTCGTCGCCCGCCGGGTCGGCGCCCGCCTGCCACAGCGCCGCGAGTGCCTCGTGGATCGACTCCGCCTCGACCTTGCTGCGGCGCCAGTCGTCGGCCGTGTACTCCTTCGTGCGTCGAGTGCTCTCGCGAAACGCGTCGGTGTCACCCCACCGCTCGCGAGCCTCGGCGTCGTGGTCGGCCGGGTCGAACCCGCCGAGCGCGTCGATGATGTCCTGGTCCGTGTCCATCGTGGCTCCTGTCTCGGCAGTGTGGTCGAGTGCACGATCGATCGCCGCCTCGAGCCCCCGCAGCTCGTCGATGCGTCGCGCGACGAGCGAGCGCTGGCGCCGCAGCACCTCGTCGCGGTCGATCGCAGGATCGTCCAGCAGTTGAGCGATCTGTGCGAGGGGCACGTCGAGGCGGCGCCACGTGAGGATCTCGCGCAGGCGCGTGACGTCGGCTTCGGAATACAGGCGGTAGGCGGCGTCGCTGCGTGCGCTGGGCGCGAGCAGACCGATCTGGTCGTAGTGGTGCAGCGTCCGCACCGTGATGCCGGCGAGCTTCGCGACCTGCGCGACCGTGCGACCGGCGGGTGGTGGTGTGGAGGGGGCGTCGTCCATGTCGGTTCCCATCGTGGCGCATGACGCCGCGTCAGGGTCAAGGGCGGACGCGGTATCGTTGCGCGCATGACCTCTGACGTCCGCGTTCGATTCGCACCCAGCCCCACCGGCACGCTCCATCTCGGCAGCGCGCGCTCGGCCCTCTACAACTGGCTCTATGCGCGCCACTTCGGCGAGCGGGGCACGTACGTGCTGCGCATCGAGGACACCGACCAGGCGCGCTCGACCCCGGAGAACGTCGAGCAGGCGCTGCGCGTGTTCCGCTGGCTCGGGCTGGACTGGGACGAGGGCCCCGGCGTGGAGGGGCCGTTCGGTCCGTACTTCCAGTCGCAGCGCGACGAGCTGTACGTCGCGTCGCTCGCGACGATGCGCGAGTCGGGATCGGCGTACCCGTGCTTCTGCACCAAGGAGGAGCTCGACGCTGACCGCGCGGCTGCGGATGCGGAGAAGCGTCCGTTCGTCTACACGGGTCGTTGCCGCGACATCGCGCGCGAGGATGCCGACGCGCGCATCGCGGCCGGTGACGCACACGTGATCCGCTTCCGCTGCCCCGATGAGGGGGTGACGGTCGTGCACGACCTGGTGCTGGGGGAGACGACGTTCGAGAACGCGCTCATCGGCGATTTCGTGATCGCGCGAGCGGATGGCTCGCCGCTGTACAACTTCGCGAACGTCATCGACGACTCGCAGATGCAGATCACGCACGTGATCCGCGGCAACGACCATCTCTCCAACACGCCCAAGCAGATCCTCATGTACGAGGCGCTCGGCGCGACGATCCCCGCGTTCGCGCACCTGCCGATGGTGCTCGGCCCCGACGGGTCGAAGCTCAGCAAGCGCAAGCACCACACGAGCACCGTCGAGCAGCTCGCCGAGGCGGGCTACAGCTCCGACGCGGTGCGCAACGGGCTGGCGCTCGTCGGGTGGAGCAAGGACGACACCACGAACGTGATGTCGACCGCCGAGCTGGTCGAGCACTTCGACGTCGCGCGCGTGAAGAAGTCGAGCGCTGCGATCGACTACGACAAGCTGGCGTGGCTCAACGGCGAGCACCTGCGTGCGCTCACGCCCGAGGCGTGGGCCGCGGGCTACGAGGCATGGCGCGACGAGTGGCTGCCGGCCGACGACGAGCGACACGCCGCGGCGCACGCGATGCGCGGCATCGACGCCGCGCCGCTCGTGCAGGAGAAGTGCGCGACATGGGGCGAGGTGCCGGCGTACGTGGGCTTCGTGCTCGAGCCGTTCATGATGCAGGACGAGGCATGGGCGCGGCTGCAGAAGACCGGTGAGGTCGGCGTGCAGGTGCTCGAGCACGTGGTCCCGAAGCTCGAGGCGCTCGGCGACTGGGAGCTCGACTCGCTCGAGGCCGCACTGCGCGGAGCGTGCGAGGACCTCGAGCTCAAGCCCGGGAAGGTGTTCAGCCCGATCCGCTTCGCGGTGACCGGCCAGACGATCGCACCCGGACTGTGGGAGAGCGTGCACGTGCTCGGACGCGATCGCGCGCTCGACCGCATGCGCGCCGCGCGCGACCGCCTCGCCGCGACGCTCGCCAGCGCCTGACACCGGGCGTGCCGTCCACCGGGGCTCCGATTCCGCTCGGGTACCGCGCGTTGGCCGTTGGCGACCATCGTGTCATGCGTTCGTAGCCAAGATCGCGACGAAAGCATGACGTGATGGCGGCGTAGCGCGCGCGTCACGATTTCGTTGTCATGGCGACGACGATGCCATGACGCGCCGCGCCTCGTTGTCGGAGTGCGCGACGAGTAGCCGGCTTGGGTCCAGGCGTGGTCATCCCAACATCCGTCCCGACGGCGTGCGCGTCCCGTCCAGGCGCGCATCCATGCCATGTCTTCGGGCAGTGACCGGGCAGCGTTGTAGTCGCTGCCGCGTGCGACCGACCGCTCCAGCTACCATCTGATATGCAGATCGAACGAGATCCGAACACCGGCACGGCTTCAACACCGAGCGCGACGCCAGCTCCGGCGCCACCGGTGGCACCGTTCGATCCGCAGCCAGTCGTCGATCGCGGCATCACGCTCGCGCGCCGCATGTACGCCCGGCTGGACCCGGCAGGCGACGACGGGCTCGGTCGGGCACGCGTGAAGGTGCACGGCGGCTCGAACAGCTTCTTCAACCGCATCACGAGGACCGTGAACATCGGCGCCGGCGAGGCGGTCACCAAGGGCGAGACCGGCCGCCTCGAGCTGCTCGAGACGACCGTGCACGAGCTGACGCACAAGTGGATGGACACGCGGGCGGGGTTCGGCGGGCTCGTCTACGCGGGCGCTCCCGGGCGGCTCTCCGAAGGCCTCTCCCAGGTGATGGCCGGCGCCGCGCTCGTGCTCGAGGGCGACGCCGCCGAGCAGGCGCACGGCTGGTTCCTGCTCGATCCGCGCGGGAAGACCGCGCCGATGCGCTCCGAGTTCGGCCGACCGACGAAGTACGTGCCGCTGTCGGTGACCATGGACGACGTGCGCGCATCGGGCTTTACCATGAGCGACAACGGCTACGTCCACGTCCACTCGGGCGTGATCCAGGCTGCGCACCTCGACATCGCCCGCGCCCTCGGGATGGAGGAGATGGCTCGCATCACCACCGACGCGGCGCGCACCTCCCTCACGCAACTGACGGGATTCCGCGCATGGGCCGACGCGACGCTCGAGGCCGCCGAACGTCGCCATGGCGCCGGGTCCGCACAGCAGCGAGCGGTTCTCGACGCATGGCGCGCGGCGAAGGTCCTGACCGACGCCTGAACTGCCCATCGGTCGGCCCGCGTACGACGGGTATCCGGGTTTTCCTTCAACACTGTCGGGGAACCATTTGGACAAGCGCAGCAGGGGGCCTTCGATCGGGCTCCGAGCGCCCTTGTCCATGCCGCCCTGGAGCTCGACTGCGTGACCGAGTCCGAACCGACGACGCCGCCGTCCGACGCACAGCTTGCGTGGATCGAACGCCATGCAGGCCGCATCCTCGCCGCGGGCGCGCTGGTCGCCGTCAACCTCGTGATCGTCGCGATGCTCGGCTCGCTCTTCGAGCTCGGCATCGCCGGTGACATCCTCGTCGTCGGCCTGGCCGTCGCCTCGTTCCTGCTGCTGCACCGCGCCGTCGTGCGCATGATGCGCGGCGCACTCGGAGCCGCCCGCCGCGAGGCGCAGGTCTCGCGCCAGATGATGATCGCCGTCGAGCAGATCGGCGCGGAAAGCGCCGGCGTGCGCGGCACCGTGGAAGCACTCGCCGCAAGCGCCCAGGGCGCCGGCCTCGAGCTGTTCGTGTGGGAAGCCACCGATCGCGCACTGTGGTCGCCCGCGTGGGGGAGCAGCGTCGTGCTCACCGCCGCCGATGCCCGCGCGCTCCGCGACTCGTTCAGCGCACGCCGCGCGATCCACATCCCCGACGGCGAGGCCGCGACGTGTCCGCTGCCCACCGACGTCGCGGTCCGCGGCGGCTCGCGCGCATTGATCGTCGCCCCCATGTTCTCCGGTGACGAGTTCCACGGCCTCGTGCTGCGACGCTTCGCCAACGAGCGTGACCTGCGACGCGCCGACGACGAGACGCTCGTCGCCGCGATCGCCGCGCTCGGAGCGGTCGCGATCGGCAAGGCGATCATCGTCGACCGCGAGCAGCAGCGCGCACGCGACAACGAACTACTGCTGCGCAGCGTCCACGCCGCGAGCGAGAGCCGCCAGCGCGACCGCCTCATCGACCACGTGCAGCAGGCCGCCGAGGCCGCGCGCGCCAACCGCGCCGCGCTGTTCGCCCTCGACTCGGGCCGCCTCAAGCTCGTCGGCGCCACGGGCATCGAGCGCATCGTCGCCTCCGGCGCCGGATCGATCCGCCTGCGCTCGCACCTCGCCGAGCTCGCGCACCACGCCGGCAGCGAACCCTTCATCGCGACGATCGACGAGCTCGACCAGTCGAGCGCCATCGTGCTCGGACGCATGGGCTTCGGCGGCGACGTGGTGCTGCAGGGCCTGCGCGACGCGAACGGTCTCGTCGGCCTCATCGTGCTCGACTGCCCGATAGCCGGCATCGCCGACGGGGTCGGCGCGCTGCTCGCCGCCGTCGGCCGCCAGGCGTCCGCCGCCATCGAGCGCACCCGGATGCTGCGCTCGATCCGCAAGCGCAGCCGCCACCTCGCGTGCACCCCCAAGCTCGCGCGCAGCCTCACCGGCCAGCGCGATCCGGAGGCCGTCGCCCGCATCGCGGCACGCGAGCTCCACGAGGGCTTCGGCTTCGGCCGCGTCACGATCGCGCTCACGCACGTGGACACGAACGTCACCAGTGCCGGAGACGACGAGCTGCGCATCATCGCGTCGAGCGGCGCGCACGCGGCGACCGGAGCACACGCGTCGTGCACCGACGCACTGCGCGAATGCGTTCGCACCGGCCGACCGTACGTCGCGGTGGCGGGCGACCTCGACGAGGATCCGAACGTCGCGTTCGACCTGCGCGTGCCCGGCCCCGACGACCAGGACGCGCCCGCAGGGTGTCGAGGCCGCATCGTGGTGCCGATCCAGGGCCGCGACCGCGCCGTGGTGGGTGCGATCGCCGTGTACGAGCGCGATCCCGACGTGCTCGGCGAGGACGACCTGCACATGCTCGAGACGATCGCCGACCAGCTCGGCGGCACCATCGAGCAGGCCGAACTGTTCGCGTCGCTCGAGCGGTCCTACTTCGAGACGGTCGAGGCGCTCAGCTCCGCGCTGGAGGCGAAGGACGCCTACACGCTCGACCACGCCCGCTCGATCACGGACATGAGCGCCGACGTCGGACGCCGCCTCGGCATGCGCGAGGACGAGATCCGCGACCTCAAGCTCGGCGCGCTGCTGCACGACATCGGCAAGATCGGCGTGCCCACCGAGATCCTCTCCAAGCCCGGACCGCTGACCGACGACGAGTTCGAGGTCATGAAGGAGCACACGGTCATCGGCGAGCAGATCATCGCGAGCGTCGAGTTCCTGCAGGGCGTGCGCCCGCTCGTGCTGCACGAGCACGAGCGCTGGGACGGCGCCGGCTATCCGCACCAGCTCAAGGGCGACGAGATCCCGCTCGGTGCGCGCATCATCTTCGTGTGCGATTCGTGGCACGCCATGACGAGCGACCGTCCGTATCGCCAGGCGCTCCCGGACGAGGAGGCCATGCGCCGCCTGCGCGCGAATGCGGGCTCGCAGTTCGACCCGACCGTCGTCGACGCCTTCTGTCACCTGATGGAGACGGAGCTGTCAGCGCTGCCGCCGGACGCTGACACCACCACGGACGCTACCGCACACGCGCACGTCTGACGCGCTGGTTCGAGTGTCAGTCGACTGACGCGGCGAGCCGGGCGAGCCCGTCGAGCAGGCCGCGTGGATCCCCGTCCTTCGCGAACACCGCATCCGCTCCGGCCGCCTCGGCACGCGCGATCGTCTCGTCGTCGCTCCAGCCGGTGAACAACGCAACGCGCACGTCAGGCGACACTGCGCGCAGGTCACCCACGAGTTCGATGCCGTCGCGGTCGGGCAAGGTCACGTCCAGGAGCACGACGTCCGGGCAGCCGTCGCCGATGCAGCGCTCGAGCGCCGCGAGCGCATCTGCCGCATTGCTCGCGGAGCCGACGAGCGCGAAGCGCGGATCGAGCGAGATCGTCACCTCGAGCAGCGTGCGGATGCCCTCGTCATCGTCGACGACCAGCAGGCGGATCGGCCGACCTGCATCGGCGCCAGATGTGGAGGTGGACTCCATGCACCCATCATCGTGCTTTGGAACGCACAGCTGGACGGTAGGTAGTGAACCCTTACTCGATAAGTCTTTCGAAAGCTCCGAACTCGTCCCATGACGATACGGTCGCCCGGGCGGAACGGGTGGTTCGATGATCAGCCCGGAGCGCCGAGCACCAGCACCTGGACGACGAGCACCACGAACAGCGCGGCGCACGTCGCGATGAGCATCCACAACAGGAACGGCCAGAGCCGCGACGGCGCGGAATGCGCGTGCAGCCACTCCGGATCGACCTGGTCCTCGGCGATCCATGCGTGCACGAGCGCCGTGGTGGAGCGCGCACCGCGGAACGCATCGCGCGTGACGTCGACGGCGTGCAAGCCGATCTCCGCGACCTCGTCGTCGAGCTCGTCCATCTCGGCACGGATCGCGAGCACGCCGAGCGCGTCACGGCACGAGGCGAGCGCACCGAGCAGGTAGCCATGCGCATCGCCGGCCGAAGGTGGCGGCACGAGCCCCGCAGCGAACTCCGCAGCGGAGTGCGCGCGGTACTGGGAGCGGCGCAGCTGGAGCGCGAGTTCCTCGCCGTCGACACCGGCGCGCCAGGAGCTCGCGCCGAGCATGCGCTCGCAGCGTCGCAGTGCCGGCTCCCACGTCGTCCAGACGTAGTCGACTCCGTCCGCGTAGCGGACCGCGACCTGATCGTGGGCGACATGCTGCTTCATTACGGGTGACCCTCCGTGCTGCTCGTTCCCGCGAGGGTGGTGCTTGAACCTGTCGGCGAGGCCACGACGCGGCCTACTCGTGCGTGAACCCGGCGGACACCGCGATGTCAGCGCCACCGCGCGTGAACGTTGCGACCCCGGTTCCATCGACCACCCTGCCGATGCACGTGAGCGACACCGTCGAATCGACTGCTGCGAGTGCTGCGCGAGCCGCAGCGACGCGCTCCGGCGAGATCGCGAGGAGCAGCTCGTAGTCGTCGCCGCCCGTCGCCGCCGCCACGGGATCCGTGACATCGGGCGCGAGGGGCACCCGGTCCAGGTCCACCCGGGCATCCACCCGCGAGCAGCGTGCGAGCGTGCGCACGTCGCGCGCGAGGCCGTCGGACAGGTCGATCATCGCCGCCGCGAAGGGTGCGAGCGCGATCCCGGCACGAATCCGATCAGGTGGCTCCGGGAGCGCGGCATCGCCCCGGGCGAGCGCCGCGCTCGCCGCCCCCAGCGCCCCGGTCACGAACAACTCGTCCCGTGCGCGCGCGCCCGCGCGCGAGACGAACCCGTCCCGACGGGCGCCCGCGCGACGCCCGATCACCGTGACCGTCGCCGCCAGCGCACTGCCCGCCGTGCGGCACAGGTCGCCCCCGACGAGCGGTGCGCGCTGCCGCTCACCTCGCTCCACGACGCCCTCCACGAGCGCCACCGCATCGCCCCATCCGCCCGCAGGCACGTGCACCGCACACGTCATCGCGAGCGGAGCAGCGCCCATCGCCGCCAGGTCCGAGAGCGCGCGCGCCGCCGCGCGTCGCCCCAGCGCATGCGGCGAGGTCCCCGCTGGCGCGTGCACGCCGGCGATCGTCGAGTCCGTCGACACGCACACCGGGCTCGCCCCGGGGCGCAGGATCGCGGCATCGTCTCCGTTGCCGCCATCGGTCAATTCGAGGATCCGCGCCACGGCGCTCGCCTCGTCGTGGACCCCGTGATCGCCCTTCGCGCCCGTCATGATGCGTGAGTCGTACCCGAGTAGGGCATCCTGCGTCCATGGCGCGTGGTGACACCTCGGCTCCACCGGTCGCATTCGCGGCGAGCGGCCGCGTGGCCCAGCTCGAGGCGATGGCCGCCGCGCCACTCGACGTGCTCGTCATCGGCGGCGGGATCACGGGAGTCGGCGTCGCGCTCGACGCGGTCACGCGCGGGCTTCGGGTCGGCATCGTCGAACGCGACGACTGGGCCTGTGGCACCTCCTCGCGCTCTTCCAAGATGATCCACGGCGGGCTGCGCTACCTCGCGAGCGGCGACGTGAAGGTCGTCCGCGAGAGTCTCCGCGAGCGCTCGCGCATCCAGCGCAACGCCGAGCACCTCGTCCGACCGCTGCCGATGCTGCTGCCCACCTACGGGCACGGACCGATGCCCCTGCAGCGCCTCAAGCTCGGCGCCGGGCTCTGGGTCTACGAGGCACTCGGCCATCGGAAGGCGGCGGGGTCGCTGCACCAGTGGCTCGACGTCGGTGAGTTCACCCGGCTCGTGCCCGGCGTGAGCATCGGGCCTCGTGGGCGCACGCCGTTCCGAGGCGCGCACCACTACCACGATGCAAGTGCTGACGACGTTCGCCTCGTGCTCGCGGTCCTGCGCACGGCGGTCGCCAACGGTGCGCTCGCCGTGAACGGCGCGCCGGTCACGCGGCTACTGCGCGAGGGTGAACGCGTGGTCGGCGCGGCCATCGGTGGCGACGCGGCGGCCCAAGCCGCGCAGTCGACCCCCGAGGCAGGCTCGAGCGACGGGTCCGAGCTGGAGCTGCGCGCTCGCGTGGTCGTCAACGCGACAGGCGTGTGGGCGGACGAGACGCTGCGCGCTGGCGCCGGAGACGCGCCGGTCGGGTTCCGGGTGCTGCCGAGCAAGGGCATCCACCTCGCCGTGCGCCGCGATCGCGTGGGGATCGACTCCGGGATCGCGTTCTTCGGCCAGACCGACAACTCGAACGTCTTCATCGAACCGTGGCAGGAGGACCTGGCGTTCATCGGCACCACCGACGCGCCCTACGACGGCGACCTGGTGCGCCCGGAGGCGACGCTCGACGAGATCGACTGGCTGCTCGACCGCGTGAACCCGTTCCTTCGCACCCCGATCGGGCACGAGGACGTGCTCGCGACCTGGGCGGGCCTGCGCCCGCTCGTCGGTCCCGACGCGGAGGGTGGCACCAAGTCCGAGGACGTGTCCCGGCGGCACCTGCTCGTCGATCGTGCAGGGTGCGTCACCATCACCGGCGGCAAGCTCACCGCGTACCGGTCGATGGCGGAGCTCGCAGTGGATGCGGCGATGGCCCAGCTCGGACGTCGCGGGAAGTCGCGCACGCGCGAGCTGCGCCTGGAGGGCAGCCGACCGATGCCCTCATCGGCGGAGATCGACGATGTCTGCGCGCAGCTCGGCGTGGAGCGCTCCGATGCACGCCACCTGCTGCGTCGCCACGGCACCAACGTGCCACACCTGCTCGAGCTCGTGCGGCAGCGCCCCGAGCTGGCGGAGCGCCTGCACCCGGATCGTCCGTACCTGGCGGTCGAGGCTGCCTGGGCCGCCTCGCACGAGCAGGCACGCGACGTGGAGGACGTGCTGCATCGCCGCACGCGCCTGGCGCTCGAGACCCGTGACCCGGAGCGCGCGAGCGACGTGGTCGCCGCCGAGCTCGCGGCGGTCGTGGGCGCGCACGCTTCCTGACGGCTGCTGCCTGCTTCGTCGATTCGGTCGTTTCGCAGATGGCGATCGGGTCATGTTCCCTCCCAGGTTCCACGAGGAGGGATGACGAGCGATGAAGGCACTCACGTACCACGGCAAGCGCGACGTGCGGGTCGAGGAGGTGCCCGATCCGACGATCGAGGTGCCGACCGACGCGATCATCAAGGTCACGTCGTCGGCGATCTGCGGCTCCGACCTGCACCTGTACGAGGTGCTCGGTCCGTACATGGACGCGGGCTACGTGCTCGGGCACGAGCCGATGGGGATCGTCGAGGAGCTCGGGTCGGAGGTGACGAACCTGCGCGTCGGCGATCGCGTGGTGATTCCCTTCAACATCTCGTGCGGGCACTGCTTCATGTGCGACACGGGGCTCATGTCGCAGTGCGAGACGACCCAGGTTCGTGAGATGGACAAGGGTGCGTCGCTGTTCGGCTTCACCAAGATGTACGGCAACGTTCCGGGCGGGCAGGCGGAGTACCTGCGCGTGCCGCAGGCGCAGTTCGGCCCGATCAAGGTGCCGGAGGGGCACGCCGACGACCGCTACCTGTTCCTGTCGGACGTGCTGCCGACGGCCTGGCAGGCGGTGGAGTACGCCGACATCAGTGATGGCGCGACGGTCGCCGTGATCGGCCTCGGCCCCATCGGCGACATGGCGTGTCGCGTTGCTCGCGAGCGAGGCGCGGGACGGGTAATCGCACTCGACCTCGTGCCCGAGCGGCTCGAACGCGCGCGCCTGCGCGGCGACGAGGTCTACGACGTGACGGGTGAGGACAACGTGGTGGAGGCGATCCGGTCGGTGACCGACGGGCGTGGCCCGGATGCGGTGATCGACGCCGTTGGCATGGAGGCGCACGGCGCGCCGATCGGCAAGCTCGCGCACGACATCACGTCGCTGCTGCCCGACGTGCTCGGGCGCAAGCTCATGGAGACGGCCGGCATCGATCGCCTGAGCGCCCTGCACCTGGCGATCGACCTGGTGCGACGCGGTGGCACGATCTCGATCGTGGGCGTGTATGGCGGCATGGCCGACCCGATCCCGATGGACACGCTGTTCGACAAGCAGATCCAGCTGCGCATGGGCCAGGCGAACGTCAAGCGCTGGGTCGACGACATCATGCCGCTGCTCGAGGACGACAGCGACCCGCTCGGCGTCGACGACTTCGCGACGCACCACGTGTCACTCGACGAGGCGCCACAGGCGTACGAGATGTTCCAGAAGAAGCAGGACGGCGCGATCAAGGTGGTGCTGCGGCCGTAGCCGCGTCGGCTACCGTTCGCGCAGGGAGGACGTGGCGATGCCTTCGCAGCGCAGGCACATGGGCTGCGTGGGGCCGTCGACCCAGCGCGACTCCAAGGTCCGCAGGTCCAGTTCGAGCTCGCGGCCGAGCAGCGCGGAATCCGCGACGCCGCCGAGCCACTGCACGGCCTGGCCGACGATGAAGCTCGCGGCTGCGGCGTCGCCCCACCCGACTGCGGGCAGCTGGGGCGGGTTCGCGTCGCGAGCGCTCGCCAGTTCGCGCTCGAGCTGCTCGGTGCCGGGTCGTGTTCGCGCGGACGAGAAACACGCGTAGCAGCAGCTGACACCCGGCACGAAGAACGGTCCGGCGTACACGAGCGGTGGTCGGTGGCCACCGTGCATCACGGCGACGCCCAGCTCCGACGCGGCATCCTCGACCCACGTCTTGATCGCGATCGGGGGACGGTCGGCTGCGCATACGACGAGCTGTGGGTCGTGCTCGATGAGCAGCGCCGCGACGTCGACGGCGCTGCGCACCTCCTGGTGTGACTGGCGCACGCGCGTGGCGGGCGCGACCGATCGGAGGCGCTCGGCGGCCGCGTCGACCTTCGCGCGTCCGACGTCGCGCAGCGAGTAGAGCTGCTGGCGCGGGAGGTTGGCTTCGTCGACGACGTCGTGGTCGACGAGCACGAGCGTGCCGATCCCGGCGCGGGCGAGCAGGTCGGCGACGGCGCTGCCGAGACCGCCGACGCCGAGCACGAGCACCGTCGCGTCGAGCAGGCGGTGCTGGCGCGCGGGGCCCTCGCCGGTCTCCTGCGCGAACCACTGCACCTGGCGGTCCCACCGATCGGTCTCGGGTGATCGCACCGACGATTCCCGGCGCACATACGTCTCTGCTTCGAGCCAGTCGAGCGCGCCGGCGACCTCGGTGGCGACCTCGATGGGCATCTCGTCCACCGATGCGCCGTTCAGGGTCGACCACACCCAGCGCCCGACCGGAGCCTTCACGCAGAGCTGGTCGCGACCTGCGATCGGGAGGAGGTACAGATCATCGTGTGAGTCCAGGAAGGTCTCGATGCCCGGGCAGGGCAGTATCCGTTCTCCGCGATTCGCCATGTCTGCGATCAGGCCTTGGAGATGGGCTGGAGGGGGATTCGAACGACGCTGATGGAGGATGGACGTGACCGTGCTGCGCGCATGGAGTGCTCCCGGTGGTGGGGTGTGGCACGGGCGAAGCGCCCGTGACTTCCATGATCGGGAATGCGACTTGCAGCGACCTTGCAGGGATCGTTTCGCGGTCGAACGTCAGGCGGTGATGATGTCCGTGTGCAGCTGCGTCACGGAGGCGGGCGGGTCGAGTCCGAGCTCGTCCTGCAGCGTGGTGCGGAAGCAGTGGTAGGCCTCCGACGCGCCGGGCGCGTCGTCACGGTCGCGCAGCAGGCGCATGAGGCGTGCGCACGCGTCGCCGTCGGTGGGATCACGATCGACGATCCGGCGGACCGCGTCGACGACCGAGCGAGGAGCGGGGCGACCGTCCCATGCGCTGGCGAGCACGGGCACGAGCCGGGCGACCTCGAGGTCGATCGCGGCGCGCAGCTCGGCCGCGGCGCGTTCGGTGCCGAGGTTCGCCACGGGGCGCGACGTGGCGACGTCGAGCATGGACCGGGCGAGGGCGCGCGTGCGGGCAGGCTCGCGGCGCACGCGGTCGGCGGCGTCGCGCAGGTCGTCGAGGTCGGTGCGGTCGCCGTCGTGCAGTCGCAGCGTGATGCTGCCGCCCCGCGTCACGAGCTCGCGCGATGGCTGCGCATCACCGGCCTCGGCGAGCACCGCGCGGATCGATGCGCACAGCGGGCTGATGCGACCGCGCGCCGTGTGCCCGTCGACATCGCCCCACAGCAGCTCGGCCACCGTGTCGAGGTCGAGCCGGTTGCCGTGCACGAGCAGCAGTCCGAGCAGCACGCGTGCCTGGCGTCGCCCCGACCAGGTGCGATCGGGAATGCTCGCGCCGTCGATGCGAACGTCGAACGCGCCGAACAGCTGGACGTTCATGACGTGGTCGGCGGCGATGCTCGATCCGAACGTCGCGCCACCGGCGACGAGCGCGGGCATCGATGCGCCGCGACGCAGCGCCTCGTCGGTGAGGGGATCTTCGCCCGGCGCTCCCGGAAGCGTCCCGTCCAGCGCACGAACCACGCGATCGCGACGGATGCGGTGGACAGGAAGGTCGAACCCGGCCGAGTCGAGCATCGAGTCGACATCGTCGAGCAGCTGGTGCGCGAGGGCGGGTTCCCCCGTGACGAACGCAGCCTCGAGGGCGTGGATGCGCCAGTTGAGGCGCGCTTCGAAGTCGAGCGGGCCACCGGTCTCGAGCGCGACGGCCTCCAGCACGATGCGTCGCACCTCGTCGCGGTCACCGTGCTGCATCGCCGTGATGAGGCGCGCCGGATACGGCGCGCGCAGCTGCATGATCGAGGTGTCCGTCGCGGCCTGCCGCATCGCCGCGGCCGCGTCGTGCACGGCGAGCGGATCGCCGAGCGCCGCCGCGGGATAGCCCGCCGCAGCGCGCAGCCACAGCTCGAGCTCGCCGCCCGGCTCGACGGTGCGGAGCGAGTCCTCGACGATCGCGAGCGCGTCGTCGTAGCGACCGAGCCACGACAGTCCGCACACGAGCTCGAGGGTCGCGTCCGTCCAGCGCAGGTGCGCGCTCGCGGTCGCGAGGTCGGCGAAGCCCTTGCGCGCGCGCTGGAGCACCTTCATCGCGCGGGCAGGTTCGCCGGCGGCGAGCTGCAGGTGGCAGCGCGCCCAGTCGAGCTCGACCTCCCAGCGACGCATCGCGTTGTCACCGAGCGTGGGGTGCAGCAGGATGCGGTCCCACAGCGCGCCGGCGCCAGGCGCGCCGCAGGTGGAGGCCAGCGTCGCGAAGTTGGCGAGCAGGCCGGGGTGGTCGAACAGCAGGTCCGGGAACCGGTCGAGCAGCGTGCTCGCATGTGGCCAGACGGTGGCTGCCTCGCCGGTGTGCAGGACGATGTTCACCCATGCGCGCGCAGCCTGCTCGGCCCACGTCGCATCGTCGGCGTGCAGGCAGGCCAGCATCGTCTCGAAGAGGTCACCGTCGAGGTGGGTCGCGCTGCCGTCGTAGCGGTACATTCTCGCGGCGGCGTGCAGCGTGGCGAGGCGGTGGTCGTCCGGCACGAGGTGGCGCGGCACCTGCGACCAGGCGAGGCCGTGCTCGGACGCCGCCAGGTCCTTGAGGGCGTCTGCGTCCGCGGACTCGACCAGCTCCTGGAACGGTTCGAGGTCTTCGCCGCGCAGTGCGCGCAGCACGATCCGGGCGGATTCGTCGGTCGACGATTCCTGCAGCGATGCCGCATCGATACTCAGGTCTGCTCGCTCCACGGATCTACCTCGCATCGGCGCACGATGCCGCATCGCACCTTCCGACGAACGGAATGATATCGAGACTGGTCACGTCGCGGGACGGCGAGGTGGGACGGCGACTACTGATCGCGCTCGCGGATATCACCGACGCATGGAATCGGATGCGATGACCACACGCGCGCTGTGCATCGTCGACCTGCAGCTCGATCCGCTGCGAGGTGAGCCCAGGCTGCAGCAGCTCGCGCGGGACGTGGCGACCTTCGCCCGCACGCGACGTGACGACTACGCGCTCGTGGTCGCGTCCAGGTTCCGGAACGAGCGACGTTCGACGTACGACCGGCTCGTCGGCGACGACCTGCGCGACCCCGACGACGTGGCGCTGCATCCCGAGATCGAGGACGTGGCGGACGCGGTCGCGGAATCGGCCACGTACTCGAGCCTGACCCCGCGCGTCCAGCAGCTGCTCGTGGGTGCAGGCGTGCGCGAGGTGCACGTCGTCGGCATCGATACCGACCAGTGCGTGCTGGCCACGGTCTTCGCGCTCTTCGATGCCGGCTACGAACCCGTAGTGTTCGACGACCTGGTCGACTCCGCAAGCGGCGAGACGTGCCATGACGCTGGCCTCGTCGCCCTCCGCCGCGCGATCGGTGAGGACCGAGTCCGCCATTCGTGACAGCATGCGCGGCCCGGCACATGCCGGGAACCGTCCACGCGAGCGAAGTCCGGTGCGATTCCGGCGCTGTCCCGCAACTGTGATCCCCGCGAGCCGAAGGGCCGACGGGGGAGCCAGGTCGCCTCGTGCGGACGGTCCACACGAACGTCCTCGGAAGAAGGATGGTGTGGCGCGTCCGCGCGCTGCCTCCTCCCGGGACATGGAGGAGACCACCATGAAGACGAACCTGACCTGCCTGCTCGCAGCGGCAGTGCTTGCGCTCGCCGGCTGCGGCGGCACGGACCGAACGGGAGATTCGGCCAACGCCGCATCCTCGCCGGCCGCCGCGAAGACGAGCACGAAGACCGAGCGCGCGAAGGAACCAGCTCGCGACCTCACGACGATCACCTACGACGGCAAGGACGGCGCGACCGCGCTCGAGCTGCTGCGCGACAACGGCTACGACGTGATCGTCGAATCGTCCAAGCTCGGCGACTACGTCACCGCGATCGGCGACGTGCGGGCCACCAAGACGGAGTACTGGCTGTTCGAGGTCGACGGCACGATGCCGGCGGTCGGCGCCGACGCGTACGAGACGCACGACGGCGAGCAGGTCGAGTGGAAGTTCGGGTCATGAGCGGCGTCCCGGCACGCATCACCGCCGCGCTGCTCGTGGTCGTCGGCGTGCTGCTGCGCCTGGCACCGCACCCGTGGAACATGACGCCCGTGGGAGCGTCCGCGCTCTTCGCGGGCGCGCGACTGCCGCTGCCAGTAGCAATCGCCGTGCCGGTCGGCACGCTCGCGATCTCCGACCTGCTCATCGGCATGCACTCGCTCTGGTGGGTGACATGGGGCACGGTCGCGATCACCGTCGTGTTCGGCACCGTGCTCCGCGAGCGCACCGGCCCGCTTGCGATCGGTACGGTGACGGTCGCCGGATCGCTGCTCTTCTTCCTCACCACGAACGTCGCGGTGTGGGTGCAGGGTGGCATGTACCCGAAGACGATCGGTGGCCTGGTCGAGTGCTTCGTCGCGGCGGTCCCGTTCTTCCAGAACTCGCTGGTCGGCGACCTGCTGTGGAGCGGCGTGCTGTTCGGCGGGTGGGCGCTCGCCACGCGAGTCGTCCCGATGCTAGGGCGCGACGACCTCGAACACGACGTGCGCGGCGTAGGCACCGGCGCTCTGGGTCGGACCGACGCGCAGGCCGAACACGAGGTCGGCCGCTGACGTCCCGCCCGTGCTCGTCGCGAGGATCGATCCCGGTGCCGTGGAATCCGCCGCCGCGGGGCGCCACGGCACCGGGTCGGCAACCGTGCACGTGCCAGTGACAGGCCACGAGTTCGCGGCGTTGGTCGTCCCCAGCAGGCACGCGCCGAATGCGCCTCCTGCTGGTGTCAGTCCGGTTCCCGCGACCACGTCCGGCAGCGCCGTCGTCGGGCGACTGACGGCAAGCAGCTTGCCCAGGCCGGAGGTGAGCACCGTGTTCGCGTCGAGCACCTCGAGTTCGGTGGCGCTGCCGGCGCTCGTCGCGACCGTGGCGAACGTCGCCCCGGAATCGTCGCTGACGTGCACCTTGTTGCCGGCGAGCGCCCACACGCGCAGCTCCGACGTGAACGTCAGTCCGAGCACCTCGCCGCTGCCCGCGTTCACCATCGCCGAGGTCCACGTCGCGCCGTTGTCGGTGCTGGTGGTCACCCGGTTGAGGTTGTCGCCGGGGATCGGGTAGTGGCCGCCGAGGATCCTGGCTCCCGACGGGGACACCGCGACGCTCTGGAGGCTGCTCGCCATGCCGTCGTCGCGCGAGGACCACGTCGCGCCGAAATCGGTCGACACCCACATCAGCCCGTTCGATGCCTTGCCGATGACCATGGTCGAGCCGTCCTCGTCGACGGCGGTCACGCCGGCGTTCCCGGCAATGCCGAGCGACATCGCCGACCACGTCAGGCCGTCGTCGGTCGAGCGGTAGAACTGCGCCGTGGTCGAGCCGTGAGCGATGAGCACCCCGGTTCGCGGGATCCGAATGACCTCGGTGAACCAGGTACCGGTGCCGCTCGGCACCTGGGTCCACGTCGCACCCTTGTCCGTGGTGCGGCAGATCCAGCCGGCCGATCCGACGGCGATCGCTGACGTCGGCCCGGTCGCGACCGCATCGGTGTACGTGGAGCCGCCGCACCCTGTTGCGGGCACGAGCGTCGCGCCCGCATCGGAGCTGCGCAGCGCGGAGCCGTCGGCAGCCACGATCGCGATGTCGTTCGCGTTGAACGACACCACGGCGAAGTACGAGGTGTAGGCCGGCGAGATCGAGGTCCAGCTCGCTGCGGAGTTCGTCGACATGAGCACGGTCGACGCATCGCCGATCGCCACCACCGCGCCGCCCTGCACCCGCGAGATCCCGTTGAAGAACGCTGTCGGTCCGCCGCCCATCGCGACGGTGCCCCACGACGCGCCGTCATTCGTCGAGACGTAGGCGGTGTCCATGCGGTTGCCGCCCATCCACGTCGAGCCGCCCAGGTAGCGCAGTCGGTCCGTGAACGGATGGAGCGCGGTGGCGGTCCACGTGGCGCCGCCGTCGTCGGAGTAGTACTGCTTGAACTGGTTGCCGAGCGCCCAGCTGCCGGACGCGATGATCCGACCGCTCACGCTCGACCGATCGATGAGCGCCATGCTGCCGGTCGTGGCAGGCACGGTGGTCACCGGGATCGTGCCGATCGTTGACTGCGTCCAGGTGGTTCCAGTGTCTGTGGTTCGCCAGGCGTACGCGGTCCTGGAGAGGTTGTCTCCGGCGGTGACGGTGCCGATCGCGACCACGTCGCTGGCGCCCCAGGCGACGAGGTTGTAGGGGCTCGTCGTGGCGCCTGGGATGAGGAACGACGTCCACGTGAGACCGCGGTCGGCGCTACGCATGATGCGGCCCGTGGTCGTCGTAGTCGCCCACAGGATGTCACCCGTCGGGTTCGCGAGGCGCGCGTTGAATGCGTACGGAGTCGTCACCGAGGTCCACGTCGCGCCCGTGTCGCTCGAGTAGCACGCCTTGTTGGAACTGACGATGAGCACCTCGCTCGCGCTCCACGCGACGAGATGCCCGATCCCCGACCCGACCGCCGCGCAGGGGGTGACATCGGTCCAGCTGGATCCGCCGTTGGTGGTGACACGCAGCGGCGTGACGTCGCCAGCATTCACGCGCGTGCCGGCAACCCACACGATGCTCGAGCTGACGACATCGACCGCGCGATAGGACGGCACTCCGCTACGCGTATCGAGGGTGGTACGCACCTGGGTCATCGCGGCGCCCGTGCGGTCCTTCTGGAACATGCGCAGCGTGGCGGGCGCGTTGGCGCCGAAGTCGACGTGGCAGGGCGACGTGAGCGAGGTCGTGCCGACCGCGAGCGAGCCCAGCTGCAGCTCGGGAGGACCGGCGCAGCCCGACAGGGCGATGGTCGTGGAGGTGGGCACGGTTGCGCCGACCACGGTGCTGGAGGTCGCGGCATCGACCCGCGTCGAGGCGAGCAGGCACGACGCCGCGAGCGCGAGGAGCGCGATCGCGTGCCACAGCGCGGGTTTTCGGAACCCCAGGGTCACAGGGATGCATCGGCGCGAAGGGGCGCGCAGGTGAGCTGGCGACGATTTTCCGACGGATTGATTTGCAGTGGGCCGTCGACGCTCGAGTCGAGTGCAGCGGCACGCGTGGCCGCCGATACTTCCCGCATGCGCACGTCCACCGCATTCGAGGCCATCGAGGATCCCAGCGATCCCGCGTGGCACGGGCATGCGCCCGAATCGTTCGCTGACGGTCGATGGGGCGGTCGGGGGCGTGTGATCGCGCTCGTCGGCGGGATCCTGGTCGTCATCGCCATCGTGGCTGGAGCCGGTGTGCTGCGGGGTGGGAGCTCGGGAGCCGAGCGCACCGCCGGCAAGGACGCGGACGCATCGGCGCGCGTGCGTCCGTCCGCGGTCGTGGCAGCCGAGGCGATCCCGGAGCTGCCGGCAGTGGAGGTGACGGCTCCGGCGACGACGGCGCCGGTCGACGTGCCGACGACGATCACTCCCGCGCCGAAGATCGCGAACGGCGGTTCGGGGTGGGCTCCGGCCGCGGCGACCGTCGCCCCCGAAGATGCTGGATCGGGGCTGCTGAAGGGCGACCTGACCGGCATCCATCCGGAGCTCATTCGGCGGCTCGATGCGCTCGCCGTCGCGTCGGGTCGCGAGATCGAGGTCATCTCCGGCTGGCGCACGCGCCATGAGCAGGAGGACCTGTACGACTCGTTCCTGAGCGGTGCCGGCAACCTCGCGGCGGTGCCGGGCACGTCCAACCACGAGACGGGCCGAGCAGCGGACGTGTACGTCGACGGCGTTGCGCTCGCGAGCGTGGACGGAATGTCCGCGAAGGCAGCGGCGCTGGGCCTGCATTTCCCGGTGCAGGGCGAGGCCTGGCACGTGGAGATGGTCGGCTTCGGTACGTAACGCTTCGTGCGAGAACGAGAAAACCCCCGCCGAGGCGAGGGTTTTCGTGCAGGTACTCCGTACGGGATTTGAACCCGTGCTACCGCCGTGAGAGGGCGATTCCTGAGAACGCTGCAATGCTGGATTTACGGCCTGATGCGGGGTCCCGCCCTGTCAGCGCGTTGCTCTGGTTGCTGAAGTGGCCATCGTTTGGAACTCTTCTTGGAACCATTGTAGCGCCCTTGCCACCTTCGGTTGAAACAGCGGTAGCTGAGATCAGGTGGGATCCTGTCACCCGATTTGTCCGTGGCTACCGATCCCGAACGACGCGGCCGGCGCTTGCTGCGACAGGTCGATGCGCGACAATGTGCGCATGGCTGACCTCTTGCACACCAACATGCGTGATGGCGGATCGTCGCTGTGTTTCGTGAGGGATCCCGATCAGTACCGCATTGAGCTGATCGAGAAGGCGTAGTCGTTCATGGATCCGTTGCTGGTCCACGTGCGCGAAACGACTTTCGACGAGCCGCTCGAGCAGTTCGGCTGGTGGTGGTTGCCAGACGACGATGAGCATGCGCTTCCAGGCACTCTGCGCTACACGCCTGAACGGGGTGTCCAGCTCGACCTGTTGGGTGAGTTCCAGACCGAGCGGCCCGAGCCCGTGAACGGCATCGTTCGGACGTCGCTTCTTGAGTTCGGTCCGAGGCAGAGCATCGACGTCATTTTCGGACATACAACCGCTGACGACCGCTGGACACTGCATGACTGCCGCAACCGCGGCTATCGGATGGGGACTGCGCCAACGACGAGCGAGTACCGGGTGTCGTGGGCCTACGGCGGGCATGAGCACATCGAGAATCCTGAGAGCTTCACGTCCGACACGTGGCGCTTCGCGTTCACTCATTTTGAGACGTGGGTCGGGGTCCGAGCCGTCCAGATCGAACATCCCGATTCCGACACGCTGCGCATCACGTATCGGCACCACGAAACAGAGGAGTGGGCAGCGCATCGCGGAGCGCGACTTCGTGCGGTTGCGACGTCAAAATTGCGACATGGCGATGTCGAAGGTGCGGTGAGCTATCGCACGCAGCTAGAACTTGTCTCGAAGAAGAAGCTCACCACGCGCGAAGCGCTCTACGAGCTCGGCGCGCTCGCGTCATTGCTGTCGCTGCTGGTGGGCCGCGAGGTTCGCATGAGCCAGCTGTATGCCTTCTCAGACGGGGAGCAACGTGCGGTCCGTTACCACCTTGGAAACGCTGGACGCGATTTCGCCAAGATTGACCTGCACGACATGTTCGCGTCGTACGGCAGCTTGGGCGCGAAGTTCCCGACGATGCTGGGTCGCTGGCTGCGTAATGCGGAGGACATGCGTCCGGTGTTCAACCTCGTTAGCGAGACACTCCCCGGATCGCGACTGACGCTGCACGTGCGCTTCAACGCGCTGACCCAAGCCCTCGAAGCGTTCCATCGACGTTGGTCAGGCAAGGACACTGGAAAGACCCATTTCTCGACGCGCTTGCGTGAACTGCTGGCGGAGCTCCCGGCTGGGTTTCGGCCGTTCATCACTGACGACGTAGACGAGCTCGTGCGGGCTGTCGTCGATACCCGCAACTACTACACGCATCGCTTCCGCGAGCCCGGCCAGTACGCGGTCACGGACGACCAGCGGGTCTTCGCCCTGTGCGAGGTGCTCGCCTACTGGTTGCGAGGTCAGTTACTGCACTGGGCCGGGATGCCTGCGAAAAGGCTCGCTACTTGCGCTCGCGAGGATCAACGAGCACCGTTCGTGCGCGAGAGCAAGCGCGGTTGGCAGCCCTCGCAGAATCGCCGCATGGCCCGAACGCCGCTTCACGACGACCCAGCCGCCGCCCCGGAGCGGACGGAACCAATGTCGTGAGACTCGGACCGGATGCGCAGCCGATGGGCCGTATTCCATCCGTCCGGGCGGAGGTAGCTCATCGCCCGCGTGCTCACCCAGCGCTGGGGGTCACTCGCGCGGTCGCCTGGCGACCTTCCTCTCTAGGCTATCGCAATGACTTCGCTCGCTCTATGGGTTGGCCACGACAGTCGCGGACACACCTCTGCATACATCGCGACCGACAGCCGGCTCTCGGACACTAATGGCAATAGATGGGACTTTGCCCAGAAGGCATTCGCGTGTATGCGCTCCCCAGACATCTTTGGGTACACAGGCGTTTCGCAGTTCCCGACGATCCTGCTCTCCGCGTTCACGAAATCGCTCGACGAGGGCACCGCTGGCGACGCTTCATCAGCGAAGCGGCGTTTCGAGGCATTGATCCAGACGACGAAAACCGTCTTGGACGACTACCCGCCAGCGAAGTGTTGGCCGGCCGGACCGTTCACCATCGTGCATGTTGGAAAGGACGGGCATGGACATTCAAAGAAGTCGCCCGAAACCCAAGCTCGCTTCGTCGTGAATGTGATGTCGTACAAGGATGGCGATTTCGCCTTCAGGACCGACGCGCTGCCTACGGTCGAATCGAGCTACCTCACGCTCGGCTCCGGGAAGACATCGGTCGAGGAGTTCGTCGACCTGTGGAAGGCATCACCAGAAGCCGGAAACACGACCCGAGCCGTCTACTCGGGATTTTGTGAGTCGCTTCGCAGCGAGCAAGATCCTCTCAGTGGAGGGGCTCCGCAGGTCGTGCGGCTTCTGCGAAGCAAGAAGGCGCCGCGCGTGTGTGGCACATGGTGGGACGGTCGCGGCTACTTGCACGGCCATCCGGTGCGGTCTCCGGGGAAAGTGGACTGGTTCGATGACTTGTTCCAGCGGATTGATGGCGCGACCGGCAAGCGTCTCGCGAGCGCCGAACCGCACGCTAACCGTCGTAGCGCTGGACCGGTTGCCGCGACGTGATCTTGCATCTGCGCGAGGCGGTCCGAGGTGTCCCGCTCTTGGATGCGCCTTCGAAGTCACATCCAATGCGTTAGCAACTCGGGCCGCTTCGATGGATGAGCACCTGTAACGCCTGGACAGGTTCCAGCGGTCGAGCAGGTAGCACTCGAATCTCGTGTGGGTTTCACGGTACATCCGTTCGGCGCTGATGAGCGCGAGCGCGCGGCCAACTTCGATGTATGTACGCAAGCTGCGCTCAACGGTAGCTTCGAGCCGCTCCAGGTCGCGACGCTGGCGCTGGGTGAGCGCCCGATCAGGAATCTTTGTAGATAACCCGATGCTCACGAAGAGGAAGGCGCGCGGCGCGGTATCGCTCGATCTTGGTGAGCGACACCACGGAGTCGAGTCCGACACGTCGAATCATGACGCGTCTTACGACGTCACGTCATCTGCGTCCCGCTCAGCTTGCATCGCGGCGAGATCCGCGTCGAGTTGCGTCCCGATGATCGTGCTAGTCATTCGGACGGCCTGATCGTAGATGACGCGCGCATGTGTCATCAATTCAACGGCTGACTGCTCCGCTGACAGGCTCTGCTCTATGGCTTCGGTGCCGGCGTCGCGGCTGCTCATATCGTCAACCTCGATGGCCATCCCATCGAGATGGTCCATTGCCTGTTCGAGTGCAGTCGAGATTGCGTCAAGTCGGATTCGCACTCGTCCAGCAGTCGGACTGCCCGCCTCACTACGCTCCGCCTGTCGCTCCTCGATGGAACTGGCGGTCTCAATGACCTGATCGACCTTGACTCCGAGTTCGAGCAGGGTCGCCTCGGGTGAGGGGAGTGTCGCCGTGTCCAAAGCCTCGTCTGCCGCAAGGCTGCTTGATCCACCGGATGACGCGTGCAGTGCCTCGGTCGTACGCGCCAAGGCATCCAGGCGTTCACGCTGTTCGGTCAAGCGCGCGAACGTCGTTGGCCCGCTGAGCAACTGATCCAACCTCGCCTGCTGCTGCTCCATTTCTCGGAAGATGGGCAGGCCGTTGAGGGCAATGTCCAACTTCTGGCGCTGCTCCTCCATCTGGCGGAAGGCGTCATTGCCATGCAGCAGTTTGTTCGTCAGTTCCTCCTGCTGCTTGAGCCGCTTCAGTATGGGTGGGTTGATGATGCGATCTAGCTTCTGCTGCGTTTCGAACCAGCGGTCGAATGGATTCGTCATGCACGGACCTTATTAGATTACCGGCGAACTCGTCGGTTGGATGTCGCAATGAAAATTGACCCGTTCACAAGTCATGAAGGCGTCCAGTTAGATCCAAATATCGATCATCCGTAGGGACTGTTCGGATCGTTCTGGACGTTCTCGAATCGGAGTACGACCGCCCCGCTGTCGAGATTGATCGTCTGGTTGGGTGCTGGCTGCATATTCGCGATCATTGGCGGCTGTTCGCGTACCTCATACACACCCAGGGGCACGTCATCGAACGTGGCATGCCCGACCGCATTCGTCGACTGGGTCTGCAGCACTGTGCCGGTCCCGTCATTTGCGACGAGTTCGAATACGAAGCCGGAGCGCTCGAAGCCGCGCGGGCTGTTGTTGACGTCGCGTACGGTCTTACGAATATGGATCTTGCCAGTCTTGGGCTGTTTGACAGCCGCTGCACGGAACATGGTCGCACCGGGAAAGTCGTCATCGTGGGGCGGGACGAAGTACGCGCCCTCCTTGATGGTGGTCGTGTGAGCGAGGAGGGCATCCTGGCCGATCTCAGACTGCTGTTCCGGGAAGCGGGTGTCGCGCATCCAGTCGTTGAAGATCACATCGAAAGGATCGAGTGACTTCTGGAACGAGACGAAGTTGAGGCCGCGCGTCACCTGTCCGGAATCGTTTGCTTCGACGTAGGGGAGGCCTCGACGGAAGATTTTGACGTCCTCATGCTTGCCACGAGGGCCGGCCTTTCGTACATGGCTGTTTGGCGGCATACCGGAGCCGTATTCGGATGGCTCGTTCGGGAAGTCCACTTCCGCTTGGTCAAGACGGCGGCCGTCGCTTGTGCGCCCGATGACGGCGTCACGAGCATTGTCATCCGCGAGTGCGTCAAAGGTCTCATGGTTCTGTTGAATGCGCATGTAGACCATGTAGGTCCCGCCGTGGCTCCATTCAGGCTCGCCGCTATCGCCCTCGACGAACGCGATGCGTTGTCGTTCCTCGGCCGCTCGGGGATTGCGAATGCCGTCGCGGTAGCCAAAGACTTCGGACTCGTCGATGCGCTGGTACCCACGATGCAGGCGCACGTTTGCCACCGTGCTGCGATCACTCGACAACGTGGCCAAGAAGTCGGCTGCTCGAGCTTCGGAGAGAGCGACGACGTAGAAGATTATGTCGTCTGGGTGGGTTGCATTTGGAAGGCGTCGCGGGCGGTTCGCGAAATCCAGTGGCATTGCGATGGGTGGATCGAAGGCGCGGTTGAAGAAGCGCTCGCCGAATCCGATCGCCACCGCTGCCAGGCGCTCGGATGCGTCGTGCCCTAGGTCGAGTTCGTGTCCGTGCGGGTGGGCGACCAATTGCTCGACGGCTGGCTTGGCGACATTCGTGAGCCACGCGGCCACCTGTTCGCGAGTGAGAGGATCGACGAGGTCGACGGATATGAAGTAGCCATTCGCGTGTGGATTGCGAATGACACGGTCCTGGTTGGTGTTGCGCTGCCGCGGCAGCACGCCTTTTGCGAGGGACATCGAAGATCCTTTGGGTTACAGCGCTCGAGGGTCACACATCACCAATAGCGTTCCGGCCGGATACAGGGCAGTGGGCGAAGACCGGATTGCGTCAGTGGACATGTGCTACGGGCGCGACGTGGTGATCGATTGGAACAGGTTGCGTACGTCGGCGTACGCCTTGCGGAGATGGACGTCTGACATGTCGAGGAGTGGCTCGTACATGAAGGAGTTGAGGTGAATATGCTCCGGCGTTAGCAAGTTGACCGCGTCGAGAGCCTTCGCCTGTTCGCGCTCATTTTTGAAGTCCTTCTTGTATCGAGTGAGGAGTTGGGAGGTCTGGTTTCGCGTGATCGTTCCAACCCAATCAGCGTCATCAATTCGCTCGATCATGTACCGCTCCGCGTGCAGCCGAGATGCGATCGACAGCACAATCTTGTCCTCGAGATTGAAGTGGTTGCCGGTGGACGACTCCGAGCACGTATCTGCAGCGGCGAAGATGTCGCAATAGACGAGAGCGGTTGAGTCGAGGGCGCCATGTGAATCGACGCCGTCGGTGACGTACTCGTAGATCTGGGCGAGCGTCGCGTTCGTGATCGTTGGCGTCTCCGCCTTCCAGTGGAGCAGGCTGGTCAGGGTCGAGTAATGCTCATGCGTAGGTCCCTTGGTGTACTCAAGGAGATTCCGAAGGAACGGGATCGTCGCCGCTCGCTTCGCTGGGTGCGTGAAGAAATGTGGGCGAAGCCGCTCGAGAAATGGGTTGTCGAGTGCGCCGGGCTTTCGGAGGGTTATCTGGCGCTTCGAGTTTCGGGTCGCGATATGCCCTCTCGTCGCCACTCCGCGTCGGATGACCGTGCGGAAGAAATCGAAATTGTGGGTGAGCGCAATCAGCTGGAACTGAGGATCGTGAGCAATTTCGTGCAGGTACTGGATGATCGCGTACTTGTTCCGGTAGTCAAATGAGTCGGCGATGTCATCGACGATTACAAGCGTTGGCTCGCCGCCAGCTCGGCGCCGCGCTTCGATGTCAAAAATTACGTGAAGTAGGTAGAGCGCTCGTCGTTCGCCTTGGCTCAGCGTCTTCTCCAATGTCAGTCGATCAGGAGTTGCTGGCTCCCCGTCCTTGATGTCGATGAACTCGAACTCCGCAGCAGGCAATGTCGCGACGCCCAGAACGACATCGGTTCGGTTGGCGACGATCAGGCGAAATGGGACGTCGAAGCGCTCGTTGAACTCCTCGGCGGCGTGCTCCCAGGCGGATGTATGGGCGCGGGCCTCTTCGGCGATCTCGGCGAGCTTGACCTTGACTGACCGGTAGAGCGCCGCCAACTTCGCGGCCTCTTCGCGGTGCTCCGCGACGTACCCGATCCAGAGATTGCGATAGAGAGTGGGGAGATTCTGTAAGTGTGGGATGAGGTCGGGGCGTGCCTTGATGAGTTCGTGGAACGCTTTGACCTGGACGTTTCTCTCGAGGGCCGCGTCCAGTTTGGTGAACACGCCCTTCAACGTTGCGTCGGTTGCGATGCGCTCGCGCTCGGCCTTGATGAGCTTGTCGATGTCGGAAGCGGACTGAAACGACTCCGTGGCGCCATGCTTCGCCTTGTCGTTAAGCACGACGGAGTGTCCGGCCTCAAAGAAGGCGTTCTTGACGAGCTCCTTGCTGAGCGTGCCTGCGCGAGCGAGCGTGAATGTACTGTGCGAAAAATACGATGACGATTCCAACACCTCGCGGTGTCGCGTCACGTATTGCTCTAGGCCGGCGCGAAGTGCTGGATCGCTGAGCGCGTCCTGGACCTTTGAATCCACGACTGTCGTATAGGGGATGTCGGCCAATGACGGATCGGCGTCGTCGATCTGGCTGAGGACCTCGTTGTCCAACCAAGCCGGAACAGGTTCTTGGGTCTCGAAAGCGCTCGAGATTTCGCGAGCGACGCCCTTCTTTACGCCCGACTGGGATGCGAGAAGGGCCAAGAACGACTCGGTCTCGGATGCAACCTGTTCATGCAGCTTCTGGTAGCGAGCCTGTAGGTCGGGGTTGGAGAGCAAGCGAGCTGTTGCCGATGTCAACTCGTATTGTGGGCGGAACGACGGGATGGTCAGGATCTGTTCTGGACTCAATTGGAGCCCATCTCTCCCTAGTATCTTGCGTTCCGCCTGTCGGTCGGGGAACAGGGGGTCGGCTGTGTCGCGGTCCATCGCGGCGTCTTCGAACGCGTTAGTGAACGAAGTTTTCATCGCGCCGTTCGGGGCGTAGATGACATGGGCATCTGCGGGTTCAGCGAAGTCGAAAGTCTCGCGAAGGGAGCCAATCCCGTAGCAGTTCTTGAGGATTACCTCGATCGATGCATTCACCAACTCGTCAGTCATGTCGTCCTCGTCCGTCCATGTCGTGTGATCTGTGGCGTTCGTAGAAGCCCTCGTGTTCATCTGGGTCCAGCTGACTGAGCGTCAGTTCGATGAGCTCGGCAAGGTATTCGCATTTCGCATCCACCGCATGCGTACGCATGCGGTAGAGCTTGCGGCTTGTGACGTTCCAATCGTGGCTGATGAGCGCCTGATTGCCGAGGTAAGCGGCTGTTGGCAATTCGGCCTCGGCCAGTTGAACGATTTCGGCAATCGACGACTGCATGCGTGCGGCTTCGACGTCATCGATGCGTTCAGTGGACATGTGTCTCCTAAGTGGATTTGAGATAGCGCCGGTGGTCTGCCGATCCGCCTTGGCGGTTCGATTCGATGCACGGGGTTCGACCTACGGCGTCGCGTCGCACACTTCGGGCCCGACTGCACAGACCGGTGATACTGCGTCGATGTCTTTGACCCGGTCGCGGCGCAGGTATGAAATCGACGCTCCGGTCTCTGACAGAAGGCGGAACCTGGAGGGCGGAACGAGCTGGATTTGACCGTCGCGATTGCGCATCAGTTCCGGCACTCCTGCTGTGGAGCGCTGAGACGTCGAGACCGCATGTTGCAGCAACTCGCCACTGTCTGGATCGATCACAATCGAGACGACCCACTCGCGTTCCTGCCGGTGCGCGGGCACCGAGTACGCCTGATCCAGACCAACCTCGACGTCCCGCGGTCGGCCGTTGGGTTCATCTCCCTGCACGTCGATGTTGGTCACGAACGAAACGTCGTCGAGACCCGAGATCCCTGCTCGCTGCGCATTATCGATTAGTTGCTGCACCGTGACTTGCCGCGCGGGTATCTCTTGCTCGAAGTTCGATCGAAATTCTACGCGCACGCCTTCGCGTCCCATCGCATCTCGTACTTCTCGCGTGACGGTCGCATCGGGCTGCATTGCGAGCCAGCGATACAGCGACTTGCGTGCGGCAGGTGATAGCGGGGCTCCGCCAAGCAGCTTTACGACGTGCTCGATTCGCTCTTCATGATCGATGCTTTCGGCGGTCGAGCCGAACGCACCTGTGGGGATCCTCCCGAGCCGGGCCGATGGGTCGGCGATGAAATCGTCCAACAAATCCTGGAGTGCACGATCCAGCTTTACGCTCTCTACGGTGGGCAGAGATTCCACCTGGTCGATCGTAAGGCCCCACTGCTGGCGCATGTTCGCTTCAGCCGATGGCTGTGTGGTGTTGGGCACTCCCGCCATCCGGGCGTTGTGCGTCTGAACGAAGCCTTCGAGCTGGCGTACCCAGCTAAGTTGATGACCATCTGGGGCATCAGGGGTCCAGATGATCGTCGTCACGCTATTTGGCTTGGCCAAGCTTTCGGAGAGGCTTGGCGTTTCCGTGGGCGGGCGGGTAGTTGCCGCGTATCCGCTGGGTTCGCCGTCTTGACCCCGGATGATGGACGGGACGCGACTTGGATCGATGGCTCCCTGCACGCTGATCGCTTGGCCCTGGCCGCTGCGATCGAGCCACAGCTCGAGTCCGACCGGCCCTGTCGTCATTCGTTGTCCGGCGCCTAGGGGTGGGATCGAAGCTGTGTAAACGTGGAAGTACTCACCGCTGCGCAGGGGCGCCCAGTCAACGTCGGCCGCAGAGTCCCCAGCCTGCACAAGCACCTGCGCTGCTGCCGTATTCGGTCCGAGGAATGGATCAGTTCGTTCACTGGCGGGGTTCTCCGGCGCGAGCGCGACGATCAACATGACCGCGCCAGCGGTCGCCACGATGGCTGCGGCCACGAATTGCGGGCGTCGGAAAAGCCGTCGGTGCCCAGAGCGGTGGGAGCCCGGATCCGACAGCGCGCGTTGTAGTTGGCGCCGCGCATCGGCTTTCGCCGAGTCGCGTGGGGGAAGGTCTACTGGCCGCACCATTCGTACCGCCTCGAACGGATCGAGCCTTGGTTCACTTGACATGGCCGGCACTCCCCGTGATTGTCATGTGCTCATCAAGTCCGCGCGACACGATCTTTCGCGCACGGTTGATCCGAGATCTCACGGTTCCGATCGGAATTCCGAGTGCGATCGAGACCTCGTCGTATGACAACCCCTCCCAACAGTGCAGGAGGAGTGCGTCGCGATCTCGTTCGGCGAGGGCCGCCAGGATCTGCGGCATCGCGACGCGCAGACCTTCCCGCTCCTGCTCGCGTTCGATGTGGGCATGTGCGGGTGCAACGGCAACGGGCTCTCCGGCAATCGCTCGCGCAAGCGCCCGTGCATCCACGGCGCGTCGACGGGCCGCTTGGCGGCAGAGGTTGAGTGCGATACCGAACAACCACGGCCGAGCCGAACCACGCATGTCACGATATTTCGCACGACGCTCGAAGGCGATCAGGAACGTCTCGGTCGCTACTTCGTCGGCAAGTTCAGGTCCGTAGCGTCGAGCTACCATGCTGCATACATCGTCGTAGTGACGGTCGAACAGTGCGCCGAACTGCGCAGCGTCGTGGAGCGAATCGCGGATGATCAACGCGTCGCTTTGGGCCTCGTCCGTATCCATCACCTGTTCATGGCCCCTTCGAGCCGAAAGTTCACGCAGTTCGACCTTGCCCAAAAAAAGGGGAGTGGGACGGCGGAAGTCCGCCGTCCCACTCCCCATCCGTCGAACGCTCGCCTAGGCGAAGTCGACAGTGGTGGATTCACCACCCGCGAGCGCCAGGCGGGCGCTCATGATGGGGTCGTCCGCGGCCCCGGCCCACGCGAACCCATTGGCGGACACCGCTGCCGTGTTCTCAGCTCCGGACTTGGAGATGAGCGTCACGCCTGTCACGTCGTCGCTGACGATGCCAGTCACGACCGCGCCGATCTTGCTCGAGCCGAAGGTCGCGGCGATGCGCCCACCGGTGAGGCGATCGAAGCAGCTGCCGAACACCGCGTCGCCACCGAACTGCGACGCCGTGGTGCAGACCTGGTCGCCCTGATCTGTGGTAACTACACCCGCGGCCACCCGGACACCGTTCGCATTGACGAGCAACTTCGCCGAACCATGACGAGCCTCGGGAAGCAGACCACGGAGTCGTGCGGCCTCATCAGCTGTAGCGTTCGCGGTCGTGTTTGCCCCGAGCCCGCTGAAGTCCGACGCTGACAGAGCGGTGGCCGGGGTGGCGACCGGTCGGTCGGGTGATTTCTCGTTCGCCCAGCCGGTCGTTGCCACGCCAAGCGCGACGAGCCCGACCACCGAAGTGCCGCATGCGATGTACTTCAATGTGCGCTTCATGTGATACCTCAGTAGTTGTAGGTGCAGGTTCGGTAGGTGCTGCCGCCGGCGTAATCCCATCGCCCGCATGACGAGTTCGTGTTGTACGGACCGCTGTAGTTGACGTACACGACGGTGGCGTTTGCATGGCTGTGGGCCGCCTGTGCGCCGCCACTCGTGTAGAGGTTCACCTGCCAAGAGCGATCCGCCGCTGTGGTGCCTCGGTTCTCCGCGTAGGTCCGGTACATGAGCGAGTTCGTCGAGTACGCCTGCTCCACGTACTGGTAGCCGGCGAACCACTGGTAGCTAGATGCCGACGCCGACGACGCGCCAACGAGACCCGACAACGCGACCGTCAGTGCCGCGAGCGCGATCAAGATATTTCTTCGCATTACCTCTCCCTTGTTGATCCGAAGCAGGTCCGCGCGGGACCCGATCCGCTCGATTCGCTTTGCGCCAAAATTGCCGCTCTGCAGAAGTTGGGAGCATGTGACAGGCAAAGGTAGATATCAAGACATCAATAGTGATGTCATGGCAAGCCATCCATCATCCCCAATAGCCTATTTTGCGGCGACTTTACGAGCGGTCGTGAACTTGTGGGGCGTTCGCGACATCACCTGGTATGGGTCACGAAGATTCCGTCGCGCCGCACGCGCGTTCAGCAACTCAACTTCTTGCCGAGCACGGCACGCTTCCGCCTGCGCTCGCAGAGCTCCAGTCGTCTCGACCGTTCAGGGAGCCGGGGGAATCGGCGGGCTCATCGAGGTTCGCGATACGTCCCGTTGAAGGGGAGCATCCAATCTCGGCCCGCGACTGGTACGGCCTATCTGCTCGCGAAGAGGATGTCCTTATAGGACTCTGGAAGGGGCAGACCGAGGGCGAGATTGCATCCGACCTTGCGCTCGGAATCCCGACAGTCCGGCAATACAAGAAGCGGCTGCAGTACAAGGTTGGCGCAATCCGACCGAGTGAGATTCTGGGTGCGACCATTCGAGGACTGCCACACCTCGCGCCCTCGCACTAGGAAACCGCCCCTCCTCACATCAAGCGGCTCAAGGACGGTTCCCGGTACTACCAGTAGGAGGTCGGGTCATCCTCGACGACCGCGGGCTTCACTCGATTGCCGGCTCGCTTCGGAGATTCGGCATGCAAGCGGTCTGCGTCGTTGCGAAGGAGCTGGCGAAGGCGCGCGATGTCACCGGCGCTGGCTTGCCAGTCCTGTGCGGCACCCGCGACGGCGCGTGCACCTTCCACCAAGCCGCTGGCACTGTTGAACAGGTCCTTCTCCCACTTCGGCGTGACGCCGAGCAAGACGCGGCGTCGATCCGACGGGTCCGGAATACGCTCGAGGAATCCAGCACGCTCGATGCGATCAGCAAGCGTCGTCATCGCGGCTCGGCTCAGGTCGACGCGCTCGGCGAGTTCGCTCATCGAGCAGCGCCCGCCATCCCACAGCGACAGCAGCGCATGCAGCTCGCTCATCGTGACGCCGAGCGCTCGACGTAGCTGTCCCATGTGCCCGAGTTGAGCCGCACCGAGACGGAGCAATAATCGACAAGCATTGTCGGGTTGCACGCCCATCTGAGCGGGGTCGGCGCGCATGAGTTCTACCGCGCGCTTCCAGTTGGAGCTTTCCAAGTTCGATCCTTGTGTGCTGTTCCGTGCGGTGACTTGGACATCCTGCCTGAATGAGCGGGAACCCGGACCATGGAACTCCCTGAAAACGGTTGACACCTATACGTCGAATAAGCTCCGACAATGGATATGACCGAGACCATTCAAGAGATAGCCGCCCGCATCCAGACCGCCCGCATTCGATCGGGCATGACCATCGTGGAGCTCGCGGAGGCGTCCGGGTTGAATCTTGCGCGAGTGAACGAGATCGAGACAGGTGTGGTCGAGCCTAGTTTGACCGAATTCGTCCGTATGGCGGATGCGCTGAAGGTCCCAGCCGCGGAGCTCGTTCCAGATCGTTGAGAGTGAAAAGTCGCGTTCGCGCCCGCGCTGCGAGGGGCCCGAGCACGCGCGCCTGGCCAACGTCTGTTGCCTGACGCGTACGATTGTCGTGTTGCTGCAACGCTCCGCACGTTGGCGGCACATTGGTTGCAGATGGATCAGCAGACGATCACCGAACCGGAGCTCCATCGCGAGAAGTCGCGCGGCGATGATGCGTGGTTGCGGGCTCTCGTGCGCGAGCACCTGGCGGTGCTTCGGCGTATTGCGGTGGCGCAGGTTGGGCCAGACGAGGCGGATGATGTGTTGTCCGAGGCGTTCGCTGTGGCATGGCGCGAGCGAGCGACCTACGACTCGACGATTGCGGGGGAGCGTGCGTGGCTCGCTGGCATTGTGTGGAACCGGTGCCGCTCGATGGGTCGTGCCCGTCGTCGCTGGGTGCGACGAGTTGAACGAGGCGGGTACGAGGCCGCGGACGGTACGGAGGAGTTCGACGACGCGAGCGTGGTGCGACTAGACGCGGAGCGCCTTGCGCCACGACTGCTGCGCGCACTTCACGCGCTTCCGGACGATCAGCAGACCGTGTTGTTGCTCGTGGCGATCGGCGACCTTGAACCGAGCAGTGTCGCAGCGCTGATCGACGTACCAGCGGCAACGGTGCGCAGCTGGCTCCTGCGCGCACGGCGAACTATCGCAGACCAGTTCGAGGACGAGGGAGTGTGCGATGAGCGGTGACGCGAAGACGTTCGTGGACGAGGCGCTGCGTGAGGCGCTTGGGCAGGTCGATCCTGACGGTGATGCGCGCGCGGCGGCGCTCGAGGCGCGGGTGCTCAATGAACACGGTGTGCGTCTCAACGGCGGGATTACGAGCAATGATCGGCGGACGCGAGATGTGCGGGGACGTCGACGAGTGAGGCGCTGGGCGCGGGTCGGCGCGATCGCGGCGTTGGCCACCGCAATCATTGTGGCAGTGGCGCTCGCCCCGTGGGAGTCCGAGACGTCGCGCATGCCGCGTCTGGCGGCCCCTGGATCGGCGTCTGCCGCGCTGCTGCAGGCCGGCGAAGCTGCAGGCGATGAGACCTGGCGACCTCTGCGCGACAACGAATACGTGCATGTGTTCGCGGTGAGCTACGCACCCGACTTCGAGGGCATTGACCGACGGAGCATGATGATGGGCTTCGCGAGCGCGAGCGAGACATGGCTCGCAAGCGATGGCACGGGACAGGTGCTCTCCATCAGTGGCGGATCAGGCAAGCCGGATGAATACCCGTCGTTCTCACGCGATCCGAAGACAGGCAAGATCGGCGGCATCGGGAGCCGCTCGCCTGCACCAGACGAGAACTTCGACGTACGCCGATCGATCGCGACCCCGAACAGCGTCAACCTCATGGCGTGGCCACGCGATGGACGTCTCCCGTTCCAGCGCGCTTGGGTGCGTACGCCCGACGGGTTCCTCAAGACCGACGATTTCGTGATGGACAAGAAGTCGATGGGGCAGACCCAGTCGGGCGAGCGCAACGTCGCGCAGTGGTGGGGCACATCACTCGAGGCGATCAACGCCGCGAACGAAGATCCCGATCCCGACCACGCCGTACGCGGCCTACTCGCGTTTCATCTGAAGTCCGGCCAGCGCCCGTTCCGCGGCGGGTCAGCCACCATTAACGGACAGAAGCAGCCTGAGGCCACCATCAGCCAAGCTCAACGTGACCGAGAGGACTCCATTCAGCACGCGGTGCAGCTGCTCGGCGGCGCGCCACTCTCGCCCGACGTTCGACGATCGTTGTTTCGATGGCTCGCCGAACAGCCCGGGGCGAGCATCACGAAGGACGTCAAGGACGAGTTCGGTCGTGCCGGGACGCGCATCCGTTTCACCTCGGACCTAGATGAGGGCGTGAAGTCGTACAAGGTTTCTGCCCGGCAAATCGTCGAAGGCGCAAGCGGGCTCGGGGGCCCAGCAAAAGTAGGTGACATCGACCTCGACCGCGTGTATAGCGTCGAGACGCGAATCCGTCGCAGCTGGCGCGTCGAGGCCATGCTGGATGTCCAAGACGGGGAGTTGCTGCAGTTTGCATTCGCGGACCAGGAACAAGTGACCGGCGTCCGACCGATCTACGTCACCTACGCCGAAGGGCCACGCATCGACGTACGCGATCCCGGCGGCGGAACCTTCATGGGCGGCGGTTCAGTGTTCCTGGCCCGCGAGATCACCACCGAGCTCGCGCCCACAGCCGCCGTGTGCCGCAGCGCACCTGAGACGTGTCACTGACTGTGCAATGAGTCTACGCACCGGACCATCGAGACGGTGATGGCACGGGTTCGGTCTCAGGGGCCGCCTGCGCTTCGAAGCCTCCAGCCGGTTCCCCAGACGTTGTCGATGACGACGCAGTTGTTCGCGCCGCTTGCGGCGATCTTGCGCCGAAGCCGCGATACGTGTGAGTCTACGGTTCGCGTCGTGCGTGGCATCACCGGATAGCCCCAGACATCGAGGTAGAGGCGCCGCTTGGTGACGACCTCGTCGGTGCGCTCGGCTAGGTAGACGAGCAGGTCGTATTCCTTGGCGGTGAGCTTGAGCTGAATGCCCGACGCCCATGCGCTGCGTGTGCGAAGGTCGATTCGCAGCCCTGCGATGGTGAGCGTGGTGGTCTCCCTGTTGGTGCCGCAGAGCGGGCAGTGTTCGGGTCGCGCGAGAGTTGCGGAAAGGCGTGCGGTGGCGAGTGACATGGTGGCGTCCTCCGGTGTAGGTCCCGCTCTACGCGAGCTGTAGTGGTCGGGTGGTCGTGATGAGCTGGCGCGGTCGAAGGTCAGTGATCGCGACCGGTACGAGCACGTGGACGGCGAGCTCTTCGTCATAGGCGAAGACGTGGGGGGTGTGGTCGACGATCGCCCGGTACTCGGGATCGATGTCGAGCCATTGATCGGTGTTGAGCCTGATCGCGTTCATGGGGCCTCCTGGCCGGGTCTGTGCTGACGCGCATGGACAGCTCGCGCGACGAAGGCGCGTGCAATGCCAGGGGGTGCACCCGCCCGCAGGGCTCGCCGCAGGCGTGCATCACGCGTGATGCGGGGGATGGCGTTGCGCGAAGCCGAGCGTGGCGAGCGATCATGAAGCGCTCTGCATCTGAACCGGCATGGCGGCCAGTGCGATCTACGCTCGGCAGCGGCCGTCACGTCGTGAGACGCGCCGACGCACTACGGAAACAGATCGTCCCTTGAAGCGCTTCTAGGAAATCGAGAGGGCGTCGGCCTGAACGGCGGCGAGACGAGAGCCGTAGGTGACGGTGCCGCTGCAGGAAAGAGTCGCGGGGGTCGCGCTTGTGAGCTGGACCGCAAGCATTAGTGTCATGGCGCCACCCTGTGGCAAGCCTGCGGTGTCGGTATCGCTACCAATCGTGAGCGTGCAGCTAGTTCCAGGCGTGCTCGAGCGGGCGAATCCGAATACGAGGTGCGATCCCGCTGGCAGCGTCATCGTTGACGGCGCGCTGGTCGCTGACGTGTGGATGGTGCTCGGGCCGCGCGCGCCCGGTGCGCCCGTCGGTCCGGCAGAGCCGACCGCTCCAGCGGGACCACTTGTTCCAGTGAGCGCTCGACGAGTTGGGGCCGCGAGGTCCCGAAGGGTGAGTGACCCGTTCGCGACCTTGGTCGTGGTCACTGAGTTCGTCTGCAGCTGCGCGGCGCCGACGCTGTTGCGCGGGAGGGCGACGGCGGCATAGGAGACTCCGCCAAGCGACAGCGCCACCGCAATCGTTGCCATGACGTTCGCATACGTGAGACGCGGCGCGACACGATGTCGCAAATCGGTACCTCGCGGGTTGTGCTTCATCAGAAGTCTCCGTTGGACGGTCAGGTTGGACCGGTGTTAGCGCCTCGTGCCGGCGTGAGCTTCGTTGCGGGGCAAGCCTTCCACATGCCTCGTCGAGCCTTCCGGGCTGACATCGCGTCGCCGAGCATGGCCCGTGCATGCATGCCGCGCTGTGCCTTCACGAAGTATGGAGCGGCGGCTCCTTGCTGCACCAGCACTCGGTTGATGTTGCGTCGTCCGTGGATCACGTACCGCAGCAGCTGTCCCTGGGCATCTGTCCTGGTCAGTCGCGGATCGATCGCCAGCGTGACGCGTGTCCCGGGGCGAAGTAGTGCACGCAGCGAGCGTGTCGACCTACCGCCAAAGCATTCGTCAGTCTCCGGCGCGTCAATCTGGAGGAGGCTGACGATTCGTCCGTCGCGAAGTTGGATCGTGTCCCCGTCGAGCACGCGGTCAACGGTGACAGGGGGCGTTGCGGGTACTGCTGCCGCAGTGGGTGCCGTGGCCTTGTCGTCCTTCGCCGCGGCCGCAGCAGCTTCGGGCTTCGGCACGAAGCGGAACTCGATGGTCTGGTCAGGCATGCCGGATCCGTTGACGGTCAGCGTAAGCGGGCCTGCCGCGTTCACGGTCACGGCAATGTCGACGGTGCCATCCTGCGCGATCGGCTTGCCAGCGATCGTCGCGGCTCCCTGGTGGATTTCTGCACGCATGCCTGCGAGCGGCCTCCCGTGCTTGACCGCCGCGGCGCGGATGCGTGCCATCGTGCCGGCCTCGAACGTTGCCGGCGCCTCGAGAACGTAGAGCCCGTGGATGCCTGGGAGCTCGTTCACGAGGCTGTTACCTTGGGCGGTGTAGTTCATCTGGAGAACGGTGCCGTTCCCAGCCCGATCTGCGACGCGTACTTCGATGGTGTGCGTGCCGTCGACGAGGTAGCCCAGCTCGGCCTGGAGGCGATCGCCGGCGCTTGCGACGACGACTGGCTGTGCGTTGACGAATACGGCCCAGCTGACGGGTGCGATACCGCTTCGATCGTCCACCGCCGACACGTCGAGCATCGGCGTGTTCCCGCCATTTCGGCTCGGCAGGTTCACCGTGATCACCGGCTTCGTCGCGTCCGCGACCCGGACCCGCTGCGTTCGGGTCGTGGTATTGCCGACGGCGTCGGTGACCGTCATCGAGATCGTGTGGTCGGCCATTGAGAGATCGGCCACGAGGTCAGTGGTTGCCGTCCCGCCGTGAACGTTCGCGGGTACGGGTGTCCCGTCGATGCGCGCCTGGATGGATGCGACGCCGCTGTGGGCGTCGCCGATGGTCCAGCTGAAGTTGGGGCGGTAGCTGGTCGTGATGGTCGCCCCATCACCAATCGGTGCTCCCGCGAATGTGGGCTCTCCGAGGGTCGGCAGTGTGGTGTCGAAGGTGATGTTGAAGTCGTAGCTGGCGGGGTTGCCGGATCGGTCGGTGGCGCTGGTGCGGTAGGTGTAGGTGCCGGTCGGCTGCGCCGGCAGGCACGTGTCGAACGAAGCTGTCGGCACGCCGCTCTGCACGACGGTCATGCTCGGTGTCGCGTTCCATCCGTGGACGCCTGCGCCTGTGGACAGGTTCGTGAGCGACGTCGACCACAGCTGCGAACCATCGTCGCCCCAGGCGTAGTTGAGTGCGGTACATCCGGGTCCCTTCCACGCGCCGCCGGCAGCCGAGACGTTGCGGATCACGGGAGCGGATGGGTCGTTCAGGAGGATGTCGATGGTGTTGATGTGGAACCAGTTGGTGGTGGCGTTGGTTGAGGTCGCGGCTGTGGTTCGCAGCCCGACGTCGACGTAGCTTCCGAGCGCGCCCCATCCGTGGTTGAACGCGCCGTCGCCGGGCGAGTCCACGACGTTGTTGGGATTTCCGTTTGGGCGTTCGCTGCGCAGTACGAAGTTGTCGTTCGCGGTGCGAAAGTCGCCTCGAGCGATTCCGCCGCCGCTGGCGGCGCCTGCGGTGAGGCCGGCGGGCACGTTGAATCGCAGGATGCAGTACGCGCCGGCGATGTAGCTGCCGGGCAGTGCCTCGCAGTGTGAGCCGTACTTGTTGAACGACCCGCCGTGGGAGTGCCACGAGAACCCGTTGACGCCCGACTGGACTTCGCCTCGATCAGCCCGCAGGCCCGCCCAGTACGAGCCGGCCCAGCTCGTCGTCGGAATGGCGAGCACCGCGAGCAGTGCGATCACAGTGAGGACGGGAAAAAGTCGGTTTGGGCGCATGCAGGGTCCTTGGGATTCGCGGATGTGGTTCAGCACGTCTCATTCACCGGGTCGCAGGAGTCGACCGACCCGGTGGAGGCAGCGGGCGTAGGGCTTGGAGCCTCGACTGCCGGGGTCGTCGTGGCTGGGGCAGGCGTTGTCGGCGTCGGCGTTGTCGGAGTTGGATTCGTCTGGGCCGGCGCTGGCTTGGATGGCTTCGGGCGCGTAGTCGTTGGCGAGGGACCACTCGATGCGTCGGGCTTGGGAGCTGTCTGGGTGTTCCCCGTGGCCTGAGATGACCCCTGCGAGGTCTCGCGCGTTGGCAGCTGCGAGGAGGCATCGCCGCCTGGTGACTGCTTCCGAGTTCGCTGCTTGCCCTCGGGCGGGTTGGTTCCAGGTGTCGTCGTCTTCGTGAGGCGCGTCACCGTGTGGAGCGTCCTCGGCTTTTCCGGTCCAGTCGCTACCTGTGTCGGCTGCTCCGACGCTCCATCATTGCGGGCGGCGTTCGGCTTGGGTCCGTAGAGCGCTGCGGCGGTCGCGAGACTGATCAGGAGCGTGATCCCCAGAACCGGTCGCGATAAGAAATGAACGCGCCATCGCGGTCGCATTCGAGCGGGAGGGCGTCGAGCCGAACGCTTGCGAGTTTCCCCGTCTGGTCGCGGCAGATAGGTCGCTGTCGCGGGAATTGCCGTGTCGGTGCGTGCTTCGTTGTGCAGGTCCTCGACGAGGTCCGAGAGCGTGAAGGTGCCGTCGATTGTCTGGGTCTGATCGGCCACGTGGGGTACCGGGGGATCGGGGAGGGGCGCGCTCATTGGCGCTAGGGGAAGTTCCATAGTTGGAGCTTGTTGCATTTTTGTCAACCTGTTCGATCGCGACGCACAATGTGCAGGATTCGGGCGGGAGGCGCGGGGCCTCCCGCCCGAACTTGGCGGCGCGTCAGACGACCTCGACCGCTTCCTGGGCTGCCGGCGCAGGCGCGCCCTCGCGGCGTCCACCGAGCAGGTCGACGCGGTGGGCGATGACCTCGACCTTGCTGCGGCGGCCGTCTTCGGCGTCCCAGCTGGTCTGGCGCAGGCGTCCGTCGATTGCGACGCGACGTCCGAGCTGCACGTACTCGTTCACGACCTCGGCCTGGCGCTCCCAACAGACGATGTCGATGAAGTCGGCGTGCTCGCCGCCGGGGCGGCTGATCGCGATGCGGAAGCGGCACATGGCCTTGCCGCTGGTGGTGTGCCTCAGTTCGGGTGCGGTTGCTGCGTTGCCGACGAGTGCGACGATGTTCATGGTGCTCCTTCGGGCTGTGGGTTGCGTGTCGTTGGTGTTGGAAGTGATGGCCGCGCCGAGCGCGCGGCTCGCGTGTCAAGGCAGGGGGTGCTCCCATCCGGCCGCCCTGGGCGGCGGGGCTCGCATCACGCGTGATGTGGGGGATGCCTTGCGACGGCGAGCGCGGCTTGGCGCGACGATGAAACGACTGCACACGACCCAGCAACCCGGGCCCATTGGTTGCCCCATGCGGGCGCGCCTTCGTGCGCGAAGCCTGTGGACGGAACCCGCTCATTGATCGAAGCCTGCGTGGACGTGGTCGCAGTGGTCGGCGGCGGCCCACGCGTCGGAGGATTCGGAGTCGGGGTCGAAGCAGTAGATGAGTTCGGTGCTATGCAGCTCGCCGGTGATGCGCGCGAGTTCCACGGCGAGGCGGCCACAGGGCGCGTCGCGGTTGCCTTGGCAGGCGGCGCCGTCGACCATTGCGATGTCGACGGCTCGTCCCAGACTGTGGTTGGAGACGTTGCCGGAGGTGGTGTATGTGCCGTGGTCTGACCGAAGGGATGAGACGTAGATCGTGTGGCGCTGCGCGGACCACGCGAGCAGCGCGAGGACACGCGCGTCGACTCGCCCGGTCGCGACGTCGCTGCGCTGCGCAGGCGACAGCGTGATTCGTGGGCTTGCCAACACCTGCCAGGGCGTCGCGCCAATGGGCGGGCTGGAGATCAGCTGTCGGTAACCTTCTGCGATTCGCTGGATCTTGGTGACGTACCACTGGGCGTGGTTGTAAGCGAAGATCGCGCGGTCGTAATCCCCAGGTGCGCCGGCTGCCTTGAGGTAGTTGGCGGCCGCGAGCACGGCGTCGGCGGGGTCGTAGACGCTCATGCGTCCGTCGTCGTTGCCATCGGCGCGATACCTGCCCCAGGTGGATTGGTCGCCGCCGGCGAGGCTGATCTGCATCGGGCCGGCGCAGCACCCCGCGAAGTTCACGCCGCTGTGCACGCCGGCGGCGGTGGAGCGTGCGTGGTCTGATTCGACCTTGCCGATGGCGGCAAGCACTGCCCAGTCGATTCCGGTCTGCTCGCCCACGCGTACGTAGATCGTGAGCATCTCGGGCGGGATGTCGGCGACCTGGCCCGGGAGCATCCCGAGGGTCGAGCCAGTATCAGTTGATGCGCCAAGAGCGAGCGCCGCGGTGAGCAGGAGTAGCGCGCCGAGGCTCGCTGCGGCGATGAGCGCCGTCAGAAGGAGTCGCGTCTGGTTCATGTGGCGTGCTCTGGCATCGGTGCGGCGCGGCGGGTAGGCATGTGGTGGATCACACGTTGCGTTGCGCCCGACGCGGCGCGAAGCGCGGGCGACGCGACCGCACGCTCGGCGAGGCGTTGGCTCAGGGTGCGGCCATAGATCACGAGCCCCCACCACAGCGCTGCTTGGAGCGTGAGCGCGCCGATCGACCCGATCGTCGGTGCCGCTTTCGCGACCGCGATGCTCAAGCCGGCGGCGAGTGACAGGTACAGGCAGTACACGGCGCTTCGAAAGATCGCGCCGATCAGTTGCTTGAGCCAGACCCCCGCGATGTGGTGCCCACTGCCTGGTAGGAACGACGCAAGCAGTGCGATCGGTGCACAGCCGATCAGGATCAGCGTGTAGAGCTGTGCCGCGATCATCCCGAGTGCGAGCCCGCCCACCAGCACGATCGCACCCGTCGCCGCGACCAGTAGTCCAAGGGCGAGGGCGACGCGGTCGTAGCCGGCGGCGCCCGTCTGGATGCGCACGCTGCGCTTTTCCAGGGCGCTGCCATCGTCGAGGTCCTCGAACGCATCTGTTCGCTCGTCTGAGCCCGGCTCGTGCTTCAAAAACTTTGGAGCGAGCGTGTGTGAGTCGAGGCATGCCGCTCCGCGTGGCGCGACCGGCGTTCCGTCTGAGCGAATGAATGCTGGCTCGACCGGATCGTCGTTTGCGTCGAGGCAGTGGGCGCTGGCACCGAAGTTGAGCAGGATCCATGGCTCATGGATCAGCGAGGCGCGTAGGCCATCGGTGGCGGAGCGAGTCGCTCCGCCACCACTGGAGGGAAGGATGGCGCCGAGGACTCCGGTGGACAGTTCGCGGCTTGCGCCAGCGAGCGTGCCGATCGTCGCGGCGGGTGCGAGCACGATCGCCATGCAGACCAGGCAGTAGCCGAGCGTCACGCCGAGCGCTCCCGCGCCGTCGGCGTAGCGGCGCTGCACGAGCAGCTGCCACATCGCCCACAACCCTGCGACGACGATGGCGGTCGTGAGCAGTGGTTGCGCGACCTGGGCGTACAGCTGGCGGGCGCTGCCCGATGCTGCCGCGCGTAGGGGGCTTGTGCCGCTGAGAATGTCGACGCTGAATGCTGCGCCGAACAGGTTGACGATCCATTCGCTGACGTGCCGGTCGATCGACCAGATCATCGCCGCGAGCGCGTGCGGGATCGCATCGACCGTGCCTGACAAGTTGGTGATGCCGGCATCGACATGCTGGTCGAGCTCGTACGCCGAGAGTGGGTACCCAGTCATGTTGTCGCCTCCGGTGGCGTGGTGGAGAGGTGCGCGAGCAGCTCCGGGGGGACGTTGATTTGGATCTGAGCGAGTTGTCCGTCTGTGTCGCGCATCACGGCTTGGCCGGTGCGCTGCGACTGCAGGGTCTGTGCCAGTTCGGGTGTGTCGTCGATGCCGAGCAGCGCGGCAGCGCTCGAGGCTTCGTCGCGTGTCTCGAGCCCGAAGACCAGGTGCGTGCCGATCAGCGGCGCGGTGTGCGCGGCATCTCCGAGCTGCTGCGTGGCGAGCAGCAGCGTGGCGTTCTCGGAGCGACCAGTGCGATTGATGCGATCAATCAAGGTGCGCCCGTCGGGCGAGCCCAGCAGCAGCCATGCCTCGTCGATGATCACGAGCTTGTGTCGAGAGCGATCGCTCAGCGCCAGGCGCAACGCATAGGTCGCGATCAAGCGCATGATCGCGCAGCTCACCCGCTCCGCCTCTGTGTGATCGGCGCGCGCGGTCGAGGCATCGGGCAATACCAGCGAGCGGCAGCGAATGCTCGTCAGGTCGAGCGCCGATTCCCCATTGGTCGATGTTGCCGTGCGCGTTCCCAAGGCAAGGCGTGCCAGCCCGCTCGTCGACCAGGCCGCGAGTTGCTCGGCTGCGTCGCTGGCCTCCGGATGTGGCATTCGCGACAGCGTGCGGATCAGGTCCGCGCTGGTTGCGTCCTTGTGGGTGAGCAGTTCGGTGAGTGCGGTGCGCAGCAGTGCGCGCTGGCGCGAACTCGCATCGATCAGGTCGGCGTAGAAGCCTGCCGCGATCTCCTCGCGCATCGCCGGATCGCTGACAGTGAGCGGATCGAGTAGCCCTTGATGCTGGTCGACATCCGCCAGGTCGATGACGCGACTGCGGCCGGCGAGCTGCGGCAGGCTGTCGAGCTGGTGGTCCGGCTTGGGATCCACGTCGACGACGAGCGAGCCGCGCTCGAGTGCCTGGGCGGCGATGAGCTGGCTGGTCATGGTCTTGCCGGAGCCGAGCGTGCCGACGCACAGGATGCTTGGCGGGCGCGACGCCTGCGACGCCGCCGCAAGGTCGAGCCGCACCGGCCTGCCCGAACTACGGACCACGCCGATCACCGGGCCATGAGCGGTGCCGACTCGTTCGGTTGCAACCGGCATCAGCGCCGCGAGCTGCTCGACGGTCAGGTGCTGCGCGCTCGCACCGCGTGCGCAGCGCATCGGCGACTGCACCGAATCCCACAGCGCGCGCTGGGCGTACTTGGGACGCGCGACACGCACGGGTGCCAGCGCTGCGGCGAGCTCGCTGCAGGCTCGGTCGAGATCGCGTGGCGTTGAAGCTGCGAGGAGCATGGTGATGCTCGCGCTCAGGATGGGCGGCGCATCGGCGGACTCGAGATAGCGCTTGTAGTCGAGAGCGGTGTCGAGCTGCGTTGTGAGTCGGGTGTCGCCGACTCGTCCGGTGGAGGCCTGTTCGCTGGTAGCGTTGTCGGCATCGAGGATCGTGCGGCCGGCACCCTTGAGCGCGGCGGCGTTGCTGCTCCATCGCGCGTGAATGACGATGTCAGCGATCACGCCGGTGCGCTCGAGCGGCGCGAACGCCAGCTCCGCGCGCCCGGGAAACTCGAGACCATCGGGTAGGCAGCCGAGCACGAGCGCTGCGTGGTGGACCTGGTGCTCGCCGGCGTGCATCTCGATGCGGTCGGGATGCTCCATCAATGCGGCGTCCGGCATCGCCAGCCGCTGCACCTGGGCGGGCTCCACGATCACGGTGTCGGTGTCGAGCACGTGCAGCGCTGGCCGGTGGTCCCACTGGTCGAGTGCAGGCTCGCCTGCCCCGAGCGTCCGCGTTCGGGTGGTGAGCCAGACCAGTTCCTGCGAGGTGGCAGGGCGGGCATCGAGCGTCTCGCGCGCGTGCGCGCGAAGGTCTAGTTCTCGCTCCCGTATCTGGTCGACGACGCGCTTGGCGAGCGCAAGCCGCGCAGGCACCGCCCGTGGGGAACGCAAGATGCGGCCCAGCATCCCACCCGTCCGTTCCGCATCGAGACGGATCGCGGCGTAGCACTCCACACCGCGATCGGCATGCCGATCGCCCGCCGCGTCTGGAGCTAGCCGGGTGACGCGCCAGATCGTGATGTCGCCGTGCGCGCCATGCGCGAAGGCGGCCAGGCGACCGAACAGCTGTTGCTTGAGCGTCACCGCCAGCAGCGGGTAGCTGACCGTCGGCACGCGATAGACGCCCCACGCTTCGCCGCGGGCATCAAGCAGTACGTTGCCAAGGATGAACGGCGCCGTCATGCGCGCGCCTCGATCATCTCGCCGATCGCGAGCTGCAGTACGGTTGCGGTCGCTCGAGCATCCGTTGCCACGGGACGCAGCACCACGAGTCCGCGACGCGCGAGCTGCGGGTGCGTCCATGTCGGGAGAGTGATCCGACCCGGGCCGTGTACGAGCACGCGGCCAGGAAGCGACACGTCGGCGGCGACGCGGATCGTCCGAGGAATGGCGGTCGGCTTCGCGTCACGTGCGCAGATCGCGCGCAGCTCGAACCCGCCGCGATGCATCGCAAGCTGGGGGAGGGTGCGACCGTCGTCGCAGCGGCGCGTGAGCGCCAGCGCTCCTGCTCCGGGCGCCACGATCACCGCTGCCGGCCAACCCACGACGTCAACGAGCCGGCCGACCCCGGGGAGCTGTCCAAGGGCCCACACTGCGATCGCGAGCGCGAGGAACCAGGCCGAGGCTGCTAGCGGCAGTCCGCCGGGGATGGGGATGGCCCACCGGTCGATGCGGTAGATGCGCCGATCGGTCGGGAAGGCGCGAGCGAAGGAGCGGATCTGCATCGCGTCACGCTCCCAGGGTCGTCCAGATGGCACGGATGACGTTCGCAACGGTACTCGCCGAGAAGATCAATCCGCCCACGAGCACGCTCGCCGCGACAAACAACGCCAGGTCGTTGTAGCGCCGGTTAACCAAGAACACCACACTGACCAGTGCGACGACGCCGCTGAAGAGACTGCGAGCCCACGTGGCGAGCAGGTTGCCAAGGTTGGCGCCGATCTCCGTGCCACCCGCGGCGTGCGCGGCAGGCGCCGCAAGCAGCAGGAGCATGGTGGCGCCGAGCAATACGGCGGCGCCGGCGTGAATGGCCTTGGATGGTGCGTAGGGCATGGGTGATCTCCTTTTTTGAGCAGGGGTGGTCGTACCGTGCGTTGCACGGCATTGGGTGGGAGTGGGCGCGAGCCGGGGGAGGGCTAGAGCGTGCGGCCGTGGAACAGGCGGTCGAGGTCCTCGACGCTGATCGACTCCGGCTCTGGCTCGGTGGGCGCAATGGCGATCGGTATGGGCGAGGACTCGCTGACCGTGGCGATCGTGGAGTCGACGTCCGGCTCGCTCAGTCGGGGGGCGACCTTGATGCGGTCGACGCGGAATGGGTCCTTGCGAAGCAGCACCGCTTCGCCGGTTCTCAGTCGGCGAAAGACGTTGGGGTGGACGATGAAAGATTCGACGTCGCGTTCGCTCACCACGCCGGTGTTGGTGGTGGTGAGGGTGCCGGTGATGCGCTGGCGCGTTTGCTTGGTGCCGGTCGTGGTGCCGATCAGCTTCGCGAGCGTCTCGGCGCTGGTACCGACCTCCTGGCGCATGATCAGCTTGTTGTTGGCGAGCCCGATGATCTGGTCGGCAAAGCCCTCGCGCACCCGCGCGAGGTCGGCGAGCTCTTGTGTCGCGACCATCATCGAGACACGGCTCGATCGTGCTCGAGCGAAGAGGCCCAGGAGGTGATCGGCGTCGAGTGCTGAGAACTCGTCGATGCACACGATCACGGGTCGGGTGATGGAGCCGGTTGCGATGCGCTTGGCGACCATCGACTGGACGTCAAGCACCGCGAGCGAGCCGATCTGCGCGGCCGTGACCGCGCTTCGTGCGCTGTTGAGGCTGAAGCACGCAACGCCGCCGTGCTCGGAGATTCGCTCAAGGTCCAGGTCGGCGCGCCTTCGGGTGGTTCGAAGCGGACCGCCGAGGTCCGTGAGCGTGCCGATTCGAGCGGCGAGGCCGCTCAGAGCACTCAGCTGCCCGCGGTCGCTCAGCAGGCGGGTCAGGTACGCGTTGACGCGAGGACGCTCACCCGCGCCGAGGATGTTCGCGTAGCTGCTCATGCGCGACGGGTCGTCGAGCAGCCCGACCAGCTCCTCGAACGTGGGCTCGATGCCGCGTCGTTCCAGCAGCACGAATGCGAGCTGTGCGAATCGTTCGCAAGCGGACTGGTAGTAGGGCTCGGTCCACTGCGACAGGCAGATCACCTTGCTCATGCGAGCTGCGGGATCTCCAGCCGTGAGCGGCGACCATCCATCGCAGCGCTCGCCCGGAGTGAACGAGAACTGCGAGTAGGGCATGCCAACGTCGGCTGCGGCTCCAGCGAGCACCGCGGTGTTGTCGGGATCGCCCTTGAGATCGATCAGCACGACCCCCCATCCGGCGAGCACCGCCTGGCACAGGATCGTGAGCGACGCAGTGGTCTTGCCAGATCCCGTCGTCCCCAGCACGAGGGTGTGGTGCATCAGCTCCTGTTCGGTGAGGCGAACGATGCGGGGATCAAATCCGACGCGGCGTCCAAGATCGAAGCGGGCACGCTTGTGCGCAGGCGCAGGTGTGTGGGCAGGACTCATCGTCACCTCGACGGGGTGGGGTACTGGGCAGGGGCGATCGGACGCCGGGGGAGGCGTCGTGGTCGATCTGGTCGAGGTGGCTTGTTAGGCGGCGGCGCGTTCCTGCGCGACGACCACCTTGAGGCGATCACTGATGCCGGCCTTGGTACCGGCGCCACGGACGCGATCGATGAGACGAACATCCGCCACGCAGTAGACAACTGATGCGTAGCTCGGGTCGATGGCGTAGGCGCCGAGGATCGCGATGAGCCGAGCTTCGCTCTTGGCCGCGAGCTCAACCTCCACGGCGTGCCAACGACTTCTGGCGTTGACGCGAAACGCGAGGTCGGGTCGGTGCGTCGCCGTACCGGTCGACAGCTCCACTGGAATCTGGATCGCATAGCGCTCGTCGAGCGTTCGCTCACTGGCGCGCATCTCGCGCTCGGTGAGCACCTCGGCGCCCGACCCTTCAAGACTGATCTGCTCCCACACGACCGCCTGATCGTGCAGGAAGCTCTGCAGGCTCACGGTCGGCACCGGCATGTCGCCCACGCCGAGCATCCGCATCCCGGCCCGGGTCACGTGGTGCGCGCCTGGCTGGTTGTGCAGCATCGCCACGCGCTTGACGAGCCCGAGCGATCCGAGCACCGCAAGTCGCTCGTATGCCTTCTTCGGATGCAGTTCGAATCGAGCCATCACCTGCTCGCTCGTCGCGAACCGCACTCGACTGATCCATCGCAGGATCTCGACATCGCGCTCCGTCAACGATCGCTTGCGTCGCGTCACGGCGCCAGCTCGCTCTCTATCTTTTTTCATCTTCTCTCAACTACCTTCCACCCCATCCACATCACCTCTTGGGGTACTTCCAACTTCCACCCTCCCTCCACATCTGACAACCCCCCACCAACCCTTCCTGACCCTTGACCCCTTCCAGTCGTAGGGGGGGAGGGGTCAAGGGTCAGGAAGGGGCGAAAACATGATCATTTGCAGGCACGATGTGGAGGGAGGGCGTAGAGCCGGTTTCTACGCCCATTTCTACGACCAACTCGACGGCCGGCTATGACCCGGCATACCTGTGGCCAGTCGGCTGGATCTCGGTCGAGCTCGGGCCCGTCTGGTGACGAGGCCCCGCGATCTCGGCAGGTCTGGGACGGAGCGAACCCGTGACCCTTGTCCGGCGTTCGCTGGCGCACGCGCGGTCGGGCCGCTCGATCGGAGCTGACGCACTCCGTCACCGTCCCGGTAACGGAGTGCTGACCCATGGCGGGACGGTGCGTTAGACAACGATTACACCTACCGCGCGCCGTCGTACCTTGACTCGCGACAGGTGCGAGCGCTTGAGGCTCTGCTCGAATCCGAGCAGCTGCCCGGCCGAGACGTGAGCTGGGTCTTTCGTCCCGCGGAGCGCCACGAAGATGGCAACAGCGTCAGTGTCGATCCGGGCCACCTTGCGATTTGGGGGCCACACTTGCTCCACGAGCGATCGACGACATCGTCGGGACCATCGCCGCCTTGGTTCCGACCGCAGCAAGCGACGCTGAGCAGGCCCTTGCTCGCGACAACGAGCTGGCAGACCAATTCCTCGAGAAGGCCCGCGCCGGCGCGGCTCGCGCCAACGCTAAGCTCAGTTGGCCGCGTGAATCACCACCCCCCGGCCGAGGCCACGTTCGTGGCCTACCCTCACCATCCGTCTCGCCTACGTCGACTAATGGGTATACGCTACGCGTACAACACGGACAACGCCCGCCCTGCTGACACAGGACGGGCGCGCCGGCATTACATGCGTCGGCTTACTTCGTAAGCAGACGTAGCACGATCAGCATGGCCAGGACGTGAAGAATCGGGTCCATGTGACTTGCCTCCTTTCTCTCCGCCAGGTAGGGCGAAGCCGCTTTCGAGAGGTGCGCTACCAGCGAGAGGCGGGGGGCATTCGTGTTTCTGTGATGCCCCAAGAGTGTATCCGTGTTTCTGCGCAATCGCTCGTATCTCGCGAACGAATTTCACGATCCGTGCGGCGTTTCATCCCGGGCTTCCGATAGCGCCGACCAA